>DATAKE010000117.1:0-18042 GCA_036261745.1 Opitutaceae bacterium
ATTCAGCGGCAATATCACGGTCGACCGCGACAACCTCGAAAAAAGCTCCGTCGAAGCGACCATCGAGACCGCTGCAATCAACACCGATAATCAAAAACGCGACGACCATCTCCGCACCGCGGAATTCCTCGATGCCGCGACGTTTCCCAAGATCACTTTCAAGAGCAAATCCTGGAAGAAGACCGGGGCCGACACCTTCGATGTCGCCGGCGACCTCACCATCAAGGACGTCACCAAGGAAGTCGTTCTGAAGACCAAGCTGCTCGGCTTCGGCGAAGGCATGCGCGGAGCCCAGCTCTCGGGTTGGGAAGCGACCACCACGATCAACAAAGCCGACTTCAACGTGAAGGACCCGGCGATGCTCGATGCCGCCCTGGGCGATGAAGTCACCGTCATTCTCAACATCGAGGCTGGCGTTAAAAAGTAACCACCACCCTTTCGCCCACCTCCAGGACGGCCCCCAAGGCCGTCCTTTCTTTTTTCCGCCGGTCCACCAACGTATCGCGCCATGACCGAAGATGAACTCCAGACGCTGATCGAAGACGCCACGGCGGACTACGCCTTGGGAGAATCGGACGCCGCCCTGGAAAAACTCGCGCGCGCGACCCAAACCGCTCCCGCGTCTTTCGAAGCCTGGCATGCCCTGGCGGAGGTCAATTTTTCCCTCCGGCGGCTCGATGCCGCGCTCGCCGCCGCGGAGCAGGCCCACCGTCTCCGTGCCGGCGATTTGTTTATCAACACCACGCTTTCCCGCATCTGGATGGAACGCGGCGACAAGGCCCGGGCGGAACATTTCGGCGCCCAGGCCAAAATCGGCAGCTGGAAAGACCAGCTGGCCAACCCGGGCGAAAAACAGTGAAAGCGCGAAACCTTGAAATGAAAAACGGGAAACAGCGTCCGCCACCTCGTTCGAGGTTTCACATTTCGGGATTTCATTCTTTCAACATTTTCCCCGCCCGGTTTTGCGCCCGTTGACAGGGTTCCGCCCGCAACCGTAGCTTTCCCGCCCTATGGAAACCCCGGCCTACGTGTTGGAGTTCGAAAAGCCTTTGCGCGAGCTCACGAAACAGCTCGATGAACTGCGTCAGCAGTCCATCGAGACCAACGTCGATCTCGCCCGGGAAATCGCGTCGATCGAAAAGAAGTTCGATGGCGTCCGCCGGGAGATTTATTCGAACCTCACCCCCTGGCAGAAGGTGCAGATCGCCCGCCACCCAAAGCGGCCCTACGCCTTGGATTACGTCGGGATCATGTGCGAAGACTTCCAGGAATTGCACGGCGACCGGCAGTTTAATGACGACCGCGCCCTGATCGGCGGCACCGCCTTCTTCAACGGCGACGCCGTCATGATCATCGCCCAGCAAAAGGGCCGGGATACCAAGGAAAAGATCCTCCGGAATTTCGGCATGCCGCAGCCCGAGGGCTACCGAAAGGCGCTTCGTCTCATGAAAATGGCCGAGAAATTCGGGATTCCCGTTCTCAGCTTCATCGACACCCCTGGCGCCTTTCCCGGCATCGAGTCGGAAGCCCGCCACGTTTCCGAAGCGATCGCCGTCAACCTCCGGGAAATGGCGATGCTGCGGACGCCCTCGATCTCCGTCGTCGTCGGCGAGGGTGGTTCTGGGGGCGCACTCGGCATCGGCGTTACGGACCGCGTCCTGATCTTCGAGAACAGCTACTACTCGGTGATCTCGCCCGAAGGTTGTGCAGCCATCCTCTGGAAGGACAGCGCCGCGGCCCCCAAGGCCGCCGATGCCCTCAAGCTCAGCGCAGATAACTTGGAAAAACTCGGGGTCGTGGACGAGGTGATCGCCGAACCCCTCGGCGGGGCCCACAACGACACCGCGCAAGCCGCCGCCACGTTGAAGTATTCCCTGCACAAGCACCTCAACGATCTGCGCAGCCTCGACACCGACACCTTGGTGGACGCCCGCTACGAGCGTTACCGCCGCCTCGGCGTCTACGAAGAGGCCGGAACCGTGAAAAGCTGAGGCCCGGTCAGGCCGAGGTTTTCCGCACCGTCAAAAGCTCGATCTTTTCCGCCCGCGCCATCGACGGACTGATTTCGACGAGCGCGCCCGACAGGCGCACGTCCTCCGTCGCGACTTCAAACCGCCGCGGCATGCCATCGAGAAACCGGGACACCACGGGCTGCACCTCGCGACCGAGCACGCCCGCGTAAGGACCGGTCATGCCGACGTCGCACATGAACGCGGTGCCCTTCGGCAGCACGCAAGCATCGGCGGTTGGCACGTGGGTATGGGTTCCGAGGACCGCGGTCACCCTCCCGTCGAGATGCCAGCCGAGCGCAATTTTCTCCGACGTCGCCTCGGCATGAATCTCCACCAAGATCGCGTCCGCCTGGTTCTTCAGCTGCGCAATCATCCGGTCGGCACACAGAAACGGGTTGTCCGCCTTCAAGCCCATATAGGTTTGGCCCAGCACGGTGAACACCGCCAAGCGAAAGCCGCGTTTCTCGATGATCAAATGGTCCCAACCGGGATTCGAAGCCGGGAGATTGGCTGGGCGGCAGACGTGTTCGATCTGCCCGATCTCGTTTTCCCATCCGCGCTGATCCCAAACGTGGTCGCCCAGCGTGATGGCATCGACGCCGCTTTCCAAAATCGATTTTGCGATCGAACCCGTGATGCCCGCACCGGCCGCGGCGTTTTCAGCGTTCGCAATGACGAAGTCCACACTGTGCTCCTTGCGAATCCGCGGGAGTCGTTCGGCGACGATCTCGCGGCCCGGCCGGCCGACGATGTCCCCGATGAAAAGCAACTTGAGCATGGGGCCAACCGTGCTCTCCACATCGCGACGCGCCAGCCTATTTTAAAGCCCGGCTGTACCCGTCCCCAGCCCATCCCAAGGCTTGCCTCCCACCCCGCCAGTGGCCTTTAGTCTCCCGCTCGTTAAATCGCGCATACTGCCATGAAAAAAGATACCACCTCCCCCGCTGCGTTTCCCCAGGCCGAGATCGGCCGCGAAATGAAGGGCGCCGACTGCGTTGTCGAGTGCCTGATCCGCGAGGGTGTCGACGTCATCTTCGCCTACCCCGGTGGCGCATCGCAGGAACTTCACCAAGCCCTCGCCCGCACCGACAAGATCCGCACCATCCTCCCGCGTCACGAACAGGGTGGATCATTCGCCGCCGAGGGCTACGCACGGGCGACCGGCCGCGTCGGCGTGTGCATGGCGACGAGCGGTCCCGGCGCCACCAATCTCGTTTCGGCGATCGCGGACGCGTTCATGGATTCGACGCCGATGGTCGCGATCACCGGCCAGGTTTTCTCGAAGTTCATCGGGAAAAGCGCGTTTCAGGAAACTGACTTCTTCGGCATGACGCTGCCGATCGTGAAGCACTCCTACCTCGTGATGGATGCGGCGGATCTCCCGCGCATCTTCAAGGAGGCCTTCCACCTCGCGCGCACCGGCCGCCCCGGTCCCGTGATCATCGACATTCCGAAGGACGTGCAGCAGGCGATGATCACACCCGTCTATCCCGCGACGGTCGAGTTCCGCAATCCGCTCATCAGCCACATCCCGCACGCGACGGATGAGCAGTTGAAAAAAGTTCTCTCGCTCATCGCCGAGGCAAAGAAACCGGTGCTCTACGTCGGCGGCGGAATGATTTCGGCCGAGGCCCATGCCGAGCTGAAGGAGTTTGCCGAGAAGACGAACATCAACGTCGCCACCACCCTCATGGGCGTGGGCTGCTTCCCCGAAACGCATCCGCTCTCGATGCAGTGGTTCGGCATGCACGGCGCCGCCTACGGCAACTGGGCGGTCGACCAGTGCGACCTGCTGCTCTGCTTCGGTGCGCGATTCGATGACCGCATCACCGGCGCCGTCGATAAATTCGCGGCGGGCGCGCGGATCGTCCACCTCGACATCGACGCCTCGGAGCACAACAAGAACAAGAAGGGCGTCCTCCTCCCGATCCAGAGCGACGTGAAATTCGCGCTGCGCCGGATGAACGAGCTCATCGCCGCGCACAAGTTCACGGCGCCCGACACGAAGGCGTGGCACGCGCAGATCGCGCAGTGGAAGAAAGAGCACCCGTTCGACAACAAGGCCGGCTTCGGCAACAGCCCGCACATTCTTCCGCAGGAAGCCGTGGCCGCGCTCTACGAACTCACCAAGGGCGATGCGATCATCACGACCGGCGTCGGCCAGCACCAGATGTGGGCCGCGCAGTTCTATCGTTTCGACAAACCCCGCCGCTACATCAGCTCCCTCGGACTCGGCGCGATGGGCTACGGTTACCCCGCGGCCATGGGCGCGAAGGTCGCCTGCCCCGACAAGCAGGTCATCGACATCGACGGCGACGGGTCCTTCGTGATGAACATCCAGGAGCTCGCCACCTGCCACATCGAGAAGATCGCCGCAAAGGCGATGATCCTGAACAACCAGCACCTCGGCATGGTCGTGCAGTGGGAAGACCGCTTCTACGGCAGCGTCCGCGGCAACACGATCCTCGGCGACGAATCGAATGTCGGCGGCCCCGACAACCTCGGCGGCCTCTATCCCGACTTCGTCAAGATTGCCGAGGGCTTCGGCGTCAAGGGCCGGCGCGTGCACAAGAAAAGCGAGCTCAAGGCCGCCATCCAGGAAATGCTCGATTGCGACGGCCCGTTCGTCCTCGACGTGATCGTCCCCTACACCGAACACGTGCTGCCGATGATCCCGGCCGGCAAGACGGTGAAGGAAATGATCCTGAAGTAGGCCACTTCGACTCTGCAAAAGCCCGGGCCAACTGCCCCGGGCTTTTTTGTGCCTGGAGCGGGAGGAAAAGCATCGCGTCGCCCGTGCGATCTCCTCTGATTTTCCCATGCCCCGCCTGGCCGCCGTCCTGCTTGCGCTGCTCGCAGTCGGTTCGGCTTTTGCGGAGGAAAGCCTGGATGCGGCCCAGCGCGCCCAGCGTTTCTCCGAAACCATCCGGCCGTTTTTCACGCCGACCGCGACGGACCGCGCCACGCTCTCGCCCGACGGGAAACACGTCGCTTACACCCTGCATCACGGCGACACCGCGTACGTGATGATGATCAACGTCGACGATCCCGGTGTTAAAATTCCGATTGCCGTGAGCGAAGATCGCGAAGGCCCGGCCTTCGCCCGCAACAAGATTCGCGGCCGCGTGGTCTTCCTCGATTGGGCGGCGGGCCGGCGCCTGGTTTTCTCGTCGGACCTCGGCGAAATTTTCGCGATCGATGCCGACGGCAGGAATCTCAAGAAATTTGCCGACCTCGAGGATCTCTCGGTGTTTGGCCGCAACCGGCGCCCGCGCGCGGTCGGTTTTCTGGGCGGCGATCGCAATCAACTGCTGGTTCGGGCGGCTGGCGGCAACGGCACGCCCGGCATGGTCAGCATCGGAACTTTCAAAATCGATGCGACCACCGGAAAACGCGTCAGCTTGACGAACGCCGACTATCGCAGCGGCACCGAGGTCCTGCTGGATCGCCAGGGCCAGCAACGCGTCAGCCTGAACACGTTTCTCCTCGAACAGGATTTTCAGGTCGTCAATCGCGAGAGTAGCTGGAAGGTGCGCGGCAAACTCGCCGATAACTTTGGCGCCGATCAAGCCGCATTCTGGCGGCTGACCCCGGAAAACTATTATGGCGAACGAGCCTTCCCGATCGCCTTCGATACCGACCCCAACCTCCTCTACTTCGCCTCGAACATCGGCCGCGACACCCACGGGCTGTACGCGCTCGACCTGCGGACCAAACAGCGCACCGCTTTTGCCGTCGAGCATGCTCATTTCGACCTCGCCGGGGTCGACGGCGCGTTCAAATCGTCGCCCTTGGTGTTCGATCGGAGCACCGGCGCACTCGCGGGCGCGAGAATCGTCGGCGTCCGCCCGACCACCCACTGGCTCAACGCCGACCTCGCCCGCACCCAAAGCGAAGTGGACACCCGCTTCCCGTCCCGCTTCGTGCAGATCGTCGATTGGGACGACGCCCGGGACCGCTTTCTGGTCCATGTCTCATCCGCATCCGATCCAGGACGCTACCACA
Source organism: Opitutaceae bacterium (assembly GCA_036261745.1). GTDB lineage: Bacteria > Verrucomicrobiota > Verrucomicrobiia > Opitutales > Opitutaceae > DATAKE01. The sequence goes on from DATAKE010000117.1 coordinate 6,018, forward strand.
TTTATTTTCGGGCCGAGCGAAAAATGACCGAGTTTCTGCGCCTCGCTCCCGACTTGGACGTCGGTGCGCTCAACGTCACGAAGCCCTTCGAATTCGATACACCCGCCGGAATTCATCTCACCGGTTATCTCACGCAACCGACGAACGCCCGGATCAATCCGCCGCCCCTGTTGATTTATTGTCACGACGGTCCCAACGGCCGCGACCTGCCCCGCTACAACGTCGATGTGCAGGCCCTCGCCGCCATGGGTTTCGTGGTGGCGCAGGTAAACTATCGCGGTTCCGACGGCTTCGGTCGCAAACACCGCGCGACCGGAATAGCGGCGATCGAGCGCGCGCCGATCGAGGACATGGTGGCGGTAACGGACTGGGTCGTCGCGCGCCAGCCGATCGACCGGAAACGCGTTGCGTTGTTCGGCGTGGGTTTCGGCGGCTACCTCGCGTTGCGTGCGATGCAGCTCGAGCCCGAACGCTTCCGCTGCGCCGTCACGATCAACGCGCCCACCGATCTCTCGAGCTGGACGACCTATCAACAATTCAACCTGGATACTCCTGCCGTCATGAACGGTGTCACCGCCGACAAGCCGGCCCCCCGGGCGCTCGGTCCTGCGATGAACATCAACCGGACACCGACCCCCATCGATTTCCTGGCGGCCGTTCGCCAGGTGCTTTTCGGCGCGGACGCGGCGCGCATCAAAGAACTCTCGCCGTTCCACCACCCGGAATCGATCAAGCGCCCCGTTCTTCTCATCCAAAACAACGAGAACCCGGATATTGCCCCGGGAAACGCCGTCGCGCTGCGCGATGCCCTGGTCCGCCAGGGCGTCGCCGCGGAATTCCTGCGGATCGACCGGGAGTTCGACCAGCGGCTTCCCGAAGCGAGTGTGCTGGCGTTCGCGCGCATCGATGAATTTTTCAACCTCAACGTCTACGACTACGGCGTGAAGGTCGGCATCCCGCAGCCCGTGAAATGATCCGTCGCTCCACCACGCCCTTTCTCTCCTGCCTCGCGCTGGCGCTGCCGGGCGCGTTCGCGGCCTCACCGGCGTCGGCACCAACGGCGGCAAACCAGGAACCGGCCGAAGCGGTGTTCCAGCTGCCCCCGCTCATCGTCGCCGAGACCCGGACTACCGCGGGCCGCCCGTGGTTCTACGTCGCGGGACCTGGCTTCGAGGTGTTGTCGCGTTCCTCCGAAGACTCGACCGCGGATTTCGCCCGGGACTATCACCGCGCGACGCAGCTCCTCGAGCTTCTCGTCCCGGCAGAGCTCCAGGTAAAACTATCCTCGCCCAGTATCCTGTTCCTCTATCGCAAGGACATGGTCGCCCAAATCCCCGCCGAAATCGTGGCGGCCATGTCCGGGTCCCGCGCGCTGGTGCTGCCAAACATGGCGCTGCACGACGTCGATCTCGAAGCGGTCTACACCCTCATCGGCGAATATTCCTACGCGCGCGACAACATGCGCATTGCGACGGAAGCGGTTTGGCGCCGCATGGAAACCCGCACGCCGCCCGTGCCCGCCTGGTTCATCGAAGGCATCATGCAGTTGTATCCTTCCGCGCGGTTTCTGGCCGATTCCGTGGAGCTCCCGCCTCTTTTTTGGATCAACAAAACTGAAACCGAAGCGCTGCGCCAAAACCGCAATCACCCGCGCAGCCTGCTCGCGTTGTCGGAATTATTTAAAGGCAGAAGCCAGGACGACCGCCTGGCTCCGAATACCGCCGCGTATCCCTGGAAACACCAGGCGGCCTTGTTCATCCACTGGGCGCTGGATTACAAAAAACGCGACCGGCGCACCGCGCTCTACAAGTTTGTCCGGCGCGCCAGCGAAGCCCCGGTGACGGAAGCAATGTTCGAGGAATGCTTCGGGCTCGGCTTTGCCGATGTCCAGGAGCGGCTGAGCGACTATCTGCCCCGAGCGGTGGATCGTCCCGTCCCCGTGTGGCCGGACGAAAAGATTTCACGACCCAAGCCCAGGGTGCGCATTGCGAGCCCCACCGAGGTCGCCCGCATCAAAGGAGAAATGGAGCGGCTTTTCGCGAACCACGTCCGCACTCGCTACCCTTCACTCACGCCCAAGTACCAGGAACAAGCCCGCCTCACCCTGCTGCGCGCGTACGATCAGGGTGATCGCGACCCAAACCTTCTCGCCGCCATCGGCCTCAGCTATTGCGACGCCGGTGAAGGAAAGTCGGCCCGGCCCTTCCTCGATCAAGCCGCCGAGGGAGGAACGCTGCGGACGCGCGCCTATTTCGAACTCGCCGCGCTTCACTACCGCGAGGGTCTCCCGCCGGAAGGCGGGAAGTTCACCGCCGCACAAACGGAGGAGATCCTGCAACCGTTGCGAACCGCGCGTAACCTTTTGCCGCCGCTCGCGGGAGCTTACGATCTTCTGGCCCGCACACTCTGGCGGACCGAGCGGACGCCCACCTCCGACGAGCTCGCGTGGCTGGCGGAGGGCGTGACTCTGTTTCCACGCAACTCACCTCTGATCTACCGGATCGCGCAGCTTCACGTTCTCCACGGATCGAAATCCGCAGCGAACGCTCTGATCAAGCACGGCCTGGAAATCTCCCGCGACGACGCCGGCCGCAGTCAGTTCGAAAAACTGAATGCCGCTCTCGCCCTCCGCCCCCACTGACCTTTTGCGGGGGCCCGGCCACCGCGCGCCGCAAAGAAACTCAAAAGGCGAAAGGGGAATCTCATGCGTTACGAGCGGTCGCCGGGAGCATACACTTGACCCCCCGTTCCACCGGCGGATCGTTCTCGGGTCGGTCGTTAATTTTTTTTCAGGAGAGGATTGGAATGCTTTTACCCCTGTTCCGAGCTCGAGGCTGGATCCTTGTTTGCGTTTTCACGCTGACCGTCGTCCTCGCGTCGCGGGCCGAGGAGTCGATCGACTCCGTCGAAAAAGCCGCGGTCGAATGGGCGAAGATTCGCGCCGAAACCGTCCGGCTCGAAACCGAGTGGAAATCCCGCCGCGAACTGCTCGAAAGCTCACAGGTCGCGCTCAAGGAACGCATCCGCTTCCTCGAAAACAAACGCGACGCCCTCACGGCCAAAACCGCCAGCGAACGCCAGAGCCTCGCCGCGCTCAACGAAAACACCGCAACCGCCACCAGGGCGATGGCGACGGTGACCACCCATCTCAATCAGCTCACGGCACAGGTCGTCCAGTTGCGCCCTTCGCTGCCGCCGCGGCTGTCGCAGGCGCTTGAGCTGCCCTACCGAAGCCTGGCCGACACCGCGATCAGCCCGGGCGACAAGGTGCAGCTGCTCGTGAAACTGCTGAACCGGTGCGCCCAGTTCAACAAGTCGGTCACGTTCGCCGAAGAGGCCCTGTCGCCGGAAACCGGTGCGCCGCCCCGACTGCTCGAGGTGCTCTATTGGGGGCTGAGCCACGGCTACGCGCTGGATCGCACCAGCGGCAAAGCCTACTACGGGTCGCCCGGGGAAAAGGCGTGGACGTGGGAGGTGCTCAACGGCGAAACCGAACGCATCTCGACCTTGATCGCGATCTACAAGGACAAGGCCGATCCCTTGTTCGTCGACGTGCCGGCGCGCATTTCCCCTTTTCCCGCCGAGCCCAAACGCTGACCCATGTCGCCCGCCCGCGTCTCACTCGTTGTTCTTGCCGCACTCGGCGTTTCGCACGTCTTCGCGGCGGAGTCGCTCGACGACGCCATCCGCCGCACCGCACTCGACTACGCCCAGCGCACGGAAAGCGCCGGGCAGGAGCTCAATCGCACCCGGGAAACAATCGCCGACGCGGAAGCCCCGCTGGCGAAATCCCTCCGGGAGCTGCAGGATCGGATTGTCGCGCTCGAAACCGAGATCGCCCGGCTCGAATCCGACCAGAGCGGCGCGGCGGGAAATCTCAGCCGCCTCCAGCGCGACTCCGAGGCGCTCAAGCGCAATCTGAATTACGTCACGACGCAGGGCTTTGAAGCGTTCAAGGGCTTCTCGGATTCGCTTCTGCCCGGGGAAAAAATGCTGCTCAGCGAGCGCATCGAGATGCTGCAGCATCAATTCGAGGATCCGGTTCATCCGGCGGAGCCGCGCGTCGCACTCGAAACGCTCGACCTGTTCACGGCGCACATCACCCGCGCGGCCGGCGGCTACCTCGCGACCGGCTCGTCGCTCGTGGGAGCGGACAATCAGCTGCGCAGCGGAACCTTCGCGTTCACGGGACCGCAGGCTTTTTTCCAGACGGGCGAAGGCGACGCGCGCGGCCTCGTGCGCGGGCGCGATGGCGGAGGCGTTCATCCCCTCACCCATTCCCTGCCCCGCTGGCAAAAGGAAAAGGCCGCGCCGCTCTTCCAAGGCCAGATGGCAACCATCCCGGCCGATTCCTCCGGCGGCAAAGCGCTGCGCCTTCAGGAAATCACCGGCACCTACCGGGAACACATTCACAAGGGCGGAACCGTCGCCTACCTGATCATCGCGGTCGGGGTGCTGGCACTGGTCATCATGATTCTCAAGGTCGTCGACGCGCAAAACCTGCGGGTCGATGAATCGGAACGCGTGCGAAACTTCCTGCAGGCCGTGGCCCAGGGGAAAATCGGCGAAGCCGAACGTCTGCTGCCCGCCCTGGCGGCAACCACGCGCGAAACATTTTCCCGCGGCCTCCAGCACATCGGGAAAACGAAGGACTCGCTCGAGGAACACCTGTCGGCCGTCGTTCAGGAACAGCGCCTGCATTTCGAACGCCGGCTCCCGCTGCTCACCGTGATCGCAACGGCGTCGCCCCTGCTCGGCCTGCTCGGCACCGTCATGGGCATGGTGAAGACGTTTGCCCTGATCACGGTCTTCGGGACGGGCAACGCCGCGAAACTGTCCAGCGGCATCTCCGAGGTTTTAGTGACGACCGAGCTCGGCCTCGCCGTCGCGATCCCGGCGCTCGTGGCGCACGGCTTCCTCGCGCATCGGATTCACAAGAAACTTTCCGTGCTCGAGCGCCAGGCGTCGGAATTTGCCGCGGCGGCCGAGGAGTCGCGCGCCGCCGGCCACACGCTGCGACCCGCCCTCGTATGAACTCCATCGTCGAGCTCGTTCGCCTCGGTGGTCCGGTGATGATCGCGATCATCGCGCTGTCGGTGATTCTCTACAGCCGCTGCTTCAGCCTCCTTTTGTTTCTGTACCGGTCGCAGCGCCGGCTGCACCGCGATCTGGAGCTGACCGAGCAAACCCCGGCGCGCGTTCGCTCGCTGCGGAGCGACCTGCAGGAAACTTTTTACCGCCAGCGCCACCCGATCGCCGCGATGATCACGGCCGCGCCGCTCCTCGGGTTGCTCGGGACCGTCACCGGCATGATCGGGACGTTCGAGAGCCTCGCGCAATGGGGCGGGCAGAAATCCATGGAGGGACTCGCGCGCGGCATCTCCGAGGTTTTGATCTGCACGGAATCGGGGCTGGCGGTCGCGATTCCCGCCGTGATGACCCTCTATTACGCGCACCGCCTGCTGCAGAAAGGCCTGCAGCGCCTCGTCGTGCTGGAAGGCAAGTTTATCGGAGCCTCGTGACCATGCTGCGCACCTCCATCCAGCGAAAATACGAGAACACGCACATCGACATGACGCCGATGGTGGACTGCGTCATGGTGCTGCTGGTGTTTCTGATGATTAGCAGCGCGTTCGTGCAGGAGCCCGGCATCGAGGTGGAGAAACCGAACGTCACCGGCGGTGAAACCGCCGATCGCAACGCGCTCCTGATCGCGATCTCCGCCACAAACCACGTGTTCTTCGACGGGCAGGAGTTGCAGCTCGACCAGGTGGCGGGCGCGTTGAAACAGGCCGCGGTCGATCGCGACCCGGTACTCGTGATCATGGCCGACAAGGCCGCGAGCCACGGCGTGTTCGCCGCGGTCTACTCGGAGGCGAAGCGCGCGGGCATCCCGCATGTGCAGTTCTCCACCGCGCCGGAACCGTCTCCCTGAACCAGCCATGGAAAAAACATGGTCGAGTTTCCGGTTCGATGACAGCGCAGGCGGCCTCGCGCAGACCGCGCTGAATTTCTGCGTCGGCTTGCTGGTGAGCGCCGCGATTTTTTTTGCGCTCTCGCGTGTGCGGCTGGTGACGATCGAAAAACCGGCGCCGACCCCGCCCATCCTGCAAGCGGCGAGCCTGCCCGATCTCCCGCCCCCGCCGCCGCAGGTGGAAAATCCCACGCCCGCCACGATCGGGAGCGCCTTGTTTTTCCCGACGATGCTCAAGGGTTCCTCGGTCCTCGAACCCTCGCCATCGGAAAGCGTGATCCGCGTGCGCGCGATGTCGCCGTCGATGGGCCCGATCATCCGCCCCGAGATCGAGCCCACGCTGAATTTCGATCCCGGCCTCTTCCGTCCACGCAGCGAACTCGTGGAGAGCGACCCCAGTCACATCTTCAACGCCTCCGAAGTGGATCAGGCCGCCACACCGGTTTTCCAGCCGTCGCCGGATATTTCGCGTGAGCTGTTCGACGCCGTCAAAGATCCGCGGCTCACGCTGCTGATGCTGATCACCATCAGCGGCACCGTGGAAAAGGTCTGGGTGATGCGCAGCTCGGGCAACGAGCAGTTCGACGCCAAGATGGTCGAGGGCGTGAAGGAGTGGGAGTTCCGCCCCGCCCGCCGCCGCGGCAAGGTCGTGCGTCAATGGGTCCAGCAACCCGTCGTGATCCGCCTGCCCGCGGGCTCCCGCTTCGCCAACTGAAGCCATGCGCATTTTAAAAACAGCCCTTCTCCCTCTGCCGCTCCTGGCGCTCGCGAATTTCGCATGGGCAGCCGGCGCGGCCAAGGATTCCGCCGCCCCCAGTCTCGATCCCAACCGGATCATCAACGAGTCCTACGGCTTCCTGAAAAACCGCGAACCGGAGATGACGGCCACGGAGTACGCGCTCTACGACAAAGTCGTCTCGCTCATTGCCGCGCGCCCCGAGTACGCGATGAAACTCCTCGAGACGATGATGGGTGACAAAACGCCCGCGAGTCCGGCCTTCGAGTTCGTCCTCGGCAATGCGCACTACGCCACCGGCAAACACGAACTCGCGATCACCCACTATCGCCGCGCGGTCGAAAAATATCCGGACTTCCTCCGCGCCTGGACGAATCTCGGCATCACCTGCTACGCCGCCGGACGGCACGCGGAGGCCGTCCCGTGTTTCAACAAGGCGCTCTCGCTCGGTGACCGCGCCGCGTCGACCTATGGGTTGCTCGGTTATTGCCTGGCCAAAGCCGACAACCCGCTCGCCGCGGAGATGGCATACCTGCAGGCGTTCGCGCTCGACCCGGATAATCCGGACTGGATCCAGGCGCTCGCCCAACTGCTCGTCGGCACCAAACAGTATGCGCGCGCCGAGGCGCTCGTGCGGCAGCTCATCCGCCTGAAACCGGCGGAGAGCCACAACTGGATGCTCCACGCCACGATCCTGATCGCGCAGGAACGGCGCATCGACGCGATCGCCGTGCTCGAGACGGCCACGCGGCTCGGCGCGTTGTCGAACGCCGGACAGCTCGCCCTCGGCGATCTCTACGCGGAACAGGGTTTCCACGCCGAGGCCGTGACGACCTATCGCGCGACGATGGAAAATGCGCCCGACGCCGGCGCCCAGCGGCTGCTGCGTTTCGCGCAGTCGCTCATCGCCACGCGCAAACTTTCCGAGGCGCAACGCGTCCTCGACACCGCGCCCGCGGCGGCGTCGCGCGATACCAAGGTGCTCTATTGGGAAACCAAAGCCGCGCTGTCCTTCGCGAACAAGGATCACTCCGGCGCGCGACAGGCGCTCGAATCCGTGCTTGAGCTCGAAACCCTCAACGGCCGCGCCCTGCTCGGGCTCGGCGAACTGCACGCGAGCGGCGGCAATCCCACCAAGGCCCGCCTGCTCTACGAGCAGGCGAGCCAGCTGCCCGCATTCGCGTACCAGGCGAATCTCGAACTCGCGAGTCTCGCGCTCGACGCGAAGGACCCGCGCAAAAGCGCCGCGCACCTTCGCACCGCACTCAGCCTCCAGCGCTCACCCGCACTTCAGGATTATCTCGCGAGAGTTTCCGCTCTCGTCCCTTCCGATGAAAATTAAACGAGCCTGCGCCGCCGTCGCTGTTCTCCTGTCGGCCGTCGTCCTCCTTCCCGCCGCCGAAAATCCGGGCCTGAAGGAATTCCACATGTTCGTCGGCGCGGATCTGTTCGTCGTCAAAGACCTGCAGCCTTACCCCGTCGTTTATGCCGAAGGCCAGATTCTCGACGTGAAAATCGGCCAGGAGCTGAAGCACCTCAATATCCGCGACGTGAAAAGCCTGCGCGCGACCCCGAACCTGAAGCTCACGCGTTCGTACGCCACGATCTCGACCTACAAACAGGAACAGGGGTTCTCCGCCGCCAACGATCCCCTCCTCAAGTGGGCGCACGACATGAACGTCTCCGCCGAGCTGAGTTTTGCCGCCACGAACGCGGCGGCTCCGAAATTTAATCCCTTCAACGATCTTCAGGCCGGCGTCGCGGCCAACCTCGCCGCCCGCGGACTTCCCGGCGCGCCGGTCGCCGCGCCCTCAAGCACGCCGGTTCCCAACGCTCCCTCGATCCCGTCCGGCCTGACGGAAAGCTCGACGGGAAATCTCGCGAGCGAAAATTACGATGTGCTGCGGGTTAACTTCCAGCTCTCGTCGCCCCGGCGCATTCCCGATCCCTACCTCGCGATCATTGCCGACATCACCGATCCGGCGAAACCCGGCGAAACGTTCCGGTGGTTCTACATCGATACGCTGAAGGACATCGACGAGAAGCCGCAGAAAATCCGCGTGTCGGCCGCCGGGTTTCCCCCGGGCTTCAAAGTTTTGGACACATCCGTGCACATCTATTCCCGCGGACAGGAGGTCGCCACCAACCAGGCAAAGAGCCGGCACGAGATGAGCCTCGATGAAGCTCATGAGTACCTCACGATCCAGCACCTCGCGTCCCACAAGGGAGCGACCCTGCCCCCCAGCCTGTCGCTGGCGGAGTTGCCGGCGGATTTTCACATGCGCGCGACTCCCAACCAGCTCAAGCAGACGCTGGAAATCAAAGTGGATGCCAGCGGCAGGGCCACGGCGGTGACCAGCCAGGCCGACGCGGCGGAAATTCCCTTCGATGCGTATCTCGCGGGCGCGGTTAAAAATTTCCGCTTCAATCCCGCGCTCGATCAAGGCCGCCCCATCGAGGGAAAACTCACTGCAAAACTATCCGAGCTCGTCGCGCCGCGGTAGGCAGGCCCCCGCGACGCACGAGCAACCATGCTGTCGTCCTTACATTTCGCGGGACGGGCGCACGAGCACGGTGTACGTGCTGAGCTGGCCTTCCGGCGAAACGAAGAAGACATCGCGATAATCGCGCGACGGAACCGTCAGTTCGTAGAAGTAAGGGCTCGAGACCGGGCCGTCCTGCCTCATCCGGAATGCACACGCCACTTCGCTCGAGAGACCTTTGCGGCCGATGTTCTGGACGCGGACCCACACGCGCACGCGTCCGTCGTTCAAGGGATGGGCTTCCACCTTCAGCAAGCGCACCGCCGAGGTGTGCGCCATGGAAAGCGAGGTGCTGATGGGCACCAGCACCAAACCGGTCCAGTCCCGCACAATCAGCTGGGTGGAGTTGCCGTCGGCCGTCAGCCCTTTCGGCGGAGCCTCCGAACGGAGATCGATCGTTTCAAATTTGGGGGCAATCGCCCCGGGTTGCAGCGAAGCCATGGCCTCGGGAAAGGAAGTCGTGTCCGCCACCTGGTGAGGGAGCGTGTCGCCTCCGGGAGGCGCCGTGAAACGGGCGACGAATTCCGCCGCGGCCTCCGACAGGGGAGGCGGAGTGGCGGGGATGTTCGCGGTCGGCACGGACTGGGACATCGACTGGGGAGCCGGTGCGGTTTTCGGCGTCTCAGCGGCCGCCGCAACTGGTTTCGACGTCACAGGTTCAGTGACGCATCCGGCGAAAAACGAACTCGCAAGGAGCGCAAACAACGGAAAGGTCGTGACGGGAAGTTTCATGGGTTTTTTTGGGTGAAACCACCGCAAGCAGGCGGTTGCGGTGAGGACGGAGGCGACACTACGGTAAAAACCCGGACGGGAAAGGACAGAGGCGGCGTTACTTGTTAGAAAACAATGAAACTCCGTTTCCCTGCGCCTGCTCCCAGCGCCCGCCGCCAAAAAATCCCGCGAACGATCAATCCACCTCGAATCGAACCCCAAAGGTCAGACTGTCCGGCACCCACCGACCGCCGTTTCCAAAACCGCCCCGTCACGAAATCTTTTGCCCCGCGTTTATCTTTTCAACCCACACCGCGCGTCACCCGACTGGGCATGCGGTCTTCCCACTTATGAATTCCCGACTTGTTTTTGCCGTCCTGCTTTCCAGCGCTTCTCTTCTCCCCGCCCAAAATCCCGCCCCGGCAACGCCGGCCGCGGCCAGTTCGCAAACGGCGCCGCAGTTCGGCACCCGCCCCACCGAACACAACGACACCACGCTTCGCCCGCTCTCGCCGGAGGAAATTCCGCCGAATCTGAATTTCTACGCGATGAACCCGCTCTACCGGGCGGGCGCGCCGCTCGGGTGGGCGACCGAACGCATCGAGGAAAAACTCGACCGCGGCGTGGTCGCGCTCCTCGCCGAGGGAGGAAAGGTCTACGTGAGCTGGCGTCTCCTCCGCACCGATCCCCCGGACGTCGCGTTCAATGTCTATCGCACCTCCGGGACCGAAGCCCCGGTGAAACTCAACCCGCAGCCGGTTTCGAAAACCACCGACTTCACTGACGCCACCGCTCCCGCCGGCCATGCCGCGACGTGGTCGGTGCGCGCCGTTATCGCCGGCCGCGAACAGGAAAACTCCTCGCGCGCCAGCCTGCCCGACAGCGCGCCGGTGCAAAACTACCGCGCGATCAAACTCAAAGCCGACGTGCGCGGCGTCTCGATCGTCGCTCTCGGCGATCTCGATGGCGACGGCACCTACGACTTCGTCGTCAAGCATCCCGCCGGCGGCAAGGACCCCGGCTCGATTCGTCCGAACGTCTCCACCTACAAAATCGACGGCTACAACGGGAAAACCGGCGAGTTCATGTGGCGCATCGATCTCGGCTGGAACATCGACATGGGCATCTGGTGGACGCCGATGGTCGTGCGCGATCTCGACGGCGACAACAAGGCGGAGATCTGCCTCCGCACCGCCCCATACGCCGCCACCCCGGAGGAAGCCTTCGGCGGCAACAAGGGCTTCGTCCTCGAGGGACCCGAATGGCTCGGCGTCTACAGCGGCGAAACCGGCAAGCTCATCGACCAGGTCGACTGGATCGAGCGCGGCAAAATCCAGGACTGGGCCGACAACACCGGCAATCGCGCGAGCCGCCACATGCTCGGCGTCGCCTACCTCGACGGCAAAACCCCCAGCGTGCTCGTCGTGCGCGGCACCTACGGCCTGATGAAGGTGGACGCGTGGACCTTGAAAAACAAAAAGCTGGAAAAACTCTGGCGCTGGACGAATGAGCGCGCGCCCTTCAAATACCAGGGCCAGGGCCAGCACAGCATCAAGGTCGCCGACATCGACGGCGACGGCTGCGACGAAATTCTCAACGGCTCCATCGCGATCGACAACGACGGCCGGACGATGTGGGGCACTGGCATGGGACACGGCGATCGTTTCTACGTCACCGACGTCGATCCCGATCACCCCGGCCTCGAGGTCTGGTACACGATCGAGGATCCGCATCCGCAGAACGGCGTCAGCCTCTGGGACGCGAAAACCGGCGACCGTCTTTTCGGCACCAGAAAACCGAATGCCGACAACCAGATCGGTGGCGGCGGCGTGGGCGACATCGATCCCGCCTATCCCGGCATGGAAGTCTGGGGCGACCGCGGTGAAGAAATTTTCTTTTCCTCCAAAGGCGAGTTGATCCCCGGACCGGTTCCCAGTGGCGATCTTGTCTGGTGGGACGCGGATCCGCTGCGCGAATTCATTCGCGGGGCCGGATTCGGCGGTGGTGGCGGTGGCGGTGGCGGGGGTGGTGGCGGGGGTGGTGGCGGCGGCGGGGGTGGTG
>DATAKE010000120.1:0-26730 GCA_036261745.1 Opitutaceae bacterium
AGCTGCTCCTGCACGGCGTCCTGGCGTTTCCATTTCACGCATGCCTCCAGAAGCAATCCCCGGAGCGTTTCGGTTTTCAGCCCCTTCGCAAGCAGGAGATCGAGGGAGGTTTCGCTCGCGGGGATCCGCTGGTTGAGAACCTGGGCAAGGATGAACAGCTCGCGCATCTCCCGCGCCTCGAGATTCGCCTTCGTTCGGGGAAAGCCGGCTTCTTCCTTCGTGAAGCGAACGGTGGCGGTCATGTCGCTGCGGTCGCGCACATGATCGTCCATCTCCTTCTGCCAGGCCTCCCATTTGAAACCGAAGACCTTCGCGAACTCGTCCTCCGTGGGCTCCACGCCCGATTGCAGCATCAACGCCCATTGCATCAGCCGGCTGTGCCACACGGGATCGGGATTGGTCAGGAGATAGTGCACGAACGCGGCACTCTGCCCGGCAAATACCACCATGCCGTCGGTCGTGGTGAATTCCTTCGAGGCGGTCGTGACCTTGAAAAAATCCGGCCAGGCCAGCCATTCCTTCCGCCGCATCCGGCGGGCGCGACTGCTCGGTTTCCCCAGGATGACGGAATCGTCCTCGAATTTGACGGTTTCGAAAAAGCGGCCCATGCCCTGGCCGAACCAGAGCGGTCCTTCCAGCCTCATCGCCTGCTGTTCGACTTTTCCCAGTGCCGCGAAAACGGTGTCGGGGCCGCCCCGGAGAAAGCTCTGCCAGTCGTACTGCACGGCGATCAATCCCGCGATCCGGGAGGTCGGTTGGGAAACCGCCACCTTCCATTCGAACTTGGCGCTGGATTCGACCTTGCGCCAGTCCGACTTCGAGGTCGGCAGGACCATGATCGTCGGCTCCCGCTTGAAGCTCGGCCGGCCAAGATACTTCACCGCTGCCAGGTGCAGCATCTCGAATTCGCCCGCGATCCGCACCGCGTCGTTCAGGTCCGCGTCGGTATAGAGCGTGATGTGCGGCGTCTCGAACTTCAGCCACTTCCGGAAATCGACGCTGTTCGCGCTCACTTCGTAAGGCGACATGAGCACGACGTCTGCCTCCGCCGCGGCAACACACCAACGCGCCGCCATCGCAAGCCCGAGAACCAACCACGCCGTCAGCTTCATTCTCATAAATTTCATTTCGCGTTCGGTACTTCCATCGCCGGCACCTTCAACGGGGCCGCGGGCATGAATTGCCGCGGCTTCCCCGGCGTGGTGGTGGCGCCTTCCGCACGGCGGGGCCGGCGTCCCTCGAGTTTCGCCCGCACGATCTCCGCCCCGCGCGCGGTCCAGGCATCCGGGTCCATCTTGTCGAGTTGATCGAGGAGCGCGCGGGCGTCGTCGGGCTTGTCGACCCGCACCCGCACAAACGCCAGGGCGAGCAGCGTGCGCTGCTTCTTCTGCAGGCCGTTGAACTGGGCCTGGACCTTGTTGAGGTTCGGGATCGACGGCTCCTCCGCGAAGGCCTCGACCCACGCCAGCATTTCGTAGGCGGCGCTTTGTTGCGGCGCGTACTCGATCGAACGCTGCAGGCGCGAGCGCAGCCGCTCCGTCGTCTCCCGCGGCAGCCGGAAATTATAATCGAACTGCTGAAACCACGCGCGGCTCTCGATCAGGCCGAGCTCGCGATAAATCGCGACGTTCCGCGTGCCCGCGGCAACGGCCTGCTCCCAGCGGTCGCGCGCGCCATTTTCATCGCGATCGACCAGCGCCTCCACTCCGAGCACCTCGAACGGCCGCGGGTCAGCCGGATTCTTTTCGATCGCCTCCAGCAACTGGAGTTTCGCGAACGGCGCGCGATTTGCCCGGAGCGCCAGCTCGGCCAACCGCACCCGAATCTCGTCGCGCGGCACCGGCCGCATCTCGTAGGCGGCCGGCTTGTCGATTTTCGGAGCGGGCTGCCGGGAATAACGGTACGAGCCGCCGATCACATAACGATCGAGGCGCCGCTCCATCTCCGCGTAGTCGAAGCCGAAGCATTCCTTGAACACCGCGCGCAGATCGGCCGCGGCGGCCGATTTCCGGTCGGCAGCCACGCGGAGAAATTTTTTGACCGCGTCGGGGGGAAAGTTCGTGTCCCCGCAATACCAGTAGTGCAGCAACGCCCACGACTGCGCGTAAAACAGCCCGGTGTGATCGCTCGACCGGTAGACCGGCGACTGGTGCGTGACGCTGAAAAGCGTTTCCAAGGGCAGCAGTTTTTCCGCGCGCAACGCCCGGAGCCGGCCGGCGTGCGGGTGCCCGATCTCAATCGAATCCCCGTCGATGCGCATCCCGGCGAGCAGCTCGGCCATCCCTTCATTGAACCAGACCGGCGGATCGTCCTCGGCGGTCCGAAACAGATGGTGCACGTACTCGTGGAAAATCATCCGCTGCGCACCGTCGGTCGTCTCGGTCGGCGACATCGCGATGACCGCGCGGTCGGGGCGCGCCAGATAGTACCCCTTGAAAAAATTCCCCTTCCCGTAGAAATCCGCGCCGTAGGCCCGGAAGTCCTCCACCGTGCGAAAATAAAACACGGTGACCTCCAGCTTCGCGCGCTCCGCGAACTTGAAGCGTTCCTGGCTGACCGAACGGAGCAGCTCCAGGTTGTGCAGCAACTCACGCGACTCCGATTCGGAGTTGCGCGAATACAACTCGAAGTTGGGCGAGCGGTAGTAACGCCACTTGTCGTCCACGCCCGCCATCGCCTCCTTGGGTGCGGCCCGCAGCGCCGATCCTCCCACCCACGCCCACGCGGCCAGCACCATGATCGCGATCGTGCGCAAAGGCAGACGGTGGGGCATGGCGGAGAAAAAAACGCCCACCCCCGGGTCGCAAGCGCATACCGGCAATCCGCTAAAGGGAGCCCGCGCACGGACTTCTCCGAACGCCTTCGCGGTTTGCTTCCCGGCCGGGAACGCATCTTGCTTCCCGGCGCCCGCCCGCCAAATCCTTTTTCAAATCTGCGCGTCAACCACGCCGATGCCTTTTCATTCACGACACGCTGTTCCGTCGGCCTGGTCCCACCGACCATTCCGGACTGAATTCAGCGTGTCTTTCCGCTCATGATCCCGATTTCGTCCATGCCTTTGCGTCACTTTGCCGGAGCTTCCGCGCTCGTTCTCTCCCTGCTGATGGCGGGATGCTCCAAGAAGGAAGCCGCCGCGGGCGGTCGCGGTGGCGGTGGTCCCGCCCCCGTTCTCGTGGCCAAAGCCCAGACGAAGGTGGTGCCGCTCACGCTGGAAGCGATCGGCGCCGTCGAACCCAGCCGGACCGCGACCATCCGTTCTCAGGTGACCGGCGTGCTGATGAAAATTCACTTCCAGGAAGGACAGGATGTGCAGCAGGGCGACTTGCTGTTTCAGATCGACCCCCGGCCTTTCCAAAACGCCGTCAAGTCCGCGGAAGCCGATCTGGAGAAAAGCCGCCTGCAACTCGACACGGCCCGCACGCAGGTCGCGCGCTACCGCACGCTCAAGGAAGGATCGATGGTTTCGCAGGAGCAGTTTCAAACCATCCAGGACACCGAGCGAGTGCTGGCGACGGACTTGCTCGCGAGCGAATCCGCCCTCGCCACCGCCAAGCTTCAACTCGACTACTGCTCCATCCGCGCGCCGCTCCCCGGCCGGACGGGGGCGGTGGGTGCGCACGAGGGCGACCTCGTCCGGGCGAGCGACACGAGTACGCCGCTCGTCATCGTTCATCAGCTCAGCCCGATCTCCGTCACATTCGGTGTCCCGCAACAATACGTCGCGCCGATCACCCGTTACCGCGCCACGGGCCCGATTGCCGTGCACGCCACGCCTCCGGGCAACGAGGAAACTCCCGAGACGGGCGAACTCTCGTTTGTCGACAACGCCGTCGATTCCAGCAGCGGCACCATCAAGCTGAAGGCCACGTTTCCGAACCAGGCGCACCGGCTGTGGCCGGGGCAGTTTGCCAACATTTCCATTCTGCTGGCCGCCCCCGAGGCGATTATCGTGCCCGCCTCCGCCGTCGAAAACGACCAGGAAGGCCAGCACGTTTTCATCGTGAAACCGGACAACACCGCGGAATTCCGCAAGGTGGTGGTCGAACGCACCGCCAACGATGTCAGCGTCATCGCCAGCGGTGTGGCAGCGGGCGAAACCGTCGTCATTGACGGGCAGCTTCGCGTCGTGCCCGGCCGTCCGGTGCAAATCAAACAACCGCGCGCGGCCGCCGAGCAGGCGTCTCCGGTCAAACCCGCGCCGGCCAGCGGCGAAAAGAAAAAGGGGAAATCCACATGAACATTCCCGAGCTGTTCATCCGCCGGCCCGTGATGACCACGCTGGTCACCGCGGCGATCACGCTTTTCGGGCTGATGGCCTACCGCTCGCTCCCGGTCAGCGATCTGCCGAACGTCGATTTTCCGACGATCTCCGTCTCTGCAAACCTTCCCGGAGCGAGCCCGGAAACGATGGCCTCCTCCGTCGCGACGCCACTCGAACAACAATTCTCCACCATCGCCGGCATCGATTCGATGACGTCGACGAGTTCGCTCGGTAACACAAACATCACGCTGCAATTCAGCCTCGACCGCACGATGGACGGCGCGGCGCAGGACGTGCAGTCCGCGATCTCCGCGGTGCAGCGGCGCCTGCCGCAGGACATGCCGAACCCGCCCTCCTTCCGGAAATCCAATCCGGCGGACGACCCGGTTCTCTTCCTCGCCGTCAGCTCGCCCACCCTCCCGCTTTCGCAGGTAAACGAGTTTGCCGAAACCCTCCTCGCACAACGCATCTCCACGGTGAACGGCGTGGCGCAGGTGCAGGTGTTCGGTTCGCAAAAATATGCAGTGCGCGTGCAACTCAGCCCGCAGTCGCTCGCCTCGCGCGGCATCGGCATGGAAGAGGTGAAAACCGCCCTCGCGTCCTCCAACGTCAATCTCCCCACCGGCACGCTCAGCGGCAGCAGCAGTTCCCTCACCGTCCAGACCAACGGTCAGCTCCAGAGCGCCGATGCGTATCGCCGCGTCATCGTCACCTATCGCAACGGCGCACCCGTTCGCCTCGGCGACATTTCCAAGGTCATCGACAGCGTGCAAAACGACAAGGTGGCGGGCTGGTTCAACCAGGAGCGCTCCATCATCCTGTCGGTCCAGCGCCAGCCCGGCACGAATACGATCGAAGTCGTCGAAGGCGTGAAGGCCATCCTCCCCGATTTCCGCGCCCAGCTTCCGGCCGCGGTCAATCTCGACATCCTCATGGACCGTTCCATCACGATCCGGGAATCGGTCGATGACGTGAAGCACACGCTGGTGATCGCGATCGTGCTCGTTGTGCTCGTGATCTTCCTGTTCCTGCGATCGGTCCCCGCCACGATCATTCCCAGCATCGCGATGCCGATCGCGGTCATTGGAACGTTCGGCGTGATGTATTTCTTCGGCTTCAGCGTCGACAACCTGTCGCTGCTCGCGCTGACGCTGTCCGTCGGCTTCGTCGTCGATGACGCGATCGTGATGCTCGAAAACATCATCCGCCACATCGAGAAGGGCGAACCCGTGATGACCGCCGCGCTCCGCGGTTCGCGGGAAATCGGCTTCACGATCATCTCAATGACGATCTCGCTCGTCGCCGTTTTCATTCCCGTCCTTTTCATGGGCGGCGTGCTCGGCCGTTTGCTCCACGAGTTCGCGGTAACGATTGGCGTCGCGATCTTGGTCTCCGGTTTCGTGTCGCTCACGCTCACACCGATGTTGTGCAGCCGGTTCTTGAAACCGATCAAGCACGACGAAAAGCACGGCCGGTTTTATCAAGCGACCGAGCGCATGTTTCAAAACGTGCTCAATGCCTACGAACGCACGCTCCGCGCCTCGATGCGCCATCGCGTTTCCGTGATGATTGTCGCGGCGCTCACCATGGCCTTCACGGTGATCTTGCTCGTTCAGATTCCGAAAGGATTCATTCCCACCGAGGACACCGGACGGCTCGGGCTGACACTCGAGGCCGCGCAAGACGCCTCCTTCGAAGCGATGAGCCGATACGTGCGCGAGGCGGCGGTGATTGTTGGCAAGAATCCGAACATCGCCGGCTTCAACGCCTCCGCAGGCGGCGGCTTCGGCAGTGGCGGCAACAGCGCGCGTTTCAACATCGCGCTCGTCGATCGCAGCCTGCGGCCGTCCGCCACCGTCGTGGCGCAGGAGCTGCGACGCGAACTCTCGGGGATTCCTGGCGTCCGCGCATTTGCCAACGTGCCGCCCAGCATCCGCGTCGGCGGCCGGCGCTCCTCGTCGACTTACCAGTTCACGCTCTACGGCACCGACCTGAACGAGCTCTTCCGCGTCACACCGGCCTTCGAGGAAAAAGTGCGCGCGCTGCCGAGCGTGATCGACGTCACGTCCGATCTGCTCGTCACCAGCCCGCAACTGCGCGTGGACATCGATCGCGACAAGGCCTCGTCGCTCGGCGTGACGGTGCAACAAATCGAGGACACGCTCTACAGTGCGTTCGGTTCGCGGCAGGTCTCCACGATCTACACCCCGACAAACCAGTACTCGGTAATCCTGGAGATCGATCCGCAATATCAGCGCGATCCCTCCGCGCTTTCGCTGCTCTACCTCCGCAGCAATTCCGGCAAACTCGTCCCCCTTGAAGCGGTGGCCAAGCTGCGGCGCGATGTCGGTCCGCTCACCGTCACCCATCTCGGCCAGTTGCCGTCGGTCACACTGACGTTCGATCTGGCGCCAGGCGTGGCCCTGAGCGAGGCGACGAGCGCGATCGAACGACTCGCGAAGGCGGAACTACCGCAGGGAGTTCAATCCACCTTCCAGGGCACGGCGGCCGCGTTCACCAGTTCGCTGCAGGGCCTCGGCATCCTGCTCGTGATCGCCGTGCTCGTGATCTACCTCGTGCTCGGCGTGCTCTACGAGGACTTCATTCATCCGATCACGATTCTTTCCGGACTGCCCGCGGCGACCTTCGGCGCGCTCGTCACGCTGCTCATCTTCGGCCAGGAGCTGAACATCTACGGCTATGTCGGCCTGATCATGCTCATCGGCATCGTGAAGAAAAACGCGATCATGATGATCGACTTCGCCCTCGCAGAACAGCGCGAGCGAGGACGCCCCCCCGCAGAGGCAATTTTCCAGGCCTGCCTCGTGCGCTTCCGTCCGATCATGATGACCACCCTCGCCGCCCTCGCCGGCACCCTCCCGATCGCGCTCGGCTGGGGCGCGGGCGCCGAATCGCGCCGCACGCTCGGTCTCGCGGTCGTCGGCGGCCTGATGGTTTCGCAGGTGCTCACGCTCTACATCACGCCGGTGTTCTACCTCTACATGGAGCGGTTCACGAAATACCTCACGCCGAAGGCGGTGCCCGCCGACGCCGAGACTTTCACGACGCCCGCACCCGCTCCCGGCCGCGGCCACGTGATGGCGAAGTGATCATGCTCAAAAAAATCACTGTTGTTCTCACTGTCCTTCTCCTCGGCAGCGCAACTCTCGCGTCCCCCGCGAAATGGGCCGGCGAAATTACGGCCCTCGTCAAAAACGACGCCACCAGCCCGCCGCCCGCCAACGCGGTCGTGTTTGTCGGCAGCTCGTCGATCGTGAGATGGGATTCCCTCGCGCAAAATTTTCCGGCGGTGAAAACCATCAACCGCGGCTTTGGCGGCTCCTATCTCGCCGACAGCGTCTTCTACGCCGACCGCATCGTGATCCCTTACAAGCCCCGCATCGTCGTGGTCTACGCGGGCGACAACGACCTCAACGACGGCAAATCCCCCACGACCGTCGCGGAACAATTCGTCGCATTCCGCACCAAAATTCACGCCGCGTTGCCCGACACCCGCATCGTTTTCATCGCCATCAAGCCGAGTCCCGCGCGTTGGGAGATCCGAGAGAAAGCCATCAAAGCGAATAAGCTCATCGCCGCCGATTGCGCGACCGACAAGCAACGCCTCGCCTTCGCGAATATCTGGCCGGCCATGCTCGGCGCCGACGGCCAGCCGCGTCCCGAGCTCTACGTCGAAGACAAACTTCACCTCAGCCCCGCCGGCTACGCGGTCTGGACTCCCCTCATCGCGCCCTTGCTCAAGTAGCGCATTGCCCGACGCGCGTTCGTCTCTTTCGTGGGCAGCGTGGCTAATCCTTCCTCCACCGTTTCTGCCCCGACCCCCGACACGCCTGCCGAGCGTCTCGCGCGTCAGATCGAATTCATCGTCGAGGTCGACAAGCTGAAGGAAATTTTCCGGCAAACGGTGAACACCCAAAGCCGTCGCGCCGAGAACGACGCCGAACACTCGTGGCATCTCTGCCTCTGCGTGATCGTGCTCGCGGAACACGCCACCACCAATTCCACGTCGCAGCCACTCGACGTGCTGCGCGTTTTGAAAATGGCGATCATCCACGACCTCGTGGAAATCGATGCGGGCGATACCTTCGCCTACGACGCCGCGCGGATGGTCGGCCAGCACGAACGCGAAGTGCTCGCCGCGGAACGGATCTTCGGCCTGCTGCCAGCCGACCAAGCCGCCGAGTTTCGCGCGCTGTGGGATGAATTCGAAGCGAAGCTTACGTCCGAGGCCAAGTTCGCCTCCGCCATCGATCGCTTTCAGCCCATGTTGCTCAACTGCCGCACCGAGGGCACCGCCTGGCGCCGCCACGGCGTGACACAAGACCGCGTGCTCGCGCGCAATGCTCACATCGCAGAGGGTTGCGAATCGCTTTGGAACTACGCGACCAACATGGTCCAACACGCCGTCAACGCGGGACATTTATCAGCTAGCTCGGAACTGACGTAGCGCGGGTCTGTGACCCGCCCTCGCTTTCGTTCGAAAAGGCCGGTCGAAAAACCCGCCCGCTTTCAAGCCGAGCACGCAACGAAACACGGGCTGTCTGCGCATCCATCTCCGGAGAAATGCGTCTGACATCGCATGACCCCACGCCATTTCGTCCGCCTTTGCTCGGTCGCAGCCATCCTGTCCCTCCAAGCTTTCGCCGCCGAAACCCCCGCGCCCGCATCCCCACCCGCCCCCGCTTTACCTTCCGACTGGATCGATCCCGACACCGGCCACCGGATCATCCGCCTCTCGCCCGACAGCGGCGGATCGAGCCTCTACTTTCACCAGCGCTCCTACACGCCCGAGGGTGATAAACTCATCATTCACACGAGCGAAGGTTTGGTGACAGTCGATCTCACGACGCTCGGCGTGTCGCAGCCGAAACTCGAAGTCGTCGCGCCCGGTGCGCGCGCGATCGCCACCGCTTGGAAAACGCGCGAAGCCTACGTGCGACGCGACGGAGTCATCGTCGCGATCCACCTCGACACCAAAGCCGAGCGCGAGGTCGTGAAACTTCCGGAGCAGGCGCGGCGCGGGGCGTTCGCACTCAATTGCGATGAAACCCTGCTCGTCGGCATTGCCCCCGATCCCGATGGCACCGTGCAACCGCGGACGCCGCCCCCGAACGGCATGGGCGGCACGCTCGAACCGCAGTGGGCCGCCGGTACCCCGAAGATGATCTACACGATCGACGTCAAAACCGGGAAGATGAAAGTGATCCATCGCGAGAACGACTGGACAAATCACCTCCAGTGTTCGCCCACCGATCCGCTGCAAATTCTCTTCTGCCACGAAGGGCCGTGGCACTACAACGACCGCACCTGGACCATTCGCGCCGACGGATCGCCCGCGCGTCTGTTGCACGAACGCACGATGAACATGGAAATCCAGGGTCACGAATTTTTCGGCCACGACGGAAAAACCGTCTGGTACGACCTGCAAACGCCGCGCAGCACCGTCTTCTGGCTGGCGGGCGTCGACCTCGCGACGGGGCATCGCACCTGGTACAACCTCCGCCGCGACGAATGGTCGGTCCACTACAACGTCTCGCCCGATGGAAAATTTTTCGCCGGCGACGGCGGCTATCCCGGCAGCGTCGCCGCGCGCTCCCCCGACGGTGAAACGATCACGCCGGCCGCCCAGGGCCAGTGGATTTATCTGTTCCGTCCCGTGATGGTCCGCGGCAATTCCTTCCGCGACAAAAAGGAATTGATCGACATCGGCACCTTCAAGTCCGAGCGCCTCGTGAACATGGCGAACCACAACTACAGCAAGACCACGGGCGTCGAGCCCAACCTCACGTTCACGCCGGACGGAAAATGGATCATCTTCAGCGGCAACTTCCACAGTCCGGCCAACGAGAGCGGCAAGAAACTCACCCACACCTACGCGGTCGAAATCGCGAAGGCCCAAAAATAATTCGCGCCCCGGCGCCGCGCAGCTTGGCTCCTGTGTTCCGCGCCCCGGCGATTTCCGCCGGCCGCCTTTTTTACCATGACCAGGCAAATTTTCTCCGCCGTTTTTCTCGCCAGCCTCGCCCTCGCCACCATGAACGGCGCGACGGCAGCGGAGCCGCCCACCGAGTGGATCGATGCCGACACCGGTCATCGCGTCGTCCGCCTTTCGCGCGAGGCCGGGAGCACGAGCCTCTACTTTCACCAGAACTCCTTCACGCCCGAGGGGGACAAGTTGATCTTCGCCGGCCCGAAAGGGTTGATGGTGCTCGATCTCAAAACCCGTGAAACCAAGGTCGCCGTCCCCGGCTTCGTCTATCGGGTCCGGTCGGCGACCGGCGTCGAGGTCGGTCACAGGACGAGGCACGCCTACTACGAAAAAGATGGCGCGGTCTGGGCCACCCACCTCGACACGCTCGTCACCCGCCAGCTCGCCAAGCTGCCGCCTTCCACGTTCCTCTCGGCGATCAACGCGGACGAAACCCTCGCCGCCGGCCTTTTCTACGAAGGGGATCGCCCCGCGGGCACGCCGGGCTGGCCCGAGCCCGGCGCGGTCATCCGCGGACCCGACGGCCGCGAACTCACGTTCGCCGAGCAGCGCGAGGTGTTGATCAACGAACGCCTGGAAAAACGCCTGCCGATGGGACTCTTCACCGTCGATCTCCGCGACGGCAAAGTGACGAAGTTCCACCGCACCACCGACTGGTTGGGGCACGTGCAATTCTCGCCCACGGATCCCGGCCTGATCATGTTCTGCAACGAGGGCAACTGGCACAAAGTCGACCGGCTCTGGACCATTCGCACCGACGGTTCCGGACTCACGAAGCTCCACACCCGCACGATGAACATGGAGATCGCAGGCCATGAGTTCTTCGCTCCCGACGGCCGCGCGATGTGGTACGACCTCCAGCTTCCACGTGGCGAGGATTTCTGGCTCGCAGGCTACGAATTCGCGACGGCGAAACGCACCTGGTATCACCTCGACCGAAATTTCTGGTCGGTGCATTTCACGGTGTCGCGCGACGGCACGCTCTTCGCGGGCGACGGCGGCGACAGCGAAATGGTCGCCCACGCTCCCGATGGAAAATGGATCTATCTGTTCCGTCCGGAGCGGATTCCCGACGTTGCCGGAATCAAAAACCCCAACGCCGGCAACCTGATCGATCCGGGAGTTCTCCGCGCCGAGCGCCTCGTGAACCTCGCGAAACACGACTACCAGCTGGAGCCGAACATCCACTTCACCCCCGACCAGAAGTGGCTCGTCTTCCGCTCAAACCTGCACGGCGAAGTCCACACCTACGCCGTCGAGATCGCGAAGGCGCAGTAGCGCGTTTCAGACATGTCACTTAATAAGTGACATGTCCGCCCCGGCCTTCCGTTACCACGATCGATGATCGAGCAGTAGGAGCGGCTTCATGCCGCGACCGGACACGTAGGTGCAAACAGTCGCGGCATAAAGCCGCTCCTACAATTGCCGGAGGAATTTTTCAGCTCAGGTCACGGATCGAACCGAACTCCGGATCGAACAACCGCCGGTAGGTGCGCACAATCATCCCGTCGGTGAGACCGGCCAGCCAGTCGCAGATTTGCCGGGCCTTGCACGCCGGTGACGTCTCCGCGTCGATCAAGCGCCCGACCTGCGGTGGCAGAATGGCAATCGTCCGGCCGGTTTTCTCCACGTAATTCTGCCAGCACGAATTCCAGAGATCGAACATCACCCGCCTCGCCTTGTGCTCCATCTGCTGGAGCTGCGGACTTTCGAAGATGATGTCGTTCGCGATTTTCTTGAAGAAGAGGGCCTCGCGTTCCGCTTCGGGAGCGACAGCCAGATCGTAGCGGTAGCGATTGGTCCGCGCCGCCATGAAATTGTCGCGCTCCCGCAGGCGGCAGGCGGTGATGAACGTGCCGATCTTCAGCGAAAAAACATTCTCGATCCGATCGCTGCGGATCGCGTTGAACAGCTGGTCAAGCAGGCGCTGCCGCTCGGCATCGATCGGCTCGCCCGCTGCCCAGCGCTCGATGCGTTCGATGGTGAGAAAGCCCGCCTTCACGCCGTCGACAATGTCGTTCAGGGAGTACGCCGCGTCGTCCGCCCAGTCCATGATCTGGCATTCCACGCTCTTGAACGTGTTGAGTTTCTCGCCCGCGTGCAGTTCCGCCGGGATCGCCGTCCCGCCAAAGACAAAGGCGCGCGCGTCCGCCTGGGGGTCGTAGAGAAAATGATTCGGCGGGGGCGATGGAAATTCGCTGAAGAGTTTTTTGTATTTGAGCACGCCATCAAGCAGCGCCCGCGTCGCCTGCATGCCGCGCACGCCCGCTTCGTTCAGATACATCGTCTGCGTAAGCAGGTGCAGCGTCTGCGCGTTGCCCTCGAAGCCGCCCCACTTGCACATGAGTTCCTGCAGCGTGCGTTCGCCCGAGTGGCCAAACGGCGGATGCCCGAGATCATGCGCAAGACAGACTCCCTCCACCAGATCGCTGTCGATGTAGAAATCGTCCGAAAGCGGGGCTCCTTGCGTTCGCAGGTAGTGACAGATCGACCGGCCGACCTGCGCGACCTCCATCGAGTGCGTCAGCCGCGTGCGGTAGAAATCGTATTCGCCGGACAGAAAAACCTGCGTCTTCGACTGCAGCTTCCGAAAGGCATGCGCGTGAATGATCCGGTCGCGGTCGATCTGGAACGCGTTTCGATAATCGGTTTTCCGTGACCCACCCTGGGTTTCGCTGTCGAAGGCGTTGTAGAAGCGATTCGTCATCCGGATTTGTCTTCGACACGAAAGCCAACCCCTTCACGATGCAAACTCTTCCGCGCCGCCGCGGCCGCGTCCTTTTCCCATGAGACTCCTCCTCCCCTCCGCCACCGCCCTCATGTTCGCCGCCGCGGCCCTCACCGGTCTCGCCGCCGAGGAAAAATCCAAGACAAAGGAGGAAATGAACGCGCTCATTCGCGAGGACGCGAAGGCCAAGGCAGCCAAGCCCACCCCGACGACCGCCGCGAAACCTGCCCCGCCGAAAGCGAATGCCGCCGCGACCGCAAAACCCGCCGACACCGCGACCGTAGCCGCTACTCCCGCCGCGGAACAACCCTCGCCCAAGCCGGAGGCCACCTTGCCCGCAGTCGAGGTCAACAAACGCAAAATCACCGAGCTCGACCGCGAACTCTACGAACAGGAGCGCAACATCGCCCGCGAAAAGAAAAACACCAAGGTTGGCGAAATCGACGGTGCCCTCAATTCCTCGGCAGTGAGCCCGAGTATTCTCGGTGGCTACTCGACCAAGGTTCGCACCGGTCTCGCGCAGGAACGCGTCGAATTGATGGAATTCGAAAAAGATCTCACCGAGGCCATGGCCCGCGCGAAGACGAAGGAAGAGAAAGCGGCACTGAAAAAACAGATCGACGACATCCGGGAGATGCGCCGCAACCTGGAAAAACCCTCCTCCGGCGAACGCACCAAGTGAGGCGGCTCAGTGTGGCGGGGAACGAGGGACTGAGTCATGCGGATCGTTTTTTCCACACCGCTCGGTCGCTGCGCGCTCAGTTGGAATGCGAACGGTGTAACGGGTTTTGAGCTGCCCGAAGCCGCGGACAACACCCGGAAAGAAGCACTGCCGCCACCCGGGATCGCGCTGCTCATTCCACGCGTGCAGCAGCATCTCGCCGGAAACGCACAGGATTTTTCCGACGCCCCCTACGATTTCGCCGCGCTGCCCGAATTTTCCCGCCAAGTGCTGCTCGCCACTCTCAACGTGAAATCCGGCCGCACGGCCACCTATGGCGAAATCGCGGCCGCACTCGGCCATCCACCTTCCGTGAGCCGCGCCGTCGGTGCAGCGCTCGGGGCAAATGCGTGGCCGCTGTTGATTCCCTGCCACCGGATTGTCGCGGCCAATGGAAAAATGACCGGCTTCTCCGGTCCTGGAGGCGTCCCGACCAAGGTGAAGCTGCTCGCGATCGAAGGCGCTCAGTTGCTCGCCGAATGAGAAGAGTGAAGAGACCTCACCCCAGCGAAGATTTGCAGTTTGCCATCGGTGCCTTCTCCGACGTGAAACAGGAGCCCGGTCTTTAACCATGTCCGCCCCACTCTCCGCCTCACTTTCGCGCCGTCTTGAAAAAACGGCGCGCGCCGCCGCCAAGGCGTCCTATTCGCCCTATTCAAAATTTCGCGTCGGCGCCGCCGTGCTGGCGGGCTCCGGGAAAATTTATTCCGGATGCAATGTCGAGAATGCATCCTACGGCCTGTGCAATTGCGCCGAACGCACCGCGATCTTTTCCGCGGTGGCCGCCGGAGAACGCGCGGTGAAGGCCATTGCCGTTTATACGCCGACCCAAACGCCCACCGCTCCGTGCGGGGCATGCCGTCAGGTGATCAATGAATTCGGACCCGGCACCCTCGTGATCAGTATTTGCGATGGAACGAAGCGTTCGGAAACGGCCCTCGAGGCTTTGCTGCCCAACGCGTTTGGTCCGGCCGACCTGCGCTGACCACGGTGGTTACCGTTGCGGCGTCCGGGGCACCGCGGGGAGTCC
Source organism: Opitutaceae bacterium (assembly GCA_036261745.1). Classification (GTDB taxonomy): domain Bacteria; phylum Verrucomicrobiota; class Verrucomicrobiia; order Opitutales; family Opitutaceae; genus DATAKE01. Next base: position 14,751 of record DATAKE010000120.1, read on the forward strand.
TTGCGTAAACGTGGCGATTTCGCCGGCGATTTTTCGACCCGCGATCTGAAAAATATCGTTGTGGTGGACCCCTTCGAGCCAGACGGAACGCTTCGGTTCGGAGGCGGCCGCGAACACCGCCTCGCCGTGCTCAAAAGGAATGACCTCGTCCGCCGTGCCGTGAACAACCAAAACCGGACAGCGAACGCGGCCGATCTGGCCGAGATTGTTGAACCGGTCGAACGGCAGCAGCCTCACGCCCGTCACCACCCGGAACGCGCTCTTAAAAGGACTGACCAGCACCAGTCCGGCGACCGGTTCATTCGCCGCCAGATGCACGGCCGGACCCGTGCCGACTGAACGGCCGACGACAACGCACCGGGCCGGCGAAACCCCGAGTTCGGGTCGCGCGTATGCCAGGACTGCCTGCGTGTCGGCGTAGACATTTTTTTCCGACGCGCGTCCACCACTCTGGCCATAGCCGCGATAGTCGAACGCCAGCACCGCAAAGCCGGAGGCGTGAAATGCCGCCAGGAGCGGCGCCACATCGCCGAGGTCTTCGGCGTTGCCGTGAAAATAAAAAAGCGTGTGCGGCGCGGACGCGTTCGGCAGATGCAGCACCGCGAGCGAAGTTCCGTCGACCGCCGGGATGATTTTCAAACCAGGCAGCTCCTTCGAATAAGACGGCGCTTGCGGCTGAAAAATCAGCCGGTCCGCCGTCACGCAACCGAACATCGCAAACATGAGGTAGAACACTCCCAGGACCTGGAGGATGCGCCAGGCCACCCCGCGCGCTTTCATCGCGCCTCGCGCAGGAAATCCCGAACGGCGGCGACGACACCGGCGCTCGGAATTTCGTGCTCCGTCCGGGCGGAAAGATCCCGCAGTTTCACGATACCCTTGGCAAGTTCGTCACCCCCATAAATCAGCGCCAGCTTCGCACCCGATTCCGCTGCGACCTTGAACTGCTTGCCAAATGCGAGCGGCTTCAATGGATACTCCACCGCAAAACCCGCGGCTCGCAGCGCGTGAATGTCGGCAAAGGCCGCCTTGCGCTCCGGTTCGCCGCCGATCACGCAGTAAACTTCCGGTCCCTGGACAAAGGAGGGCGTGAGACCGCGTTGCTCGAGGAGGAGGCCAAAAGTCATGTCGCCAATCGCGAATCCCACCGCCGGCAGGGCGGCGCCGCCGAGCTTTGCGACCAGATCGTCGTAACGCCCGCCACCCGCGAGGGCACGCAATTCGCCTTTGCGATCGAAGGCCTCAAACACGAAGCCCGTGTAATAAGCCAGGCCGCGCACGACACCCAGATCGACTTCAACAAATCGCGAGAGCCCCATCGCATCGAGGCCCGCGAGCACCTTGCGCCAGTCGGCAAGACGGGCCGCCAGCTTCTCGCCGCCCACCGTTGCAAGCGTCTGCTCCAGCGCTGCGAGATTCTTGATTCCGAGAAAGCCGAGCACTTTCGTTTTTAAGGCGGGATCGAGCGCACCGAACTGTTCTGCATAACCCTTGAACGCCTCGTCACCGTATTTTTCAAAACGATCGATGGCGCCGAGCATCGCACGGATCCGGGGTTCGTCCAAACCGAGCGCCTCGAGGTAATAAAACCAGAGATTGCGGTCGCTCAATCGCACATAGAAATCCTGCTCCGTGAGGCCAAACGCGCAGAAGCATTGGACGAGCAGCGCGATCAACTCGATCTCCGCCTCTGGTCCCGGTTCGCCAAAAATATCGGCGTTGAACTGGTTGAAAGAGCGGCCACGCCCCTTCTGCATCCGCTCGTAGCGATAAAATTCCCCGATGCTGAACCACTTGATCGGCCGCTTGAGCGTCGAGGCGCGCTCGCCCACCAGACGGCATACGGTCGGGGTCATCTCCGGTCGCAGCGCGACCTCCCGCCCGCCTTTGTCAGTGAAGCTGAAGAGCTGGGCCTCGATCTCGTCACCGGACTTTGCCTTGTAGAGCTCGAGGGGCTCGAGCACCGGCGCGTCGTATTCCGCAAAGCCAAATGTCTTTGCCGTCTGCCGCCATAAACGGAAAAGGTGATTTCGGCGTGCAAAGTCTTCCGGGTAGAACTCCCGGAAGCCGGGCAGGGTCTGAAACGTAGCCATGAGAGCCCGCAGACCTTGTAAGCCGGAGGGTTAAGCGCGAACCCAAAAATATCCGGACACAAAAAAAGGCCGATCGCTCGGCCCGTTTTTCTGTTTGCGGTGCGGCCTGAAGAGGCGCTCAGCCTTCCTGAATCTTCACCAGATCGATTTTTTTCAGCTGCTGTTTCAGGATTTTTCCCGATTTGAACTTAACGACAGCGCGCTGGGGAATAATGACCTCCGCTTCCGGTTTGTTTGGATTGCGACCAATCCGTTGTTTGCGCACTTGAACTTCAAGCACACCGAAATTCCGAAGTTCGACGTTACGCCCATCGGCCAGCGCCTTTTGGATAATGTCCAACGTTTGCTGCACGGTATCGACGATCTGTTTCTGCGGGAAACCGGTCTTCCGATAAATTTCCAAGACGATCTCGCGTTTTGTGAGGTTTGGCATGGGTGTCCTTTTGTTTAAAAACCAGCTCCTAAACTTATGAATTTATTTTTTATCCGCTGAATTGCGTCAACCATTATGACCTAGCAGCTTAGGCGCAAATGCTTCGACACGTTTTCTACTCATCGGTTCATGCCTGATCCCACTGAAGTAAATTCGATGTTTGGACGCATTGCCCGGCGTTACGACGCAGCGAACCGGCTCCTAAGCGGCGGGGCGGACATTTGGTGGCGGCGGCGCTTGGTCGGAGCCGTGAAAGGCACCACCCCTTCCAGTGTCCTTGATCTGGCGACCGGTAGCGGGGACGTCGCTTTCGCCCTGAGTCGGCAACTTCTGCCGACGGCAAAAATTACCGGAATGGATTTTTGCCAGCCCATGCTCGACGAAGCGGAAAAAAAAGCGGACCGCGGTGCCGGGCGGTACCGCAATGTGGAATTTCGACCGGGGGACGGAATGGCCCTGCCCTTGGGCGACGGGCTCTTCGACGCGGTCACGATCGCGTTTGGCCTTCGCAATATGGCGGACCGCCACCGCTCCCTGACCGAAATGCACCGCGTGCTGCGTCCCGGCGGGCGCCTGTTTGTTCTGGAGTTTTCCCAGCCAAAGCCGTGGTTTCGCCCCTTCTATTTTTTCTACCTTCGAAACCTCCTGCCCTTGCTGGCGGGTGCGGTGACCGGCGACCGCGCCGCTTACGTTTACCTGAACAATACCATCGCACAGTTCCCCGGCGCTCCGGAATTGAGCGCGGAGATCGCCTCGGCGGGATTTGGGGAAATCCAGGCACACCGCCTGACTTTCGGAATTGTTGCGCTACACGTCGCGACGAAGTGACGGCAAAACGCGACGCGGGACTCGCCGCCGGTCCTAATTGAACGATTTCCCACAGCCGCAGGTGCTCTGGGCGTTGGGATTTTTGATTTCGAATCCCTTGCCGTGCAGACCGTCGTCGAAGTCGACGACGGAGCCGCTGAGATAGGCGAGACTGGCCGCATCCAACACGAGCGGCACACCTTCACTCTCACCCTCGGTGTCACCTTCCTTGCGCTCGTCGAAAGACATTCCGTATTGAAAACCGGAACACCCGCCCGATTCGACCAGGAGGCGAAGCCGTTTTCCCGGCAAGTTCTGCTCAACTTGCATCGAGCGAATCTGGCGTGCGGCGCGTGGCGTGAGAGTAATCACGCGGTCAACGTAGAATCGCGCGATGCCCTGTCAAATCACTGTTACAGCAAGTCCCGCGCCGAAATTGAATTTGTGCTCTTGCCAGTGCCGGCACCCCACCCTTTTCTCGCCGGGTGACGTCGCTCAAACATGTCTTCAGCGAGATTCGCTATGAAATGATCCGCAAAATTGCGGAAGGCGGCATGGGGATGGTTTACGAGGCGGTCCAGCTCGGCGCCGGGAATTTCAGAAAATCGGTCGCCGTGAAACTGATCCGGGAGGAGTACTCCGCGATCGAGGAGTTCCAGAACAACTTTATCGGCGAAGCCCGCCTCGTCGCCGACTTGATTCACACCAACATCGTACAGACCTACCACCTCGGCCAGGTCGGCGGCCAATACTTCATGGTGATGGAGTTCGTGCGCGGGGTGAACCTTGAGCAATTCCTGGACAAGCATCGGCAAATCGGCCGGCCCATTCCCACGGACCTTGCGGCCTTCATCATCTCCCGCATCGCGCGGGGCCTCACCTACGCCCATCAAAAGCGCGATCGCGATGGCCGCCCGCTGCGCATCGTTCACCGGGACATCGGGCCGAAAAATGTCCTGCTTGCCTGGGAAGGCGACGTGAAGCTCACGGACTTCGGCATAGCGAAGGCGCTCGACCTGATGTACAACGAGGAAGGCAAGGTCATCGCCGGGAAGGACGAATACCTCTCACCCGAACAGGCCACCTGCGCCGTCACCGATGCCCGCGCCGATCTCTTCCCCCTTGGCATTGTCCTGACGGAACTGCTCCTGGGAAAAAACATCTTTCGATCCGCTGACCGCGCGCAATCGCGCCGGCACATCCTGACGCTGCCGATCCCGCAGTTTTCGTCCCTCCGCCCCGACATTGGTCCGAAGCTGGAAAGCATCATCCAGCGGGCACTCGAGCGCGACCGCGACAAACGTTACCAATCCGCCAACGACATCCTCACCGATCTGGAGGTCTACCTCTACAGCGACCGGTACGGTCCCACGAACGAAAAGCTGGGCGCCTACATGAAGGATTTGTTCGGCATGGACGAACCCGTTTTCCCCGCGCTTTCAACCCGTTCCCACCTCTGAGATGAACCCCTGCATCTTTCATCCAGCATATGAGCGGGCCCGGATTTAGCCAAGAATTACGCCAGCGGCAGACGCAGTCTCTCGTTCTTGCGCCGCAACTCCGCCAGTCCCTGAAAATCCTTCAGGTGGCGGCGCTGGACTTGCGTTCCGTGATCCAGGAGGAACTGCAGAGCAATCCGACGCTCGAAGAACTTCCGATGGAGGGTGAGAGCCTCGACAAGTCCACGACGGACAACTCACGCGAAGGAGACGGCGGCAGCGAGTCTGACCGCGACTCCCCCGAGCCGAATGCCAACGTCGAACGCGATGGCGAGCCGGACCGCAAGCGCGAGGAACTGGATTTCTCCAAGGAGTTCGAAATCCTCGGCAAGCTCGATGACGACTGGCGCGATCACATGGCCAGTGTGGGCGGCGCACAGCCGTTCACCTCGGAAGATGCCGAGCGTCGCCAGCATTTCTTCGATTCCCTGGTCAGCGAGACCTCATTGCAGGAACACCTGATGCAGCAGGCTGAGCTCGCTGATTTGAAGCCTCCTGTCCTTGCGGCCATCCACCACCTGGTCGGCAGCCTGAACGACCGCGGTTTCCTGACCCAGCCGCCGAACGACGTCGCACTGCAAACCGGCCTGCCGCTCGATGCCGTGCAGGAAGCAGTCAAGATCCTGAAAACATTCGATCCTCCCGGGATTGGCGCGCAAAACCTGCCCGAATGTCTGCTCGCCCAGCTTTCCGCAAAGGGTCGCTCCGACTCCCTCGCGACCCGGATGATTCGCGACCACTTCGAGCTCCTCACGCGCCGCCGCATTCCCGAACTTTCCCGCAAGCTGGGCGCCCAGCCCGATGATGTCCAAGCCGCCATCGAGGAGATCGGCAAACTCGATCCCGCCCCGGGCCGGCGTTTTGCCGAGGACAACAACCGCGTGGTGGTGCCGGATGTCACGGTCGAGCAGGACGACAACGAGTGGAAGATCCACCTGAACAGCGACTACATCCCGCGTCTCCGCATTTCCAGCACCTACCGCGAGCTCATCGCGAAGGGCACGCTTTCCAAGCAGGAGCGCGATTATCTGCGCGAAAAAATGCGCACCGGAAAATTTCTGATCGATTCGATTGAACAACGGCAGCGCACGATCGAGCGGATCACCCGCGAGATCATCAAGGCGCAGACGCCCTTCTTCGAGAACGGCGTGTCGCACCTGAAGCCGCTGACGATGACCCAGATTGCCGATGTCGTCGGCGTCCACGAGACGACCGTGAGCCGCGCCATTGCCAACAAATACATCAAGACCCCGCACGGCGTCTTCGATTTCAAATACTTCTTCACCCCCGGCTACCAAAACGACAGCGGTGCCTCCGTCTCGAATACGAGCGTGAAGGAGATGATCGCCGACCTCGTCGCCGGCGAGGATCGCGCCTCCCCGTTGAGCGACCAGGAAATCGTGGCGAAACTTCTCGCGAAGGGCATCACGATTGCCCGCCGCACCGTCGCAAAATATCGCGAGGAGCTCGGGATTCTTCCCAGCAACCTCAGGCGCGACTACAAGTAGGCTTCGCCGGCAAGTCCCGCGCGGCTAACGGGCCAAGGCCTCGCTCGGTTCGACGCGAAGATTGAGCCCCGCCGTGCGGTCGGTGCCGGTGAGATCGGTCCACGCCGCGAAAGCAATCATCCCGGCATTGTCTCCGGTGTGTTTGGGCTGGGCCGCAAAAAAGGGGATTTGTCCACTCGCAGCCACGCCTTCGAGCGCGGTACGCAAGACGCGGTTGTTCGCCACGCCGCCGGACAGCCCAAGGCTGCGAAACTTTCCCTCATCCAGCCTCAGTGCCGCCCGGGTCTTTCGCGCCAGGGCATCGATCACCGCCTGCTGGTAACTGGCGCAGAGGTCGGGAAGCCTGGCCCGCACTTCGTCCGCGGACATTTTTTCGAGCAGATAGCGCAAGCTCGTCTTGAGTCCGGAGAAACTGAAATCCAGTTCATCGCGGCGCCCGATTCCGCGCGGAAAATCAAATACGTCCGGCCGTCCGCTCGCCGCGAGTTTTTCGATCAGCGGACCGCCGGGATAGCCGAGCCCGAGCAGTTTCGCTCCTTTGTCCAACGCCTCTCCCGCCGCATCGTCACGGGTCGAGGAAAGCACCGTGATCCCCCGGTTGGCGTCCAGCGTGAACAGCAGCGTGTTTCCGCCCGACACAATCAATCCGAGATGCGGCAACAGCGCGTGAAGACGCCGATCAAAATCAATCGGCGCCCCGGCGTGCATGGTCACAAAGACGGACCACGCATGAGCGCGAAGATGATTCACCCCGACAACCGGAACGCGCAACGCGAGCGAGAGGGACTTCGCCGCGGCCACGCCAATCGCGAGGCATGCCGCCAGCCCGGGCCCATTGGTCACCGCGATCTGTGTAACACCGGCAAATCCGACTTCCTGCTGCGCACGCCCGAGCAGCGGGGCGAAATTCCGCAGGTGTTCACGCGTGGCGAGGTCCGGGACAACTCCGCCGTGCTTCTCATGCAACGCGATCTGGCTGTGAATCCACTCGCCGCGCAGTCCGCTTTTCGGATCGAAAAGAGCGACCGCGGTCTCATCGCACGAACTTTCCAAAGCGAGAATCACGGTCTCGCGCTCATCGCGCCAGCTGCGAGAGCGGTTTCCCGGCGCGTCCATCCAGCAGCCGCACGCCTTTCAGCACATCGAGCGCCGCCTGCAATTGGCGATCCTCCACCGGATCGAAACCAAAGCGTTCGTTGAATTCCTTGGGATCGGTGATGTCGGCGCGATTCCGCTGCCGCGCGAGTTTGCTGTCCTCCTCCGGCGTCATGATGACCTCGACATGCGGCGTGATTCCGCGCTCGTGAATATTCACGCCACTGGGGGTGTAGTAACGCGCGGTGGTAAGCCGCATGCCCTCCCCGTTCTTGAGTTTGAAAATCGATTGAACGGATCCCTTGCCAAACGATCTTTCGCCGACAACCACCGCCCGGTTCAGGTCCTTCAGCGCGCCGGTCACGACTTCAGCGGCACTCGCCGTCCCGGAGTTGATGAGGATCGCCATGGGCAATGCGAGCGGTTCGCCGTCGGTCTCCGCCTTGTATTCGTCGCGATCCGCCGGCTTCCGTCCCTGCGTGTAGACGATCAACTCGCCGTTCTTGAAAAAGGGCTCCGCCACTTCGACCGCGGAATCGAGCAGACCGCCGGGATTGTTGCGCATATCGACCACCAGGCTGCCGACACCCTGCTTGAGCAAACTGGTCAACGCCCGGTGAAACTGGTCTCCGGTGTGTTCCGAAAACTCCGTGAGGTGGATGTAGCCAATTCCGCCATCGATAACGTGCACGTCGCGGACACTTTCGACCTTGATCAGTTCACGGATGAGCGTGAGTTCGATATTTTTCTTGGTCGCCGGCCGGTAAAGTCCGACCGCGACCTTTGTTTTCGGCGCGCCGCGCAACCGCCCGACCACATCATCGCGGGCTCCGTCGCGCTCCACCGATTTGCCGTCAATGCTGACGATTTCATCGCCGCGCTGGATGCCCGCCCGCTCGCCGGGCGTGCCCGCAATGGGAGCGATCACCACCACCTTGCCCTCGCGTGTTTCGACCTGGATGCCGATGCCACCGAATTCCCCGCTCAAGTCCTCCTCGAGCTCCTTGTTGTCCTTTGACTCCAGGAATTCCGAATGCGGGTCGAGCGATTCGACCATGCCGTGGATGGCCGTTTTGGACAACTGATCGTAGCCCGCGGATTTTTCGTCCACGTAATTTTCATGCACCATCTGCAGCACTTCGCGAACGTAGTCGGTCGAACGATTCAGGTCCCGGTTTGGCCACAGATTCCACGCCACGGCGACGCGGACCGCCGTGAGTGAAAGCGCCGTGCCGGCCAGCAGGCCGGCGGCGATGGGCAAAATCCGTTTGAACATGGTTTCGACTGTGTGCATCCGCTTCAGTTTGTAAATGGGATCGTCCACCACACCCGCCGCGCCAGATCCCTCCGCCGAATTCCTCGCGGCCTTCCGTGCCGCTGCAGATGCGCAGGGCGGCATGACGTTCGCGCAGTTCATGGAGCTCGCGCTTTATCATCCCGAACTCGGCTACTACCGGCGCGACCGCACGCGTGTGGGATACGCGAGGGGAACGGATTTTTTCACGGCGACCACCAGCGGCCCGATCTTTGGCGAGCTTGTGGCCGCAGCCTGCGTCAAGCTGCTCGGCGGCCGCCAGCCCGGCGACTACACCTTCGTCGAAATTGGGGCCGAGCCTGGTGCCAGCGTGCTGAATGGCGTGCAACATCCCTTCGCCGGCCAGCGCGCCGTGCAACTCGGCGAGCCAATCGAATTGAGCGGACGCTGCGTGGTTTTTTCGAACGAACTTTTCGACGCCCAACCTTTTCACCGGTTCGTCTTCCGGCGTGATGCCTGGCACGAACGCGGAGTCGCGCTGCGAAACAATGCGCTGGTCGAATTCGAAATTCCCCGCACCAGCGTCGCCCAGTTGCCGGCCACCGCGCCGGAAGGCTACGTGATCGATGCTCCCGTCGAGGCCGCTGCACTCGTGGAGCGAATCGCCGGACAACCCTGGTCCGGACTTTTCATTGCGTGCGACTACGGAAAATCATGGCGGGAGCTCACCGAGGCCACGCCAGGCGGCACGGGCCGCGCGTACTACCAGCACACGCAGTCGAATGATCTCCTCGCACGACCGGGGGAGCAGGATCTCACGTGTCACGTTTGCTGGGACTGGCTCATCAACGCCCTGGCGCAAAATCGGTTTGCCGCGCCCGCCCTGGAGTCGCAGGAAACCTTTTTCGTCCGCCATGCCGGCGAATTCATCGCCGCCACGACCGCAGCCGAAGCGGCTCAGTTCAGCCGGAAAAAACTAGCTCTGATGCAGCTGCTTCACCCGGCCCATCTCGGGCAGAAATTCCAGGTCTTGCACGCGTGGCGCGACTAGTTCGCGCGTCGAAAATTCCCCTTGCTTCCCCCCTCCCCCGACGCTTTCTTCTGACCCTTTAACCAACTCGAAACCACCATGGCCAGAATCTGTGCAATCACCGGTCGCCGTCCCGTCAAGGGCTCGATCATCAACCGCAAGGGTCAGTCCAAGAAGAGCGGCGGCATCGGCACGCACGTGACCAGCATCACGAAGCGTAAATTCCGCCCGAATCTGCAGCGGATCCGCATCAAGACCGCAAACGGCGGCACCAAGCGGGTCTGGGTCTCGGTCAAGGCTATCAAGGCCGGTCTGGTCGAGAAGGCATAAAAAGCGGATTTTCCGCCTTTCCCTCATTTTCGCCCGCGGTTACCGCGGGCTTTTTGTTGCCTGGATTTCAGGATCGTTGCCGGAAGGGACAGGCACCGGCGACAGGTTTCCGGACCAGAGCTGACGGTAGATTTCGCTCTCGGGTGCGTGAAGCCGGCGCAAGTCGAATTGCCGGTCTTCGACGTAATCGAGCCCGTAGTGAAACGCCGCGAGCAACAGCGGATAGGAAAAGGTTTTCTTCCGATGCAGGTATGCCCGCGAATGCGCGAGGTAATCGATGCCCGCATCGAGATTCGCGCGCCAGTCCCACACGGTCGGTTCGTAGGGCGCCGATGACACCGCCCGCCACGCGGCTGGTTTCAATTGCATCAGCCCGCGCGCCTCTCCGTTGCGCGCGCGGGGATCGAAATTCGATTCCGCGGCAACCACGGCGTAGATGAACGCCGGTTCCATTCGATATCGGGCGGCCCTCACCTCGATCGCCGCGAATATCTCCGCGCGCGTCGGAACGGCGGCGGCATCGGAGCCAGCAGGAGAGTTTTTCCGGTCGCAACCGGCGCATGTCGCTGCGAGGAGAAAAATAAAAACGGAGCGCATCGACGGGTGTCCCGAAACGGCGCTCATGCGCCGATTCTAAAGCGCGCGGAAAATCACCGCGGCATTCTGGCCGCCAAACCCAAGATTATTGCTCAAGACCGCCCGCACCGGAGCCGTCCGGGCGACGTTGGGAACGTAATCGAGGTCACAATCGGGATCGGGCTCTTCCAGATTGATGGTGGGGGCAATCACGCCGCTCTGGATGGTCTTCACGCTGATCACCGACTCGATGCCGCCTGCGGCGCCGAGGAGGTGGCCGGTCATGGACTTCGTCGAGCTGACCGCGAGTTTCCGTGCGTGGTCGCCAAAAACCTTCTTGATCGCGAGGGTTTCGAACTTGTCGTTGTAGGGCGTGCTCGTGCCGTGGGCGTTGATGTAGTCGACCTGCTCCGGCGCAAGGGCCGCGCTCACGAGCGCCCGTTTCATTGCGAGCGAAAGCCCCTTCGCCTCGGGATCTGGCTGGGTGATGTGGAACGCGTCGCACGTGGCCGCATAGCCAGCGAGCTCACAGTAGATGCGCGCGCCGCGAGCCTGGGCGTGATCCAGCGACTCCAGGACGAGAATTCCCGCGCCCTCACCCATGATGAAGCCGTCGCGATTTTTCTCAAAGGGGCGGCTGGCGGTTTGCGGCGAATCGTTGCGTGTGCTCATCGCCTTCATCGAGCAGAAGCTCGCGTAGGCGAACGGCGTGATCGCCGCTTCGCTGCCCCCGGCGATCATCACATCGGCATCGCCGCGCCTGATCGCATGCGCTGCCTCGCCGATCGCGTGCGTGCCGGTGGCACAGGCGGAAACAATTCCAAAATTCGGCCCGCGTGCGCCGTACTCGATCGCGACGAGGCCCGCACACATGTTTCCAATGAGAGAGGGAATCGTGAACGGGGAGACTTTGCGCGGACCACGCTCGGAGAGAACTTTCAGCTGCGACTCGTAGGTGAGCATGCCGCCGATCCCGGAGCCAATGATCACGCCGATGCGGTCTCCATCCTCTTTCGCGGGATCGAGCCCCGCATCGCTGACCGCCTGCTTGGCGGCGACGAAGCCGAAATGAGTATACCGGTCATTCCGACGCGCCTCTTTCGGATCCATGTGCTGGGCAGCCTCCCAGTTGCGAACTTCCGCGCCGATCTGGCAGGCGCTGTCCTTCGGATCGAACAAGCTCACGCGCTGGATTCCGCAACGCCCCGCGACGAGGCTTGCCCAGAAGGAATCGACGTCATGGCCGATCGAGGTCACCACGCCGAGACCCGTGACAACGACTCGATTGGAAGCTGAAGGGGTTTCCATAAATCAGCGGGGAAAAACCGGTGACACTGAAAACAAAAAGGCGTCC
>DATAKE010000026.1:0-7707 GCA_036261745.1 Opitutaceae bacterium
GACTCCGGTTTGCCCCGAGGGTTCAGTCAAACAGCGCGAAAAAATTGCGAATCGATGCGGCCAAAGCGGCGGGGTTTTCCCGTCCCCCTAAATTTCGCGGCGGCGCGAACCACACCGGAGCGCGCGCTACTAACCGCGTGAAATCATAAATCATGAAACCATCCCTTAAAATAATTGCATTCGCTGTCCTTTGCGCGGGCAGTCTTCCTTTCGTGAGCGGCTGTGCCGCCACTTCGACCCGCCAGAGCACCGGCGAATACGTCGACGATGCCGCGATCTCCACCAAGGTGAAAACCGCATTCGTGCGCGACGAAGCCGTCAAGGCCATCGACGTCAAAGTGGAAACGTTCAAAGGCGTCGTTCAACTCAGCGGCTTCGTGGATACCGCGATCCAAAAAGAGCGGGCGGGTTCGCTCGCCGGAGCGATTCCCGGGGTCCTCGAAGTCAAAAATAACATCACGGTGAAGTAAGTTTCACCGCGTACCGCGTACCGGCGGCGGGGAGCGCATGCTTCCTTGCCGTCGGTGCCGCAAAACCCGGAGGGAGCAACATGCCAAAGCAAGCGGCCATCAATCGCGCGCGGACCGACGCACGACGCGGAAAGAGTCCGGACACGCAGGCTGGCGAATTCGTTCGCGAGCAAATGCACGAATTGAAACACGGCAAAGGCACCGCGAAATCCCGCCGCCAGGCGATCGCGATCGGTTTGTCGGAAGCCCGGCGTGAGGGCGTGGCAATCGGTCCGCCGAAGAGGGGGAAGACGTCAGCCGCCACCCGCCGCAAGGCGCGTCGCGATGTGGCCGTTGGACAGGGCCGGGCGAAACCGTCGCCCGCACGTTCGCGTGGCGCCAAAAAAGCGGCCAAGACGCGGAGCCGCCGGAATTAGGAGCAGGAGTGAACCCCGGAGGGGGCGCACAGCCTCACTTCGTCATGTCGAACGGGGGCAGCGAGCGGCCCGTTTCAAGCAGGCTCTTGAGGCTGCTGAAAACGACCGGCCAGGTGCGCCGTCCGCTTTCCAGATATTTCGCGTCGATCGGCGTGGGATGGAATTCCTCCATCGTCAGCCGCACCACGTCGCCGAGCGGATCGGTCGTGAAAGTCAAAATCGCCTCGGGCAGGTTGCGGAGATCGTCGCTCGACGCGTCGCGCCAGGTGTAGGACAAACGCCGGGGAGCATCGAATTCCAGGACCTTGCCCGTCACGGCGACCGTGCCGTCCGGCTGCCAGTGATTCACGTGGGCCCCGACTTTCCAGTCGGATTCAATGCGGCGGCCAAAACAATACTCCTTGGTCAGTTCGCCGTTCGTGAGTGCGTCCCAGAGCTTCTGGGGGGTGGTCGCGATGTAGCTGATGTAGGCGTTGACGGGTTTGGTTTTCATAGGCGGTGAATGCGCAGTGCAGCGGAAATTTTTCGGGCGTGGCGCCCTGACCGTCGCGATCGCTCCGGTGAAAAGAGTTCAACAGCTCCGACTGGAATTGAACAGTCCTTGTGCCAGGGGAGATTACGCACGCCAGGCACGGTGAACCCGCTGGCCTACGGGTTTCCGCTTATTCTGCGGAATTACTTCTCCATGCCCGCTGCCATCTCAGCGGGGATGCGTGTGCCGGGCACGTGACGCTCGCCCCACCGGGCGAGCGCGACGAGCACCGGTTTCAAGTCGCGACCCCGCGCGGTGAGGGAGTACGCGTAGCGGGGCGGGTTTTCCTGGTAAGTCTCGCTCGTGATGATGCCGCATTCCTCCAGCCGGACGAGGCGGTCGGCCAGGATGTTGGTGGGAATGCCCTCCGGGGCACCGGCGAATTCGCCATAGCGCTGACGGCCGCGCACCAGGTCGCGGACAACCAGCAGCGTCCAGCGGTCCCCGATGAGATCGAGCGAGCCGGCGATGGGACAGGTGGAGCGAAGCGGGCTTTTTTTGGGTTTGGCCGTGGGCATGACCACAAACTGCCTTTCGGCTTGCATAAAGCAAGTGACTCTTTGACCGTGTGACTTGCGAAAGGCAAGTCACGCGTCGAATTCGATCAACCCGATGAAAACCCCCTCTCAAAAACTGATCTGGCTGCTCGTGCTGTGGGGCGTCGCCGCCGGGTTTGCCGGCCGCTTCAATCTTCTCGGTCATCTCCCTTCGCGCGCCGTCCCCGTTTTACTCGCCAGCCTGAGCATTGGCTTTTCGATCGCGGTGGTGCGGATCGCCTGGCTGCGGGAGGCGGTGCGCGAGTTGAACGTTCGTGTCATTCTTGCCGCGCACCTCATCCGCTTTGCCGGGTTTTATTTTCTGTGGCTGTATGCGCAGGGAAAATTGCCCGCCGAGTTTGCCCACCGGGCGGGGGGAGGCGATATCGCTGCGGCCGCCGGTGCGCTTGTGCTGTTGTTCTGGCCGGAGGGCCGTGGCTTTCGCCGGGTTTTTCTGGGGTGGAATATCCTCGGGGCTCTCGACCTGTTTGTTGCCCTCGGTACGGGTGGCTGGCTGAACATCGTTCGTCCGGGCTCGATGAGCGAGCTCGGCACGTTACCCATGGCGCTGGTTCCGCTGTGGTTGGTCCCCGTGCTCCTTTCGAGTCACCTCTATTTTCTGCGGATGCACCTGCTGGAGGACCGGGGGCAGCGCGGACACGCCCTTCCTGTCCGAAAAACCCGCGCGATCTAGGCCAGCGGCTGGCGCACCAGCGCGTCGGCCAGCTGCTGGTGATCCGTGAGGTCGAGAATCAGCGGCGTGATCGAGACCAGACCTTCGCCGATGGCCCAGCGGTCCGTGCCGGGTTCCACCTGCTCGATCGGCGTGACGGTGAACCAGAAATGCCCGCGGCCCATCGGATCTTTGCCGGGGACGATTTTTCCGTCGTAGTGACGGAACGACTGGCGCGTCCAGGCGATGCCCCGGGGATGCGCGGGCAGATTCACGTTCACCAGGGAAAGATCCTGCTGGGCGAGGAGCAGCGTCAGCGCTTTTTCCACCCAGGGATCGATCGCGGCAAAATCGGTTTCGGCATCCGTCGCGGGGGTGCTGAACGCGATCCCGCGCAATCCGAGAAGGGGCGCCTGTTTTGCCGCCGCCAAGGTTCCGGAGTGCCAGATCGCGTTGCCGATGTTCAGCCCGAGATTGATGCCCGACAGCACGAGATCGACCTTCTCCCAGTTGAAAACACCGAGGGCGATGCAGTCGGCGGGAGTGCCGTTCACCCGGTACGCTTCGCAATCCAGCCCCGGC
The DNA here is from genome assembly GCA_036261745.1 of Opitutaceae bacterium. Taxonomy (GTDB): domain Bacteria; phylum Verrucomicrobiota; class Verrucomicrobiia; order Opitutales; family Opitutaceae; genus DATAKE01. Next base: position 3,210 of record DATAKE010000026.1, read on the forward strand.
AGTGTCGTCCGCCGGTGGGAAAGCGGCCGCGACGACGTGATCGCGTGGCTGGCGGAGGATTGTTCGACGTCGGGCGCGACGATGCGCACTTCGCCAAAGCGGGAGGCGACGCGCGCCAGCGCCGCCAGCCCGGGACTGTAGATGCCGTCGTCGTTCGCGATCAGGATTCGCATGGTGCGTCTTGGACCGACGCACCGGCGCCTGGTTTCGGGGTCTTTTGCTGCGCCACCGTCCATGGACATCGCCGTGCTTCACAATCCCACCGCCGGCGACCGCGAGCTCCCGCGGAGGAAACTCGTCGAGTTGTTGCGCGCGGCTGGCTACCGGCCCCGTTATTTTTCGCTCAAGGAAGACGCCTGGAAAAAACGGCGGGCCTTGCGTGGCGCGAAGTTTGTCGTGGTCGCGGGCGGCGATGGATCGGTGCGAAAAGCAGTTCTGGCCCTGCATGACCGCGGTGTGCCGCTGGCCCTGCTGCCGCTGGGAACGGCGAACAATGTTTGCACAAGCCTGGGGATTGAGGGGCGTCCAAAAAAACTGATCGCGCGCTGGGCCAAGGCGCGGCCGCTCAAACTGGACCTGGGCGTCGCGAAGGGGCCGTGGGGAAAAAAGATGTTCATTGAGAGCGCAGGAGCCGGGCTGGTCGGACGTGCGATCGGCATCATGGGCGCAGTGGAAGCCACCAGCGAACATCGGCCCAAACGCCGCGAGGATCGTTTGCACCGCGACAACCACGTCCTGCAGGCGCTGGCCCACGAATTGCAGCCCGTGCGTCTTCGGGTGCAGGAGGACGATTGTCCTGCATGCTCGGGCAGCTACCTCCTGCTGGAGATCATGAACATCAGCCGGGTGGGGCCGCGTTTCGAACTCGCGCCCGAGGCCGATCCTTCGGACGGGTGCTTGAATATCGTTTCCGCGACGGTCGGGGAGCGTGAACAGCTGAAGCGCACCCTGGCCGGAAGCATCGAGGGAAAAAAGCGCCCGGTCCTCGCGCGGCGCAAGGTTCGCACGGTTCGCATCGAATTTGCCGACGGTGAATTCCGGCTCGACGACAAGCTCGTGCTGGAGGCCACGCGCAAAGCCGGGGAGCCGCGAAAAAAAGTGCGGATCGAGATTTCCGTCCGGCCGAAGGCGGTCGAAATCCTGGTGTAGTGCCGCGCGATCCTGCGGCGGGGAGCAATCCCAGCATTGCGCGCGCGAGGTGCGCTTCTCAATTATCGCGACATGAAGCTGCCCCGTGTTTTTCCCGCCCCGGTTTTGCTCGTGTTGTCTTTGGCGTGGGGATCCGTTTCCGCGGGCGCCGCGGAAGAGGCGCGTCCGGAAGCGCTCGGGTTTTCGCCGGAGCGATTGGAGCGGCTCGACCGCGCGATCCAGGAGCAGGTCGACCAGAAGCGCATGGCCGGGGTGGTGGCCTATGTGGCGCGCGACGGACAGCCGGTGCGTTTCCGCAGTTTCGGAATGCAGGACATCGAGGCGAACAAGCCGATGGCGAACGACGCGATCTTCCGCATCGCCTCGATGAGCAAGGCCGTCACGACCCTCGCGGTGATGATGCTCTACGAGGAGGGGCGCTTCACGCTGCACGATCCGGTCGGGAAATTCATTCCCGCTTTCCGGAAATCCGTCGTCGCGGTGAAACCCCCGGACGATGCCCCGTCCGGCACGAAGTTCGTCACCGTGCCGGCGAAACGCGCGATTCAAATCCGCGATCTGCTCACCCATACCGCGGGGCTGACCTACGGCGACGGCCTGGCGGTCGACGCCTACAAGGCCGCGGGTCTCCACGGTTGGTATTTTGCCGACAAGGATGAAACGATCGCCGAGGCGATGGACCGGCTCGCGACGCTTCCGTTGCACGCCCACCCGGGCGAGCAATACCAGTACGGCTTCGGGACCGATGTCCTGGGACGCCTCGTGGAAATCGTCTCGGGCATGCCGCTCGATCAGTTTTTCGAGCAGCGGATTTTCCAGCCGTTGAAGATGCGTGACACCTGTTTCTTCCTTCCGCCGGAAAAGACGGAAAGGCTCGCGACCGTTTACGGGATCAAGGGCGGCGAGCTCACGCGCACGGACCAGGGCCACTACGTGACGGGGCCGCGGAAATGTTTTTCCGGCGGCGCCGGTTTGCTCTCGACGACGGCGGACTACGCACGGCTCCTGCAGATGCTGTTGAACGGCGGCGAACTCGACGGCGTCCGGTTGTTGTCGCCGAAAAGCGTCGAACTCATGCGCAGCAATCACACCGGGACGAAATACGCCTCGGACACCGGCGCGTTCGGGCTCGGATTTTGGGTGATGCAGGACATCGGTTTCTACGGCGAACTCGGCACGCCGGGGTCATATGGCTGGGGCAGCGCCTACTACCCGGTTTATCTCGTCGATCCCAAGGAACGGCTCGTGGCATTTTTCATGGCGCAGCACACGCCGGCGGGAAATCAGGATCTCAATTCGCGTTTCAAAATTCTGCTGTACCAGGCGCTGGTGAAGTGAGCGCGGGAAAACCGGCTTGATCATGCACCTCATCACGCGGGCCATCCGCAAAGTGTTGCGCACCGTCGCACCGGATTTTCTCGATCGTTCCGATGACCGCCACCTCTGGCGAAACCTGAACCGCTCGCCCTCCGATCTCGAATGGCAGCCGCTGCGGCGGTGTCCGGAGAAACGGCTCGACGCCGCGGCGGTGCAGGTCGGGAAAAAACTTTTTGTCTTCGGCGGCTACTACTCGACCGAGGTGGTGAGTGTGGTCGATGTGCTCGATCTTCAGGACGGCGTTTGGTGGGAGACGTTTCCTATGCCGGACACGATGGCCCAGTCACATCTCGCGATGGCGACGGACGGGACGAGGTTTGTTTTTGCCGTGTCGGGTCAACTAGGAAACCAGTGCCACCCCGCGACGCGAAACGCCTTTGCCCTCGATCTGGAAACCAAGGCGTGGAGCGAACTGCCGCCGCTTCCCGCCGCGCGTTACGCGGCGACGATGCAATGGTGGAACGGCCGGTTGCACCTCGTGGGCGGATCGCGCGAGGACCGGCACACGCCCGCGCACGAGCATTGGAGTCTCGGCGTGACGGACGGCTGGGCGACCGAGGCCTCGTGGCGCGTCGAGATTCCGATCCCGCGCGGCGGGCCGCATCGCGCCAGCGCGATTCTGGCGGGCAAGCTTTACGTTTTCGGCGGACAGGAAGGGGACTACGTTCCGATCCCGGGCAATCCCGACTACATTTGCACCGGCGATCTGGTCGATGAGCGGCATCACGCCGAGGTGCACGTTCTCGCGCCCGGCGCGCGCGAATGGCGGCGCGCGGCGGACATGCCCGTGGCGGTTTCGCACACCGAATTTTCCACGCTGCAGCAGGGGAACCGGCTGGTTGTCTTTGGCGGGCAGCATGAAAAAGACAAAGCGACCCGACTGCCGGTGCTCACGGATGCAATCCAGGCTTACGATGCCGATCGCGACGCGTGGAGAATTCTCGGGACACTTCCGTATCGCGTGAAGACCAGCGTCATCGGCCGGCACGGCGACTGGCTTTATTCCGCGTTGGGCCAGCGCGACCGCGGCCCGACCGATGCGACGTCCGGTGAAATCGTCGCCCATACGTGGCGGGCGAAAATTCCCGCCGGCTGGCTAGACTGAAGTGGTTGCCGCCGGAGCGGTGCGATCGTGGCGGGAAGACCGTCGGCGGAAGAGCCGCGTGAATCGCATGACCAGCTGATACGGCCGGCTGATCCGGGCCATTTCGCCCCGCACGGCGAGCCGGAGATAAAGGGGATAGATCCGCCGGCCGCCCGGCAGGTGAAAGAAAAAGAAAAACGCGGTTCGAACCAGGTGTTCGACGCAATCGAGGTGATTCCACCCGTTCATGTGGAAAAAACAGACCGCGCGGTAGGCCTCCGCCTCGCGCTTCTGCTGCAGCAGGCGAACCTGAAAATTATAGCGATAATCCTTGGTGGGACGGATGCCGTTGGCCGCCATCCAGAGGTTGATCAGCGTCTGATCGCCCCACACCAGGAACTGTCGGTAGCGCTCCACCAAGCGATGCAGCAGCGCGAGCTGCTCTGGCGTGCGATAGCGACGAGGGACCAACATCACCCCCGCATTCCCCGACGTTGCGGGCAGGGTCAGGCCGTCCTCGCGCAACTGCCGCACCAGCACCGGATCGGTGTCGTCGAAGAAAACCGGGTTCGGCCCGACATACGACTCCTCGAAGCAAAGAAATTCCTGCGAGGCGAACAACGGCTCGAGCGAGCCGGTCACGAATGCGTCGATGTCGAGGTAGAGCACGTTGTCGTAGCCATCGAACAATTCCGTCCAGATGAGGAAGCGCGCGTAAAACGGATCCACATCGTAGTTGGCGCGGTTGAGCATCGCCGGCCCCTTCAGAAAAGCATGCGTGGTGAGATCGAGGCAGCGAAGCCGGGGGTGGCGCGTTTCCAGGAAATGAATTTCCTGCGGCGAAAATCCTTTCTGGCAGACGACGATTTCCGGATGCGCCGGATAGCT
>DATAKE010000030.1:0-127001 GCA_036261745.1 Opitutaceae bacterium
GGGTAAAATTCACCTCCGGATCAACCTCAGCGCGGTGAAAAGCGGCGATTTGATCGTCAGCGCCAAACTCCTCCGCGCCGCCGAGGTGATCACGCCCACCGACGAATAGCCCCATGTCGCTCTACGATCTCCCGATCAAGCGGAAGCTCGCGGGCTTCATCTTCCTCACCAGCTTCGTGGTGCTGGTGGTGAGTTTTCTGGTGCTCCTCAGCTACGAAACGCGGAGCTTCAAGCAGCGCACGACGCGGACGATGGACACGATTGCCGGCATCATTGCCGCGAACAGCACGGCCGCGCTGATGTACGACGACGCCAAACTCGCGCGGGAAATTCTCGCGGGGGTTCGCGCCGAGGAGGAAATCGTCGAGGCCGCGCTTTTCAACAAGCAGGGGAAACTCTACGCGACGTATCCCGCGGGGATGGCGCGCGCGGAATTTCCCCAGGCGCCGGGACCCGACGGCACGACGTTCGGCCTCACGCAGCTGACGCTTTTCAAGCCGGCCATCCAGGGCGACACGCGGGTCGGCACGCTCTATCTCAAGTCGGACCTCAGCGGCACCTACCGGCGTTTGCGCGTGTACGGCCTGGTGCTGCTCGCCGTGCTCGCGGGCTCCACCGCGCTGGCGTTTTTCCTCTCGAATTTTTTCCAGCAGCAGATTTCCCAGCCGATCCTCGACCTCGCCAACACGGCCCGGGCCGTTTCCGAGCGGAAGGATTATTCCGTGCGCGCGACCAAGATGAGCGGCGACGAACTCGGTTTCCTCACCGAGGCGTTCAATTCCATGCTCGAGCAGATCCAGCGAAACCACGTGGCGATTGCGGAGAGCGAGGAACGGTTCCGGGTCGTGGCGGACAGCGCGCCCGTGCTGATCTGGCTGGCGACACCGGATCGCGTCCGCACCTGGTTCAACAGGAACTGGCTGAAATTTGTCGGGCGGCCGCTCGCGCAGGAAATCGGCGCGGGTTGGAAGGACAACCTTTTCCCCGACGATGCGGAGCGGTACATGGAGGCATACGTGGGCGCGTTCGCCTCCCGGCAGGAATTCCGGATCGAGTACCGGCTGCGGCGCCACGACGGAAAATACCGCTGGCTGCTCAGCCACGGCGTGCCGCGCTACCAGGGTTCGCAGTTCGCGGGTTTCATCGGCAGCTGCGTCGACATCAGCGAGCACAAGGAGGCGGAGGCCCTGGTGCGTTCGAGCGAACTGCAGCTGCGGCTCGTGACCGATCACGCCTCGGTTTATTTGTGCCACCTCGACCGTTCCCACCGCTTCAAATTCGCCAACCTCGCCTATGCGGCGCGGTACGGGCGAAAGCCGGAGGAGGTGATCGGCCGGCACATTTCCGAGATCATCGGCGCGGAGCCTTACGCCCTGGCGCTGCCGTGGATCGAGGCGGCCTTTACCGGCAAGCGGCAGGAATTCGAACTCGAGCTGCCGTATTCCGATCTGGGCAAGCGCTGGGTTCATCTCGTCTACGTGCCGGAACGCTCGCTCGAGGGCGAGGTGGTCGGCCTGGTGGCCGTGCTCACCGACACCACGGAGCGCCGCATGGCCGAGCGGGAATTGAAGCGCGCGCGCGACGAGGCGCTGGCCGCTTCGCGCGCCAAGGACGATTTTCTCGCCGCGCTGTCGCACGAGTTGCGCACGCCGCTCAGCCCGGTGCTGCTGCTCGCGAGCGACGCCGCGGAAAATCCCGATCTGCCACCGGAGATCCGGGCCGACTTTGAAACGATCCGGAAAAACGTGGAGCTCGAGGCGCGTTTGATCGACGACCTGCTCGACCTCACGCGCATCACCCGCGGCAAATTGATTCTCGAGCTGCAGGTGGTCGATGCGCAGACGATCGTGCGGGACGCGCTGGCGACCGTGCGCGCCGATCTGGACGCGAAACGCATCAAGCTGGTGATGGAAATGGGCGAAGCGCCGCCGAAGGTGTGGGGCGATCCGGTGCGGCTGCAGCAGGTGTTTTGGAACGTGTTGAAAAATGCGGTGAAGTTCACCCCGGACGAAGGAACGATCACCGTCCGCGCGGGAGCTCTCAGCGATCAAGGCATGCTGGTCATTCGCGTGACCGACACCGGCATTGGAATGACCGCGCCCGAGCTCGAGCGTGTTTTCGAGGCCTTCTCGCAGGGGGATCACGCGGGCAGCGGCGGGTCCCACCGGTTTGGCGGCCTCGGCCTGGGACTGGCGATCTCCCGGAAGGTGATCGAGCTGCACTCGGGGAAAATTTCCGTCGTCAGCGAAGGGCGTCATCAGGGCTGCACCTTCACGATTGAACTTCCCCTGGCCGGCCGCCGCGAAGAAAGAGCCGCCGAACCGCCGCGGCGCGCGCCGGCGGTCGAAATACCGGTTCGCCCGGCTGCGCCGTTTGCCTCCGCGCCGGGGGATCGCGGCGCGATTCTCCTCGTGGAGGATCACGTTCCCACCCGCGCGGCGCTGGAGCATTTGTTGCGGCGCCGCTCGTATCGCGTGGTGACGGCAGGGACGGTGGCGGAGGCGAGGGCGGCGGCGGAAAGCCACAAGTTTGATTTTGTGATTTCCGACATCGGTTTGCCCGACGGCAGCGGCTACGACCTGATGACCGAGCTGCGAAAACACTACGACCTCCGGGGCGTTGCGCTCAGTGGCTACGGCATGGAAGGCGACATCGCGCGGAGTCATGAGGCCGGGTTCATCGTCCACCTCATCAAGCCGGTGCGGGTGCAATTGCTTGACGAAGCTCTCGAAGCGATCGCCCCCGGCTACCAGACGGTTCGGTCACAAAAATAGGAATACCGGTCAGGGCGGGACCGGGATTCGGCTGTCTATGCCGGTGCCGCATGAGAGCCGACCTGACGCAGCAAATCCTCGACCTTGAGCCCGGAGCTCATGTTTGTCTGCTTTACGAGCGACACGCGGAGGAGCTGCTGCCCGCGATCGTTCCCTTCCTGCTCGAGGGTTTCGCGCGGAACGAGCACTGCGTCTATGTGGTGGCCGATCAGACGGCCGGCGAGTTTCGCGCGCACCTCCGCGCGCGCGACATCGATGTCGAAAAGGAAATCGAACGCGGCCGGCTGAGGCTGTGGACCCGGGAAGAGTGGCGGCAGCCCGGCGAACTGGATTCCGCGAAAAAATCCGCGCAGATCACGCGACTGGTCGCGGAGGCGCGAACCGCGGGCTTCAAGGGGATTCGTTTTGCGGTGGAGATGGGCTGGACGCTCGATCCCGCCATCGCGGCGGGTCCGCTGGAGCACTGGGAGGCGACGATCAGCACGCTGTTCCCCGCGGATTTTCCCGCGCGCATGATCTGCCAGTACCACCGGGCGCGGCTCGCGCCGGAAGTGGTGCTGGCGGCGCTGAACACGCACCCGCTGGTCATTCTCGACGGCGAACTCTGCCAGAACGTGTTCTCCCAGTCGCCCTTGATTCTCCAGGGCGACGGGCTGGGGGAAACCTCCCCGGAGAAGGCCGCCGCGAGGGTGCATTGGATGATTTCACAGCTGCGCAAAACGCGTTTCGCCGAGCGGCAGGCGCAGGAGTTGTTCCAGCAACGGCGCGCGCAGCAGCGCCTCGCCCTGCAGTGGGCGACCAACGACATTTTGTCCGACGCGACCAGCTTCCACGATGTCGCGCCGATTTTTCTCCGGCAGATCTGCACCGACACGGGCTGGGACGTGGGTTGTTTCTGGTCGATCGACGAACCGCGGGCGCAGCTGCGGTGCACGGAATTCTGGCAGTCACCGGATTTTCCCGAGAGCGAACTGGAAGCCTTCACCCGGGCGCAGAATTTTCGGTGTGGCGCGGGACTGCCCGGCCGGGTGTGGCTGGATGCTGCGCCCCACTGGATCGACGGATTCTCCCGCAACCAGGATTTGATGGAGCGGTCGGGCGCGACCCGGGCTCCGCTGGCGAGCGCGTGCGCCTTCCCCGTCGCGATCCGGCACGAAGTGATCGGCGTGATCGAGCTGTTCAGCCGTCATCCCCGGGAGCGCAATACGGAGATCCTGGAAATGCTGGTCGCGGCGAGCGCGCCGGTGGGGAATTTTTTCGAACGCCGTCGGGCCGAACTGAAACAGCGGCTGACGGACGAACGGCTCCGCCGGCTCGTGTCGCTGATGCCGGCCGGGATGTACACCTGCGATGCGGAGGGCCGCATCACGTTCGCGAACCGCCGGGCTGCGGAGTTGTGGGGACGGGAACCGAATCTCGTGGAGGACCGCTTTTCCGGCGGCCACCGGCGCTTTCAGTCGGATGGCACCCCCGTCGCCCCCGGGGAAACTCCCATGGCGCGGGCGCTCCGCGGAGGAAAATCCTGCCGCAATCTCCAGGCCATCGTCGAGCGGCCGGATGGGACGCGTTTTATTTCCAGCGAAAGCATTGATTTGATTTTCGACGACGACGGGCAAATCACCGGGGCGATCGATGTGTTTCAGGACATCACGGAATCGAAGCGTTCGGAAAATCTGGTCAACGGCCAGAACCGTGCGCTCCAGCTGCTGATTTCGGGCGCCCCGCTCGAGGAGATTTTCGCGAGTTTGACCAACACGGTGGAAGCCGAGTCGGCCGGTGGCGCCGTCGCGGGAATTCTGCTGCTGGACGCGGACGGCCGGCGCCTGGTGCACGGCGCCGCTCCCGGTCTTCCGCAGGCGTACAACGAGGCGATTGACGGGATCGAGATCGGGCCTGACATCGGCACCTGTTGCGCCGCGGCGTACCGGCGCGAAGTCGTGATCACGCCGGATATCGCGAGCGAGGCGAACTGGGCCGGGTTGAAGACCCTGCCCCTCGGCCTCGGATTGCGGGCGGCGTGGTCGATGCCGATCTTTTCCTCGCACGGGAAAGTGCTGGGCACGTTCGGCACCTATTTTCGGGAATGCCGCGTGCCGAGCGAACAGGAGAAGGAAATTGTCGGCGTGCTGTGCAAGACCGCCGCGATCGCGATCGAGCGCCATCGTTCCGAGCTGGAACGGAAGCGCACGGAGCGCGAAATCGAACATGCGCGCGACGAAGCGGTGTCGGCGTCGCGGGCGAAGGACGATTTTCTCGCGGCGCTGTCGCACGAACTGCGGACGCCGCTGAGCCCCGTGTTGTTGCTGGCGAGTGATGCGGCCCAAAACGGCCTGGTGCCCGAACCCTGGCGCGCAGATTTTGAAACGATCCGCCGCAACGTGGAGCTGGAGGCGCGGCTGATCGACGACCTGCTGGATCTCACGCGCATCACCCGGGGAAAGCTTCCGGTGGACCGGCGCGCGACCGACGCGAATGCGGTTCTCCAGGAGGCCGTGGGGGCGGTGCGGGCGGATATCGCGACCAAGCAGATCGTGCTGACCGTGAACCTGGATGCCGCGGAACCGGTCGTGTGGGGGGACCCGGTGCGACTCCAGCAGGTGTTTTGGAACATCCTGAAAAACGCGGTGAAGTTCACCGCGCGGGGAGGGAGGATTTCGATCGAAACGCGGGTGCTCGCCGAGCGCCGGCGGTTTACGGCGAAGATCACCGATAGCGGGATCGGAATGACCGCGACCGAATTGCCGCGCGTCTTCGACGCCTTTTCCCAAGGGGAGCACGCGGGCCACGGCGGATCGCACGTTTTTGGCGGGCTTGGGCTCGGGCTGGCGATCGCCCGCCGTCTCGTGGAACTGCATGAAGGCCACATTAGCGCGACCAGCCCTGGACGGGATGGCGGGTCGGAATTTGTGATCGAACTTCCGCTGATGCGTAAGATCGAAGTCGGGCCGGCGGAAAGCGACGCGATCCCGGAGCCTGCCAGGGCTATCTCGCTAAAAGGAAAGGGGCGTGCCGAGGAAATTCAGGCCGTGCGCGGCCGCATTCTTTTGGTGGAGGATCACGCCGCGACACGCACCACGCTGGAGAATCTGCTCCGGCGGCGCCGCTTTGAGGTGGTTTCGGCTGCAACAGTGGCCGAGGCGTTCGCGCTGGCGGGCAACCACGGGATCACGCTGGTGATTTCAGACATCGGGCTGCCGGACGGAAATGGCTACGATCTCATGACCGAGCTTCGCGACCGGTATGGTCTGAAAGGAATCGCGCTTTCGGGGTACGGGATGGAGAGCGACGTGAACCGGAGCCATGTGGCGGGATTCAGCACCCACCTCACGAAACCCGTGTGTGTTCGGACGCTCGATGAAGCCTTGAATGCCGCATCAGAGACAGCGGCGGCCTGACCTTGTTGTTTCGTTTTTGCGGAAGGTTTTCTTTCGGCCGCAATTGCAGAGTGCATGTGGGTTTGGACGGTGTGATGCACCCTGCAACGAATTGGAGATTCCTCTGAAACTCGGGGTTGCCCGGATAAAATTTTAACCCGCTCGGCGTGAGCGCGTTAATTTTGGGAAAGCGGGTTGGGAATGTTGGCAGCTAACAGGGAGGGCATTTCCCGACTCCCAACTGGCCGTCACGTGGGAGGGCGCAAGTTGTTACGTCCAATCCATCCGCTGATTTTTCACCCCAACCCTCGGAGCTTTTATGTCCACCACCTCGGTATTTGCGACCGCTACCTCAACCATCCATACCGATCTTATCATCGTCGCTTTGAAGCGCGTGGGGATCTCGACCCATGGCATTTCGATTTTGTATCCCAGCTATTCGCGTCCCGACAGCGTGCTCTACTGGATCGACGGCGCGACGCGTCTGGCGCTTTCGCCGACCGGGGAAACGGTCACGGTTTCCGGCCCGCTCCGCTTCGTTTTGGAACAACACCGGGCCGGCGGCGAATTCCCCCATCTGGTCGATAGCCTGCGCTCGATGGGATTGAACGAGGAGCAGAGCACGGGCTTCGAGGCTTCGCTGCTGGAGGATCGCGTCGTGATCTGCATCGAGGCGGCCGACGAAGGCGAACTCGCGATGATCTTCCATATCCTGCACCACATCGGTGCGGAAAAAATTGTCATTACGGAAACGATCCCGAATTACAGCCATGCTGGCAGCCGTGCACCGATGCCTGTGGCTGCGGCCTGATTCGGGCCGCCCCTTCTGCAATCACAAGGAGCAGCCATGGTAACCTCCGCGACCGGGACGGTGACGTCCCGACTGATTCCTGCGCTCGAGGAGACTCTCCAGCCGCTGGCGCGCCTGCGGGATTCCGCCGACCGGATGCGCCCGGCGACCCCCGGCGGCAATCCCGGATTTGAAACGTTTTCCGTGGCCGAACTTGACCGGCTTTCCGCGGTGATTCGCGAAAGCGCCGCGGCGATCACCCGGCGTCTGAGAGACCTCGCGCACGGGGAAGAGAACGCGGGGCTGCGCTGGGCGGAACTCTGGCGCGCGGGCGAAAGTGGAAATTTGCGCGAGGCGATGCCGGCGGCTTCGGTTGCGAAGCAGGAAAACCCCGCGCATTCGCGTTCCCTGGCGGTGACGTATCGGGCAACCTGCCGCGCCTTGTGCTCCGCCCTGTGTGCGGCGAGGCAGGCGGCCGATACGAACTCGACGGTGCTGCTCAGCAGTGTGCTGCAGCGCCTGGAAAAACAGTTGTGGCTCCTGGATTCATCGCGGGAACGCGCGCAGGTGCGACTGCCCCTCATCAACCTTTTTCTCTCATGCTAGAAATTATCGCCCTCATTCTCGTCATTGGATGGCTCCTCGGAATGGTTTCCTCGTACACGATCGGAGGATTCATCCACGTCCTCCTCGTCGTCGCGATCATCCTGGTCCTGCTCCGGGTGATTCGCGGGCGTCCCGGCGTTTGAACGCGCCGCCCCCGTATTTTCTCCGGCGCGGGAAGGGGACGCCGGCGTTGACTTTGCGGGAGAATTTCCGCGGCGTCACACGTGCCGTGGCGCTCAATCCTTAGCGCCATGGCCGTCGTCATGCGCATGTCCAGCTTCCCCTCGTTCACGCGGCCAATCGCGGCCGGCATGGCGATGTCCAATCGTTCGCTGACGAACCGTTCCGCCGTTTCGCGATGACCACGACCACCATGCCATCCACCCATTGCATCCTCGTCGTCGACGATCAGGCGGCCAACATCCAGGTCCTCAGCACCATGCTGGGGCAGCTTGGCTTCGACGTCGTGACGGCGGCGGGAGGTGAAGAGGCGTTGCGACACCTGGCGGCGCGGCCGGTCGATCTCGTGTTGCTCGATGTCCTGATGCCTGGGATCGACGGTTTCGAGGTGTGCCGGCGCATTCGCGAAAAGCCGGATCTCGAGCATTTGCCGGTGATCTTTCTGTCCTCGGCCGACGACAAGGAATTCGTGGTCCGCGCGCTGGGCGCGGGTGGCGTCGATTATGTGACAAAGCCCTTTCACAAGGCGGAACTGGCGTCGCGCGTGCGAACCCATCTCGCGTTGAAGGCGGCGCGCGATTCGTTGCGGCAGCTGGCGGAGGACAAGGACGAGTTGCTCGGCATTCTGGCGCACGATTTGAAAAGCCATCTCGGCGGCATGCAGATGAGTGCGCAGGTGCTGCATCAGCGGGCCGTCACCATGGGCGAGCCGCGCCTTGAGCTGATGTCCGGCAACATTCTGCACGCGACCAACCAGATGTTCGCCTTCGTGAAGGAATTTCTCGCGAACTCCAGCGCGGAACGCGGCGTGGAGATCAAGCTCGAGCCGGTCGCCCTCCAGGAAGTGGCGGCCGAGGGCGTGCGGCACTTCGGGGAGGCGGCGCAGCGCAAGGAAATCATGCTCCATTTCGAGAGCGCCGAGGAAAGCGTCTTCGTCTCCGCGGATCGCGCCGCCGTCGACCAGGTGCTCGACAACCTCATTTCGAACGCGATCAAGTTTTCCCCGGCTGGAAAAAATGTGTGGGTGACCGTCGCGGCCGTGCCGGGCGGCGCCGAGTGTCGCGTGCAGGACGAAGGGCCGGGCTTCACCGATGAGGACAAGACGCTGATGTATGGCCGCTACCGGCGCCTCAGCGCGACCCCGACGGCCAACGAACCCTCGACCGGACTCGGCCTGAGCATCGTGAAAAAACTCATGCATGCGATGGGCGGCGACCTGCGCTTCCAAAGCCAGGCGGGGCAGGGCACCACTTTTATTCTGCAATTTCCCGCGGCGCCTGCTCCGCCCCCCTGATCACCACCATGGATTTTCTAGTAATCGACGACGACAAAGTCTTCCGCGAGGCCACCTGCCTGATGATCGAGGACGAAGGCCATTACGCCGACACGGCCGCGAATGCGGAGGTGGCGCTGGCCCGGTTGCGCGAGGACAAGTTCGACGCGGCGTTGCTTGATCTGAATCTCGGCCGGGACAACGGCCTGACGGTGCTCCCGCAGATTCTCAAGATCCGCCCCAACCTGCCGGTGGTGATGTTCTCCGCGCAGAGCACGGTGAAAAGCGCGGTGAAGGCGCTGCACCTGGGCGCCGTGGATTTCCTGGAGAAGCCGTTTACGCGGGAGCAGTTTCACACCGTGCTCGCGCGTCTGCAGCGCTTCAGCCAGATGGGGCGCCAGATCGAGCAGCTCGAACAGGAGGTCAAGGAAACCCAGGCGCAAAACCCCGAGCCGCTTTTCGATTTTGCCACGCCCAACATGCAGGCGGTGATGGAAGTGCTCCTCCGCTCGGCCAAGACCCCCGCCTCCGTATTGATTCTCGGTGAGAGCGGCACCGGCAAAAGCATCGCGGCGCGCGCGCTGCATGGAAACAGCCACCTCGCGGACAAGCCATTTGTCACGGTGAGCTGCCCGACCCTCTCGAAGGAACTGCTCGAGAGCACGCTCTTCGGGCATGTGCGCGGGTCGTTCACCGGCGCGATGAAGGATCACTGGGGCAAGGTGAAGGCGGCCGATGGCGGCACGCTGTTCCTCGACGAAATCGGCGATCTCCCTCTGGAGATTCAACCGAAGCTGCTTCGTCTCCTGCAGGAGCGCGAATACGAGCGCGTGGGCGAAAACGTCACGCGCAAGGCCGATGTCCGCATCGTCGCCGCCACGAACCGCGACCTGAAGAAACGCGTGGCCGAAGGGGCGTTTCGCGAAGACCTCTATTACCGGCTCAACGTGATCACGGTGGAGATGCCCCCGCTGCGGGCCCGCCCCGGGGATCTCCTGCGCTTTGCCGAGCACTACCTGCAACATTTCGCGAAGCTGTGCGGCCGACAGGTGGAGGGGTTTAACGATGCCGCCGCGGCGGCGATCCAGCTCTACCCCTGGCCCGGCAACCTGCGCGAGCTGCGCAACGCCATCGAGCGCGCCGTGATTCTGGCGGCGGGAAAAAAAGTCAGCGAAAACGATCTTCCCGTTGAACTCCGGCCCACCGGCACGCCGGCGGAAAACGCCGCGCCGGCGGAAGCGGGATCCATGATTTCCCTCGAGCGACTGGAGGAAATGCACATCCGCCGGATCCTCGAACGCACCGCGACGCTCGTGCAGGCCGCGGAAATCCTCGGGATCGATCAAGCCACGCTCTACCGGAAGAGGAAGAGTCTGGGGATTTGAACGAGCTCCTGGCTCAATCTTTCAACGCTTCTAAAGATAAACGTGAAGTCCGGCATTTCCGGGGGGTTAGGTAAGGCGAACCCCGATATGAAAGGGTAAGCCGTTGCGATACAGTGGTGGGGTCAAATTCGACTTTGCATCCAGCGGTCTAATTTCAATCCACCTAAAAATGAAGCTCCCCAAACTCGTCCTCGCTATCGCCGGATTGGCCCTCGTGGCCGCTCCTTCCGTTTCCTTCGCCCAAGGAAACATTTTCATCACCGGTCACGACGTAGATGACCACGGCAACTCCGCTTATTTCGCGGCTGGTCTGGATTACCTCGCTTACGGCGCTGCTGCCTCGGGGGCCCAGATCGCCGGTCGTTCCGCGTTGAAGGTGGGATATCTCGCCAACAGCAACGGTGGCACGGGATCGATTGCTGCCGGCGGCTATAGCAACGTTACGTTTATCGATCTCGATACCGCCGGATGGCAGACGACCGCTCTCAACACGGGCGCGGGTAAGTTCGACATCCTGGTCATCGGTACCGGTGCGGACTACGTTTTCGCTGCGGGTTCAACCGCTCTCAATTCGTTCGCCGTCGGCGCGACCAGCTTCGCTACCTACTTCAATGCGGGTGGTTCGCTCTTCGTTAACTCGGAGCAAGGCCTCGGCCAGACCTTCTACAACTTCGTTCCCTCGTTCGGTGTGGCCAGCACGTCGTCCATCAGCGACGTCGGCGCGTTCACCCCGACGGCTGCCGGTCTCGCCATCGGCCTGACCAACACGATCGTCGACATGGACATCACCCACACGACCTTCAGCGGCGTGTCCGGTGCTTTCACGATCTTCGAAACCTACGATCCTACCGGTGCTGCAGTGGCGATCGGTCTTCGTAACGCAGTGATCGACACCGGCGGCGGCGGCTTCGTCCCCGGCGGTGCGGTTCCTGAGCCCTCGACCTACGGCATGATCGGTGCCGCGGTTCTCGTCGGCGCTGCGATGCTCCGTCGTCGCAAATCGGCTCGCGCCTAAGCGTCCAACGTTTTCTCAAAGCCGCCCGCTTCATCGCGGGCGGCTTTTTTGTGCCTGCATGGACCCTGCTATGGGAAACGTGTAGCGGCGGTCTGTGACCGCTGTTTGAAGGGTAGAGCGCGGACCGCTGGGCCCGCCGGAGGTTCAATAGCATGCGCGCGTTCGGCGGGCCCAGCGGTCCCGCCCTACCCCAGTCACGGCGGTCATAGACCCCGCTACATAAAACAACGCTCGCCCGACAGCGGTGGCTACGTTTGCAGCCAGGAATGAGCGACCGTGACGTCCACCGCCGTCAGGGCATGGCTGGCGGGCAGGGTTTGAAGGGTGACGTCGGCACCGCCCGCGCGCAGCAACGCCGCCAGCCGCGGGGGATGATCCGCCGGCACAATCGGATCGAGGTTGCCGCTGAGCAAAAGGGCGCGTTTCCCCGTCGACGATTCCCGCGCGGCGGCTTGGTCCAGCACCACCATCGCGCGCAGAAGGATCGCACCGCCCAGGGATTCGGGACGAAGCTGCAGAAGTGTGGCCGCAATATTTGCTCCGTTCGAAAATCCGACGGCGACCAGCCGCGATGACTTGAAATCGTAGAGTTGCGCGGCGCTGGCGATGAACTCAGCGAGTGCGTGAGTCCGGCGCGTGACTTCTGCGGGATCAAAAACGCCTTCGGCCAGCCGAGCGAAAAAACGCCGGGCGCCGCCCTCGCTCACATCTCCGCGCGGACTCAGCAAAGGGGAACCGGGGGAGAGCGTGCGGCCGAGTCGCAGGAGATCGTGTTCGTCGCCGCCGGTTCCGTGCAGCAGGAGCAGGGGCGGAGCCGCAGGATCGGTACCCGGCTCGAAAAGGTGGTGATAGGAGAGTTTCACGGCATCGGTGCGTCGGACAACCTCCAGCGCACTGACCTCCGTGGAGAGCGGAAGTTGTGCCGCGTGACCGGAAAAGCTCCCGCAGATCAGAGCGCGTCGATCTTGCGCACCCGGGCGAGGTGGCGTCCGCCTTCGAATTCCGTCGCCAGCCACGTTTTCACGATCGCCAGGGCCTCGGCTTCGGTGACGGTGCGCTGTCCGATGGAGAGGCAGTTGGCGTCGTTGTGGGAGCGGTTCCAGATGGCGAGCTGCTCGTTCCAGCACACGCCGCAGCGAACCCCTTTGACGCGATTGGCGACGATGGCCTCGCCGTTGCCCGAACCGCCGAGGACGATGCCGCGTTCGAATTCGCCCGCCGCGACCCCGCGCGCGACTGGGTAGCAAAAGTCCGGGTAGTCGCACGAGGCGTCCGAGTGGGTGCCAAAGTCGCGCACGGTATGTCCCTCGGCGAGAAGCATGGCTTTGATCGCCTCCTTGTAGGCGAAGCCGGCGTGGTCGGAACCGATGGCGATGGAGAATTTTTTCATGGGGATGCTTCGTACTGGGCGCAACCCGGCGGGGTTGTGGGTGTCGTTATTCCGAGCTGGTTGCCTGCCAGCAAACAAAAATCCCCATGAAAACCCGCTGCGCATTTCTCGTGATCGTCGTCATGTTGTTTGGAGCGGGATGCTCGACACCCGCTTCGCGGATTTCGCGGCATAAGGAAGCATTTTCCGAATGGCCGGCGGCGATCCAGGAAAAGGTTCGAGCCGGCCAGATCGACCTGGGGTTCACGCCGGAGCAGGTGCGCGTCGCACTCGGAGATCCGGCGCGCACGTTTACCCGCACCGACAACGATGGAGCCTCGGAGGTATGGGTGTATCGCGGGAGGGAGCCGCGCTTCAGCATTGGAGTCGGCATGGGCACTTCGCGTGGATCCACGGGTTTCGGCGGCGGAGTGGGCGTCGGCACCGGTGGACAGCGCGACAGCGAGGATGCGACCCGCGTGGTGTTTGCCGGTGGCCGGGTGTCCACCGTGGAAACCGCGACAAAATAACCGGGGCCCACGGGGTGGGATCGTCCGACGCCTTTATTCCTCAGCCGAAGAGGCGGAGCACCGCGGCAGTATCTGCGAGGTCGGGAACAAGCGCCGTGGGAGAATGGGCCTGCAGCGCCTCGAGGGCATGCCCGCCGGTCGCTACGCCGAGCGTGCGGGCGCCAATCGCTTTTCCACACGCGATGTCATGCGGGGTATCGCCAATCACCCAAATGCTGCCGGGGTGAAAATCGAGACCGGCGTGTGCGGCGGCCCGGCGGACGGCATGCGGCCCGAGGTCGTTGCGGAGCTCGCCGTCGTCAGCGAACGCGCCGAACGCGAAATATTCCCACAGGCCGTGATGCTGCAGTTTCACTTGAGCGCCCCGGCGCATGTTGCCGGTGAGGAGACCCTGCGCGAATTCACCACACGACGCCGCAGCGGCAAGGATCGCTGGAACGCCGGGCAGCACGCGGGCATGAGGATTGGCGAGTTCCGCCGGCAGCGCCGTGACATAGCCGTCGAAATAGCGCGCGAAATTTTCCTCGTGAGCGGCGAGGCCGAATTTCGCAAACACCTGCCGCATGATCCACCGGTCGGTCCGGCCTGCGAAATCGATGTCGTCCAGCGAACCCTGAATCCCAAAAACCGTGTGCAGCGCAGTGCGGAGTGCCCGCATGCCCGCGCCGCCGGATGCGATCAACGTGCCGTCGATGTCCCAAAGCAGCAGGGTTTTCACGGGGAAAATGGGAGGAAGCTAACTCGCGCAGCGAAGCGAGGGTGGGGACGGAGTGTCGATCTCTACCAAAACAATCGGCGCCTGTTGTCTTTTTAAGGACCGCAGGCGCCGATGAATTTGAGCCGGATCGTGATCCGGGTCGCAGCTGGGATCAACCGCCCGAGGCCGGTACGAAGGGCACCACGACGCGGACATTCATCGGGCGTCCGTTGATCATGCCCGGCTTGAAGGTCCACTTGGCGGCGGCATCGAGGCAGAACTTGGCGAACTCCGAGCCCGCGCCACGCACGATCTTGAGATCTTTGGTCGTGCCGGTCTTGGTGACCGTGAGCTCGATTTCAACGCGGCCGGGAGGAATGTTCAGGCCTTGGGGAACTTCGGGCTGAAACGTTTTGAGGGGCTGCGGCTTCACATCCAACTCGGCGAGATTGGCGAGCCGGTCGACCGAGAGCAGCGGAACCGCGAGAGCCAGTGTTTTGCCGCTTTCAATGCGACCCGACAGCGTGGCGGGTTCGTGACCGGCCAGGTTGAGTTCAAAGCGCACATCGCCCGGGTTCTGATCGCTGAGCGTCAGCGGAGTGATGCCGATGCGCGTGTTGTTGCGGGTGACCGTCGCCCCCTCGGGCGTGCTGCTGATTTTCACGACACCGTTCTGGAACGCCCAGGCAACCTTGGCCGTGCCGTTGCGCGCGACGGTTACATTCTGGGTGTGCGTCGGCCAGCCGTCGCGGGTGATTGTCACGGTGTATTCGCCAGCGGTCAGATCAGACATCGTGGCGGGAGTCTGTCCGGTGCGCCGGGCTTCGGGCGCGACGATCATCGTGCCGGCGGGACGCAGTTCATAGTTCGCGCCCGCGGGGTCGCTCGTGATTTCAACGGTTCCGGTGATGCGGTCGAGACGGACAACAGGATGTTCGGTCGTCGTGTTTTCGTTCACCTCTACCTCGAATTTGACTTCGTCGTGGTTCGCGAGGGAAACCGTGACCGGATACTTTCCGATCTTCACATCGGTGAACGTGGCGGGCGAGGGGCGTGGCCGAAGCGAGCCGAGCGTAATGTTTGCTCCAGCTGGCTCCGTGGTGATCAGCACATTGCCGCGTGCATTGGCGATGCGGGCTGCAGCCTGTGCTTTTGCTTCGTTTTCCGCCTGCACACGCGCGGCCTCGGCGGCGGCGAGCCTTGCGGCCATCTCGGCTTCATTCTTCCTGCGGGTTTCCGCTTCGTCCTTCGCTTTTTGCTCGGCAGCGAGGCGGGCCTTTTCGGCGGCCTCTTTCGCGAGCGCGTCCGCTTTGGCCTGTTCCGCGGCTTTTGCCACGCGTTCAGCCTCGGCCTTCTGGGACTGCATGTAGAAAAATCCACCTCCCGCAAGCGCTACGACCAAAACGCCAACGCCGATGAACAATCCCATTTTGCTCTTGCCGGGCGCGCCGTCCGAGCGGGCGGCAACGGGAACGGGAGCGGCTTTCGGGGGAGCGGGCTGCGGCTTTTGCGGTGCCGGAGCGGGTGCTGCGGGTTTGGCGGGAGCAGGAGCGGGAGCTGGTTTAGCAGGAGCAGGAGCCGGCTTTGGCGGAGGAGCGGCAGGCGTGGGCTTGGCAACCGGAGCGGGAGTCGGCTTGGCGGCTGGCGCAGGTTGCGCGGGCTTTGCTACCGGTGCGGGAGCAGCGACGGGCGCCGGCTTGGGCGCGGGCGGAGGAGCGACTGGAACCGGTTTGGGAGCCGGAGCCACCACGACCGGGACGGGCGCCGGCGCGGGCGTTGGAGCCGCGAGAACCGCGTCGAACGAAACCCAATCCGCGGACCATACCGCGCCCGGAGCGCCGCCCGATTGAACCGAGATAAATTGAAGAAACCCGAGCCAGGCGGGAGAGAGGCTGCCCTCAAGAGCAGGATTTCCGAAGGACATTCCGAGGCTCGCCGCCCACGCCTTGATGTCGGGGGAATACGGCACGAGACCAAGTTCCGCGGCAAGGAGGGTGCCGAGCCATTGCTGTTTCGCGGGAAGACCAGCGCAGTAGAGTTCAGCAGGAGCGCCTCCGCCCAAGGTCGAGAGACCCGCTTTAACGGCGGGAGCGAGACGCGCGGCGATCTTCGGCCCGGTCTCGCTGAAGTCATAGAGCTCGTTGAAGAAAAGTTTTCCGGCGGAGCCTTTGAATTTTAGTCCAAGTTCCCCTTGGACCGCCTCGGCGATGGCGTCGAGCGAGACCGCTGCCGACCCGGCAGCTTCGATTCCGCGGCGGGTGACCAGCAGAGCGTGGCTGGTCAACGCACCGAAATCGAGGCAGAGCACGGTGGTGTCCGTGCCGCGTGTTTTTAGCGTGGAGGCGAGTGCAGCGGCGGAATTCAGCGAAGCAGCAGCGGTGCGGCCCGGTTTCAACTGAAGCTCGGCCATCGCGGTCAGCACCTGCGCATGGGCGTCCGCGGCGGTCGCGGCGAGAAGCCATGGGGAGCCAGCGCCTTCACGCGCGGCGCCCAAGGCGAAAAATCCCGGCTGCAACGCGGCCAACTCAGCGGATTCCTTGGCAAATTTCTGCACTGCAGACGGAGTGGCCAGGCGGCGTCCCTCATCCGCGTTCGCCAGTCGGAGCTGTTCAGCCGGCCTGATGGCCGCCGCTGCGATTTCACCGGGTCCCGACGGAAACACCGCCTGCAAAGCTTCATCGATGGCCGATTTCTCAACGAGCGCTGCCTCACGCAACTCCTCGATCACCAGCGCGCGGCCCTTGCCGGCCGTGCGGGCTACGATGAGGGAAAAGTCGTTTTGTTCGGCAAAGAAACCTTGGTCTTGGCTGGAGGGCATAGGGCGGTTTAGAGGTGGTATTGGTTAGCGGTAAATTGAAGGGGTGCGCGCTGTGAAAATCCAGTAACCCGTGGGAGCGCGACTATGATTTACTTTTTTTTATAAAAATCGAGATTCGTATTTGCGACATCTAATGCTAGCTCTTCTTATCCCGGCGCGCCAAGCATTACCTTTAGGCTTCGCGCCACCCCAACCATCCCGTGCCCGCAACTCTTCTGCTCGTCAAAAAACTTCGTGATGAAACCCACGTCCGCTCGGTCGTGGTGAACGAAACCGGTCTTTATTGGCGCGCCGTCGGCAAAGCCGCCGACCTCCCGGCCGCGCTGCAGAAAGAACGTTTCGAAGTCGTGCTCGTCGACTATCGCGGCACGCCTGGCGACCCGCTGGATTTCATCGAGACCATGCGTCCGAAGCAGGCGGACGCGAAATTTTTTCTCGTCTGCGATCAGCCGGAACTCGGCATGATCATTCGCGCGATCCGTATTGGCGTGCGCGATCTGTTTCATCCCCCGGTGGATTTTCCGGCGATCGTCGAGCGGCTCAATGCGACGCTGACAGTGAACGGAGGCCACGCAGTGGCGGCGGAGCAGTGGGGGGAACTCGAGGCGTTCCTCAACGGGACGCTCAGCCCGGCATCGGGTGGCACCCGCCCGCCTACGAGTGCTGGCAGCACCCCGGCGCAACCGGCGCGGAACAGCGAGGATCGCGAAAAACTTGCCGCCGAACTTGCCTCGGCCCGTGAAGCCGCGGCGGCTGCCATCCAGGAACGGTCCAAGCTCGAGCAGGAGCTCGCGCGGCTCCATTTGGAGCTTTCGAAGAAACGGGCGGGAGGCGCGTCGCAGGAACAAATGGAAGCAGCGGAGCTGATGCTCGCGCAGGCGCAGAAAAAGAACGCGGCGGAAGCAGCCAAGCTTGCTGCCCAGCTGGAGACGGTTTCGCAACAGGCGGAAGCCCGGCTGAAAGTTGCCGCGGAAACGCTCGCACAGAAGGATGCGCGCATTGCGAGTCTTGAGGCTTCGGTGGCGAATGCCGGCTCGGGCGCGGCTCCGGCGCGCGGAGATTTGTCGAAACGCGAACAAGCGTTGATTGCAGCCGAGGAAAAACTGGCGGATGCGAAACGCATGGCCGAAATGGCGGCCTCGCAGATTGCGGCGGACCGGGCCGACCTCGAAAAATATTCCAAGAAAATTGCGCAGGAACACGCGTCGCTCGATCCGCAGCGCAAGGCGCTCGAGATCGCCCTGGCCGCGGCACAGGCGGAGGCGACGAAGCTGGCGGCGGCGCAGAAGAATCTCGACGGGGAACGCCACGCCCTCGAGCAAACCGAAGCCAAGCTGGGCCAGGACCGCGCGGCGCTCGAAGCCGAGCGGAATAAAATCAAGCCGCAGTTGAAGAATCTGGCGGAGAAGGAAGCCGCCTTGCAGGAAGCCGAGGCCCGGCTGACGGCCGAAAGCGCACAGCTCAAGAAGGACCAGACCAAGCTCACCAAAGAGCGGTCGGACATCGATCAGGCCATCGCGCGACAAAAGGCCGAGGCCGTGCAACTGGCCGAGGAATTGAAAAAGGCCGCGGAATCACTCGGACCGCGTGAAGCCAAACTGTCCGCGGCGCAGCAGGCGCTCGAGTCGGAACAGCTGGTCATGAAGCAGGTGAACGCCAAGCTGGCCCAGGACCGGGCGGTGGTTGAGGCGGAACGCACGAAGCTTCAGGCGCAGCTCAAGAGTCTGACGGAAAAAGAGGGTGCGATCCAAGCAGCGGATACGCGGGTCCAGGCGGAGGCGGCGCAGGTCAAGAAGGACCTGGCCAAGCTCGCCCAGGGCCGCGTCGACCTGGATCAGTCCATCGCCAAGCAGAAGGCGGAGGCCGCCCAGATCGGTGACGAGCTCAAGAAAGCCGCCGAATCGCTTGGTCCCCGCGAAGCCAAGCTGGCCGGAGCGCAGCAGGCGCTGGAATCGGAGCAGCTGGTGCTCAAGCAGGCGGCGACAAAACTTTCACAGGAGCGCGCCGCGCTGGAGGCGGATCGCGCGAAGATCCAGCCGCAGCTGAAGAGTCTGGCGGAAAAGGAGTCGATCCTGCAGGAGGCCGAGATGCGCAATGTGAAGGACGCCGCGCAGGTGAAGAAGGATTTGTCCAAGCTCGCGCAGGAGCGTGTCGAGCTCGAGCAGGCCGCGGCAAAGGCCAAGGCGGATGCCGACAAGTTTGCCGCCGACCACAAGAAGGCGATGGACGCGATCGGTCCGCGCGAGGCGAAACTTTCCGCGGCGCAGCAGGCGCTCGAGTCGGAGCAGCTGGTGCTGAAGCAGGCGACGGCGAAACTCACTCAGGAACGCGCCGCCTTGGAAGCGGATCGCGTGAAGATCCAGCCGCAGATGAAGGCTCTCGCGGAAAAGGCGGGGGAACTGCAGGAGGCCGAGCTGCGCCTGCAAACGGAAGGTGCGCAACTCAAGAAGGACCAAGCCAAGCTCGCTCAGGAACGCGCGATCGCCGCGGCGGAAAAAACCGAGCTCGAGAAGGCGGCCAAGGCGCACGGCGAAGCCGAGGCGCGCATCAAGAAGAGCGAAGCCGATCTCGCGACGCGCTCGCAGGCGGTTGCCCAGAAGGAAAAGGCCCTCATCACGGAGTTTCAGAAGTTCGCGACCGATCAGGAGAAACTCGAAACGGCTCAGCGCATGCTCACGCAGGCGCAGGCGAAGGCGCAGCAGGAGCGCGCGGCGATCGACCAGGCGGTCAACGCCCACATGGCTGCCACGACCAAGTTTGCCGCCGAGCAGAAACAGGTCGCGGAAGGGCTGGCGAAACGCGAAGCGGCCGTCGCGAAGACCGAGAGTATCCTCGGACCGCGCGAAACGAAACTTTCCGCCGCCGAGCAGGCATTCGAGTCCGAGCAGCTCATGCACAAGCAGGCGGTGGCGAAACTCACCACCGACCGTGCCCAGTACACGAAGGATCGCGCGGCAATTGATGCGGAGAAGACCCAGGTGCAGGCGAAGATGAAGACGCTGGCGGAGCAGGAAGGCGAAATTCAGGAGGCGGAAGTCAAGATGCAGACCGCCGCTGCCCAGCTCAAAAAAGACCAGGCGAAACTCGCCAACGATCGCGCCGCGTTTGTGGCGGAGAAGGCCGGTCTCGACCAGGCCGCCGCCGCACTCGCCGAAAAGGCGAAGGCCTTCGAGGTTCGTCAGCAGCAGCTGAAGGACCAGATGAAGCAGATGCTCGCCGCCGGTTAAGCGGCGCGGACGGGAGCGTTTTCCGGCTTAGGGTTGCAGGGGGCGGATCTTCGATCCGCCTCTTTTTGTTTTCACCGGGTTCAAGGCGCCGCCAAGGAACCTTAGCGGCGGCCGGCGCACTCTGTTCGCATGGATCTGGTTTCCGGCGCGCCCTTCTGGCCGATCAGGGATGGGCTCATGGCGGTTTGTCCGCCCCTGGATCAGGATGCCGCGTGCGAAGTGGCGGTGATCGGAGGCGGGATCACGGGAGCGCTGGTTGCGCGCCGGCTCGTTGACGCGGGAGTGGACACGTTGCTGCTTGATCGACGGGACATCGGACATGGCAGCACCGCCGCGAGCACAAGCCTCGTGCAGTATGAAAACGACGTTCCGCTTTCCCGGCTCGTGAAGCTCGTTGGGGAAGCGAACGCCGTGCGCAGCTACTGGCGCGGGGTGGAAGCGGTGGGAGAACTGGAAATCCTGGCCCGCCGTTTCGGAGGGCGCTGCGATTTCGCGAAAAAGGAAAGCCTCTATCTCGCGAGTTCGCCCCGGGATTTGCCGGGCTTGCGCCGCGAATACGAGCTGCGGAAAAAACATGGATTTGCGGTGGAATATTGGAGCAAAGGTGACTTGGCCGCGTCGTCGTCCCTGCCGCATTTCGGCGCGCTGCTCTCGAAGAATTCGGCGGAGATCGATGCGTATTGTTTCACGTGCGAGCTGGTGCGGGCGGCCCGACAGAAGGGACTGCGGGCCTTCGATCGCACCGGAATGACCAGCCACCGGGTCCGGCCGCGAGGAGTGGAATTGTTCACCTCACGCGGCGCCCGTGTGCGCGCGAAGAAAATTGTCATTGCCACCGGTTATGAGGCGCTGGCCGATCTGGCGGCGACGCGCACCGCGCTGCACAGCACATACGCGGCGATCAGCGAACCGATCGATCGCTTCACCGGCTGGCCGGGCCGGAGGCTGATTTGGGAAACCGCGCGACCGTATCTCTACCTGCGCACGACGTCCGATGGACGGGCGATCGTTGGCGGTTACGACGAACCTTTCCGCGATCCGGTCCGCCGCGACCGGCTGCTCCCGGCGAAAACCAAGCTGCTCGCCCGGCGTTTCCGGCAGCTCTTTCCGCGGATCGATTTTGAAGTGGCGTATTCCTGGACGGGCACGTTTGCCGAGACTCCGGACGGACTGCCCTATATCGGCGAGCATCCCGATTACCCGCGGGCATATTTCGCCCTGGGCTACGGAGGAAATGGAATAACCTGGGGCGTTATCGCGGCCGACATCATCGCCGATCTGTATCTCGGCCGGAAAAATTCCGACGCGGCGATCTTCCGTTTCGACCGATAGGAAAACGTTGTTTAACGCGTCGAATCGGGGGCGTGAGCCGGTGTCTGCTGCAGGAGCGGCTTTACCCTGCGACTGTCAGTCGCCCTGCGGGTCGCGGAGGTCGCGGCGTAAAGCCGCTCCCACAGGGACAGGGAAAAGATTGGGCTCAGCCGTGAAGGTAGGTGTTGAGGAGGTTTTCCAGATACTCCTGCTTGCCCGAGCGCGGCTTGGGTTCGCCGAGTTTTCCGAGCACGAGCTTGTTCAACTCGCGGAAACCGACGCGACGCTTCTCGATGTCCTTGCCGTATCCGCTGTCGAAACTCGCGTAGCGGTTCGACACGAACCGGTCGAATTTTCCGTCGGCGAGAATCTTGCGGGCGAGTTTGAAGGCGAGGGCGTAGGCATCCATGCCGCCGATGTGCGCGAGGAAGAGATCCTCGGGATCGATCGACTGGCGGCGGAGCTTTGCGTCGAAGTTGAAGCCGCCGGTGCCGAGCCCGCCCGCCTTCAGGATCGAGACCATCGCGAGCGTGAGCTCCTTCACGTCGGTGTTGAACTGGTCCGTGTCCCAGCCGAGGAGAAGATCGCCGGCGTTGGCGTCGATCGAGCCGAGCATGTTCTGCGAGGCGGCGACCTCGATCTCGTGCTGGAAGGTGTGCCCGGCGAGCGTCGCGTGATTCGTCTCGATGTTGAACTTGAAATATTTTTCCAGGCCGTAGGTGCGCAGAAACGCGATGCCGCTCGCCACGTCGAAGTCGTACTGGTGCTTGGTCGGCTCCTTCGGTTTCGGTTCGATGAGGAACTGGCCCTTGAAGCCGATGCTCTTGGCGTAGTCCACGGCCATGTGGAGAAACGCCGCGAGGTGGTCCTGCTCGCGCTTGAGGTTCGTGTTGAGCAGCGTCTCATAGCCCTCACGGCCGCCCCAGAAAACGTAGTTTTCGCCGCCGAGCTGTTTCGTGACGTCGAGGGCTTTCTTCACCTGCGCGGCCGCATAGGCAAAAACATGGGCGTCGGGATTGGTCGATGCGCCGGCCATGTAGCGCGGGTTGGAAAAGAGATTCGCGGTGCCCCAGAGGAGCTTCACGCCGGTGGCGCGCTGGAGGTCTTTCGCATGCGCGATGATCTTGTCGAGGTTGCGGTTCGACTCGGCGAGCGAGCGGCCTTCCGGGGCGATGTCGCGATCGTGAAAGCACCAGAACGGCGCGCGGATTTTTTGGAAAAACTCGAAGGCGGCATCCATGCGCACCTTCGCGATCGAGACGGGGTCGGTGCCTTTTTCCCACGGGCGGACGATGGTGCCGGGACCGAAGGGGTCCGAGCCGGTGCCGCGAAACGCGTGCCAGTAGGCGATCGAGAAACGCATGTGCGCACTGAGCTTTTCCCCCTCGATGACCTCGTCGGGATTGTAGTGACGGAACGCGAGGGCGTTGGCGGATTTCGGGCCCTCGTAGGCGATTTTGCGAATCTTGGGGAAATGAGCCTTGGCAGTCTTCATAAGGGGAAAGACGCGCAGTCCAGCACGAGAGCCGCGGAGAGGACGAGAAAGAAGTTAGTCTAACTCGCGAGCATTGTTGCGCAGACCTTCGCCGCGCCGATTGACGTCGAGCGAGCGGACGGCGCCGCCGGCCGGAGGTTCACGCTTCCGGAGTGCGCTTGCCGAAAAAGCGGCGCAACGAGAGGGCGAAACCGGTGTAGACGAGAAAACAGCCGCCGAGACACGCGAGGCCGGCGACAAGTTGTCCACCGTTTCCGAGCGCCTCACCCGTGTGGAGGAAACGTGTCCACGAGCGGACTTGTTGCGTCGCATTCATGTCCGCGTACCCGGTCCGGCGGAGAACCTCTCCGTTGTAGGGATTGAGGGAAAGGGTGGTTGTGACAGTGCGCGGCCAGGTGCCGCTTTCACGCACGGTGAATGTTGCCGCCTGGGGTGCGCTGCGTTCCCGGCGCGCGGTGGCCGGTTCACCCGAAATTTCGCTGGGAGTTGCGGATGAAGCTGGCGTGGCCGGCGTCGCCGCCGCCGTCGAATTGGGTCGCGCTTCACCGCCGCGTCCACCGGCGCCGCCGCGGCCGGCCGGCCCGCCAATGCGGATCGTGATCGTTTCCCATTTGGGGATTTGCTGCTGCGCCTGGGTGAGGAGTGCATCCTGGCTGAGCGGACGTGCGCCCGGCTCGGGAGCAGGCACCTCGACCACGGGAGCGGCGCCACCGGGACCGCCGCCACCGCCAGCTGCACCTCGGGCTGCCGCGGCCGGCGCGGGCGTGCCGGTGAGCTGGTTGATCAGGCGTCCGCCCCATTGAAACGAAATCGGAATCGCGGTGAGCGTCAGGACGATCAGCACGGGTGCGGACCAAAAACCGATGGTGTTGTGCCAGTTGAAATCGCGAGCCTTGCCCGCCGCGTTTTGGTGAAACCAGATCACGGGCTTTATCGCCCGCCACGACCACGAGCGTGGCATCCACAGATAGAGACCGGTGACGGCGAGCACGCAGAACGCGACGTTGCAGACCCCGTTCACCCACTTGCCTCGCGGGCGACTGACCTCCCCGGAAAACCCGAGGTACCGGTGCCAGGCAGTCATGGTCTGCATGAATTGTCCCATTGCGGAGGATTTCGGCTGGCGCGCTTCGCCGGTGTACGGATTGACGTAGAAACCGCCCGTGCGCCCGGCGGAGAACGCCACGGCGGCGGTGGGATCGTTCTGCAGCACGATGGTGGCAGGCCGCGCCTCGGG
The DNA here is from genome assembly GCA_036261745.1 of Opitutaceae bacterium. Classification (GTDB taxonomy): domain Bacteria; phylum Verrucomicrobiota; class Verrucomicrobiia; order Opitutales; family Opitutaceae; genus DATAKE01. The sequence goes on from DATAKE010000030.1 coordinate 24,082, forward strand.
CCGGGCTTCGCGGAAGCGGCGCTGCAGTTCGTCGAGGGAAAGACGCGAGGCGGGCGCGGCGGGCGGTTCAACGTGTCGCGCGTCGCGTTCGGACCACGCGACGATTTCTTTTTCGAAGGCGAGAACCGTGCCGGTGAAGCACATCACACCAATGGCGAGGCCGGAGATAACGCCGGCGACGAGATGCGCCCAGAAGATGATTTTTCGAAAGCTCATGCGGAGGCCAGAGGAGTGGGGGGCAACGGTGGAAGAGCAGCCAACTGCTGCTGCGCGGCGCGGAGGGTTTGGGCGAGGGAGAGAACCTTGGCTGCATTGGAGGTGCCGGCCACGAAGAACTGGGGCCGCTGCAGCTCGGCGAGAGCGCGGACGAGCGCGTCCCCGGCCACCGCGCGAAACTCGGCGTCGGCGGCGAATGCGGGCGCCGCGAGTTGTTCGAGGAGGAACTCGCCGAGAAAATGCGGCTGGTGGCGTCCGTACAATTGCGCGCCAAGGCGGAACAGCCGGGCGGCGAGCGCGTGGAACGATGCGGTTGCGCGCGGTGCGAATTCACGGGCGAGCGCGAGTCCGTCGTCCACCGCATCGGTTGCCTCGGAAAGAAGACCGGTGGTGGCTCGCTGGGCCGCTTCGATTGCCCGGAGTTGTTCGCCCAAGGCCATGATCAACGCGCGACGCGCACGCAGGCTCATCGTGGCAAAGGCTTCGTGCGCGCGCTCGACGGGCTGCAGAATGAGCAGGGCCGAAAGCGCGGCGGCTTGGGCGCGGGCGGGGCTGCCGGTGAGGGCGGCGTGCGCGAGGTTGGTCCAGGCTCCGGCGAGGTTGAGGCGGTAGTGCGGGTCCGCTTCGAGCGGCAATTTTTCAAGATGCGAAATGGCCTGTTCGAAAGAGGCGAGGCTGGAGGCATCTGACGCGAGGAGCAGCGCGTGGCCGCGGTTGAGCCACGCGGCGCCGAGGTGATGGCGAAATCCGGGATTGGTGGCGAACGGCAGGGTTTGCAGCACCGCGATAGCCTCGTCGTACCCGGCAATGGCATCGACGACGCCGGTGGGCGTGCCGAGCTTTTGCAGGACGTTGCCACGGTTCATCCAGGCGAGGCCGAGCTGCCGTCGCGCGCCTTCGTCGGAAACCGGCGCGGCGCGGCGCTGCTCGATCGCCTGGTCGTACGCGGCGAGGGCTTCCGGGAAATTACCGCGCGCTTCCAGAGATTGTCCGTGTTGCAGGCATTCGGCCGCTTGTTGCTGAAAATTTTTCGAGGGAGCGGACATCAGGGGCGCGGCGCATCGCGTCGCAGTCAGACCTCAGCCCACTGACGCAGCAGGTTGTGATAGACACCGGTGAGCTGAATCACGGAAGGGTGGGTGGGATTTTCCGCGCTGAGGCGCTGGATCGCCACGTCCATCTCGAAGAGAAGGGAGCGCTGGCCATCATCGCGGATCATGCTCTGGACCCAGAAAAACGAACAGAGCCGCGTCCCACGCGTGACTGGCGTGACATGATGGAGGCTCGTCCCGGGATAGAGGATGAGGTGGCCCGCGGGGAGTTTCACGGATTTGGAACCGTAAGTGTCCTGGATGATGAGTTCGCCACCGTCGTATTCCCCGGGATCCGCGAAAAAAAACGTCGCGGAGAGATCGGTGCGCATGCGATGCCCGGTGCCGGGGATGGTGCGGATGGAACCGTCGACGTGCGTCCCGAATTGTTGTCCGCCCGTGTAGCGGTTGAACATCGGCGGCAGGATGTGCAACGGAAGCGCGGCGGACATGAAGAGCGGATTCTGCATCAGTGCGCGGGCGATTTGTTCGCCGACCTGGCGCGCGACGGGATGATCGACAGGAAGCTGCTGGTTGTCCTTCACGCGTGCGCCCTGGTGGCCGGCGGTGGCGCGGCCGTCGATCCACTCGGCGGACTCGATCGCCCTGCGCGCGGCCGCGAGCAGGTCGGGTGGGAGGACGTTGGGGATGTCGAGAATCATGGCGGCGCGGCGAACGGATCGATGACCTCAACTCAGAAGCGGAAATCAGCGCTCAGCAAACAGGCGCGCGGGGCACCCGGGTTGAAGCGTGCGCCGTTGTTGTTCAAGCTCTGCACAAATTCCTCGTCGAAGAGATTGTTCACGTTCAGGCGAACGGTGAAGTTCTTCCCGACCGGATAGCTGACGAGCGCGTTGAAGAGCCAGTAGCTCGGCGAGGTGCGCGGAACGGCCGGCGTGTTGTTGTCGCGACGGGCGACTTCGTCGGAGTACTGCCCCCCGCCGCCGATGATGATACCGGAGGGGAAGCGATAGCTCGTGAAGAGATTTCCGGACCAGCGCGGAATCAACGGGAGCGCGGAGCCGGCGAGATTGCCGCCGGCGGTGGTGCCCGCGTTGATCTCACTTTCGAGATAGGAAATGCTGCCGAGGACGATCCAGTTGTCGGTGAACCGGCGGGAGAGGCCGACTTCGGCGCCTTGCACGGTTTGTTTGCCGGCCGGGATCGGTCCGAGGATGGCGTCGGTATAGACCGTTTTGTCATTCACGGTTTTGAAGACAGCGGCGTTGGTCGAGAGGCGGCCGCGGAAGAAATCCCATTTCATACCGACCTCGATGTTCGAGGTTTCCTGCGGATCGCTGTCGGGATTGTTCTGGTTGCCCGCGGCGCTGGAGAGCGTGAAGTCCGTGCCGGGCGGCGTGAGCGAATTCGCGTAGGCGATGTAGAGGCTGCCGGCCGGGGCGGGCTTGAAGACCAAGCCGGTTTTCCAACTGACGATGGCGTGCTTCGCGTCGATCACGGTGGGCGCGCCGTTGGCGGCAACGCTGAGGAAGTGCGTCTGATAGCGCTCGGCGCGGACACTGGCGTTGGCCTGCCAGCGTTCGGAGAACTTCACGGTGTCGAAGGCGTAGAGCGCGGCGGTCTCGGTTTCGACATCGGTATAAACGCCGCTGCGGAAGGGCGTGAGGTTGGGCGTGGCGTGCGGATTCGGACTCTGGATGGGAATCGCCGTGAGCGTAACGCTGGTGAAGGCGGGGCTGTAGGCGTTTTCCCGCGCGAGTTCGAAACCGCCGGTGAAGTTGTGCGTGAGCGCGCCGGTCGCGAAATGCGCGAAGAGGTTGGTTTGGGCGGAGAGAATCTCCGTGTCGCGCTTGGTGGCCTGACGACTCCGGGTGAGGAGGCCCGTGGCAGGGACGTAAGCCGCGCCGTTCTGGCCGGGAACCGTGACGACGGCTTCGCGTCGATTAGCGCTGTAGCGGAGCTGGCTGGTGAACTTCAGGTCCGTGCTGAAATCGTGCTCGATGCGCCCCACGACGGCATCGCTTGTGACTTTGTCGGAGTCGGTGGTGAAACCGTAGAACGTGCTCCGATCCACTTGGGGTACGGGGACGGGGGAGAGGTAGCCGGGCAGTTGCGCGGTGGGCAGCCCGTAGTCGGGGAGATTGTTCTGCTCGACATGCTGGTAGGCCAGGGTGGCGCGGGTGGGTGTCTGGAGACCCACGGCGATCGAAGGAGCGATGGCCCAGCTCTTCGATTCGGCGAAATCGCGGCCGACACCGTCGTTGTCCTGCCAGAGGGCGTTGACGCGGACCGCGGTGCCTTTCACTGGAGACGTCGAGACTGTTTGGTTGATGTCGAGTGTGCTGCGGCGACGGCTGCCCGAGGTGTTTTCGTCGAAGCCGTACGAAACGCCGCCAGCGACAAAGTTTTCGAAGCGCGGTGTTTTGGTGGAAACGTTCACGTAACCCGAAGCGCCGCCGCGGCCGATATCGGAGCCGGCGGGACCTTTGGCGATTTCGACCTGCTCGAGATTGTAGACGTCGCGGCTGTACGCGCCGATGTCGCGCACGCCGTCGACGAAGATATTATTGGTCGTGTCGAAGCCCCGCATGTAGAAGGCATCGCCCGCAGTGCCCGACGCCCCGCCGCCTTCACCGGCGGCGAAAGTGATGCCCGAGGTGTTGCGAAGAACGTCGCTGAGACTGGCGGCGCCTTGTTGAAGAAAAACTTCGCTCGGGACCACGACGATGGTTTGCGGGGTGTCGCGTAGGGGCTCGGTGAACTTGGTCGAGGAAATCGCCTTGGTCTTCTTATCTTCGACGACGACACGGTCCAACTGGGTGGCACTCGTTTCCTTGAGCGTGGCAACTTCGCTGTCGGAGAGCGTGGCGCGTGCGGTGGTTACCCCTTGGACAACCGCCATCGTGGCCAGCGTTGCCAGCGTCGATTTGGCGGAGCGAATTTCGTTTCGGTTACCTTGGGTGGAAATGGACTGGCTCATGGCAGGCACCCGTGATGATGCGACCAAATCTCAGGTCAATCTAATTTGCGATGAAGTCTCAATATCATGTGAAGCTGATGATTGACCGCAGTTAGGGACGCTCTTTACCTGCGACATGATTGAAAGTTTCAAGGTGAAGCTCGCCGAGCGCAGCTACACCCTCCGCTTTGGAGCGGATCTCACTTCGGATTGCGCGACGGAGGTTGCCGCATTGCGGGCCACGAATCGGAAACTGGTCGTACTCACGGACCGCAATCTTGGCGAACGGCAGGAAGCGGTGCTGACCGCGATGTTTGACGGAGCGCCGATGCTGGTGGTCGACCCGGGTGAAGAGAGCAAATCGGTGTCCGGCTTCGAACGCGTTCTCAATTTCCTGGCCGAGCAGCGTGTGGACCGCGGCGGCGTGCTTTTCGTCGTGGGGGGCGGGGTGATCGGCGATCTCGGAGGTTTCGCGGCGGCGAGCTGGCTCCGCGGCATCGATTTTTATCAGGTGCCAACGACGTTGCTGGCCATGGTTGACAGCAGTGTCGGCGGCAAAACCGGCATCAATCTGAAAGCCGGAAAAAATCTCGTGGGTGCATTTCATCAACCGCGCGGCGTTTATGTTTCGACCGATCTGCTGAAAACACTTCCGGTCCGCGAATTCGCCGCGGGCATGGCCGAGGTCATCAAGTACGGCCTGCTCGGTGACGCCTCGCTGTTTGCTGAACTCGAGCAAAAGCCGCTCACGGTGGCGTCGCCCGATCTCGCGAGCGTCATTCGCCGGTGCTGTGAGTTGAAGGCGCGTGTGGTGGAGGCGGACGAGCGTGAGCTCGCGAAAGACGGCGGCCGCGCGCTGCTGAATCTGGGGCATACGTTCGGCCACGCCATCGAACAAGTCGCAGGCTACGGGGTGTATCTGCATGGCGAGGCGGTCGCGATCGGTCTTTGCGCGGCCGCGCGGTTGTCGCAGAAGCTCGGGCAGATTGCGGAGGCTGACGTCGTTCGTGTTGATGCGGTGGTGGCTGCCCATGGGTTGCCGGTCCGGCTGCGTGGCCCGCTGCCTTTCGAGGCGCTGTCGGCCGCGATGGCCCACGACAAAAAAGTTCGCAGCGGAATGCCGCGGTTTGTGGTCCTGAAAAAGATCGGCAAGGCGGCCACCCAGGACGATGTGCCGCCAGCTCTCGCTGAGGCGGCGTTTCGCGAGGTGGGAGCGGTTTGAACGGGAATTTTTTCGTGTGATTCGACGCCACCGCCGTTAGATCCCCTGTCACATGTCCGCCATCGACGAAGGAATTGTCCGCGAGTATTTCGAGCAAAGCGGGTTTCTCGTGCGGCAGGTGCGGAAATACCAGGTGACGGCGCGCCGGAAAAGCGGGGATGAGGAAATCGATCTTCTCGTCTACAATCCGTCCTGGCAGCGCGGAGCCCGCAAACCGGAGTTCCTGCTCTTTTCGAGCGAACTGCCGTTCATCCAGCGTGCGGTCGTCTCGGTCAAGCCATGGCACACGAATGTTTTTTCCCCCGGCATTTTGAAAAGCAGCCCGGAGATTTTCCGTTTCCTCGAGGAAACCGTCGTGAAGGAAGCCAGCCGCCTGTTCCCAGCTTCGACCCCGGGGGATGGCGGCGGCGATCTCACGAAAATTCTGGTGCTTCCCAGCCTGCCGACGGCGGAGCCCTTTCGTTCGCAGAGCGTCGAGCTGCTGAAGGCGCGCGGGGTGGATGCGATCATCTCTTTTCGCGCGATGCTGCTCGATCTTCTCGAAAAAATTGAGATCAACCAGAACTACACCAAGAGCGACACCCTGCAGGTGATGCGCATCCTCAAGAATTACGATCTGCTCAAGGACGCGCAGCTCGACATGTTTCCGGACCGGCCTGCTCCCGCGGCCCGGCGCGCGAAGACCTGACGCGATGGCCACCCTGATTCATCCGACGGCGATCGTCGACCCCGGGGCCCAGCTGGGCGTCGATTGCGAGATCCAGGCATACGCGGTGGTCGCGAAGGGTTGTGTGCTCGGGGACCGCGTCGTCGTGCATCCGTTCGCCGTCATCGGCGGCGACCCGCAATATTTGAAGTTCGATCGGAGCACGCTGTCGGGCGTGCGGGTGGGGGCGGGCTCCGTCGTGCGCGAACATGTGACGATCAACCGCTCGATTCACGCCGGTGGATTCACGGCGATTGGCGAAAACTGTTTTCTCATGTCGGCGAGCCACGTCGCGCACGACTGCACGGTCGGCAATCAGGTGGTGTTCGCCAACACCGCTCTGCTCGGCGGACACGTCGAGGTCGGCGATCACACCTTTCTCGGTGGCGGCGCGGCGGTGCACCAGTTTTGCCGCATCGGCGAAGGCGTGATGGTGGCCGGTCATGCCTCGATCACGCGCGATGTGCCGCATTTCACGATGGTCGCGGAGCGCGACGACATCATCGGATTCAACCTCGTCGGCCTGAAGCGCCGTGGTTTCGCGCGCGCCGCGATTGCCGAGTTGAAGGCCGCCTATCACGCCGTGTTTTTTTCCGCGGGAAACATCCGCACCGTCGCCGCCGCGGCGCTGGCCGGCGGAAAATTTTCGACCGCCGAGGCGAAACGCTTTCTGGAATTTTTCAGCGGCGGGAAACGCGGTTTTGCCCGCGCGCGCCGGGCGGAGGGCGCGGCGGTGGAGGAGAGCGATGCCGGCTAAACTTGCGATCACGTGCGGTGATCCCGCGGGGGTTGGGCCGGAGATCATCGCCGCGTGGCTCGCCTCCCATCCCGACGAGGCGGCCGATGTGGCTGTCATTGGACCGGGCGCCTGGCTCGACACGCTGCGCGGCGCGGCGACGAAAATTCCGGTCGGCTTGGAAAATTTTGCGGCCACGCCGGGAGTGCCGGATGGCGAAGGTGCTCTGGTTGCGTGGGGCGCGATGGAGCGCGCCGCGGCGGGTTGCGTCGCGGGTGAATTTGCCGGCGTGGTGACCGGCCCGGTAAGCAAGGAGCGTCTCGCGCGCATCGGTTACGCGTTTCCAGGACAGACCGAATTTTTTGCGGCGCGGTGGGGTGGCGATCCGGTGATGGCGTTTTGCGGGGGACGGCTGCGGGTGGTGCTGGCCACCTGGCATATTCCGCTGCACCAGGTCGCGCGTTCGCTCGGGCCGCACTTGCTGCATCGGGTGGTTGCCGCTGCCGATTCGCTGGCTCGCGCGGAGGGAATAACGAAACCGCGCATTGGCGTCTGCGGGTTGAATCCGCACGCCGGGGAGGGCGGGCTGCTCGGGCACGAGGAAATCGAGCTCATCAATCCAACGCTCGGAAAACTCCGCGCTGAATTCCCGCTGCTTTCGCTCTGCGAGGCGGGCGACACGCTGTTTGCGCGGGCACTGCGCGGTGAATTCGACGTGGTGGTCGCGCTTTACCACGACCAGGGCCTGGCGCCGCTGAAGGTCATCGATTTCGACGAGGCCGTGAACGTCACCCTCGGACTCCCGTTCGTGCGCACGAGCCCCGATCACGGCACGGCCTTCGGAATCGCGGGAAAAGGTCAGGCGCGAATCACCAGTTTTGCGAACGCGGTGACTGTTGCCCGGCGCTTGATTAAGCACCGCGTTGGACGATAGTCCGCCCTCCTTCATGTCCGAGAGCTCCGCCATCGCCCACCCACCACCACCAAACGCCCTCCCCGAGGGTGTCCGTTTGGGCAATGAGGGCTTGGTTTGCCTGACTCCGGCGGCCGGAGAAAAAGTGCGGACCTTGATCGTGCGGGAAGGGCAGGGGGACTTCTTGCGCGTGGCTATCTCCGGGGGAGGCTGCAACGGGCTGAGCTACAAAATGAAATTCGTCCCCACCCCGAAGCGCGGAGACATTCTCGTGCAAACTGCTGGGGTGCCGGTGGTCGTGGATAGCAAGAGCGCTCTCTACCTCAAGGGCACCCACCTCGACTATTCGTCCGCGATGATCTCGGGGGGCTTCAAGTTTTCGAACCCGAACGCCAAGGCCAGTTGCTCATGCGGTGAGAGTTTTAGCGTTTAATTGCATCGCCACTTAGAGGTTGCTCCCGGTCCGCATCCGCACGAACTATTCCGGCGACCTCGCGTCTACACCTAACCTATTTGATGGCTACTTCGTTTCCCTCCGCCGGAGGCGGCAACCGCTCCGGTTCTTATCAGCGTCGCAATGTCGACCCTTTCGCGGCGATCCGCCGCAACCATCGTATCAAGGTTCCGCAGGTTCGGGTGATCTCGCCTGAAGGCAAACAACTCGGCGTCCTCGATACCGCGAAGGCCGTCAACCTCGCCCTCGAAGTCGGGCTCGACCTCGTCGAAGTGGCGCCGAATGCCACGCCGCCCGTGTGCCGCATCATGGATTTCGGCAAGTACGTCTACGAGGAGCAGAAGAAGACCTCGCACGTGAAATCCACCGCGAGCAAAATCAAGGAAATCGAATTCACCGCGCGCATCGAGGCGCACGATTTCGAGACGAAGCTCCGTCACGCCGAGGAATTTCTCGCCCACGGCAACAAGGTGAAGCTCCGGTTGAAATTCCGCGGCCGCGAAATGGCGCACACTGACATCGGCTTCAATGTGATGAAGCGCGCGGTCGTCGATCTCGCCGGCATGGGCCATCCCGATGCCGACCCGAAGCTGATCGGGCGCAACATCCACGTGATGCTCACGCCGCTGCCCGTGAACAAGCGGAAGCCCAAGTTTCATCCGATCGCGAACCAACCCGCGATCGACGACGGCCCGGACCTTGAGGCCGATGACGATGAGGGCGACAGCGCGCCCTCGGTTTCAACCGCCAGCGGTTGATTTTCCGCGGCCATGCCCCCGGCGGCTTCACGCCTCGCCGCAGTCGCCGCGTTTGCGCTCCTGGGCACGGATTGTTTGTTCGCGGCTGAACCGGCCGGGTCCGGCCGGGCAACGCCCACGCGTCCCGCGCAGATCAAACCGGCCGCGTCCCTCGCCATCACGCGAATTGATGGGGCAGATTATTTCGAACTTGAGGCGGCGATGGCCCGCCTGGGTTTGAAGGCGCGCGCGCGCGACGGCCGCCGCTTCGTGTTTGGGGACCAAAATAGCCGGCTCGTGATCGACGAGGGGCGCGAGGTGTTTGTCGATGGCTCGCGGATTTTTCTGGGAAACCCGGTGGTGTTGCGCCGCGGCGACCTGTTCATCAGCCGGATCGATTTCGAACGGTGTCTCACGCCTTTGCTGGCTCCGCAGTTAGTGGGCTCCCCGCCGCGGGCGCCGAAAGTGATCGTGCTCGATCCCGGCCACGGCGGCACGGACGACGGCATGAGCAATCCCCGACTGCAGATGAAGGAGAAGATCTACACGCTGGATGTGGCGTTGCGTTTGAAAAAACTACTCGAGACCAAAGGCTGCAAAGTCGTCCTGACCAGGAAAGACGATCGCGAACTCGACAAAGATAAGATTACGGACCTGAGGAAACGTTCGGAAATTGCGAACCGTGCCGCGGCCGACCTTTTCGTGAGCATTCACTTCAACGCCTTGGATCGCGATACCAAGACAGGCGGCTCGGAGGTTTATACGTTCACGCGGCAATTTCAGCGGTCGGACGAATCCGCCGGCATTGGGCGCCGGGACGACACGGAGAAAGAACCGGCGCCGGTGAATCGTTTTGACGCGTGGAACACGCTTTTGGGGCACAGCATCAAACGGGAGTTGCTGACCGGTTTGAAAACGATGGATCGGGGACAAAAAACGATGCACTCCGCCGTGCTGCGCGGCCTCAACTGCCCGGGCGTCCTCGTCGAGTCGGTTTTTCTTTCAAACGATACTGAGGCGAAACTCGTCGCGACGCCGGCCTACCGGCAGCAAATCGCCGAGGCGATTGCCGAGGGAATCCGAAGTTATTCCCAGACGCTGGAGTCCGTGCGCCCGAAACCTGCTGCCGCAACCGCCAGCCCGGCAGCTTCGTCCAGCCCGCCATGAAACTATCCTCCCTCGGTGCGCTCTTCGCCTTCGTCGCTGCGCCGGCGCTGGTTTTCTCGTGGGATCATCCGGGTCACCGCATGGTGAGCGATCTGGCGCTGGCCTCGCTCCCGAAGGATTTCCCCGCATTTGTGCACGAGCCCGCGAACGCCGAGCGCATCGGGTTTCTCGCCGGCGAACCCGATCGCTGGAGCCATGCGCCCGATCTCCCGCTGAAGCACGCGAACTGGCCCGAACATTATTTCGACCTCGAGGAGATCCCTGCGGCGGGGCTCGATCCCGCGAAGCTGCCGGCACTCCGCTATGATTTCGCCGTGCAGTTTGCCGCGGGACGCGCGGCGCATCCGGAAAATTTCGCCGCCATCGATCCGGAGAAAAACGTGGATCGCACGAGGCAGTGGGCGGGCTTCCTGCCTTGGACGATCGTGGAGCACTACGGAATGCTGAAAGCCGCCTTCGCGTCGCTGAAGGTGTACGAGGAGCTGGGCACGCCGTCGGAGATTGCCAACGCCCGCGCCGATATCGTCCACGTCATGGGCCTCATGGGTCATTTCGTGGGCGACAGTGCCCAGCCGTTGCACACGACCTATCACTTTGCCGGCTGGGCGGGCGGGAATCCCCACGGCTACACGACGCAGCGGACGATCCACACGTGGATCGACAGCGGCCTGATCGTGAAAGCCGGAATCAAATATTCCGACCTCGCGCCGCGTGGCGCCCCGGCGCAGGTCATCTCGCTGCTGCCCCGCACCGATGGACGCGATCCGGTGTTTGTGGCCGCGCTGGATTTTATCGTGGCGCAAAATAAATTCGTGGAGCCGCTCTACCAACTCGAGAAGGCCGGCAAACTCGGCAACGGGCCGCAGCCGGTTTCGGAAGAGGGGCGGGCATTTGTCGAGGCGCAGCTGCTCAAGGGCGGGACGATGCTCGGTACTCTGTGGCTCACCGCCTGGCGTGGCTCGAGACCCGACACTTATCTTCGCGGAATTCTGCTCAAACGACAGTCGGCCGCTCCGGCGCCGGCTCCTTCCACGGCGCCGGCGGGCGTTCCATGAGTGCGGCGAGCCTCGTGTTTATTGCGCTGGGCGGGGCGATCGGTTCCGTCGCGCGCGCGCTCGCGGGCGGGTGGATTCCGGCGGGGCGGCTGCCGTGGGGCACGATCCTGGTCAACATTGCCGGCTCGCTGCTCATCGGCTGGTTGATGGCGAAATTTCCCCTCACGCCGGAAAATGTGCGGGTGCACAGCTTCGCCGTGATCGGCGTGTGTGGCGGCTTCACGACTTTTTCGAGCTTCAGCTGGCAGACGATCGAGCAGATGCAAAAAGGCCAGTGGAGCCTTGCCGCCGCCAACATCTTTCTTTCCGTCACGCTGTGTTTGCTTGCGACCTGGATTGGCTGGCGCGTGGCGCGATGAAAATCGGCCGGGTGATGTCCCCGCAAATTCGCCGGCTCCTGCCGCGGGCGCGATGGTGCGGGGTCGCGCTGTTGATCGTCGCGACGACGATGAGGCTTGCGGCGGCCTCCGGCGGCCCCGGGGGCCATGTCGTCATTCTTGCGAACAGCGACGATCCCGACTCGATGCGCGTCGCCCGCCACTATGCGGAAGTCCGCCGGGTGCCGCTGGAAAACATCATCGCGAGAAAAATGTCGTCCGCGGAAATCATCTCGTGGCGCGAGTTTGTCGCCACGATCTGGGAGCCGCTGCGCGAGGAGCTGGTCGCCCGGAAGTGGATCGACGCGATTCCGATCGCGGTAACCGATTACCTCGGCCGGAAAAAATACGCGACGAACGGCCATCAGATCGCGGCGGTGGTGGTGTGCCGGGGGGTGCCGCTGAAAATTGTGCACGAGCCCGATTTCTATGCGGAGCACCAGCCGTTCACCAACCGGCAGGAGTTTCGTTCCAATGCCGGCGCGGTCGATTCCGAGCTCAGCCTGCTCCCGGGCTCGAGCTACAGCATCAACGCCTTTGTGCCGAATCCGCTTTACCGGAACGAAAACCCGACGGGGGCCGATCGCGCGCAGGTGGTGCCGGTCGGGCGGCTGGACGGCCCGACCGTCGAACATGCACTCGCTCTCGTCGACCATGCGGTCGAGACGGAACGCACGGGTCTCATCGGACGGGCGTACGTCGATATCGGGGGGATTTATCGCGACGGGGATCAGTGGTTCGAGGCCGTCGCTGCGCAACTTGAGGGACTGGCCTTCGATATCGGTGTCGATCGGTCGGGATCCACCCTCCCCGCCACGGCGCGATTCGACGCCCCCGCGTTGTATTTCGGCTGGTACACCACCGACCTCAACGGCCCGTTTGCGCTGTCCGGGTTTCAGTTTCCCGCCGGGGCGTTCGCCTTTCACCTTCACAGTTTTTCCGCCGGAACGATGCGCTCCGAGAGCAGCGGATGGAGCGCGCCCTTCGTGGCGCGCGGAGTCACGGGGACCATTGGCAACGTGTACGAGCCGTATTTGGCGCTCACGCATCGACCCGACCTGCTGATCCGCGCCCTCATCCGCGGCGCTTCCCTCGGAGAGGCGGCTTGCTATTCCGTGCCGGCGTTTAGCTGGCAACCGATCCTGCTGGGCGACCCGCTTTACCGGCCGTTTGCCGTCGCTTTCGAAGACCAGTGGAAAAACCGGGCGAATCTGCCGCCGAAGCTCGCGGGTTATGTGGTCGTTCGCCGCATGCGTTTCATGGAGGCCGCCGGAAAACGCTCCGAGGCGCTGGCGCTGGGACGGGCTGAACACCAGCGCGCGCCGAGTCTGGCGCTTGCGGTCGGGCTGGCGCAACGCCTCCAAGCCACCGGCGACGCCCCCGGCGCCGCCCAAGTGCTGGAGTTCGTCCCCGGCTTGAAAACCCCCGGTACCGATGAGTGGGCGCTCACGCGGGAGGCGGCGCAACTTCTCGCCGCGAACGGAGGGAGCATCGGGGCAGTCGAGGTGTACCAGACTTTATTCGCCGTCAAAAACCTCCCGGCCGAGCTGCGCCTCGTCTGGTTGCCGGAAGCGGTGAAGGCGGCGCGTTTCGCGCACAATTCCTCCCAGGCGGCCGCCTGGGAAAAGGAGCACGCCGATATTTCTGCTCAAATCGCGGCAAAAAAATAGCGCGACCCGGCGGTCGCGCTAAAGGGAGTGGCGCGTCGTATCGCGCGCCGGTCAGGACCGGAGATCGTCAGACCTTGTCCACGATGCGATCCGCCAGGCCGTAGGCGATTGCTTCCTTCGCATTGAGATAGAAATCACGATCCGTATCGCGATTGATGATCTCGATCGGCTGGCCCGAGGCGGTGGCGAGGATCTGGTTCAGCTCCGCGCGCAGTTTCTCCATTTCCTTGGCCTGAATGTTAATGTCGCTCGCCGGCCCGATCATCCGCCCGGAAATCAACGGCTGGTGAATCAGCACGCGCGAGTGGGGGTAGAGCAGGCGACGGCCTTTCGGGGCGCCGGAAAGCAGGATCGAGCCCATCGAGGCGGCCATGCCGGTCACGACGACGGTGATCGGTGAGGTGACGAGCTGCATGGTGTCGTAGACCGCCATGCCTGCCGTGATCGAGCCACCGGGTGAGTTGATGTAGAATGTGATTTCTTTGCCGGGAGCAACGCCCTCGAGATAGAGGAGTTTCTCCGTGATCTCCTTGGCGGTTTCGTCTGTGACGGCGCCCCACAGGAAAATTTTCCGCTGCTCGAGAAATTTTTTCTGGATCAGCATCGCGACGGAGGCGCCTCCTTTTTTCTCCGCGGGTGACGGCGTCTGCTCGTCATCGTCATCATCATCGTCGTCAGCGCGCGGGAGTGGCTCGGCCAGATTGGGCTGGAGATTGTCGAAATGCATAGGCGGCCAACGTTGGCGGCCGCCGGTTCCTTGGCAAGTGCTCAGGCGTGTTCCCTGGCGGGGAGCCGGGGGATTGCCTCGGCGCGGGGCGGCACCCAAGTTGCTTCACGTGGCTGTGCAACACATCTCCGGCCGGATTGTGGACGTCGTTAACCGCGTCGAATATCCCGGCACCGTCGAAATCTCCGGCGGGCTGATCCGGCGCCTTCGCCGGGACGCCCGCGCGCTGGGAAACGGATTGATCATGCCCGGCTTCATCGACGCGCACATCCACATCGAGAGCTCGATGCTGCCGCCGGCGGAATTCGCACGGCTCGCGGTCGTCCACGGGACGGTCGCGACCGTCTCGGATCCGCATGAAATCGCCAACGTGATGGGAGTCGCGGGCGTGAACTACATGATCGCCGAGGGACGGCGCACGCCCTTCAACTTTTATTTTGGCGCCCCGTCCTGCGTGCCGGCGACGACGTTCGAGACCGCGGGCGCGACGCTCGATGCGCGGGCGGTGGCGCGTTTGGTCGGGCGAAAGGAAATCCGCTACCTGGCGGAGGTGATGAATTTCCCCGGCGTGCTGGCGGGAGACCGCGAAGTCGCGGCGAAAATCGCGGCGACCCGGCGCGGGGGGAAAGCCGTGGACGGTCACGCGCCGGGACTGCGCGGCGCGCAGGCGGAGAAATATGCGGCGGCCGGCATCACGACCGACCACGAATGTGTCACGCTCGCCGAGGCGCGGGACAAACTCGCCGCCGGGATGAAGATCCTCATTCGCGAAGGCTCCGCCGCACGCAACTACGCGGCCCTCGCGCCGCTCCTCAAATCCGCGCCGGGACACTGCATGTTCTGTTGCGACGACCTGCACCCGGACTTGCTGGTGCAGCATCATATCGACGCCCATCTCCGCCGCGCGCTCGCGCTCGGGGTGAATCGGTTCGATGCGCTCGCCTGCGCGACGCTCAATCCCGTGCGGCATTACGGACTCGGCGTCGGTTTGCTGCGCGAGGGCGATCCGGCCGACTTTGTGGTCGTGAAGAGCTGGAAAAATTTCCGTGTCCAGCGCACCTACCTCCGCGGCCGGCTGGTGGCGGCGGACGGGCGCAGCAGGCTTCCGCGGCTCCCGGCCCGTGTGATCAATCAATTTCGCGCGGGGGCGCGAACGGCGCGCGATTTCGCGGTTCCGGCCGCGAAGGGAAAATTAAACGTGATCGAGGCGCTGAACGGCCAGCTCATCACCCGCCATCTTCGGCTGGCGGCGAGAGTGTTGGGCAATGAAGCCGTGGCCGATCCTTCGCGGGACCTGCTGAAGATCGTCGTGGTCAATCGCTACAAGCGACGCGTTCCCGCCGCGGTGGGTTTTATCCGCGGTTTCGGCCTGGACGCCGGGGCGCTGGCCTCGTCGGTCGCACACGACTCGCACAACATCGTCGCCGTCGGAGCCGACGACGCGTCACTGGCGGCCGCGGTCAACCTGGTGATCAAACACCGCGGTGGCATCAGCGTGGTCGGGCAGGGGAAACGAAAAATCCTCCCGCTGCCGATCGCCGGACTGATGGCGACGGGGGACGGCTACGCGGTCGCCCGTCGTTACACCGAGCTGGACGCGTTTGCGAAAAAGCTCGGCTCGAAACTGGACGCGCCGTTCATGACGCTCGCGTTCATGGCGTTGCTCGTGATCCCGGATCTGAAACTCAGCGACCGCGGATTGTTTTCCGGAGAGAAGTGGGCGTTCGAACCGCTGTTCGAAAAGTAGGGTGGGTTTGTGACCCGGCCTGGCTCGGTCTGCAATCCAAGGCGGGTCAAAGGTCCGCCCTACTTCAATCAGTACTTCACTTTGTCCGGCATCGCCGCCCAGGCCTTGAAGGTCGTCAACGCGGCCTCGCGGAGGAGCGGCTGCATCTTGAGCGCGCGTTTTTCCGGCGGCAGGGGGATTTGCCGGTAGATGAAATCGTCGTCGAACCCGATCGCGGCCGCGTCGGCGCGCGTGTTGGCGAAGTAAACCGTGGGAATGTGCGCCCAATAGATCGCCGCGAGGCACATGGGACACGGTTCGCAGCTGGTGTAGAGTTCGCAGTCGGCGAGTTGAAACGTGCCCAAGTCGCGACAGGCGTCGCGAATCGCGGTCACCTCGGCGTGCGCGGTGGGATCGTTCGTCGACGTCACGCGGTTGGTCCCGCGCGCGATAATTTTTCCCTGCCGGACAATCACACAGCCGAACGGTCCGCCGCGTTTCGCCCGCATGCCCTCCTCAGCGAGACGGATCGCTTCCTGCATGAAATTTTCGGGAGGGTGGTTCATTGAAAAAGAATTCGGCAACGTGGAATAGGGACTCGTGCTTGGCAACGTCCTAGCTTACGAAATGCCGTGATCCATGAAGCAGCCACTGTCGATTGCGGGTCTTGAAATCACCGGCCCGCTGAATCCCCGCTACGCCGAGATTCTTTCCGCCGACGCGTGTGCGTTCCTGGCGGGACTGTTCGAGAAATTTGGCCCGCGGCGCCGGGAGCTGCTCGCGAAGCGCGTCGACCGCCAGCGCGAGATCGATGCCGGCCGGCTGCCGCTTTTTCTGCCGGAGACCGTGGAGATTCGCAGCGGCGACTGGCGCGTGCCGCCACCGCCGGCCGACCTGGTTGACCGCCGCACCGAGATCACCGGACCCGTGGAACGCAAGATGGCGATCAACGCGCTCAACTCCGGCGCCCAATGCTGGATGGCCGACTTCGAGGACGCCAATTCCCCCACCTGGGAAAACTGCCTCGAGGGCCAGATCAACATGCGTGACGCCGCGCGACGGACGTTGAGCTTCACCTCGCCGGAAGGGAAGGCCTACGCGTTGAAGGAAAAGATCGCGACGATCATCGCCCGGCCCCGCGGCTGGCACATGGAAGAGAAGCATGTGCTCCACGCGGGGAAGCGCGTTTCCGCCTCACTCTTCGACTGGGGACTTTATTTTTTCCACAACGCCGAGGCGCTCATCGCCCGCGGCAGCGGCCCGTATTTCTACCTGCCCAAGCTGGAGAGTCATCTCGAGGCCCGGCTGTGGAACGATGTTTTCGTTCACGCCCAGGCGGCGCTGGGCATTCCGCGCGGCACGGTGCGCGCGACGGTTTTGATCGAGACGATCCTCGGCTGTTTCGAGGCCGAGGAAATTCTCTACGAGCTGCGGGAACATGCCTCGGGGCTCAACTGCGGACGGTGGGACTACATGTTCAGCTTCGTGAAAAAATTCCGGAATCGCCCCGAGTACGTTTTCCCGGACCGCACGCTGATCACGATGACGGTGCCGTTCCTCCGCGCTTACTGCTTTCACGTGATTCAGGTCTGCCATCGCCGCGGCGCGTACGCGATGGGCGGCATGGCCGCGCAAATTCCGATTCGCAACGATCCCGCGGCGAACGCCGAGGCCCTCGCGAAAGTCCGCGCGGACAAGGAGCGCGAGGCCTCCGACGGCTTCGACGGCACGTGGGTGGCTCATCCCGGTCTCGTGCAAAGCGCGCTCGATGCCTTTGCGAAGCACATGAAAGGCTCGAATCAGCTCGATCGGTTGCGGACCGACGTGGTGGTGACGGCCGCCGATCTGCTCGCACCGCTGCATGGGCCGGTCACGGAAAACGGCGTGCGCTGGAACATTCACGTGGGAATCCGCTACCTCGAGGCCTGGCTCGGCGGCTCGGGGGCGGAGCCGATTCACAACCTGATGGAAGACCTGGCGACCTCGGAGATTTCGCGTTCGCAGCTCTGGCAGTGGCTGCGCTTCAGCGCGAAACTCGACGACGGGCGTCCCATCACCTTCGAGCTCTACCAAAAACTTCTTGCCGAGGAGCTCGCGAAAATCCGCGTGGAATACGGCGCGACGGTTTACGACGGCGGCCGTTTCAAGGAGGCCACGGAACTTTTCATGCGCATGGTGCGGAGCGAGCAGTTCGACGAATTTCTGTCGCTGCCCGCCTACGAACTTCTCCCCTGATGATTTCAATCTCAGAACTAAACGACCTGGATCTGCCCGCCTTTACCGCGGCGCTCGGGCATCTGTTTGAACATTCGCCGTGGGTGGCCGAGGAAACCTGGCCGCGCCGCCCTTTCCGTGATGCGGTTCATCTTCACGCCGAACTCTGCGCGACGATGCGCGGCGCCATCGCGGAGCGACAGCTTCGATTGATTCGTGAGCATCCCGACCTCGCCGGCCGCCTGGCCCGCGAAAACCGACTGACCGCCGACTCGAGCCGGGAGCAGGCGAGTGCCGGTCTCGATCGGATGGGGGTCGAGGAAATGGCAACGTTTGAGGAGTTCAACGCCGCCTACCGCGTGCGTTTCGGTTTTCCGTTCGTCATTTGTGCGCGGCTCAAGGCGCGCTCTGAGATCCTCGTCGCGATGCAAGCCCGCTTGGGCAACACCACGGAGCAGGAATTCGCCACCGCGCTGACCGAGATCGAAAAGATCGCCTGGCTGCGCCTCGAAGAGCTTCTCAAACAGAGAGAATGAACAAAACAGCCAGGATGAATCTTCAGAGTGCGCGATGCTGAATTCTTATTCTGTCCATTCCGTTCATTCTGTCTAAGACCCACTCATGCCCGCCAAGCTCAGCACCCACGTTCTCGATCTCACCGCTGGCCGTCCCGCCGCGGGGATGAAGATCCAGCTTCTGCGTCACGGCAAAGAATCCGTTCTCCTCAAGACCGTCACGACCAACGCCGACGGCCGCATGGAAGCTCCGCTGCTCGACGGGGCGCAACTGGCCGCAGGAAACTACGAACTCGTTTTTCACGTTCGCGATTACTTCGCCGCCCGCGGCGTCGAGTGTCCGCTGCTCGATCAGGTGCCGGTTCGCTTTTCGATTTCGGATGCCGCGGCGAGTTATCACATCCCGCTGCTGGTGACGCCGTGGTCCTACAGCACTTATCGGGGAAGCTGACGCATGGCGGCCGCAAAAAAACTGGCGGGTATGCTGGCTGAACTCGGGCGCATCAGCGACGAGCCGGGCAGGCTGACGCGAACGTTCCTCTCGCCCGCGATGCGGCGCGCGAACCGGCAGGTGGGAAAATGGATGCGCGAGGCTGGCCTCGCGGTGAGGGTGGACGGTGTGGGCAATCTGATCGGCCGCCTCGCGTCGCGGAATCCCAAGGCAAAGACGCTGTTGATCGGTTCGCATCTCGACACGGTGCGTAACGCCGGGAAATTCGACGGGGCGCTGGGGGTTTTGCTGCCGATCGTGGCGCTCGCGGAGTTGCGCCAGCGCAAAGTGAAGCTGCCGTTTCACGTCGAGGTGCTCGGTTTTTCCGAGGAGGAAGGCGTGCGCTTCGCCAGTGCCTACCTCGGAAGCAAGGGTTACGCCGGCCAGCTTAGCGCGTCGGAGCTGAAGCATCGCGACGCGCGTGGCATCAGCATCGCGCAGGCGTTGGCTCAATTTAACGGAGGTTCCTTTTCCCCGCCCCGCGCCGCCCGGAAACAAAGTAACCTATTGGGTTACTTTGAAGTTCACATCGAGCAGGGGCCGGTGCTGGAGAAAGAGAAGCTGGCGGTGGGGGTGGTCTCGGCGATTGCGGGACAAACGCGGGGCAAGGTCAGGTTTCGCGGCAAGGCCGGCCACGCCGGCACGACGCCAATGACCCTGCGCCGCGATGCGCTCGCGGGCTCGGCGGAGTTTGTCCTCGCGGTGGAAACGCTCGCGCAAAGCAGTCCGGGACTCGTCGCCACGGTGGGAGTGCTGGAAGTGCCAGGCGCTGCGCCGAACGTCGTCCCCGGGGAAACAACGCTGACGCTCGATGTGCGACACGCGCGCGACGGGGCACGCGAGGCGGCGGTGGAGTCGTGCCTGCTGGCGGCGCAGGAAATCGCCCGACGGCGCAAGCTCAGGTTCGACTGGCAGCGCACGCAGCAGAATGGAGCGGTGGCCTGCGCACCCGTTCTGGCGGCGCTCCTCGCGCAAAGCGTGCGGGCGGTGCAGGGTCGCAGTTTGTCGCTAGTGAGCGGTGCCGGACACGACGCGGTGGTGATGTCGGCCCTCACGCCGGTGGCGATGTTGTTTGTGCGCTGTCGCGAGGGGCTCAGCCACCACCCTGACGAGCACGCATCCCCGGCGGATGTCGCGGTGGCGCTGCGCGTCGCGGAAAATTTTATCGAGCGGCTCGCGCGTAACGCTTCGGCGAAAACAATCATTTGAAACCACAGGTTCCACGGATGGGCCCAGAGAAAGACTCCGAACTATCTGTGTTCATCCGTGTAATCTGTGGTTAGCTTCGCCTGAATCGATCCATGAAGAGCTTCACCTCATTCGCGAAAAAAACCGGCATAGCCACGGCCGAGGCCGAGCGCCTCGAGCTCATTGTGCGCGGAGGAAAAATCGTCACCCCGGATGGCGTGCGCCGCGCCGATCTCGGCGTGATGCGCGGACGGATCGCCCAGATCTCGCCGGAGATCACGGAGCCGGCGCATGCCACGCTCAACGCGAAGGGCTGCTACGTTTTCCCCGGGATCGTCGATGCCCACGTGCATTTCAACGAGCCCGGCCGCGCGGAGTGGGAGGGGATCGCCACCGGTTCGGCCGCGCTCGCGACCGGGGGCGGCACTTGTTTCTTCGACATGCCGCTTAACTCCGAGCCGCCCGTGCTCGATGCGGCGCGCCTGCGCGAGAAACGGGCGCTCGCCGAGGAGAAGTCGTGCGTGGATTTTGCCCTGTGGGGCGGGCTCGTGCCGGGCAACCTCGACAAACTCGCCGGCCTGCGCGATGCCGGCGCGATCGGACTGAAGGCGTTCATGTGCGACAGCGGCGTCGCGAGTTTTCCGCGGGTCGACACGGCAACCCTGCGCGAGGGCATGAAACGCGCGGCGAAGCTGGACATGCTCGTGGCGGTGCACGCGGAAGACGATGCGCTGGCGGCGAAGCTCACCGCCGAGAAAAAAGCGAAAGGCCAGACCGACGCTAAGGCGTACCTCGCATCGCGTCCGGTCGAGGTGGAGTTGGAGGCGATCCGCATCGCACTCGAACTCGCCGGTGAAACGGGGTGTGCGTTGCACATCGTGCATGTGAGCAGCCCGGAAGGAATCGCACTGGTCACCGAGGCGCGGCTGCAGCGCGTGGATGTGACGGCGGAGACATGTCCGCATTACCTGCTGCTGAACGACAAGGGCGTGGCGAAACTCGGCGCCATCGCGAAGTGCGCGCCACCGTTGCGCGACGAGAAGCGGCGGCTTGCGCTGTGGGGCGATTTGCGGGCGGGCCGGATTCAGACCATCGGCTCGGATCATTCGCCGTCGCTGCCCGAAATGAAGGATTCGAAAAACCTGTTTGCGGTGTGGGGCGGCATTGCCGGCGTGCAGCACGGTTTCGAACTGTTGCTTTCCGAGGTGGCAAAAACGGCGGACAAAGAGCTGCCGATCCTCGCGGCGGTTCTGGCCCGCAATGTTGCCCGGCGCTTTCGGATCGACGCGCGGAAGGGGCTGCTCGAAGTCGGCCGCGATGCCGATTTCTCCCTTGTGAAGTATGGGGACGAGCGGGAGATCGCGGCGGACGATTTGTGGACGCGCCACCGGATCAGCGCGTATGTCGGCCAGCGCAGCCGGGCCCATGTGACGCACACGTATGTGCGGGGCTGTGCGGTGCTGGCGGATGGCCGGTTGACGAACCTGCCGGCGCCGGGCCAGTTTCTCGCACCGCATCGTTAAACGAGGTGAACCACCGAGGCACAGAGGGCACCGAGAAATTTGAAGATTGGGCTCCGTGTCCCCTCTGTCTCTGTGGTTCAAACAGGTTTTAAGAATTGTTAACCCATGAACTTCCCCTTCGGCCAGACCCGCACGCGTATTTCCTCCCGTCATGCGTTGATCGCGGCCGACGGGCACGTGAGGAGCAATGTGCCGGGCATCACGGGCGCCGCCGCCACGATCCTGATTTCGGAAGCGATGGGCGCGAAGTTTTCGCAGTTGCTCGTGACCTTCGAGACGGACGGTCGCGCGGTTTTTCCGGATAACGAAATCGAGACCGTCGGCTATTTTGAGACGGGTGGCGGTGTTGTGGGAATTGGCCGCGAGCAAAAGCGGGTGGCCGCGGGAGGTTATTTTTTCGCGCCGGCCGGCGAAGCGTGGTCGGTGACGGCGCCCAAACGCGGCACGCGGCTGACGCTCTTCCAGAAAAAATTTGTCCCGCTGGCGGGAGCCGCGGCGCCGAAGGCGATCATCGGCGATGCCGCGCGGGTGAAAGGCCAGCCGTTCCTCGGCGATCCCGACGCGCGCTTGCAGGTCTTGTTGCCCGACGAGCCGGCCTTCGATCTGGCGGTGAATATTTTCACCTATCAACCCGGCGCGACGCTGCCCTTCGTCGAGACGCACGTCATGGAGCACGGGCTCTTGATGCTCGGCGGGCAGGGGATTTATCGCCTGGAGGAATCGTGGTATCCGGTGGCGGCGGGCGATGTCATCTGGATGGCGCCATATTGCCCGCAATGGTTCGTCGCGATGGGAAAACAGCCGGCGAGTTATCTCTACTACAAAGACGTGAACCGCCCGGCGTTGTGAGAGCCCGGCCGGTGCGGCAGACCTGCCTTCTGATTTGCGCGGGCGGCGCGTTTGCTGCTTCTTGACGGCATGGCGGTCCCCGCGAAGAACCCGGTCTCGAGTTTTGAGTTTTTGCTCAATGGCCGGCGGGTCGCCGTGGAAAACATGGCCGCGACGACCACCCTTCTGGACTGGCTGCGCGCCACTGGCCGGACGGGGAGCAAGCGCGGTTGCGACGAAGGCGATTGCGGCGCGTGTACCGTGGCGATCGTCGGTCGCGATTCCGCGGGGCGGACGACTTATCGCTCCATCAACAGCTGCATTGCGCTGCTGCCGATGTTTGCAGGACGCGAAGTGCTGACGGTCGAAGGGCTGGCCCAGGCCGAGACATTGCACCCGGTGCAGACGGCGATGGTGAACCACTACGGCTCGCAATGCGGCTACTGCACGCCGGGGTTCACGGTTTCGATGTTCGAGGCGTATTACCGCGACGGCCTCAAGGAGCATTGCCAGATCAGCGATCAACTCTGCGGGAATCTCTGTCGTTGCACGGGCTACCGGCCGATTCGCGATGCGATGGTGGCGGCGCTCGCGCGGCGTGACGACAAGAAGGCGGAGACAGAGGGAGACCCGTTTCGTGTCCGGCTGCAGGCGCCGGCGTTTTCCCTGGGTTCGCTGGACTATGGCGGGGGCGGTGAGCGGTTTTTCCGGCCGACGTCGCTGGCCGAACTGTTCGCCTTGAAGCAGGCGCATCCGAAAGCGCGGCTGGTCGCGGGCGCGACCGAGATCGGGGTCGAACTCAACAAGAAGTTCACGAGTTTTCCGCTGCTGATTTCGACGGAAGCGGTGCCGGAACTCGCCGGCATCATTCGTTCGGAAACGTCGTGGCGGATCGGTGGCGCTGTGACGCTTACGGCGATCGAGGAGACGGTTGCCTCCGAATTTCCCTCGCTGGCGAAAATGCTGCGGGTGTTCGCTTCGCGCCAGATCCGGAATCGCGCGACGCTGGGAGGCAATCTCGCGACGGCGTCACCGATCGGCGACAGCGCGCCGGTCCTGCTCACGCTCGATGCCGAGCTGGTGCTCGCATCGGTCGCGGGCGAACGCACCGTGAAGCTCGAGGATTTTTTCACGGGCTATCGGAAGACCGCGTTGCGGGAAGACGAGATCATCAGGGAGATCGTGGTGCCGCGTGGCGTCGCGGCCGGGCTCGTGCGCAGGGTCGATTTCTTGAAAGTTTCGAAGCGGCGCGAACTGGACATCTCGATTGTGGCGGGGGCGTTTTGTGTGGATTGCGATGCGCAGGGGATCGTGCGTCGCGCGCGCCTTGCTTACGGCGGCGTCGCCCCGACGCCGGTGCGGGCGCGGAAAGCAGAGGAGGCGCTCGAAGGGCGGGCGTTGGCGGACGCGGCTGTGACTTCAGAGGTGACCAGGATGCTTGCGAACGCGTTTCAACCGATCGACGACGCCCGGGGCGGCGCGGCGTACCGGCGCGGGCTTGTGGTGAGTCTCTGGAAAAAATTTGTGGCGGGAGATTCGAGCGAAGCGCAGGACGAGCCGCTCGGTTTCGAGCACGGAACGAAGTGGCAGCCGGACGATGTTTCGCGGGCTTTGCCGCATGAGAGCGGGGTTGGGCATGTCACGGGCGGCGCGCTTTATTCCGACGATCTCGCGCACCAGCGCCCGATGCTCGATGTCTGGCCGGTGATGGCGCCCCACGCGCGCGCCCGGATCAAGCGTCGCGATGCGAGCAAGGCGCGCCGGGCGCCGGGAGTTGTCGCAATTCTGCTGGCCGAGGATGTGCCGGGAAAAAACGTGATTGGGCCGGTGCGTCACGACGAACCGCTCTTCGCCACTGATGAAATCTATTTCCACGGGCAGATCGTGGCGCTGGTGGTGGGCGAATCCGTGAAAGCGTGTCGCGCGGCCGCGGCGCTGGTGGAAATAGATTACGAACCGCTCGCACCCCTGCTCACGATCGCGGAGGCGGTGGCTCAGGGTAGTTTTCACACGGAGCCGCACACCTTGGCGCGCGGGGATTGCGCAGCGGCTTTGGCGGCGTCGCCGCTGCGGCTGGAGGGCGAATTCGAATTGGGCGGACAGGAGCATTTTTATTTGGAAACACAGGCGGCTTGGGCGGAGCCGGTGGAAAACGGCTGCGTGAACGTGTGTTCGTCGACGCAGCATCCGTCGGAAATCCAGGCGATCGTTGGCGAAGTGCTGGGATTGCCGCGAAACAAAGTCGTGACGCAGTCGCCGCGGATGGGTGGCGGATTCGGAGGGAAGGAGACGCAGGGAAATCCGTTTGCGGCGCTGGTCGCGCTGGCGGCGGTGAAGACCGGACGACCGGTGCGGCTGCAGCTCGATCGCGACGTGGACATGATGGTCACGGGCAAGCGGCACCCGTTTCACGCCACGTTTTCCGTGGGCTACGATCGGGAAGGACGGCTGCAGGCGGCGCACGTCGAGCTCGTGTCGAACGGCGGCTGGTCGCTCGATCTCTCGCAGGCGATTTTGGATCGCGGGCTCTTTCATCTCGATAACGCGTATTACCTCCCTGCGGTGTGTTTCACGGGTCGTGTCGCGAAAACGAATGTGGCGTCGAACACGGCGTTTCGCGGTTTCGGCGGACCGCAGGGGATGTTGGTGATCGAGGAGATCATCGATCGCGTCGCGCGGCGTCTCGGCCTGCCGCCGGAGGTGGTGCGCGAGCGCAATCTCTACCACGGCAGTGGAGCGACCAATACGACGCACTATCTCGAGGAGATCGGTGACAACCGCATCCAGGAATGCTGGCAGGGTGTGATGGAGCAGGCGGATTTCGCTGCGCGGCGGACCGAGATCGCCGCGTGGAACCGGACGCACGCACGCGTGAAGCGCGGCCTGGCGGTCACGCCGGTGAAGTTCGGGATTTCGTTCACGCACCTTCCCTACAACCAAGGCGGAGCGCTGGTGTTGATCTATTCCGACGGGACGGTGCAGGTGAACCACGGCGGCACCGAGATGGGGCAGGGCCTGCACACGAAGGTGCTGGGAGTCGCGATGCGCGAGCTGGGCTTGCCGGCCAGCAGCATCAGGCTGATGACGACGAGCACGGACAAAGTGCCAAA
Organism: Opitutaceae bacterium; assembly: GCA_036261745.1. Taxonomy (GTDB): domain Bacteria; phylum Verrucomicrobiota; class Verrucomicrobiia; order Opitutales; family Opitutaceae; genus DATAKE01. Next base: position 49,667 of record DATAKE010000030.1, read on the forward strand.
CACGTCGGCGACCGCAGCTTCCGCCGGTGCCGATCTAAACGGTGCAGCGGTGGCGGCGGCGTGCGTGACGTTGCGCGAGCGACTGGCGCCCGTGGCGGCGGACATGCTCGGCACGACGATGGCGAACGTGGAGTTCGCGCATGGTTGTGCGATGCAGCGCGACGACAAAAATAACAAGGTGCCGTTCGCCAAGGTGTGCGGGAAGGCCTACGTCGAGCGCATCAGCCTGGCGGCGACGGGTTACTACCGGACGCCGGGGATTCACTGGGACTGGACGAAGGCGGCGGGACGGCCCTTTCACTATTTTGCGTGTGGAGCGGCGGTTGCGGAGGTGGAAGTGGATGGGTATTCGGGCATGCACCGCGTGCGCCGCGTGGATATTCTGCACGATGCCGGCGAATCGTTGAACCCAGGAGTCGACCGCGGGCAAATCGAAGGCGGGTTTGTGCAGGGCATGGGCTGGCTCACCCGCGAAGAATTGCTTTGGGACAAAGCCGGGCGGTTGCTGACGCACAGCGCGAGCACCTACCAGATACCCGCGATCAGCGACGCGCCGGCGGATTTCCGGGTGACGTTGCTGCCGAATGCAGCGCAGCCGGATGTGATTCATGGCAGCAAGGCGGTTGGCGAACCTCCACTCATGCTGGCGATTGCGGTTCGGGAAGCGCTCCGCGACGCGGTGGCGGCCTTCGGCGGAGCGGGTGAAGTGAGGCTCGCGTCACCAGCCACCAGCGAGGCGATCTTCGCGGCGATTCAGACCCGCGAGGCCGAGCCGATTGGGATAGAGGGAAAACCGCTGATTCCGGCGTGCGTTTAAAAAGCCGGAAGCGACGAGGAGAGACCGTCTGGAATTATTCGTAATTTTTTCGGAACAAATCGGAAAACTCTCGCTACGGAGAGCGAGCTGCGTGCCGATAGCGGGAGTAAAGGCGACGCATGCTGAGCTTTCTTCCCCGCTCAAAATTTTTGGACATCCGAGACGTGAGGCGTTGCTTGATCCGTGCGACGTGGGCCCTGATCGGGATGTCGCTCGGCACCTCCTCCATGTCAGCCACGCTTCCTTCGCCGAGTCGCGAACCCAACTATGCGCTCAATGCGAGCGAGGCGACACTCGTGGAAGACATCCAGTTCAGGTCCTTCCGCTTTTTCAGTGAGCAGACCGATCCGGTGAGTGGGCTGACCCATGACCGCGCTCCCGCGAATGGCGGGCGGAGTGACGCGCCGGCGAGCATCGCGGCAACGGGATTTGCGCTCACGGCCTGGTGCATCGCCGACCAGCGCGGATGGCTTTCGCGTCCGGAGGCGCGTCAGCGGGTGTTAACGACACTGCGATTTGTCCACGACCACGTCCCGCACGCGCACGGCTGGATCTATCATTTCATCGATGCGAAAACAGGACAGCGCGCCTGGAAGTGCGAAGCATCCACGATCGATACGGCCCTGTTTCTGCAAGGGGCACTGGGAGCCCGCGAATATTTTGGCGATGCCGAGGTGAGTGCGCTGGTGGACGCGATCTACGCGCGGATCGACTGGCGCTGGGCGCTAAACGGAGGGACGACGCTTTCCCACGGCTGGCGGCCCGAGACGGGTTTTATTTCCAACCGCTGGGACAGCTACGCCGAGATGCTCGGTCTTTATTTGCTGGGGATTGGCGCCCCGGCGAAAGCGTTGCCCGAACTGACATGGCATGCGTGGCGGCGCGGCCCCGTAGTGAACTACGGGGGACGGACGTTCATTCAGTGCGCGCCCCTTTTCACCCATCAATATTCCCACGCGTGGTTTGATTTTCGCGGTCTGCACGACGGCTATGCCGACTACTGGCAAAACTCCGTGGATGCGACGCTGGCGCAACGCGAATGGTGCGCGGATCGATCCGGAGACTTTTCGCATTGGTCACATGAACTTTGGGGCGTAACCGCGTCGGATGGTCCGCGCGGCTATCGCGCGTGGGGCGGGCCGTTTGGCGCGGAGCACGAGACTGACGGTACGCTCGTCCCGTGCGCGCCCGGGGGCTCGCTGCCTTTCGCGCCGCGGGAATGCCTCGCTGCGTTGCAGAAAATGCGCGATCTCGGCGGCAAGCGCGTCTGGCGCCGCTATGGTTTCGCTGATGCCTTCAATCCGCAGACCGGATGGGTTTCGCCGGACGTGATCGGAATCGATGTGGGCATCACCCTCGTGATGGCGGAAAATTTGCGCAGCGGCCGGGTATGGAGCGATTTCATGCGCGCCCCCGAGGTGCGGCGCGGACTTCAACTTGCCGGATTTAAGCATGCGGTTCCGGCTGCGCTGAATCCCAACCACGCGGTGGCAATGGGGCCCTAGCGGCGCGGCCAAGTTTACGCTGAGCCGGGCCGAGTCGGCCGGCTATTCTTTGCGAACGCCTGCCGGCTTGAGCGGCTCGATCCAGACGTTGCGCAGCTCAAACGGCGCGCCTTCCAGTTGAAATCCGATTTTTCCCGATGAGGGGATGCATTGCGTCACGCGATTTTGGGCTACGCCGTTCACTGCCGCCTCGATCGTGTCGCCCCGGCAGATGACGTCGCACGTGTTCCATTCGCCCACGGGTTTCTCGCTGTCTTCGGCAAGCCGGGCGCGTTGCGCGGGTTTTAGCTCCGGCGATGGCGGCTCGAAAAATTTCGCGGACGACATCGGCAGCAGGTCACCGGCGCGGGTGTTCTTCGTCTGAATTTGAAATGAGATCGGCCAGATCCGATCCATCGGTCCGTCGGTAATGTGAACGAGGACGCCGCCATTTCCTCCCTTGTCCGTCCAGCGCCATTCGACATGGAGGTTGTAATTTTCGTAGCCGAGCTCTGTCGCGATATATCCGTTCGGTTTTCCGGTCACCGCGATCACCCCGTCGGGTTTAACCCGGCAAACCGATTCGATCCCTTCGTTGGCGGGGGTGACGTATTTCCAGCCGGCGAGGCTCGACGGGAGCAGCACCGCATGGACTGACGGTGCATCGGCGTGCAATAAAGCGGCCGCAGAAAAAAACGGGAGCGAGAGAAACACGAGGAGGGGACGCATCGTGGCGACACCGTGGAGCGGGAAAAATTTCCGCGCAGCAAAATTGTCGGCGATGCCAAGTCATACGATTTGGGCGCGAAACATCTCGCAGTAAGCAACCCTACGTAACGATAGGGTGAACACCCTGCTAAAACCCTGCTAAAAACACACAGGTAAACGAATGGTTATTGAAAGAAAGTAGCGGTTTTCAGAGGTTTTTTTCAGTCAATTTCAACCCCGTTTCCCACCCATTATGCACACAAAATTTCGCTTCGGTCTGGTGCTTCTTTCGCTCTTCGTCGGCGTGGCCGCGGCCAGCGCTTCAGACTCCATCAAGGTGAAATCAAGCCGCAGCCTTCGGGTTGCTGTAGTCGATGCCAGTAAACGTGATGGAATGCGGGATTCCGTCCATTACGCCTTCGCTTCAAGCCTTGGAGCCAGCATTCAGCGCCAGGGTATTCCGCTGGCCGTAAAGCTGTCGGATCAATCATCTCCGGCCAACGTCGCGGAGAAGCTCGCCTCGGGTGCTTACGATGCGGTTTTGATCTTCGACAAAACGCTCCCCGCTTCCCTTACCGGATCCCGCTTCAGTTCCACGAGAGGGGTGGCCCAGGTAGGGGTTCCCGTCCGCGTTTTCCACCTGGTTGTCCGGAATGGCGATGTCGGGCTGATGACCGCCGTAAACCTGGCGTTCGATGAGACCGTCAAAGCCGCGAATTTTCAGGAAGCTCTTTCCCGCTCGGCCGCTATCCGAGTGGTTGCGAACAGTATTCGTTGAGGAGGACTGATTGGACTAACTGCTGGCCGGACAGCCGGCCGACTGGCGATGCTCTCAGGAGGGGCGTCGCCAGTTTCGTTTTCAGGGTACGCGACCCTTGGGAAACTGGAAAAGGGGCAACCCGCTCAGATCAGCCCGAGCTTCATTTTCCCTTCTTCACTGATCATCGATTGGTTCCACGGCGGGTCCCACGTGATGCGAACGTCCGCTGTGCTTACGCCGGGGACCAAAAGGATTTTCGTTTTAGCATCTTCGGCAATGGCCGGACCCATCCCGCAGCCGGGGGCGGTCAAAGTCATCGCCACGTCCACGCGGTAGCCGTTGGCAGCCTCGCCAGCGACGTCCATCGAATAGACGAGGCCAAGGTCCACGATGTTGACCGGGATCTCGGGATCGAAGACCTGACGCAACTGCGCCCAGATTGCCGCCGGGTCTGGAGCGCCGTCGGCGAGGGTCGCGCTCTTCACGGTGTTGTCGGTTGCCGTCTCGCCGATCGCGTCGGCGTCTTTTCCATCCAGACGGAAAAGACCGAAGTCAGTCTGGACGGTATAGCTTCCGCCGAGCGTCTGATGAATCATCACGGTCGAGCCGGCCGGAAGCGGGGTTTTGTCGCCGGAGGGAATTTGCGTGGCGACGACTTCGCGGGAAAGAGTGCGTTCGCGGTTCATGTGCCAGCAGTGAAGCGCGGCACCTCCAACGTGCAACCGCGGAGATGAATCAGGCGGGCGGGGAGAATTACTTCCGCGCCTCTGCGGGTGTCGCCGTGCCCATCGACCCTTCGGGCCCGGGCTCGGTCAGTCGCGCGCCCGCTTTTTCCAGCAGCGCGATCATGGGCCGGTTGCCGAGTTTGCGGGCGATCGAGAGCGGTGTGTCGCCGCTGCTGGTCCGAAAGGTGGCCAGCGATCCCATCTCGAGCAACGCGCGGACAATTTCCACGTGACCCCCCGGCACGGCGAGGCACAGGGCGGATTCACCGGTGATCATCGAAGCGTTTGGCTGCGCGCCGTTATCCAGGAGGAATTGCACGGTGGTCAGGTGCCCGTCGCGTGCCGCCGCGATCAAGGGTGTGCGGCCTTCATTGTCGGTGATGTCGATGCCGGCGTGAGCCTCGATGAGCGACTTCACGACGTTGAGATGGCCCTGGCGGGCTGCGAGGAAGAGCGGGGTTTCGAGTTTCCCAGCGCGGGCGTCTTCCGCGGCACCTTGTTTGAGCAAAAATTGCACCGTCGCGACGTGACCGCGCGCGGCCGCCGCCGCGAGCGGAGTGTAGCCGGTGGTGCGGTTTTTCGCTTCAAGCGGAGCCTTGTATTCCAGCAGGAGTTTAATCGCTTCGAGGTTTCCGGTTTCGGCGGCGAGGTGAAGCGGAGTCTGTCCTGCCGTATCGTAGGCGCTTGCGAGTTTTGGATTCGAGGTGAGCAACACCCGCGCAACATCGAGCTGACCCGCTTGAATCGCCTGATGGAGGGGAGAGGTCGAGGTCGTTTCGCCGGGCTTGGGCGCAGCAATCGCAGGAGCACTGGCGTTGGCCGAAGAATTCCACCCACCAAATACGAGCGCCACACCCACGGAACCGGCTCTGAAGAAAGACGAAGCGGTCATTGTTTTCATGAGCGCGGAGAGGAGTTGGAGACGGGAGCGGGTGTGTCCGCGGTTTTCGCGCCGCGTCGGCGCAGGAGCGTGACGAACGGTTTGTGTCCCTGGCTTTGCGCAATGGTGAATGCCGTCGCGCCGCTGCTCGTTTTCGCATCGATCGCGGCCCCTTTTTCCAGCAGGGCCTTGGCCGCTTCGAGGTGTCCTCCCTGCGCGGCGGCGTGCAACGGCGAGTCGCCGGCGGCGGTGACCGCGTTTGGATCGGCCTCGCGGGCGAGCAGGATTCTGGCGGCGTCCGCCTGGCCGGAGGCACACGCGGCGAACAGCGGCGTGCGGCCGGCGCGATCGCGGATGTCGACCTTCATCTTGAGGTCGAGCAACGCGGCGATCACATCCGCGCGGCCTTCGTGCGCGGCGAGATAGAGGGGCGTTTCCCCGGTGGAGGTCTGGTCTTCGATCGACGCACCGCGTTCGCGCAGGAGATGGAAAATTTTCAGGTACGAGCCGTCGGGGGGAATGATGTAGTGCGGGCCGTCAGCGCCGGTCACGAGGAGCAGGGGCGTCAATCCGTCGGCGCTGCGCGCGCCGGGGGCGGCGCCGTTTTCGAGGAGGGCTTGCACGGTTTCGAGCTGGCCGATCTTCGCCGCCATCGCGAGAGGCGTGCGTCCGTTTTTCGCGCGGGCATCGACTGCGGCGCCTTTCGAAATCAGAAAACGAACGACTGCCGGGTAGCCCACTTCAGCGGCGGCGAAGAGCGGCGTGCGGCCTTCGGCATCACGTGCGTCGATTTCCAATCCCTGGGCGAGGAGGAATTTCACGATGGCGACCCAGCCCATCTGCGAGGCCAGCCACAAGGCGGTGCGGCCATCGTGGGTTTTCTCGTCGAGGCGCGCGCCTTTGGAGAGAAGAATTTTCAACGCGTCGAGGTGTCCGCCCTGTGCCGCATAGAGCAGCGGGGTGAAGCCGTCGTCGATGCGCTTCGAGTTTACGTCGGCGCCTTTTGCGATCAGCGCCTTGAGGATTCCGATGTGGCCGTCGTAGGCGGCGATGCGGAGCGGGTTGAGCGTGCTGCGATTGTTGACGACCTTGTCTTCGACACTCGCGCCTTTTTCCAGGAGGACGAGGGCCGTGGCCTCCGAGCCGTCGTTGGCCGCCATGAAAAGCGGGGTGCGTTGCTGGTTGTCGCGGGCGTCAACCTCCGCGCCGCGTTCACACAGGATTCGCGCGGCCTCGGCATAGCCGTAGAACGCGGACATGAAAAGCGGCGTGCGCTGGCGTTTGTCGCGGGCATCGATGCGCGCGTGGCGGTCGAGCAGGAGGGTGATGGTGTCGCTGCGGCCTTCCTTCGCGGCTTGGTGGAGCGCGGTGAGCCCGGCGTTGTCCTCGGCGTTCGGATCCGCGCCGCGATCGAGCAGAAGCCGCACCACGTCGACGCGCCCCTCGCGCGCGGCGAGCATGAGCGGGGTTTCTCCCTCGGCATTGCGCGAATCCACGGGGGCGCCGTTTTGCTGCAGGGTCTGGACGGCTTCCACCTGGCCCTCGAGTGCGGCGCGGGCGAGGGCGGTCGAAGCGACGGCTGTCTGGTGTTCGACTTTCGCGCCGCGTGACTGGAGAAACTTCGCCATTTCCCCCTGGCCGTTGCCGGTCGCCAGCAGATAGGGCGTGAACTGATCGGGCTGGGTTTTGACTTCGAGGTCGGCGCCCTTGTCGACGAGCAGTCGCGCCACCTCGATATGCCCGTGAAACGCGGCGACACAGAGCGGAGTTGAACCATCGAGATTGGTCCGGGCATTTACCCTGGCGCCAGCCTCGAGGAGAAGCTGCACGATGGCGGTGTGTCCATAGCGCGCCGCGACAAACAGCGGCGTGACGCCCTGCGGATCGGTGGCGTTGGCCCGCGCCGGATCGAGTCGCAGCAGCGAGCGCAGGGTGGCGAGATCGTTGTTCTGCGCCGCGCGGTGCAGGGGAAAAGCCGGCGGCGACGATGCGTCGGCCGCGCGGGACGGCGACACGTCCGCGATCGCACCCAAGCCCATTCCAAGGAGAACAAGCCACGGGCGGAGAGGAAAAGAGGATCGCATGATAAAGAGGAGGCGAAGGCGCTATTCGTTGCGTTTGCTGGCTTCGAGGGTGGCGAGATCCTCGAGGAGCATGGCGCGTTGCTCGCGATTGGGGGTGGCTTCGGCGTATTTGCGTGCGGCGGCCAGGTCGCGGATCGCCCATTGGTAGAAAACATTGCTTTGGGTGAGAACCCGGGACGCGGGGTTCGTGATGCTTTCGGTCAATTCCATCGCGACCGCCGGATTGGGATGGAGCGACGAACGCAGAGCGAGCGAGGCGATGCCGCGGTCGAAATCGGGGTCGGGGTCGACTTGATTCATCCACTTCAAAGCCGCTTCCGGTTCCTTGGCGACCCACTGCGGGAGGGCGATCTCCAACGCCCGGCTGCGATCCTCGCCCCGGGGAAGCGCCTGGGCGAAATCGGCGAGTTTTTGCGGGTCCGAATCGGCCCAGCCGGCGATCATGCCCTTGCGCGCGGCGTCGCGAATTTTCGGATCGGCGATTTTGTCGAATTCCGCGAGGGCGCGCCCGGGTTCGTGCTGCGCCCATTGATAGTAGGCGGAGTCCAGGAGGAAAGACTGGCGGTCGACCATGGTGGCGGCGGTGGCGAAGCGGGCCGCTGTTTCGAAAGAACCCGTTTTATCCACGAGCGCATTGATCAGCGCATGTCCGTAGTCGCCAGCGGGGGCCGCTTCCGCAGCACAGAGGCGCAACCCAAGTCGGACCGCGTCTTCGGGGCGCTCGGCCGCGCCCGTCAGGACGGCGGTGACGCACTGCATCCGGTCGCCCAGCAAGGGCTGGGCCGTGGCCCAGTCGGCGGCGGCGTCAGGAGCGGTGGCACCCCAGCCGCGAAGAGCGGCATTGCGAAGCAAATCACGGACGAGCCAGTTGCCCTCGGCGAGCGCGAGAGCCAGCGCCCGCTGCGGATCGGTGCGCGCGAGTTGTTCGAGCATCGTTTCGAGATCGCGGGTTCGGGCCGGGCTGTTGGGCCGGCTGCTTTGTTTGCTCCACTGCTGCTCCCACGCTTCGGCGGCGGACAACTGAGCCGGCGGACGGACGCTCGTCGCGGAAGTCTGGGATACGGGGAATGTAGCCGGCGCGGCTGGCACATCGCGCGACGACGCGGTCTTGCCCGCGATCCAGTAACCCGCGAGAGCAACGCACACGCCCGCGAGGATCAACTGCAGCGTCGACCAGCGCGCTGACAGCAGCATGCCGCTGCGCTCGAGGCGGTCGGTTGCGCCGGCGTTCGACGCGTTGGCTCGATAGGCTCCGGGAAAGGACATTGCGGTCGGAAAATTAAGATCGGTCCTCAGCCGCCATCGGGCAGGAGGTCGTGTAGTTCATCGAGGAGGGTCGCGCGGTCCGGCCCCTCGGGTGTTTTTTCGAGAAACTTGCGGGCGGCGGCGGGATCGTTTTCGGCCCACTGACGGAAAACGGCGCGCATGGTTTGGGTGCGCGTGGCTGCGTCGGAAATAAGATCGCCCGCCATCGCCATCGCGGTCGCGGGCTGTTGGGTGATGACGGATTGGAGATTGGCGATCGCGGCGACACCGGCGTCGAACTCCCATCCGGAATCGTGCTGACGCATCCAATCCATCGCGGCGTTGGGATCTTTTTCCACCCAGCGCGGGAGAGCTTCCGCGATCGCTTCCGCGCGACCGCTGCCGGCGGGGAGGGTGAGGGCGTAGGCGGCAAGTCCCTTGGGATCCGACCAGGACCAACCGCCGATGACTTCCCCGTAAGCTTTGCCCCGGATGATGGGATCGCTGATGTCGTCCAGGGCCGCGAGAGCCTGGGAAGGCTCGTTGCGCGCCCACTGGAAAAAGGCCGATTTCACGAGGAAAGGATATTTGTCCGCGCCGATTTCCCGCCCAAAGCGGACGGCGTTTTCGAAGGCGCCGGCCTCCACGAGCGCGGCAATCGTGTAGTGACCGTAGTCGCCGCCGCGTTCCGGGTCGGAGGCGCAGAGCCGCAAGGCGACGCGCACGGCGGCATCGGGATTGGTGGCCGCGCCCTGCATGACCGCTTCGACGGCGGCGCGACGGTGATCTTCCTGCACGCCGAGCGCCCAATCGCCGGCGGCGTTCGCGTTGACGGAGGCCCAGCCGCGCAGCGCGGCATCGCGAAGAATGTCCCTCAGCCGCCAGTCGTCGACGGCGCGGGCGAGGGCGAGCGCCTGTTCAGGGTTCGTTTTCGCCAGCTCGGTGAGCAGGGCGGCGAGTTTTCGATTCCGGGCGGGAGTATTCGCTCCCCCCCATGCCTCGGACCACCGGCTGTCCCACGACGGGACCGGAGAATGGCCGGCCTCGCTCGCGGCGGCGGGGCGGGGCGTTTCGGATTGCGAAACCGCAGCGGTTTTCTGCGCTGCTTTGGGATTGCCGGGTGCAATTTTTTCCCGCGCAGGTGACAGGCGACCCAGGAAAAATCCCGCTGGCGCCAGGATGAGGCAGACCAGGAGCAGGGAAAGGTTCGACCAACGCATACGGGCGAAAGCTGTCGAGGGGGAGTGGAGAAAACCCGTTCACTGAGAAGCTCGACCGGTCACAGCAACCGATCGAGCTCCCATTTTGAAGCGCCGGAGAATTCTCCGGCGCGCAGGGAAGGAAGACGCTGGTCCTTCCGATTAGTACGTGAACGACTGCGACTGACGGCCGTACCACCAGCCGTTGCTGCCGCTGAAGTTCTGCACGATCATGCCGCGCACGCCGAAACGGGTGCTCGACGAATCCGTGCGACCGATCGCTTCCTTCGTATGATTCGCCGTGTTGTGATCGTAGTAGAAGTTGCAGGTGTAGGTCGTGCCACCGTTCTGACGGATGTTTTTGAGGCAGTTGTCCGTGTAGAAATAATAGAGCGTGAGGCTGGTGGCCGCATTGGCCTGGCCGCACTTGTCCGCTCCATTATACGCCGCGCCGCCGGAGACCCAGCAGTTGCCGCCCGACTTCACCGTGTGGGCATCTTCACCGATGTCCTGCCAGGTGACTTCGTTCATGGTGCCGTTGCCGTAGAAGTGGCAGCCGTCCACGCCGGGCGCGGACAGCTTCACGTTCTTCAGCGTCGAGTTCGCATTGAGGCGGAAGAACGCCTTCTGGCCTTCGCCCTGACCGCCGTCGCCCATGCCGGAGGCTTTGATCGTGTTGCCGTTGCCATTGTACGTGGCGCCAGCAGCGATGACGATCGTGCTCGTGATGGTGATGGTGGCGGCTTGAGCAGCAGTACCGAGGAGCAGAAGGCCGACGAGGGCCGAACTAACCAAGCGCGAGGCGCGTGGGATGCAGTTATTCATTGTCTTATCTTTGGGTTGGGGTTCTTCCGGACCGACTGTCGGCCCGGGAAGAAAGGGGTGGGGAAAGCTCCAATCGCTGAAGCCGAAAATTCGGCGGACAGGTGTCCGGAAAAAACGTTTCGCTTCCGGTTCTAGCAACGAATTTCTAGTTACCTAGTTTGGTTACCCTTGTTTGGGGACCCTGTCGGGTTTCTAAAAAAAATGGCGCGCCGTGGTGCGGCGCGCCTTTTTTCAATCCGATCCTGGGATCGGGCGAAGGACCTGAACGCTATTTTTTGAACTGCACTTGAATCAGCGAGCGCAGGGCCTCGCGCAGCGGCTCGTCCGAGACGCGCGCGAGCACTTCCTCAAAAAAACCAAACGTGAGCAGCTCGTCGGCCGCGGCTTTCGCGATCCCGCGCGTCTGCAGATAAAATTCCTGTTCCGGGTCGATGCGCGATGACGTTGCCCCGTGGGTGCAGCGGACGTCGTTCGCCTGGATTTCCAGGCCGGGCAGCGAATTTGCCTCCGCGTCGTCGCTCAGCATCAGGTTGCGGTTGCTCTGGTACGCGTCCGTTTTCTGCGCGTCCGGATCGACGATGATCAATCCGGAGAAGATCGTCTTTGCCTGGTCGCGCAGGGCGTTTTTGTAGAGGAGATCGGACTTCGTGTTCGGCGCCTGGTGCAGCTGCAAGGTGCGCTGGTCGAATTCCTGGGAGCCGGACGCGACAGTCAGCGCGAGCATTTCGGAAAACGCCCCGGGCGCCTGAAGTTGCGAGAGCGACTCGTGGCGGGCCTGGCGGGCGCCGAGGTGGAGATTCAGCGACTGCACGCGGGCGTCGCGGCGCACGACGGTGGAGTTAAGCTGGAACGAAAGGGTGTCGCGCGACCAGTTTTGCGCGGCGATGTAGGTGAGCTGGGCCCCGTGGCCGGCGTAAAGGTCGTTGGCGCCGCACGCGAACTTCGCGCCCGAATCCGTCGAGACGAAATAATCGACGACGGTGACCTTGGAGTTTTCTTCCGCGACGACGAGGGTGTGCGGGAAGACCGCGGTATTTTTGTCGGTCGCGACGTGCGTGATGACGATCGGCGAAGGAACTTCGACTCCCCGCGGAACGTGGATGAACGCGCCGTCGGCGACGAAGGCGGTGTGAAGCGCGGCGAATTTTTTCGAACCGAGCTTCTGCGGCTGCGCCATGAAGTGGGCCTTGAGCAGGTCGGCGTGTTTGACGGCGGCTTCCGCGAGCGTCGTGGCGATCACGCCGGGGGGGAGCGCGGCGCCGGCGGGTTTTGCGGTCAGCCGATTGTTGGTGAACGCGAGATGCGGCGCCCCGAACGGAGCAGGCGTCTCGCTGTTGCGCCCCGCTGCGGTGCTGAAGCCATCGAGCGTGAGCGTGCCAACATTGCTGAAGCGCCAGGACTCGTCCTTGCGCCTGGGCAGCGGGAGCGCGGCGAATTTTTCGTAGGCGGTGCGCTTGCGCTCGAGCCACCACGCGGGCGCGGCGCCGAGTGACGCGAGATGAGCGGCGAACGCCTCCGGCGTGAAGCTGCCGACGAGGGATTTGGTTTCAGGGGCTGACGTGGACATGGGAATGATTGGTTGTAGGAGCGGGTTTATCCCGCGACGCGAATCGGTCGCGGCATAAAGCCGCTCCTCCCGTTGGCTGGAATCAGCCGACGCTTCCTTCCATCTCGAGGTCGATCAGGCGTTTCAACTCGACGGAGTATTCCATCGGGAACTGGCGCGCGAGGTCGTTGATGAAACCGTTCACGCTCAGGCTCATCGCCTGGCCTTCGCTGAGGCCGCGCTGCTGCATGTAGAAAATCTGCTCTTCGCTGACTTTCGAAACGCTGGCCTCGTGCTGCACCGAGTTCGCGTCGCCGCGCACGGTGATGGCGGGATAGGTGTCGGTACGGCTGTTCGTGTTGATCAGCAGCGCGTCGCACTCGGTGTTGTTTTTGCAACCCTTGAGGTGCTTCGGAATGTGGACGATCCCGCGATACGTGCTGCGGCCCTGGCCGACCGAGATGGATTTGGCGACGATGTTGGACGTCGTGTTGTTGGCGGCGTGAATCATCTTCGCGCCGGTGTCCTGATGCTGGCCGTCGTTCGCGAGCGCGATGGAGATCACCTCGCCGCGGGCGCGTTCGCCTTTCAGCACGACGCCGGGGTACTTCATCGTGAGCCGGCTGCCGATGTTGCAGTCGATCCACTTGATCTCCGCGTCCTCGTGCGCAACGCCGCGCTTCGTGACGAGATTGAAGACGTTGTTCGCCCAGTTCTGGACGGTGATGTACTGGATCTTCGCGCCCTTGAGCGCGACGAGTTCGACGACGGCGCTGTGCAGCGTGCTCGTGGAGAATTTCGGCGCGGTGCAGCCTTCCATGTAGACGACCTCGGCTCCTTCGTCCGCGATGATCAGCGTGCGTTCGAACTGCCCGAAGTTTTCCGCGTTGATCCGGAAGTAGGCCTGCAGCGGCTGGGCGACCTTCACGCCCTTCGGCACGTAGATGAACGAGCCGCCGGAGAACACCGCGCTGTTGAGCGCGGAGAACTTGTTGTCGCCGGTCGGAATGACCTTGCCGAAGAACTTTTTGAAAAGCTCCGGATGTTCGCGCAGGCCCTCGGTGGAGTTGACGAAGATCACGCCCTGCTTCGCGACGATGTCCTTGATGTTCGAATAGGCGGCTTCGCTGTCGAACTGGGCCTCAACGCCGGCGAGAAACTTGCGCTCCTGTTCGGGAATGCCGAGGCGCTCGAAGGTTTTTTTGATGTCGTCCGGGACTTCGTCCCACGTGCGCTTCGGCTTCTGGCCCTGCGAGAGGTAATAACGGATCTTCGCGAAATCGATGTTCTCGAGATCCTTCGTCGCCCAGTGCGTGGGCATCGGCATCGAGAGGAATTTTTTCAGCGCGTTCAGGCGGAATTCGAGAATCCACGGCGCCTCCTTCTTCACCGAGCTGATGTAGCGAACGGTGTCTTCACTCAGGCCGGTGCCGGCGTCGAAGGCATAGTGATCGACCTTGTAGGAAAAATTGCCGGAAGACTGATCGATGCCGATGACGGGATTTTCCGTCGCAGAGTCGGGGGCGGGGGCGGCGTCGAGTTCGGTGGGCGGTTTCATAGGCGGGAGAGTTTGGACAGCGGGGGGCGGCAGGGCGTCAGGCGGTGACGAGTTCTTTTTTGACCCAGTCGTAGCCCTTCGCCTCGAGCTCGAGGGCGAGGGATTTGTCGCCGCTCTTCACGATGCGCCCGTCCCACATCACGTGGACGTGATCCGGCACGATGTAGTCGAGGAGACGCTGATAGTGGGTGATCATGAGCACGCCGAGATTCGGGCCGCGCATGGTGTTGACGCCGTCGGCGACGATGCGAAGGGCGTCGATGTCGAGACCGGAGTCCGTCTCGTCCATCAAAGCGAACTTCGGTTCGAGCATGGCCATCTGGAGAATTTCACAGCGCTTCTTTTCGCCGCCGGAGAAGCCGTCGTTGACGGAGCGCGAGGTGAACTTCCGGTCGATCTTCAGGAGATCCATTTTCGAGTAGAGGCGCTTGTAGTAGGCGGTGGCGTCGAGTTCCTCGCCCTCGGCAAGACGGGCCTGCAGGGCGGCGCGGAGGAAATTCGCGATCGAGACGCCGGGGATTTCGCTCGGGTATTGGAACGCGAGGAAAATGCCGGCGCGGGCGCGCTCGTCGGCTTCCTGCTCGAGGATCGACGTGCCGTCGACGAGGACTTCGCCACTCGTGATCGTGTAGTCGGGGTGGCCGGCGATCGCCTTTGCGAGCGTGGATTTGCCGGTGCCGTTGGGCCCCATGATGGCGTGGACCTCCCCGCCGCGGATGGTCAGCGAGAGGCCTTTGACGATCTCCTTTTCACCAATGGCGATGTGGAGGTTTTTGATTTCGAGTTGGCTCATGTCGGAAGGGAAGAACGGAAAAGTGGGAAGGAGGGAGAGTGGGAAGGTGTGAAACGATCAGAATGCCGCGGGGGAGGGATTCGTTTTGCCGCGGAAGATGATCTCAACCGACTTGGCGTCGTAGCCGGCGGGGAGAACCGCGTTCACCTTTTCCAGAACTTCGGGCGGCAGATCGATATCGTGCGTTGCTCCCGTTTGCTCGTCGTGAAAATGAGCGTGCGGCCGCAGATTCGGGCAGTAGCGCGTCGGGCCGCGTTCGAAGTTAACCGCGCGCACGAGGTCGCACTGGACGAGCGTTTCGAGGCAGTTGTAGACCGTGGCGAGAGAGATCGTGGGCAACTCGGACTTCACCCGGACATAAACTTCATCGGCGGTGGGGTGATCGCGTTTGGCGAGGAGGACACTGTAGACGATTTCGCGCTGGGGAGTGGCGCGCAGGCCGCTGTCGGCAAGCCGCTGGGCTAGGGACTCGGGGAGGGAAGTGATCGCGAGGGGCATAAATTGGGAAGGGGTTCAACAAATTGGAATGGTTCTAAGGCGCAACTGAGAATTAGAACTATTCTAAGGCATCGTCTGAGACGTTGCCAGGACGTCAGTTGCGGAAGCGATGCCGTGGCAGCCAACGCCTGATCGATCTGTAGGAGCGGCTTTATGCCGCGACTTCGGCGACTTCTTGGGCGATGGGGGCCGGTCGCGACATGAAGTCGCTCCTACAGCTTGGGAGGACCGAAGCCGGACTTATTGGTCGTAGCTGCGGTAAAACGGACGCGCTGGCACCGCCGATTTCCCGGGTTTGCCAAACCACCGTGCCAACGAATTGGGCCAGTCGGGGCCGAGGGGGACGACCGTGAATTTTCCCGTGATGTGTTTCACGTCATCCACCTTGAAAGAGGTTTCCGGGCCGACGCCTTTGTTGCCCCGGCCGGAGAGAATCGCGTTGTGGCTCAGCACGGTGCCCTCGGAATTGGTTTCCACGGCGACATCGGCGGACTGGGTTGAAACCAGCAGGCCCGATCCAGAGGGATTCGTGAGCAGCGCGAGTTCGACCCCGCGGCGGTTGCCTTGGAAATTCAGGTCGTCGCGATGGAGGTGGTGGCGGCCGAACTCATTGAGGCGGTCTTTTCCCGGATAACCGGCGAACGGTCCCTGGCCGATCCAGCGGAACTCGGTCGCCCCCGCGGGGACGAGCAGCGCGGCGCCCGCTTCCAGCAATGCGCCGGTTGCGGACACGGGGACATAGTCGTAAGCGATCTCGATCGTACCGGACGGAGTGACAAGCAGGGTGTACCGTCCCTCGAGCATCTGGTCCGGGGAGCCCGGGCGGGGATATTTGCCGCGAACGTCAACACTCACGCCGGTTTCGAGCTGGATCGCTTCGGTTTCGAGACCGGTCGGATTTCGCAGCATTGAGTCGCTCCACACCGGCGTGGTTTTAGCCCGGAGCGCCTCCGCTTCGGTGAAGCGTCGCCCCGCGTGCGGGAAAACGCCCTCGGCGAGAACCTCGCCGCTTGGAGTGCGAATCGCGAGCGCACCGGTCTGCCGGTTGAGCGTCACGACAAAGCGCGGATGACCCACCCGGAACTCCGTCGCGGTTTCGGTCAGATCAACCTTCCCGCGGGCGAGCGAAGCGCGCAGGTCCGCATCGAGGGCGGTCTGCTGCGCGCCGGACTCAAGCCGGACGCTGCGTTCGTGGATCGATTGCCCGCGTTCATCGAGGCAGCGGACCGTGAGCGCATAGAAATTTTTGTCGAAATCCCCGGGGATTTTCAGGCCGAGCGAAACCGTCTCCGACGAGCGCGGGCCGGCTTGGAGGGCGACCGTTCCCTTTTTCACGGGGGCTCCATTTTTTTCGAGGGCCCACGCCAGTTTGAAACCGGTGAGGGCGCGGAAATCGAAACGGTTTTCCACGGTCAGCGTCAGCGACTGCGAGCCGGCTCCGGTGGTGAGAACGCGTTCCTTGATCTGGACCGGGGAATAAACTTTCCGCACCTGCCAGTAGTCCGTTTGCGGCGTGCGGTCGGAGTAAACGATTCCATCCATGCCGCCGTTGCCCGACGTGTCGTAGTAGTGCTTCGCGTCCGGCCAGGCGAAGAGGGAAGGCTTCGCGAGGTCGGTCGGCTGGTCGGCGGTCCGCAGGATGCCCTGATCCTGGAACATCCACACCGCGCCGCCGGCGATGTGTTTGCTGGCCTGCATGATTTCCCACTCGTCCTGAATCCGGTCGGTGGCGAGGCCGAGCGCGTGCGCGTACTCCGTGACAATCACCGGGCGCTTCAGTTGCTCCGCATAGCGCTCGAGGGTTCTGACCACGGGATAGTGCGGAGCGTAGATGTCGACCGACGCGGGAAGTTCGCCGTGACTGCGCTCGAAGTAGGAGCCGACCTGCGGAAAACAAATCGGGCGGGTCGGATCGAGTTTCTGGACGTGTTCGCCGGTGGCAAAGGTGAGGGGTGTGTTGGCGTTTTCGTTGCCGACGCTCCATACGATCACGGACGCGTGGTTCTTGTCGCGCATCAGCGTGGCGCGGGCGCGCATCAGGAGATTGTCCTGATAGGCCGGATCCTTGAGGTGCGAGTCGCCGAAACCGAACGGCACCTCGTCCATGACGTAGAGGCCGAGTTCGTCGCACAACTCGATCAGGCGCGGATGCGGCGGGTAATGCGACGTGCGCACGAAATTGATATTGGCCGCCTTGATCAGCTCGAGGTCGCGCCGCATGAGCGCCTCGGTCGCAACCCGGCCTTCGTTTGGCCAGATGTCGTGGTGGTTCACGCCGCGCAGTTTTATCGGCGAGCCGTTCACCTGCAGTACCCCGTCGACGACCGTCACCTGGCGCAGGCCGATTTTCGCGTTAACCGTCTGCGTGTTTTTCCCTGCGCCTTGGAGCGAGAGTTCGAGCCGGTAAAGCGACGGGGTTTCCGCGGTCCAGAGTTGCGGCTTCGCCACCGGAATACTGGCGGCACCCCGGCAATCGGTGCCGAGCGTGATTGGAAATTCCTGCACGAGCTTGCCCTGCGGAGAAAGCAAACGGCCCGTCACTCGCGCGGTGTCGCTCACGACCACTTCGACGCTGAGCGTCGCACTTCCATCGGCGGCGAGCGTGGTGCGGGTTGTGTAGTCCTTGAGGTGCGCGGCCGGCACCGCGAACAACGTCACGTCGCGATAAATTCCCGAAAGCGCCCAGCAATCGTTGATGTCAAAGTCGAAACCCTGGTTGCGCGTCGTGACCTGGACGGCGAGGAGATTGTCACCCTGGGCGTTGATTGCATCGGTGACATCGAAGGTCACCGGGTTGTAGCTGCTGCCCCAAGCGCCGACGCTGCGGCCGTTCACCCACGCCTCAAAGCCGTAGAGCACGCCGTCGAAGCGGAGGAAGATCCGCTGGCCCTTCCAGGCCGCCGGAGTGCGAAAGGTCCGCCGGTACAGTCCGAGGCCTTCAACGACCTGCGCGTATTTCGGTTCGGCAAAACCGTGGAGCTCCCAGTGACCCGGCACGGGAATGGTTTTCCACGCGCCGGCACCGGGGAAGGATGGGTGGTGAAAGCCGGCGTCTTCGCCCGGCGCCGATCCGGCGAGATAGCGAAACTGCCACGCGCCGTTGAGCGGAAGAGCCATCACGCCGCTGCGAACGGGATGGACGTCCTGCGGCTGGGCCTCGAGCGCAAGGCAGCCGAAAAAGAAGGCGAAGGCAGTGGCGGCGAAACACAGACGGGTTCTCGAAATCATATCCGGTAATGCAGGGGTTGACGCGTAAAGGGCGCCAACGTCACAGCAAACTTCCACCCGTCAATCTGCCATTAGCCATACCAGCACCAATGCCACGGCTCATAGCTGATGCCGTGCAGATTGACGCGGGGGTACGAGAGATGAAACCCGAAGTCGCCGGCGTGCTTTTTCAGCCAGTGGAAGGCCGTCGTCTCGGCAAACGATTCCATGCAGGGCGGATCGTTGGGGGTGCCGATGTCGAGGGCCCGCCCGGTGTGGTGCTCGCTGTAGCCCGGCGCGGCGTTGATGAGGAGGATTTCCTCCACGGACTGGCCCACGCCGAGTTTGCGGCGGAAAATTTCCTCCTGGCGCGCGACGCTGCGGTAGCCCGACAGCGGCAGCAGCGTGATCTCATCACGGGCCGCGGCGGTGTGGAGGCGCGTCCAGGCTGCTGCGGTTGTCTCGTGGAGCCGCACCGGCCGGGGCGCATCCGGGGCGGACACGATGACGAGCTCGTGCGGCCACGCTTCGATCTGCAGCGTGAGGCCGCGCGACTTCGCGTAGTCCGCCGGGATTCCCAGCGCGCGATTAATCTCGCCGATAAATTCCGCGTAGTCCGTTACCATGGGTTTAACGCGCGGCGGGGGCGGCCGGCTGGTCGAGAACTTTGCGCAACATCGTGAGCATTGTTTCGGAAGTGTAGGGTTTTGAGAGGAAGTTGCTGACGCCGAGGCTGGCTGCGCGGGTCACGTTCTCGTTCGCGTTCAATCCGCTGGCGGCGATGATTTTCACGAGCGGATTCAGGCGCTGGAGCACCTGGATCGTCGCCGCGCCATCCATGACGGGCATCATCATGTCTGTGATTACCAGCGCGATTTCCTTCGCGTGCTTGGAATAGATGGACACCGCTTCCGCGCCGTCGTTGGCGGTGCGAACCCGGTAGCCGAACGCCTCGAGGGTTTGCTGGGTGATCTGGCGGACCGCCGCCTCATCGTCCACCACGAGCACCAGTTCCCCCTGGCCGCGGGGCGGGGCCACCTGGCTCGGCGCCGGCGGGGCGGGACGGAGTGCGGGATCGGCCGGCAGATAAACTTTGAACGTCGTGCCGAGCCCGACCTCGCTGTGCAGCGTGATGAATCCGCCGTGGCTCTTCACGATGGCGTGCACGGTGGCCAGACCGAGACCGGTGCCCTTGCCGACTTCCTTCGTGGTAAAGAACGGCTCGAAAATCCGGTCGCGGATTTCCGGGGAGATGCCGCTGCCGGTGTCGGAAACGCTCAACACCACGTACGGTCCGGTCTTGGCGTCCGGGGTGTTGGCGACAAATTGCCCGTCGAGGGTGGCGTTGGTGGCGGCGAGGGCGAGGGTGCCGCTCTCGCGCATTGCGTCGCGGGCGTTCACCGCGAGGTTGAGCAGCACCTGGTGAATTTGCGTGGCGTCACCCAGCACCGGCCAGACGTCGGGGTGCGCGTCGTTGAGAATTCGAATCTTCCTCGGGAAGGTTTCGCTGATGATCCGCTGCAGGTCGCGGAAGAGGTGGCGGAGGTTGACGGCGATGCGCTGGCCGTCGAGGCCGCGGGCAAAGGTCAGCACCTGCCGCACCAGATCGGCGCCGCGATAGGTGCTCGTCTGGATCGTATCGAGCAGCTTCATCTGCTTCGGGTCGTTCGCCGCCGACATTTTCAGGAGGTCGATCGACATCATGATTGGCGCGAGGACGTTGTTGAGATCGTGCGCGATGCCGCCGGCGAGGGTCCCGATGCTTTCCATGCGCTGGGCGCGGAGGTATTGCTGCTCGAGCTTTTTCTTTTCGCTCAGGTCGGTCATGCCGCCGACCATCCGGCACGGTTTTCCCGCGGGATCGCGCACGATCTGGCCGCGGTCCTGGACAGAGGCGTAGCTGCCGTCGCGCCGCAGAAAGCGGTATTCCTCCACCCACGTTTCCTTGCCGGTGTCGATGGCCTGGCGGAGCCCGCGGGTCACGCGTTCGCGATCGGCGGGATGAATGCGCGTGGCCCACCCGTCGCCACCGGCATGGGTCGCGGTGGACGACAGGCCGAAAATCGTTTCGTAGCTCGCACTCCGCCAGATCGTTTTCTTCTCGATGTTCCAGTCCCAGATCACGTCGCTGACCGCGCGGGCCACGAGTTTGAAACGCTCCTCGCTGTCCCGCAGCGCGGACTCCGCGACGCGGCGCGCGGTGATGTCGCGGGCGATCACCTGGACTTCGGTGCGTCCCTGGAAATCGATCGCGACGGCGGCGGCCGTGGCCTCCACCTCGATGATCGAGCCGTCGAGCCGGATGAACTTCTGTTCCAGCGGCGGCGCCGGATAGCCGGCGAGCACGCGCGTCTGCCGCTCTCTCACTTGGTGGTGGAAATCGGGGTGGATGATGTCGTAGAGCGGCCGGCCGATCAGCTGCTCCGGGCGCGCGGCGCCGAGCAGCTTGCAGAAGGCGTCGTTGACGAGGGTGACGCGGTTGTCCACCTGCACGAAATGCGCGTCGGGCGAAAGCATCAGGAGCCGGCGATAACGCTCCTCGCTTTCGAGCATCGCCACTTCGGTGACGCGTTTTTCGGTGATGTCCTCCAGCGTGCCGACGAAGCTGCTGACGCGGCCCTGCGGATCGCGCTGGCGCGGCGAGGCCATCAGGTGCACCCAGCGCATGCTCCCGTCGGGGCGCAACACGCGGTGCTCGAGGTTGCTGGTTTGTCCGGCGGGGAGCAGGCGTTGCGCCTCCTCCTGCACGCTCGCGCGATCCTCCGGATGAATCGCATCGATCCAGCCCGAGCCCAGGACCTCTTCGATGGATCGCCCCACGATCGCGAGCAGCGCCGAGTTGCAGTAGGTCGTTTTCCCATCGGCGTCGCACTCGAAGATCCCGATCGGCGCGGATTCGCTCAAGGCGCGGAAGCGTTCCTCGCTGGCGCGGAACGCCGTGACGGCCCGCTCCTGCTCGGTGACGTCGATCGCGATGATGATGCGCGCGGGCCGCCCGTCGAAGACGGTGCTGTGCGCATGAATTTCCACCGGGAGGATCGAGCCGTCCTTGCGCTGGTGTTTCCAGCGGCCGCCGAAAATCAACCCCCGGTCCGCCTTCGCCAGCTCGCGCCGCAGCGCCGGCCGTTCCGCTTCCGGACGGAGGTCCATCAAGGTCATCCGGAGGAATTCCGCCTCGGTGTAGCCGTAGCGCACGACCGCGGCGTCGTTCACCGCGAGGTAGCGGAGCGTTTCCACGTCGAACACAAAAAGCGGGATCGGGTTGTGCTTAAAGACCTGCCGGTAGCGATCCTCGCTTGTGCGGACGGCGGCGAGGGCGCGGCGCAACTCGAGCTGCACCATCACCTGGCGGGCCAGCGTGCGCAGCGTGTCGACCTGGTGGTCCTGCAGGGTGCGGAACTCGCGGTCCATCACGCACAGCGTCCCGATCGCGTGTCCGCTTTGCGTGCGCAGCACGGCGCCGGCGTAGAAACGAATCGCATGCCGGCCGGTCACCATCTGGCTCGTGGCAAAACGGCGGTCGCGCGTCGCGTCGGGCACCACCAGGAAATCCTCCTCCTGTTCGATCGCGGTCGCGCAGAACGAGCCGTTGCGCGCCGCTTCCGTTTCGGTGATTCCCAGCTGCGCCTTCCACCACTGCCGGTCCCGGTCGACGAACGACACGAGCGAAATGGGCGTTCCGCAGACGCGTGCGGCGAGGGCCACCAGATCGTCGAAGGCTGCTTCCGGCGCCGTGTCGAGCACCCCGTATTCCCGCAGAGCGTGCAGGCGCTCGGCCTCGTGCGGGGCTTGGGGTGCGGCAATCATGGCGAATCACGCTACGGGAGCCGCAAGGTATGTCGCGCCCGTCGTTGCGCAAACGGCGTAAAACCCGCGTTAAAATGGAAAACACCAGGGCCGGATGGCCCTGTATTTCCGCGCTGGAATCCCGGGACCGAACGGCGGAGGGAGACGGATGAAACGGGAGGCGGAATCATCGTGTCCACCCGGGCCTGCCACCGTGGTTTTCTTTTCAAGGAGCGCCCATGCCTCCCGAAATCATCCGCCGTGTTCGGCGAGCCAGCGCTCCGCTTCGATCGCGGCCGCGCAGCCCATGCCGGCGGCCGTGATGGCCTGGCGGTAGACGTGATCGGCGCAATCGCCGGCAACGTACACGCCCGGAACCCGGGTCTGGATTTGCGAACCGTTCACCGGTTTGAAATAGCCGCCTTCATCCACGTCGAGCGGAGGGGCGAACGGCTTGGTGTTCGGCACGTGCCCGATCGCGATGAACACGCCTTTGACCGGCAGCACCGTTTCGGCGCCGGTCTTCACGTGCTTCACTTTCAATCCGCTGACCGAGCCGGCCGCCACGCCTTCGACGGAAAGCGGGACGCTGTCCCACACGCACTGAATCTTCGGATGCGAGGTCGCGCGGTCCGCCATGATTTTCGAGGCGCGCAACGAATCGCGGCGGTGCACGAGGTAAACCTTGCTGGCAAAACGCGTGAGAAACAGCGCTTCCTCCGCCGCACTGTCGCCGCCGCCGATCACCGCGACATCCATTTTTCGGTAAAACGCACCGTCGCAGGTCGCGCAGGTGGTCACGCCCTTGCCGCCGTAAAGTTCCTTCTCGCCGGGAATGCCGGTCATGCGCGGCGACGCACCCGTCGCAATGATGACGGTCTTCGCCAGAATGGTGCGGTCACCGGCGAACAACTTGCGCGGCATCGAGGTGAAATCCACCCCGGTCACCAGCGCCTGCTCGAAACGCGTGCCGAACTTCGTGGCCTGCTTGCGCAGGTTGTCCATCAACTGAAACCCATCGACGCCCTCCGGGAAACCGGGGAAGTTTTCCACCTCGCTCGTCGTCGTGAGCTGTCCCCCGGGCAGCGGGCCTTCGAGCAGCAGGGGATTCAGATTGGCGCGGGCCGTGTAGATCGCTGCGGTGAGACCTGCGCAGCCAGTGCCGATGATGACGACGTTTTCGACGGTGGGATTGGACATGTGAAGCGTGGAAGAAACACAGAGCCGCGGAGCCCGCCAAGTGCAACTCCGGAGATGTAACCGCTCGGACAGAACCGATTAGCCAAGGCAGGGACTTGCTAATCCGGTTCAGATTTTCACGGAAAGACCGATTTATTCCCAGTGAGCTATTCCACGGAAGGCTTTGTCTCCGCGGGCGGGGCCGTCGTGCCGCGTCCGGCCGACTGCATTTCAGACTCCGGCGGGTGGCGCCGGTCTCGGGTGAAATGATCAAGCGGGTTCAAACCAAACTGGCGGTCTTTGGCATCATCGCGATCGCGGGACTGTCGGTCCTGAGCGGGCTTTTGATGCGCAGCGTTTATCTGGAATACGTCGCGCTCGCCAATTTCCGGCAGACCGCGCGCGTGTCGATTCTGGCCTATGATCTGGCCCGCAATCTCACCGCCGAGCGACAGCTCGCCTATCAGGCGGCGGTGTTGTTCGGCGAAGGCACGCCGCAACAGATGATCGACCGTTATCGCGCGAGCGTGGAGCTCACGCGAAAATTGATGCAGCAGCTGCGTCAGGTCGTCGGGGAACACAGCGGGGAATTCACCGCGCGTTTCAAGAAGGGTCTCGACGAGGCGATCGCGGCCGAGGCGCCGCTGGACCAGCTTCGCGCCGAGCTCTGCGACCCGGGCCGGCCCATGGTCCAGAACGCCTCCAATCCGCTCAAAACCAAGGCGCTTCGCGCCTATGACGCCGCCTTGTACTACCAGGCTAATTTTTTGCCGATCCTCGCGATCGAAACCAACGACGCCGAACTGGTCCGGAAAATCGTCACCCAGGACACCGTCGCGCGGCTGCAGAAGGATTTTTGGAAGATCAAGGGGCTGCTCAGTTCCGTCCTCCGCGACAATCAGCTGCACGAAAATGCCATTGGCGAAGCGAAGGCGAAACGACAGAGCGCGGTGGATCACATCTCGCGCCTGAACAGTCTTTCCACTCCGGACGTGGCGGCGGCCACGCAGCAGCTGGTCGAGAGCAAGGACTACGCTTTCATCAACGAGCTCGGCGGCAAAATGGTCATGGTCGGGGCGACGGTCGCCGATCTGACGGCGCTCACCGACTACGCGACCTTTCAAGCGGGCCCGTTCGTTCGCGCGGAAACCCAGTTCGAAAAGCTGGTCGCGACCGTGACGCGAAGCATCACCGACTATACCGACGCGCGTCTCAGCGCGGTGCGCCGGAAGCTCGTGGTGCTGTCGGGCTTCACGGGCATGACGCTCCTTGGGCTCGTGGCCTTCAGTATTTTTGTGGCCCGCAGCATCACTCATCCCCTGCGCAAACTGACCACCGATCTTTCCAGCACCGCGGGGTGCGGGATCGAATCCTCGCGCCTGATTGCGAATTCCTCCCGGCAACTCACCGAGGACGCCGCGCAGGCGGCGACCGCCCTCCAGCAAATCAGCGCGTCCGTCGAGGAACTCTCGAGCATGACCACCGCCAGCCTGGAGAATGTGCGCAACCTGTCCCTGCTCGCGGCCAAGGCGGCCGGTGTCACGGACGAGGGAAAACAAAACGTGGCCACCCTCACCGAGGCGATGGCGGGCATCCAGAAGACCAGCACCGACATCTCCACGATTCTCGGCACGATCGATGAGATCGCGTTTCAGACCAACATTCTCGCCCTCAACGCCGCGGTTGAGGCCGCCCGCGCGGGTGAGGCGGGCGCCGGCTTTGCCGTGGTGGCCGAGGAAGTCCGCCGCCTCGCGCAACGGAGTGCCCAGGCCGCCCAGGAGACCAGGTCCAAGATCGAGGTCGCCGTCAGCAACCACACGCATGGCGCACGCATCGGCCGGCTGGTCGAACAGCGGTTCGTCGAAATTTCCGCCATCACCCGCGAATATCATGACAAGGTGGCCGAGGTGGAAACCGCCTCGATTCAGAGCACCAATGGCATCGGCCAGGTGCGCAGCGCGCTGAGCTGCCTCGACCTGATCACGCAGCGCACCGCGGGTTCCGCGGAGGAAAACGCCAGCGCCTCGACCGAGATCGGCGCGGAGATGAACAAGATTTTCCGCTATATCGAGACGCTCGAGTCGATGGTCGCGAAAATGCGCGAGCGGACCAAACCCGCCGATCCGGCGACGGGTCCTGCGATTGACGACCACGCGCAGGCTGCGCAGCCGGATTTGCGCGGGGAAAATGAAAACCTACGGCGGCCCACCCTCGAGGCGCGCGTTGTTCGCGCGGCTGCCGCGCGGCGGATGAAGCAGGGGAGTTCGACGGCCTCCCCGCGTTCGCGATAGATCCCGCCGGCGATCCAAACGGGGCGCCGGAATTATTTTTTGGCCGGCGCCGCCGGCTTGACGGGAGCGTTCGGCTTCGCCGCCTCGTTGTCCGATACGACGGTCGGCGCCCCGACCTCGACCTTGCCTTCGCGGGTGACGCGCTGGTGGATGATTTCCGGTTCGCTCATCTCGCGTCCGAGAAAAGGCCCGGCAGCCGCGACGAGCGAAGGCAGCGTTTCCGGAAGGGAAAGGCCGCTCGCGTTAACGGTCATCTTCGTGCGCCAGAGGAGGATTTTGGTGTCGGGTTTCGTGGAGCTGAACGTCACCGCTGAAGCGACGACGAAATAGATGCTGTTGCCCGCGTCCTCCATCATCGACTCGTGCTTGGTGTTCTTGCGGCGGAAGCGCTCGAGCGGACTGGAAAGCGACGGCATGGTGGCGATGTCACCCATGATGTTTGGCTGGGCGGGAATTTCGCCGGTGGGATCCTCGCGCGGCTTGGGCGTGGCGCGACGGACGGAGCCTTCCTCCTCCATCGCCCTGATCAGCTCGTTCGCGAATTTGTCTCCGCCGACGAGGCGGGCCCGCTCCAGCATTTCGTCGATGAGCACGCGGTTGGAGATGGTGGCCGGGCTCTCGGGATCCTCGGGGTCGGGCGCCGAATGCGAACCCCAGGTATAAACGATGACGATCGTCGCCGGGTTTTCCTTGGTGCCGCGGAGATAGCCGCGTTTTGCGAGCGCCGCTTCCATCGCGCCCTCCATGCGCTCGACGGCCGGCGGTTTCTCGCGGGCGGGCGAACCATGGCCGCGCTGAACGAAACTGCCGGGAGTCGACACGTAGTAGATGGGCGATTGCGGCGAAGGCTGCGGAGCCTGGCGTCCGTCGGGGGTCATCTCGGTGATCACATTGAAATCCACCCGGGGATTTTTTTGGAAGGCCTTCGGCAGGAGACTGAAAATCGCCGATCCGTTGTCAGCGGCCGCAGACGCACCGGCGGAAGCGCCAGCGGTAAAAATGAGGGCAACACACGCGCGAAGAAGACGGTTCATGAAGGGTATCGGCCGTATGACGTGCGGGAGGCCCGGGATGTTTCAACGCATTGACCGCCGGACAGTGGTATGGGGTGCCTGGTCATCGCGGGGTGCGCGAAGCGCGCCGGGGAGATCTAGCTGGATTGCTTCGTCGTCCCACAGGGCGGGGCTCCTCGCAATGACAACGGTATGTCCGGCCGTCGGTCACCAGCCGTAGCTGCGCTTGATCTTCAGCGGCTGATAGAGGTCCGGCGACAGCTCCTGCAGAAAACGGCTCGGGGTCATCAGCATCGCGGGGCCGCCCTTCGTGTTCACCTTGGGCCAGCAAAGATAGAGTTCGTCCCGCGCCCGCGTCACTGCGACATAGAAGAGCCGGCGCTCTTCCTCGACGTCGCCCGCTTCGATCGCGCGGCGCAGCGGAAACATCCCGTCTGCCAGGCTGATCAAAAAGACCGCCGCATACTCGAGGCCCTTGGCCTGGTGAACCGTCGTCAGCCGGAGCGCATCGGCATCCGGATTGGCGGAGCGATCGCTGGTCTCGCTGTTCAACAGCATGATTTGCGCGAGCAGGTCCTGCATGTCCTCGAAGCGACCCGCGAAACCGATGAGCGATTTCAAATCGTCGAGCCGGGAAACGTAGTTGGCGTACGCGCCTTTCAGGTAGTCGCCGTACCAGCCGTCGATCGCGGTCTCGATCGCGTTGTGGGGTTTCATCGAGCGCATCACCTCTGAAACCTGCTGGAGCGAGGCGGCGAGCTTCGGCCATTCCTCCTTCGCGTCCTTCGGCACGCGCGAGAGCACGTCGTCGGAATCGAGGACGTCCACGAAGTTTTTCTGGAGCAGCTTCGCGTGGTCGAGCGCGGCGGCGTAGATTTTCTGCGCGCCTTTGTCGCCGATCTTCGGGAGGAGCACGACGACGCGGTTCCAGGCGAGCGTGTCGGTCGGGTTGTAGACGAAGCGGAGCAACGCAATCAGGTCGCGGACGTGCGCCTGTTCGAAGAAGCGCACGCCACTCGTGATCTGGTAGGGAATCTGGAGCCGCGACAGCTCAAGCTGGATGTCGAGCGCCTGGAAATGCGCGCGGTAAAGGATCGCGATGTCGGCGAGCGCGCAGCCTTCGTCGATCAGGCCGCGGATGCGCTGGACGATGAACTGAGCCTGCTCGCGGCCGTCCATCGCCTGGACGATGTAGGGTTTCTCCGAGTTGGCGCGGTGGGCCTTGAGGGTCTTGTCGAAGTGCCGGCCTTTCGGCTGGGCGAGCAGCACGCCGTTCGCGAGCGCGAGAATCTGCGGGGTCGAGCGGTAATTCGTCTCGATGTAGTGCATCACCGTGCCCGGATGGCGGTCGGGGAAGGTGAGGATGTTTTCGAAATTCGCGCCGCGCCACGAGTAGATGCACTGTGCGTCGTCACCCACCGCCATCACCTGGTGGTGCGAGCCGATGGTGTCCACGATCTGGGACTGGAGCGTGTTGGTGTCCTGGTACTCGTCGACCAGCACATGGCGGAAACGGTGGGCGAAATACGCGGCGGTCTCCGGCGATTTCTTGAGCACGTCGAGCCAGTTTTCCAGCAGGTCGTCGTAGTCGAGCACGTTGGCGGTGCGCTTGGCCTCGGCGTATTTCTGGGCGAAGAGCGGCACGCGATCGATCAGGCCGTCGTATTGCGGGAAGAAGCGCGTGATCGTCTCGGCGAAGGAGAGCTGGGTGTTGCGCGCCATCGAGATCACCGAATGCAGCGGACCGGGGCGCGGGTGGGTTTTGTCCTTGAAAAACGTCTTGTCGGCCGATTCGACGGCGTCGCGCAGGACGCTCTCCGATTCATCCGCGTCCAGAATCGTGAAGGTCCGCGGCAGCCCGATCGTATCACCGTACATCCGCAGCGCGCGGTGACCGATCGAGTGAAACGTCCCGCCCCAGAAGCGCGCCGGCTCGACGCCGGTGAGGTCCTGCACGCGGTGGAGCATTTCCTTCGCGGCCTTGTTGGTGAAGGTCAGCAGCAGGATTTCGCCCGGACGCACGCCCTGCGAAAGCAGATAGGCGACGCGGTAGGTGAGGGTGCGCGTCTTGCCCGAACCCGCCCCGGCGAGGACCAGCAGCGGACCGGGCGGCGCGGTGACGGCGGCGAACTGCTCATCGTTCAGTTCCTTCCGGAAATCGATGGGCGGGAAGCCGGGCGGCGCAGACGTCGGGTCGAGGGCAAAATCCATTCGGGAAAAAGAAGCTCACGCAAAGCCCGGCCGGCGCAAAAGAAAAAGGCGGAAAGGCGGCTAGCGTTTGCGGGCCACCCAAAAGCGGCATTCGTCGGAAAAATTGAGCACCGCCCGCGATTCGGCCGCGAGGTCGCGGCGCATCGCGTCGAACTCATGGGTCCAGCCGGTGGAGCCGAGATCCTCCAGAATCTCCCCCCGGACCGGCAGGTGCATGAAGGTCCGGCCGCTCTCGTCCTCAAAGTAACGGTCGCCGAATTCAACCAGCCGCGAATCCTGCGTCCCCTTTTCCCAACGCAGCGCCTCGAGCCGCCAGAGCGCCTGCTCCATCGGCGACGAATCGCGATCGTGGCTGGTGAAAATCAACGGCGCCCCGGCACGGGAAACCCGGTGCAGCTCACGCAACGCCGCCAGCCGCCGTTCGCGCCCGGGAATCTGCATCAGCCCGTTGAACATGAAGAGCGCCCCCGCAAAAGTGTCATCTAATAGATGACACTTTTGCCCGCGCTGACTGCCTGGCGGCCCGGCGGGTTTGTCATCCATTAGATGACAAGTGGTCAGGTCGGTGGCGTCGGCGTGGAGGAAGGTGATGCCGGCTGCGCCGTCGGCGTGCCGCTCGGCGGCGAGGCTCCGGGCCTGGTCGACCAGCTCCTCGGCGAAATCGAACGCGGTGAGGTTTCGATACCCCATTTCCCAAAGACCGAGGGTCACGCGACCGGCGCCGCAACCGGCTTCGAGCAGCGCCGATGTTTTGTCGGGGAGGTATTTTTCGATCAAAGCCCGCTCGGATGCCCAGAGCCCCAGCTCGTGGGCGGCGCGCGTGTAGTGCACGACCGCCAGCAGGTCGTTGAAATCGGCGCGGACCGTTTGGGCGGAGATCTTTTTCGGGTCGCCGCTCATGGCGGTTCGCGCGAAGGCGAAACTATTTCTTCCGCCGCCACGCGGCGATGAACATGCCGTTCGCGTTCAACTCATGCGGCCAGAGCGTCACCCGCGGTTCGCCGCCCAGGATGGGAAGAGGCTCGAGTTCGGGATGCGCCGCGCTGAACGCGTCCGCCACCGCGTTCGTCTCACTGCGCGTGAGCGTGCAGACGGAATAGATCAACCGACCGCCGGGTTTGAGCGAGCCGCTGACATTTTGGAGCAGGACGCGCTGGGTGGCCGCGAGTTCGCGGACATCGTCGGGTGTCGTGGTCCAACGCGCGTGCGGGTTGCGCTGCCAGGTGCCGACGCCGCTGCAGGGCGCATCGAGGAGGATGCCGTCGTATTTGGTTTTGCTCGGGAGCATCGAGCCGCCGTCCCAGAAATCGGTGCGGTAGTTGAAAATCTGCGCCCGCGCCGCGCGGCGCTTGAGGGTGTCGATGCGTTTGGCGTTCCGGTCGGTGGCCCAGACGACGCCCTTGTTCGCCATGAGATCGGCGAGGTGCAGGGTTTTGCCGCCTTCGCCGGCGCAGGCATCCCACCAGGTTTCGCCCGGGGTCGGCGCGGCGGCGAGACTGACGAGCTGCGACGCCAGGTCCTGGATTTCGAACTGGCCGGTCTGAAACTGCTCGGTGCGAAACAAGTCCTGCGTGCCGGTGAAACGCAGCGCGTCGGGCGAGCGTTCGGTCGGTTCACACGCGAAAAGCGCTTTCGCGAGCGCCGCGCCTTTGCCGGGCCGGGCGCGGATCCACAGCGCCGGGTCGCTCTGCAGCTGGCGGAGGTAGTCGGGCGGCGTCTCCATTTCGGCCGCCAGCCATTTGGGAATGGCGTGGGCGGCGAGCGCCTCGGTCTTCACCGATTTCGGATCGGCGACAAAGCGCTCGTGCATGGCCATGGCGTGCTCGAGGCGTTTTTGCGGCGACGCCTTGGGATCGAGCCAGGACAGCCAGCGGAAATAGACGAAGACGATGTGGCTGACCGCGCGTTTGGCGGGTGGCTGCAGGTAGCGATGGTTCTCGAAATAGAAACGCAGCGCGGTGTCGGCACGCTGGTCTGCCGAGATCCCGGCGAGCACTTGGGCGGCGTGATTGAAAGTAGCTTGTTCGTCCATGAATGAGGGCGACCAAGGAACGACCGGATGCCGCCAAAGGCGAATCTCAATTCACAGTCGCGGCTTGGTTCCGCGACGCCGGCCGGCCGGCTTGGGTTGTAGGCGCGGCTTTACGCCGCGACCGTCCGGGTGAAGCGGGGGGAAGTCGCGGCGTAAAGCCGCTCCTACCGCGATCAAGTCGGAGTGAACGAGTGACGTGGCCGGCATGGCCTTTGCTTTTCTGCACTGTACCGTAACCCGATGAAACCCCCGCTCCCTCCCTTCACGCTCGAGACGGCCCGCCAAAAAGTCCAGGCGGCCGAAGATGCCTGGAATTCCCGCGATCCCGATCGCGTGGCGCCCGCCTACACGGAGGACACGGAATGGCGCAACCGCTCGGAGTTTCTGCGCGGCCGCGATGCCGTCCGCGTGTTTCTCCGCCGCAAATGGGAGCGCGAACTCGACTACAAGCTGAAGAAGGAACTCTGGGCCTTCGGCGGCAACCGCATCGCCGTGCGCTTCGAATACGAGTGGCACGACGCCAGCGGCCAGTGGTTCCGCTCCTACGGCAACGAGAACTGGGAGTTCGCCGCGGACGGCCTCATGGCCCGCCGCTTCGCCAGCATCAACGACGTGGCCATCGCCGAGGCCGACCGCGGGTTTCGTGCCGCGCCGCCGCTGCCGGGGCTCACCCATTTCCCCAATCTGCCTATATGAAAAAAATCGAAATGACCGAAGCCATCCTCGCGGCGAAATCCGCGAAGAACCTCACCTGGGCCGCCATCGCCAAAGCGGCCGGCCTTTCCGAGGTGTTCACCACCTCGGCCTGCTTCGGAGAAAACGCCCTCGACGCTGCCGAAGCGGAGAAAGTGGCGGGCTTCCTCGGGCTCGGCCCGGAAATCGCGAAAGCGCTCACGGAGTTTGCCAACAAAGGTGAGGCCGCGCCGGCGGTCCCGAAGGAGCCGCTGCAATATCGCTTTCAGGAAATTATCTACGTCTACGGCGCGACGATGAAGGCGCTGATCGAGGAGAAGTTCGGCCCCGGCATCATGAGCGCGATCGACTTCACGATGGACATCGAGAAGGTGCCCGATCCCAAGGGCGACCGGGTGAAGATCACGATGAACGGAAAGTTTCTCGGTTATAAGAAGTGGTGAGAGCCCCGATGTAGTTTGAATCACCGGAGGAAACCGGCGGATGCGCCCGACAGTTTGTCACGTAATACGTGACAAACCGTTTTTCCGACTGCGGCGAAAAATCACGTCTCGCCCTCGCCCGCATCCTCGTGAAGCCGCCGAATCTCCTCCTGATGGACGAGCCGACGACCCACCTGGACATCCAGTCGATCGACGCCCTTGTCGGAGCGCCCTTGTGGGGATTGCACCGGAGGTTTGCTCTCTCTGTCCCTCTGTCATTCTGAGCGTAGCGAAGAATCCAGCGGCAGGTCCGGAGCTTTAATCGGTGCGAAGGTCCAAGTGGATTCTTCGCTGTGCTCAGAATGACAAATCGGGTTGGCGGACGCTGCCTGGCGCGGAGGCACTCGCTGCCGCGTACGCTTTGACAACCGGGGTTGCCCGAAAAGAGTGAGGCATGGAAGCCGCGCAGGACGATCAATGGACTCACGAGGAAGTGGTTTCGAGCGCGCGGCAGGCGTTGGTGGCGGAACTGGGCATCGAGGGGTCCGAGCTCGCGACGGCGTTTTTGGAAACGCCGATCGGTCCGCGGGTTCGCGCCGGTGGCGTGCGCGCCGGGCTGGCGCGTTTTGCCGCGGAACGGGTGGCGGCGGCCGGTCCCGGACTTCGTTTCGGCAGCTACAATGAGATTAGCGATGAAGTGACCCTCCTCCTCCCCGCCACGATCGACGTCCGGGAAAACCTGCGGCTGCCGGTATTGTCGGCGCTGCCGTTGAAACTCTCCCCGTTTCTCACCGGCCTGGCGGATCGGGGCGCCGCGGCCGTGGCCGCCGAATTGCTGGCGCGAAAAAGTCCCGGTGTGGCCGAGGCGGCGCGCCGCCTGCGCGAAACTCCGCCGGCGTTTGTGGGCTGGGAAAAACTTTCGCCGAAGGATGTGGCGCGGGCGTTCGAAGAACAGCCGCCGCTGCTCTCCGATCGCAAGGATCTCTACCAGCGCATCCGCCTCGCCTGCACCCATGCGGTGGAGCGCACGCTGCTCGATGAACTCGCGCGGCTGAATCCGGGCTTCCTCGACTATCTGCAATGTTTCCCGGTCGCGCGTTCGGTGCGGCGGAAAGTCATCGCGTGGCTCGGCCCGACCAATTCGGGAAAAACCCACCGCGCGATCGCGGCGCTGAGCCAGGCGCGCAGCGGAATGTATCTCGGGCCGCTCCGGCTGCTCGCGCTCGAACAACGCGATCGCCTCGTCGAACTCGGCTGCCCGTGTTCGCTGATCACCGGCGAGGAACGCGATGAAACCTCGGCGACCCATTCCGCGCGGACGGTCGAGATGACCGACTTTTCCCAAATCTTCGACGTGTGCGTGCTCGATGAAATGCAACTCGCGTTCGACCGCGACCGCGGGTGGGCGTGGGTCGCCGCCTACTGCGGCGCCGCGGCGGAGACGTTGATCGTCACCGGGCCCGCCTCGGCCGAACCGGTGATCCGCCGCCTGGCGGCCGTGTGTGGCGACACGGTCGAGGTGAACTATCTGCAGCGGCAGGGAACCCTGGAGTTCGAAGGCGTGCTCGACTGGCGCCGCGTGCCGCCGCGCTCGGCGGTGATCGGGTTTTCGCGGGCGATGGTTTTGGAACTGAAGGCGATGTTCGAGTCGCGCGGGCTGCGCGTGTCGGTGATCTACGGCGGACTCTCCCCCGAAGTCCGGCGCAGCGAGGCGCGCCGTTTCCGGAATGGAGAAGCAGACATCGTGTGCGCGACGGACGCGATCGGCCTCGGGCTGAACCTCCCGCTCGACCGCGTGATTTTCTACGAGGTCGACAAGTTCGACGGGGAAATCCAGCGCGCGCTGATGCCGTCCGAACTGCTGCAAATCGCCGGTCGGGCCGGCCGTGGTCCGGGGTCGGCGGGACTGGTCGCGGCATTTTCGGCGCGGGATGCGCGCCGGGTGGCCAACGCCCTCGCCGAACCGCAGCGCACGCCGGAGCTCGAATTGTTGCCGGCCGCGCCGACGTCGATGCACATCCGCGCGATTGCCGATCACCTCGGGGTCGACCGGCTCACCTCGATCCTCGAATTCTTCGAGACGCGGCTGACGTTTCCCGGCGGGACGTTTTTTCCCGAGGTGCAGGACGACGTTTTCGCGGCTGCCGAGCTGGTGGACACGCTGGCGCCCGGCCTGCCGGTCGAGAGTCGCTATGCGCTCGCGTGTGCGCCGATCGATCTGGAGGACCACTTGTTTCGCAGCACATTCGCCGAGTGGCTGGAAGCGTTGGAGGCGGGGAAGAAGGTGAATTTTCCGCGGCGCCTCGATACGAGCGGCGGGCTGGAGGCGGTCGAAGAGGCGCTGAAACTGATCACCGTCTACCGCTGGCTGGCGCTGAAATTCCCGGAGGCGTTCACGGATGTTGCCTACGTGCAGGAGCTGCGGCGGGCCGCGACGGAACAGGCGCAGATCATTTTGCGGAGCAGCTGGGGCAAACGCGGCCTGGTCCGGCGCGAATGTGCGCACTGCGGCCGGGCGCTGCTCCCGAGTTCGCCCTACCGCGTCTGCCGCGAGTGCAACGCGGAGGGATTCGCGTAACCCGGTAGCTGTAGGAGCGGCTTTACGCCGCGACGGTTCGAGGACCCGTCCGCCATCGGTCGCGGCGTAAAGCCGCTCGTACAATTATCGGAGGCGGAGGGTTATTTCTTCGCCCAGCGGCGGTCTTGTTTGAGTTCGAGGCGCTTGGTTTCGAGCAGCACGCCGGCGACGGCGGGGTGCGCGCGGAGTTGCTGGAAGACCGGGGCGCTGAGTTTCCACGAGAGCGCCTGGCTGACTTCGGCGATGGAAGTGACGCGATCCTCGAAAACGAAACCGAACTCCACGCGCGTGTCGCCCGATTGCTTGGTGAGCGTTTCACGCAGGAGCTTGAGGAAGGCGTTCAACTCGCGGTGCCCGGGATGCAGGAGCCAGGTGACCTTGCGGATGTTGGAGCCGACAAAGGCGTCGAGCGGGTAGCACTCCTTCACGTTGATGCGCGCGCCGTCGTTGCCGACGATGATGTTGCCCTGCACGAGCACCGGCGCGTTTTCGATGAGGTTGGCGCCGTAGGAGGCGTAGCCGTCGGCGAACATGTTCAGCGGGGCGGAGGCTTTTTTCGTCGCGAGTGAAAAGGCGGCCCACGGGCGGTTGTCCTTCTTCGAAAGTTTTTTCGCGATGTTCGACACGATGCCCGCGACGCGAAACTCGGTGCGGTCCGACTGCAGCATCAGTTCCTCGATCGGGAAGGTGTCGAGCGCGTCGGAGAGGCCGAGGTAGGAGTTCATCGGGTGGCCCGAGACGTAGAAGCCGAGCAGTTCCTTCTCGAACTGGAGTCGTTCGTGCGCGGTGAAGTCGCCGGCGCCATCGAGTTCGAGGCGGACGCGGGGCGGGGGCGCGCCGGCACCATTTTTCTCCGCAGGTTTCTCGTCGAAGGCATCGAACAGGTTGTGCTGTCCCGAAGCCTTGTCGCGCGCGGCGGACGCCACGCTCGCGAGGGCGGCGTCGATGCCCTCGAAAAGTTTTTTGCGCGAGGCGCCGCTGAAATCGAACGCGCCCGTTTTCACGAGGTGCTCGAGCACGCGCTTGTTGAGCGCCCGCGCATCGACGCGGGAGAGGAAATCCTCGAAGTCCGCGAAAGGCCCGTGCGCCTCGCGCTCGGCGATGATTTTCTGCGCGGCCTGCTCGCCGACGCCCTTGATGCCGGCGAGACCGAAGCGAATAGCAGCTCCGCTGCTATTCGCAGCTAAGAGCTGAGAGTCCAGAGCTGAGAGCTCTGAAACAGACTTCGCGGTTTTGCTCTCAGCTCTTAGCTCTGAGCTCTCAGCTTTCCGGCCGCGAAACACCGGCGTGAACATCTCGCGCGATTCGTTGACGTCGGGGCCGAGGACGGTGAGGCCCATCGCCTCGCATTCGGCGACGAAGTAGGAGACTTTTTCGGAGTTGCCCAGTTCGGAGCTGAGCATGGCGGCCATGAACTGCACCGGGTAGTTCGCCTTCAGGAAACCCGTCTGGTAGCTGAGGATCGCGTAGGCGGCGGAGTGGGATTTATTGAAACCGTACCCGGCGAATTTGTTCAGGATGTCGAAGATCGAGTCGGCCGTCTTGGCATCGATGTCGTTCACGCGTTTCGCGCCCTCGACGAACTTCGCGCGTTCGGCGGCCATCGCCTTCTCGTCCTTCTTTCCCATCGCGCGGCGGAGCATGTCGGCGCCGCCGAGGGTGTAGCCGGCGATGATCTTCGCGGCTTCCATGACCTGCTCCTGGTAGACCATCACGCCGTAGGTTTCGCGGCAGACTTCCTCGAGGAGCTTGTGCGGAAACTTGACCGTGCTCGGGTCCTTCTTGCCGCGGACGTAGTCGGGGATCCACTCCATCGGGCCCGGACGGTAGAGCGCGATCAGGGCGACGATCTCGTCGATCGTGGAGAGCCCGATCTGCCGGCAGAGGTTTTGCATGCCGCCGGATTCCAGCTGGAACACCCCGGTGGTGCGGCCGGAGTTGAGCAGCGCGAACGTCTTCGCGTCCTCGAGGGCGATTTTCTCGATGTCGAATTTCGGGTCGGCGGTCCGGCGGATGTTTTCCACGGCGTCGGCGATGACCGTGAGCGTTTTCAGCCCGAGGAAATCCATCTTCAGCAGGCCGAGCTTGCCGACGGCGTTCATGTCGAACTGCACCGTGACGTCGTCTTCCTGTAGCGTGAGCGGGACGAATTCCTCCAGCGGCCGGTCGGTGATGATGATGCCGGCCGCGTGTTTGCCGGTGTTGCGCACCATGCCCTCGAGCACGCGGGCCTGGTCCATGATTTTTTTCGCGATGGGATTTTTCGCGACCTCGGTCCGCAGCTCCTCGGATTTAGCCATGGCGGACTCGAGCGTGATGTTGAGCTCGTCCGGGATCATCTTCGCGAGCCGGTCGGCGTCGGCGTAGGGGAGGTTGTGCACGCGCGAGACGTCGCGGATCACCATCTTCGCCCCGAGCGTGCCGTAGGTGATGATGTTCGCGACGCAGTCGTTGCCGTATTTCTGGCGCACGTAGTCGATCACCTCGCCGCGGCGGCGCATGCAGAAGTCGATGTCGAAGTCGGGAGGCGAAACGCGCTCGGGATTCAGGAAGCGTTCGAAGAGCAGCTTGAAGCGGAGCGGATCGAGATTCGTGATCTCGAGCACGTAGGCGACAAGGCAGCCGGCGCCGGAGCCGCGGCCGGGACCGACGGGGATGTTGTGCTGTTTCGCCCAGGCGATGAAATCCCAGACGACGAGAAAGTAGTCGATGAACCCGGTCTTGGTGATGATCGAGAGTTCGAAATCGAGCCGGTCGACGAGCGTCTTCGCGAGCACGGGATCGGAGAACGTCGCGGGCTGCGTGTAATCGACGCCATAGCGCGTCTTCAAACCGGCGATGCAGAGATCGCGCAGGTAACCCGCGCGGTCGGTCTTCACTTCGGCGGGCAGGGGATATTTCGGGTAGCGTTCGCTGCCTTTGGGAAACGGGATTGTCAGGTCGCACATCTCGGCGACGAGCTGGGTGTTCGTCACCGATTCGGGAATTTCGGCGAAGACCTTGGCCATCTCCTCGCGCGACTTCAGGTAAAACTGCTGGCCGTCGAAGCGCATGCGCTTCTCGTCGTCGATCTTCGCGCCGGTCTGGATGCAGAGCATCGCGTCGTGCGGACCGGCGTCGCAGTGGTGGACGTAGTGAACGTCGTTCGAGCAGATGACCTTCAGGTTGAACTCCTCGGCGAGCTTGAGGAGGTCCGGGATGATTTTGCGCTGCTCCGCGATGCCGTGGTCCTGGATTTCCACGAAATAGTTTTCGCGTCCGAAGATCTCCACGAAACGCCCGCATGCCTTCCGCGCCTCTTCGTAGCGATCATGCATCAAGTGCTGCGGGACGAGCGAGGCGAGGCAGCCGGTGAAACCGATGAGCCCGCTGGCGTGTTTCGCGAGGGTGTCGAGATCGGTGCGCGGCTTGTAGTAGAAGCCCTTGAGGTGCGCGTCGGAAACGAGTTTCAGGAGGTTCTGATAGCCCGTGAGGTTTTTCGCGAGCAGGCCGAGGTGGAAGATGCTTTTGCCCTCATCGGTGCGACCGTGTTTTTCGAGCCGGGAGGTTTCGACGAGGTAGAGCTCGCAGCCGACGAGCGGCTTGATGCCCTTGGCCTTGGCCTGGTTGTAAAACTCGATCGCACCGAAAAGATTGCCGTGGTCGGTGAGGGCGAGGGCGTTCATGCCCAGCTCGGCGGCGCGGTCCATCAACCGGTCGATGCGGCAGGCGCCATCGAGGAGGCTGTAGTCGGAATGAACGTGAAGATGGACGAAATTCTTGTCAGCAGACGCCACGGTCTTGTTAAGCAAGAGCAGCCCGCACCGCGCGCAAGGCGGAAAGAAATTTTGTCAGCCCGCCGAGGCGTGAATCGGCTATTTGGACTTCGAGGTGTCTTTGGCCGGAGTTTTTTCCTCCGGCGGCGGAACCCAGTTTATTGGCGCCGGCTGGTAGCCTTTTAGCGCTCCCGTAGCGAGCAGTTTGACGATGCGCTGCTCTTGTGGCGTGCAGATGGAGATCCACCAGGATTCCTGCCTCCAAATGGGTTCCTTGGTCACCGTCTTGGCGATGTCCCAGCCGTCGTGTTTGGCCACTTCGTTCTGAGCAATCTTCACCAACTCTGCTTTCGTGGGTGGAGCCTTGGGTTTCGGATTCAGCTGTTCTCGAACTGCCCGTGCCTGATCTTCGGGGGCACGCAGGCGAAGCGTGGTCAGTCCTTGTTTGAGGATGAGTATTCCGTCCTGGGATGAATAACTCACCAAGGTGTAGCCCGAATACGAACCGCCGAGTTTCAGCCAGGGTGACGATCCACTCGTCGCATCGTCCTTCAGGAAAAAATAAACAGCCTGGTCTGTGGCCATCACACCTTTGAACAGAATTTCGGCCCTGGCACTCAAGGCGCTGATAAGGAGCAGTCCGAGCAGCTTTTTCATCGTGGGGATTTATTGGGAAAATCGGCCCCGTGTCACTGGCGGTGAAGTAAAAGGAGGGCAAAACGAGAGACGGAAACCTCGGGAAAAAAGCCATTGACGCGCAGGCCGCGGGTTGGCGTAGTTACCGGCTTTTCCTTTACCAATCTGTCCCGACACCAGTCCGTCCATGTCCATCGAAATCAAGATCCGTAAGAACGAGCCCATCGACCGTGCGCTGCGTCGCATGAAGAAGAAGCTCGACCGCGAGAACATCATCAAGGGCACCCGTGCCAAGCGTTACTACGAGAAGCCCTGCGAGAAGCGCCGCCGGAAGGACAAAGTCCAGGCCTTCACCCAGATGCTCCGCCGCCGTTACGCCGAGTAACCGGTCCGGTCTCACCGCCCCTTTCCGCCGCGCCCTTCCCGGGCGCGGCTTTTTTGCGCCGGGGAATAATTGTTTACGGCACTTGCCCGGGCCGGTTTCGTAACCATTTCTGATTCACGCGTGAAGCCGACTCTCGTCCTTTCCAGCTGCTGGTGCTCGGGCCGCCATACCGATGGCTATGCGATGCTGCGTGAAATGGCCGATCTGGGCTTCGAGCACGTCGAGCTCAGCCACGGAACCAAGATCACGCTGGTGCCCGGAATCCTGCGCGCGGCGGAGGAGGGGATGGTGAAGATCGCTTCCACCCACAATTTTTGTCCGCTGCCGGCCGGCGTGTTTCATTCGGCACCGAATCTTTTCGAGCCGTCCTCGCCCCACCGGCAGGAACACGACCAGTGGCTGCGGCACACGAAGCGCTCGGTCGATTTCGCGGCGCAGATGCGGGCGCGGGTGCTGGTCTGCCACCTCGGGAGCGTGAAATTTTTCTGGTTCAACCCCGCCACCCCGCTCGAGCGCTACCTCGAGAAGAATCCCAAGACGGACGTGCCCAACGACAAGGTTTACCAGGCGAAGCTGGAGAAATCCCTCGCCCGGATGCGCAAGCGCATGGTGCCGTTCTGGGAGCAGACGAAGAAGAGCGTCGCGGAAATTTTCGACTATGCGGCGCAGAAGGGCGTGAAGCTCGGTTTCGAGAATCGCGAGGCCTTCGACGAGCTGCCGCTTGACGGGGATTACGAGACGTATCTCGCCGGCCTCCCGGCGACGGCTCCGGTGGGTTACTGGCACGACACCGGCCATGCGGAGATCAAACAGAACATGGGGATCCTGAATCACCGCGCCCATCTGGAGAAAAACGCATCGCGACTGCTCGGGTTTCACCTGCACGACGTGAACGCCGCGGGGCAGGACCACCAGGCCGTGGGCTCGGGTAAGATCGATTTCAAGATGATCAGCTCGTTCTGGCGGCCGGAGCATCTCCTCGTGCTGGAACTCAGCCCGCGGTTGAGCGTGGAGGAAGTCCGCGCTTCGAAGGCGCGGATCGAAGAGCTGATGTGAGGCAGGTCTTTGAATTGTAGGAGCGGCTTTACGCCGCGACAGATTCAGCCTTCGTCCTGTTTCCGGTCGCGGCGTAAAGCCGCTCCTACACCCTGCGAATTTCCAAGCCAGGCCTGAATCCCTCTAACCCGGAGGAACCGCGGTCGGTGGCGTGACGCCGAACTTTTCCGCGGCCTTCGCCAGCGCGGGCATGATGGCCGGGTGCAGCGCGACGCCTTTGGCCAGCTGTTCTTTGCGCCGGCGCAGTGCGTTTTCTCCGGGCAGCCGCACGCGTTCGAAACCGGGGCGCGGGGGCGTGGCGTGACACGCCGCGGCGAGCCAGCTCGTTTGCCGGATGAAATCCGCGCGTCCGCCAAACGCCTCGGGATCGAGCAACTGCAGGTAGATCGTCGCGCTCCAGCCTTCCTTCGGATCGGCGCGACCGTGGCCCGCGAGCCCTCCGGTCAGCGCTTCAACGAGAAGACCGAGCGCGTAACCCTTGTGTCCGAACTCGAGTCCGCCGAGCGGCAGGATCGCGCCCTTCGGTTCGGCAAAGAGCACGGCGGGATCGTTCGTGGGGTTTCCCTCGGCATCGATCAGGCACTCGTTCGGAAATTTTTTGCCTTCGCGGTTCAGCCGGGCGGCGAGACCGTTCGTCACATTCGACGCGGAGATATCCAGCAGCACCGGATCACCGTCGGTCGGCCAGCCGGCAGCGAGCGGATTCGGGGTGATCACCTGGCGCCGGCCGCCGTGCGGCGCGACACCCGCTGAGGACGGATCGGAGCACGACAGGATCATCATGAGGCCCTGGTCGGTCGCGCGTTTCAGATAAGCGGCGAGGCAGGCGATGTGATGGCTGCGGCGAATCGTGACGCAGCACGTGCCCAGTTCCTTGGCGCGTGGGATCGCGACGTCCATTGCTTCGCGAACCAGCCACGGTCCGGGGAGGCGGTTGCCATCCCACGTGACCGCAGCGGGGCGGTCGGAAATCACCTCGGGCTCCCCACGAGCCCGCATGCTGCCCGACTCGATGTCGTTCAGGTAGGCGGCGAGCAACTGCAGGCCGTGCGTGTCGTGTCCGAACAGATCGCCCTCCAGCAAAACCTCTGCGACGGCCTGGGCCTTGGCTTCCTCGAGGCCGGCTTTTTCCAACAGCGCGCGGGCGAAGTGCAGCAATTCTTCGGCGCGGAAGAGCGGACGGTGGTTCATGAAGTCGGGGAGGGGGCGGAGGCAATTTGCAGCAGCTCGGCGATCCAGCGTCGGTGCGGGCCGGAGAGCGTCACGCGATCGAGTTCGGTCACGGGAATCCAGTGCAGGGCAGGCCGGCCGGTCAGACTGCGGCGCTGGGCCGGCGTGAATTTCACGCTGTGAATCGATTCGGTGATTTGAAAACGCGTGATGCTGCGCTTGCGCGTCGCGAGCAGCCGGCTTCGCGCGATCTGCTGCGCATCCCAGCCGATGCTTTCGCTCGTGGGCAGCTCGTGCAGGTCGGCGAGGCGCCTGGCGTTGGCCGCGCCGCGCTGGAGGAGGACGGCGTTTTCGTGGAGGCACCAGACGCGCGTCACGGCGCGCTGTTCGAACTTCTTCGGGGTGAGCCGCGGATGGTTTTCCGGATCGCCACGTTTGGCGGCGGTGCAGAATTCGCGGACCGGACAGGTAAGACAGAGCGGTTTCTGGCGCAGGCAAACCGTCGCACCGAGCTCCATCATGGCCTGGTTGTGATCTCCGGGTGTCGTATCGGGGATGAGCGCCTGGGCAAGCGGCGAAAAAACTTTCGCGGCGCTGGCGGAGTCGGCGAACTCCGTCGCGTTGGCGGTGAGCCGGGCGAGGATGCGCACGACGTTGCCGTCCACACAGGCCGCCGGCTCGCCGAACGAGATGCTGGTGATCGCCGCCGCGGTGTAGGGGCCGACGCCCGGGAGTTCGCGCCACTGTTCGGGTGAGCGGGGCATCGCCGGCGCCGCCGCGACGGCCTTCGCGAGTTTGTGGAGG
Source organism: Opitutaceae bacterium (assembly GCA_036261745.1). Classification (GTDB taxonomy): domain Bacteria; phylum Verrucomicrobiota; class Verrucomicrobiia; order Opitutales; family Opitutaceae; genus DATAKE01. The sequence goes on from DATAKE010000030.1 coordinate 92,007, forward strand.
TTGCGCGCGCGGGAGTAATAGCCGAGGCCTTCCCAGAGTTTCAGCACGCGTTCCTCGGACGCCGCGGCGAGCGCGGCGAAATCCGGCAGCTCGGCGAGCCAGCGTGCGAAATAGGGAAGGACGGTTTTCACCTGCGTTTGCTGCAGCATGAGTTCGCTGACGACCGTTTTGTAGACCGACGGCCGGTCGCGCCACGGGAGCGCGCGGGCGTTTGTGCGATACCAGTCGAGCAGCGCGCGCTGAAACGAGGCGCGGCGGACGATCAAGGGGTTGGTCACGGAGGGCAGACAACTCACAAACCGCGTTTCAGCCCAAGCATAAATTTCCTGTGCTCCCTGTGTCTTTTGTGGCCAATTGCTTCATGCCGAAAAAGGAAAACGGGGATGCCGACGAGCCGAAGAAGCTCGCGTCCTACACCGCCAAGCTCGACGACGCGCAGATGGAAAAACTCCGCGCGCTCTGCGTCCAGCGCGGCTGGATGGCGTTCGAGGTCGCCTACACGCGTTTCGCGTTCAAGGCGGAGCATCTGAAGATCAACATCTCCGCTTACACGAGCGGCAAGGTGGTCATCGCTGGCAAGGGCACGGAGGATTTCGTGCGCGACACGCTGGAGCCGGAGGTGATCGGCGTCGCGGCGCTCGGCTACGACGAAGTGCTCCATCCCGACTGGTTCGAGTCGCACGCGGGGCTCGATGAAAGCGGCAAGGGCGATTTCTTCGGTCCGGTGATTGCGGCGACGGTGATTGCGGACAAGGCGGCGATCGAGTCGTGGCGCAAGGCGGGAGTGCAGGATTCGAAGAAGATCGCGGAGCTGCAGATCATCAAACTCGACCGGATCATCCGCGAAACGCACGGGGCCGTGACGCGCACCTGTTTTTGCGGGATGCCGAAATACAACGACCTCATGTCGCGCCCCGGGGCGAACCTGAACCGGCTCCTCGCCTGGCAGCATGCCACCGCGCTGGAGCAGGCGCTTGTGGCGAAGCGGGTCCCGTGGGGTTTGCTGGACCAGTTTACTGCGCAGCCCCTCGTGCAGCGGGAGCTCGCGAAAAAGAAGGTGGAGAATTTCGAGCTGAAGATGCGGACGAAGGCGGAATCCGACCCGGTGGTGGCGGCGGCTTCCGTGGTGGCGCGCGCGGAGTTCGTGCGGCAAATGCACCTGCTCTCGAAAAAATTCGGCGCGAAACTGCAGAAAGGTGCGGGGCCGCTCGTGAAGGAGCAGGCGCACCAGATCATCGAGAAGTTCGGCGTGAAGGCGCTCGGGGAGTTCGCGAAGCTCCACTTCCGCACGGCTTACGAAGTGGTGAAGGACGCGGGCAAGCTCGACGAACTGCCGCTGCCCGAGCCGAAGGAACGGGTGGAATGGCAGTGAAACCGTTCGAATCGCTCAGCGTGATCCGTGTTTATCCGTGTCGATCCGCGGTTAATTTCTGCTTTGTTTGAACCGTGCCGAAGCGTCGCCAACTCCGCGCGTTTGACCTGAAGCAAATCGAAGGGGTCACCAGTCTCATCGGCGTCGATGAGGTGGGCCGGGGCGCGTTCGCCGGGCCCGTGGTCGCCGGGGCGGTCGTGGTGACCCGCGAGTTTCTGGAAAGCCGCTGGGCGGTCGTGAAAGGCGGGCGCGTCAACGATTCGAAGGTGCTCAACGCCGAGCAGCGGGAGGAATTGTGGGGCGAGTTCGAGAAACTCTCCGCGCAGGGGCTGATTCACGCTCACTACGGCCTGGCGAGCGTGACCGAGATCGAGCAGCTGAACATTCTCGGCGCCACCAAGCTCGCGATGCGGCGCGCGCTCGAGGCGATTTATCCCCCGGAGGCGTTCGAGCGGAAAAACGAACCCGACCTGTTCTCGAGTTTCGAGGAGCGCTCGACGTTTCAGCCCACCGTGTCGGCGCGGGTGATCGTCGACGGACTGGGGCTGCGCGGATTTCCCTATCCGCACACGGCGTTTGTGAACGGGGATGCAAAGTCGCTGTGCATTGCGATGGCTTCCATCGTGGCAAAGGTGGCGCGCGACCGCCTGATGCGGGAGCTCGACGGCCAGTTTCCCGGCTATGGGTTCGCGCAGCACAAAGGCTACGGCACCGAGGAGCACCGCGAGGTGGTGCTGCGGCTCGGCCGGTGTCCGCATCACCGCGAGATGTTTCTGCGCAATCTCTTCGCCGGCCGGGTCGATCCCGACCAGATGGATTTCCTCGAGGAAGCCTGACATTTGGGTTTCCATTCCGCCCTCCGCACTTCGCAATCACGCCATGGCCGGCAAGAAACATTCCTCGCTCGATCGGGTGCTCGGACGGCTCGACACGCTCGACTCGGTCAACCTGGCCAACCTGGTGCAGCGGCTCGCGCGGGAGCGCGGATTGTTCGAGGAAATTTTCAACACCCTGCAGGAGGGCGTGCTGGTCATCAGTTCGGACGGGGAGATTGAATACGCGAACAAGGCGGCACACCGGCTGATCGGACTCGGAAGCGACGATTTGGCGGGACAGATGCTCTGGCGGCTGGTGCCGGGACTGCGTTCGTCGCTCGACAATGCGCTGGAGGACGACTCGGGAGCGGCGGTGCTGCCGGTGGTGGCGCGCGAGTTTGCGCTTACTTATCCGGAAGCCCGCACGGTGCGGCTCTACATGGTCCCTTTCCGGGGCGACAACCGCGGAACCGCGGAACGCCAGTTCGCGGTCATCCTCACCGACATCACCAAGGAAAAGCAGAGCACCGAACAACGGATCGAGGACGAGCGGACCTCGTCGATTCTGCTGCTTGCCGCCGGCGTCGCCCACGAATTGGGCAATCCGCTGAACTCGCTCACGATTCACCTGCAGCTGATCGAACGTAAGCTGAAAAAACTGAAGGCGGGCAAGGAAACGGCTTCGCTGGCGGAGTCGCTCGCGATCTGCCGGGGGGAAGTGCAGCGGCTGGACGGCATCATCAGCAATTTCCTCGAGGCGATTCGTCCGCGGCCGCCCGACCTGGCGGAACTAAACCTGGCTGACGTGCTCGCGGAAGTGTTGCGGATTCAGCACGGGGAATTTGCGGACCGTGGCATTACGGTCGAGGCGGAGACCCCGGACGAGCTGCCCCGCGTGATGGCGGACCGCAACCAGCTGAAGCAGGTGTTCTTCAACATCACGAAAAACGCGATCGAGGCGATGCAGCCGGGCGGGCGCTTGAAAATCAAATCGCGCGTGGACGACCAGAGCGTGTTTTTGCTTTTCGGCGACAGCGGGGCCGGCATCAAGCAGGAGGATCTCGTCCGGCTGTTTCAGCCGTACCACACCACGAAAGCGGGTGGGCACGGTCTCGGCCTCATGATTGTGCAACGCATCATGCGCGAGCATGGCGGGCAGGTGGGCCTCGAAAGCAAGGAAGGCCTCGGGACCGTGGTGACGCTGCAGTTTCCCCGGAAGGATCGCCGGGTCCGCATGCTGCAGCGCTGAGGCTTCCCTTCCGCGCCTACTTCTTCTTTTCGATCGCGGTGAAGACGCTCTTCACCGGAATGACCTGCAGTTCCTTTTTCCCGGCGATTCGGAGCGCCACCTTCATCGGGATCTCGTCGGAGGTCACGCCGAGCTGGGAAACCATCGGCTCCGTTTCACCGGTTTGTGCGGCGGCGAGGCTGAGCTTGGTGGGCCGCACGGCGAAATTGCCCAGGTCGGAATTCACCTCGAGCAAGTCCACGTCGAGCGTTTCGCCGGTGCGGTTTTCCAGTTTCAGCCGGATGGTGACGGGCGGCATCGGGCTGCCGGCGGCGCGACGCGCGCGGGCGAGGCGCACCATGTCCTCGTACATTTCGCGCTGCTCGGATTCGGATTCGCTGCCGGTGGACATCGGATAACTGTCGGAGATCCCGGTGTTGGTGGCATCCTCCTCACCGCGGCGTTTGCGCTCACGACGGCTTTGGGCTCCGTCGGCTTTGCCGCTGAGATCGCGGCTGAAACCGCGGCTGATGGTGACGGTCGCCGCGATTTTGCCGTCGAAAAAGCTGCTGGCGCCCGTCATCGCGACCGGGCGTTCCCCCTCGCCGGCGGCCTCGGCCATCGGGTCGGGCGGCGGGGTGCTCGAACAGGAGGTGAACAATAAAACCGAGGCCCCCATCGCCGCGCCCAGGGCGGAACCCCGGAGAAATTTTGACGGGAATTTAGAGAGGAGAGGGGTGATTTTCAGCAGGGTAGTTGGCATGAAGGTGAGGGAGACTTTGACAGTATATTTCGAATCTTTCTGGCTCTCGTCGCGTCATGCTCGCTATAGCAATGACTGACGCATGGAACCCACTTTACCGAACGCGCTGGCGGATCTTGTCCGCCGGGCGCAGCGAGGCGACGAAGTCGCGCTGCGGGAGCTCATTGTCAACTACCAACATCGCGTCGCGGGTTTCGTTTACGCCATGACCTCACGTTCCGATTACGTCGAGGATCTGGCCCAGCAGGTCTTCATCAAAATGGTCCGGGCCATCGACCGCCTGCATGAGCCGGCGCAGTTCGAATCGTGGCTGTTCCGGCTGGCGCGCAACACCTGCATCGACCAGCTCCGCCGCCAGAAGCTGCGCCGGATTTTTCTCCCTTTCGGTGAGGAGCATGAAAACATTCCGGAACCGCCCGGAGCGGTCGATACTGAGGAACTCGATGCCCTCCGCCACGCCCTCGCCCAGCTTCGCCCCCAGGATCGCGCGCTGCTCGCCCTGGTCCAGGAAGGCCGGAGCCATGCCGAGATTGCCGAAATACTTTCCACCAGTGTCGCCGCGGTGAAGGCTCGCCTCCATCGCGCGCGCGAACACCTTCGCGAACATTACCAACCACACCATGAAAACTGAAGACCAAGCCTGGCAGGCGCTGCGCCAACATGCCGCCAAGCAGCTTCCGGGCGATTTCGCCGGCCGGGTTTTGCGCGCCGCCGCCGGTCCGCAGCCGGAAGCCTGGCACCAGCTTCAAGTCCAAGCCTCGGCCCAGCTGCGGCCCGGTTTTGCGGAGCGTGTCCTTCGCGCCGCCCGTGATTTCAACGTTCCCTCACTCTTCAACCAGTTCGCGCTGGGCGCGGTGACTGTGGCGGTCTGCCTCGTGGCGGTTGTCGCCGTCCACTCCCGGTCGGCCCGCGTTGACGAGCAGATCGCGCTCGCCGGCTGGAAGCAGCTCGCCATGGAGGCGCAGGAGATCGACGCAGGTTTATAATGCAACGGCTCGTCATCCCAGTTCTCGCAGTGGTCGCATTCGGCGCCGGTTTCGGCGCGCGCATGTGGACGGAGGGCGGCCGCGCCCTGCCGCCGCCGCCGTCGGCGCTGGGAGCTGAATTTGTCCGGGGTCCGGTGCCCGAAAAAAAGAACGGACAGAAACCCTACGATCGCGCGGAACTCGTGGCGGAAATCGAACGGCTCCGTCCGCAGATCGACGCCTATCGCGTGCGCGTCGAGGCCCTCGACGCGGAATTTGAGCAGGGCTTCGCCCAGATTCTGAACGACGAGCAGAAATGCATTTACGACGAGAAGCAGGCGAGCGCGCAAAAGCGCCGTGCCCAGCATGAGGCCAAGCTCGCCGCGGCGCCGCCTCCGCCTTTGAGCGATGAGGAGATCGCCAAGCTGCGCCAGCGTCCCTTCGAAACCGCTTTTTGGAAAATTTCCTTCGTGGGTCGCCTCGAAATGCTCACCCGCGATTACAAGCTCGATGCCGCCCAGCAAACCAAGGTGCGCGATCTGCTGGTCGCCCGCCGTGACAAGTTTGTGGCGCTCGTCGACTCCACGCCTTCGCCGAGCTTCAAGCTGACCTCGCTCGCCGTCTCCGTGCAGCGCCTGGTCGATCAGCCCTCGCCGAATCCCGCCGCCCCGGCGAAGTAGTCGGGTAAGTTCCGGCAGCCGCCGGGCTTGACCGCGGCATCGCGCGCCGCTGAATGGGCGCCCATGGTGCCGACCGTCCTCATCGTCGACGACGAGAAACACACGCGCGAAGGCCTTCAACAGGCGCTCGCGGAAAACTACGACGTGACTGTCGCCGCGAACGCCGAGGAAGCCTTCAATCTTTTCGATTCCCAGCCGTTCGACGTCATCCTTACCGACCTCCGGATGCCGGGAAAATCCGGCCTGAAGGTCATCGACAAGGCGCTCGCGCTCCCGCACCGGCCGGCGGTGCTCATGATGACCGCCTACGGCAACATCGAGACGGCCGTCGAGGCGATGAAGCGCGGTGCCGTCGATTTCCTCACCAAGCCGGTCAACATCGAGCGGCTGGAGGTTCTGATCCAGCGCGCGCTGAAAACCAAGACCCTCGAGGTCGAGGTGAAGCAGCTTCACGAACGGCTCGACGATAAATTCAGCTTTGAGGGCATCATCGGACATTCGCAGAAGCTGAAGGACGTCATCGACCGGGTGAAACTCGTCGCGCCGTCCCGCGCCACGATCCTGATCGACGGCGAATCGGGCACGGGCAAGGAGTTGATCGCCCAGGCGGTTCATCAATCAAGTCCGCGCGCCCGGGCGTCCTTCGTGGCGGTCCACTGCGCGGCGCTTTCGGAAAACCTCCTGGAGAGCGAAATTTTCGGCCACGAACGCGGGGCGTTCACCGGAGCGATGGAGCGCCGGATCGGGCGTTTCGAGGCGGCGGATGGCGGCACGTTGTTTCTCGACGAAATCGGCGAGATCTCACCGGCGATCCAGGTGAAGCTGCTGCGTTTCCTCGAAACGAAAGCGATCGAGCGCGTCGGCGGCTCGAAGCCCATCGAGCTCGACGTCCGTCTTGTTGCGGCCACCAACCGCAATCTCGACCAGATGGTGCGCGACGGGAAGTTTCGCGAGGACCTGTTCTTCCGGTTGAACGTGGTGCGCATCACGATGCCGCCGTTGCGCGAACGGTCGGACGACGTGCCCATGCTGCTCAGTCACTATCTGAAGTTTTTTTCCGAGGAAAACGGACTGCCTCCGCTGACGCTCGAAGCCGGTGCCCTGCGCACCCTCACCGCCTATCCGTGGCCGGGAAACATCCGCGAGCTGCGCAATTTCTGCGAGAATGCCGTGGTGCTGCGCCGGGGGGGCAGCCTGACGGAGTACGATCTCGAGCCGAAATTCCGTTCGGTCGCCCTGCCGTCGGCCAGCGACGGCGCGTCCCAGGCGTCGGCTGCCGCGGCGGCGCCATCGAACGGCGGCTCCCTTTCCGTCGAGGACAACGAGAAGCGGCTGCTGCGTGAGGCGCTCCTGAAAGCGCGGGGCAACCGGACCAAGGCGGCGAAGTTGATGGGCATCAGCCGGCGGACATTACACCGGAAAATCGCGCAATGGCCCGAACTGGACGTGGTGGATAAGTGAGCGGACGCGCCGGTTTTCTCGGCGAAAATAGCAGTTGACGGAAAAAGGGCGCGCTTTACTTCTGACACCCTGTTTTGCGGGCGTAGCTCAGTTGGTAGAGCACCACCTTGCCAAGGTGGACGTCGAGAGTTCGAGTCTCTTCGCCCGCTCCATTTTGTTAAAACCGCTGGAGACCTCTCCAGCGGTTTTTTCATGGCTAGAACTTCAGGTGCTTCACCGTCAGGCCCTTGTTCATGAGCTGTTTTAGCGAGGCGATGCCGATCTTGAGGTGGGCGCTCACGTAGTTCGCGTCGACCATGCTGTCGCTCGCGGCGGTCTTCACACCCTCGGGCACCATCGGCTGATCCGAAACCAGGAGCAGCGCGCCGGTGGGAATCTCGTTGAAGAAACCGGTCATGAAAATCGTGGCGGTTTCCATGTCCACGGCCATCACGCGGATTTTCTGGAGATATTTTTTGAACTTCGCGTCGTGCTCCCAGACCCGGCGGTTTGTCGTGTAGATGGTGCCGGTCCAGTAGTCGCGCGAGAAATCGCGGATGGTGGTCGAGATCGCTTTTTGCAGCGCGAACGCGGGCAGCGCCGGGACCTCCGGCGGAAAATAGTCCGTGCTCGTGCCCTCGCCGCGGATGGCGGCGATGGGCAGGACAAACTCGCCGATGCCGGCGCGGTGTTTGATCCCGCCGCATTTGCCGAGGAAGAGCACGGCCTTGGGTTTGATCGAGCTGAGCAGGTCCATGACCGTCGCGGCTGTCGCGCTGCCCATGCCGAAATTGATGATCGTGATGTTGCCGGCGGTGGAGCTTGGCATCGGCTTGTCCTTGCCGTGAACCGGCACGCGGTGCCACTGCGCGAACAGCTTCACGTAATGCTGGAAATTCGTGAGCAGGATATATTCTCCGAATTCCTTCAGCGGGACTCCGGTGTAGCGAGGCAGCCAGTTCGCGACGATTTCACGGCGGGTCTTCATGGCGCGCAGCGTAACGGCGAAAAACGCGAAGACACGGAAAAATCCCGGACGCCGGCTGCGCGCCGCGGCCGGTGGGCGCACCGCAGGCAACGCGGTTTCGCGAAGTGCACAAAGTAACCTATCAGGTTACTTTGCGCGTCCGGCTCGCCGCGGTGACAAAAGCCTCTGCGCCGCGACGACTGCGCTGTCGCGGCTGACGCACTCCCCGGTCGACAGCCCTGGCGGCGCCCGCCATATCGCGGGCTGTGCGCACGGCGAGCGAACCCCAATGGTCGGTCAGGCCTCCTGCTTTGGAGAGGGTGGAGGCGTTTCGCGCGGCGCAGCGGGATGAAAAATTCAGCTACGCGGAGGTCGGCGCGTCGGAGCGCGGCGCGCCGGCCGGTTACAATCTTGATCACAACCGGGTGCGGCTGGGCAGCGGCGATGCGGATTTCTCGGCGGCGTGCGCGGCGTTGCGGGCATGGCGGATGTTTCCCGCACCCTGGACGAGCATCACGCCAAACACAGAGCCCATCGCGGTGGGCAAGGTGGTCGCGATGCAAGCCCGCGCACTCGGCCTCTGGTGGCTGAACGCCTGCCGGATTGTTTACGTGATCGATGAGACGACGCCCGCCGCCAAACCACTCGAGCGCGGAAATCCCCCGAATGAAAGTGAACGTGAGAGGGTGGTGCGTCGTTTCGGATTCGCCTACGGCACGCTTCCGGCGCACGTCGAGCAAGGTGAGGAGCGTTTCAGCGTCGAGCAGCTGGCGGACGGCAGCGTCTGGTACGATCTGCGCGCGTTTTCGCGCCCGCGTTTCTGGCCGGTGCGACTGGCGAAGCCGGTGGCGCGCGCGTTGCAACGCCGGTTTGTGCGCGAGTCCCTGGCTGCAATGCAACGCGCCGTGCGTGGCGGCGTTTCCACGAACGCATGAGGACGCCAACGCGCGTCATGCTCGGGTTGCTGATCTTCGTGATCAGCACCTGGCTTCGCGTCCCGAATTTTCATCACGCTGCCTGGGCGGAGGCGCTGTTGCTGTTCGCGGCGCTGGTGATTGCGCCGTTCCTCCTTGATCTGGTCGCCGATGCTGCGGATGGACCGCTCACCCGCCGGATTCTCGCGGCGGTGGCGCGACTGCAGCTCCCCGCGGCCATCCTCCTCGTGTTTGCCTACGCGCAGGGACCGGATCCGCGGATGGCGCTGCGTGCGCTCCCGTGGACGTGTGTGCTGCTCCTGCTCGCGAGCGTGGGCGCGTTGCGCATCGGGCAGCGGGGATTGCGACCGTGGTCGTGGTTGTGCCGCGACTTGGGACTCGTTTATGCGGCGGTGGGGGCGGCTTGGTTGATGGCGGATCGATTGGGGTTGAGGCCGCTGGGGTTCGGCGGGGCGATCGTCCTGCTGACGGCCATCCACTTTCACTTCGCCGGGATGATTGTCCCGGTGCTGGCGGGACTCGCGCTGCAACGGCTGGGGAATTCGAGGCTGGCCGCGTTCGTCGGGCTCACGGTGATTTTGGGCGTACCCGCGGTGGCGGTGGGAATTTCGGCGTCACAGCTTGGCATTGATCCCGCCATTGAAGTGTCAGCCGTGCTCGTGATGGCGACCGGTGGCTTGGGGCTGGGCGCTTTCCACCTGCGCCTCGCGTTTCAAGCCGGCGGCGGGTCGGCCTTGCTGCGCTGGCTTTGGGCGCTGGCCGGGTTTTCGCTCATCGCGGGCATGCTGTTCGCGGGGCTCTACGGTTTACGCCATTTTTTCCAGCCCTGGCCGTGGCTCGGCATTCCGTGGATGTGGGCGTTGCATGGGTCGATCAATGCGCTGGGTTTCGGTTTTTGCGGCGTCACGGGCTGGTGGCTCGACCGAGCCCGAGTCGGGATTAAACCCAGGCCGGCTACGGTTATAACCCCGTAAATTTACCGTTTTCTGACTTCAGTTGAGGGGTGGGCGCACCGAATAAAAGGTTTATGGAACGCGCTTCATTGGTTGCTGGCCCGCTGAAGAAATTGGGACTTCCCTCCCTGTTTCTTCTGTGGGGGTTGGGGAGTCTTGGTTCGGGCCTGGTTGCCGCAGAGCCGGCGGATGTGATCGCTTCCGCGAGTTACGCGGGCGGAGCCTGCCAGCTGCGGCTGATCTCGACTTCGCAGGGTCCGTCTCCGCAAGGCCGGAAGCGATACAACGTCAATTTGGAGCTGCAATTCGAGACGCTGCCGCGGAAATCCGACGGAAGCACGCCGCCGCTCCCGGACGGATACTATCTTAACAGCGACAAGAGTCCGCTGGTCGCGGCGTACGTGATGAACGGCAAAGTGCTCGCCAAGGTGGCACCGAGCGGAACGGGTAGCGCCAAAGGCAAGGACGGCGTCGTGACGATCAACGATCTCGAAGTCGGCGACGCGCGCCCCCGTTTGCAAAACGTGGAGATCGAGGTGGCCGTGGTCCGCGTCACCGAGTGGGAAACACAGACTTTCAACGCCCCGATTGGCGGGAGCGATTTTTTCAAATGCGGCGCTTTCGAACTGCGGGCGATGTCGGATGGCAAACAGGTCAAGGTCGACGCCATGGCCTATCCGCAATTCCGCGCCGAGCACGACGCCTATCGCGTCAAGGTCCCCCTGGCATTTCTCGATCCCACCTATGCGATGGGAGAACTGAAAATTGTCGACGCCGCGGGCAATTCGCCGTCGTCGGCGGCCACGATCACTCCCGGCAGCGGGGCGGTCAGCAGCACTTTCACGAACTGGCGCGCGCCGGCCAAGGGCTACGAAATTGCCGCGACGGCCGACAGCATCGCCTATCCGATCACGCTGTCGGTGAGACTGCCGAAGCGCTACACGACGGAACGCATCAAATTCAAGTTCGCCGAAATTCCCCTGCCTGCACCGAAGCCGGGCGCGTGATCGCGTCGCCGCTCAAGCGCCCGCGAGGGCGTTCGAGGTGTTGAGGTGCTCGGTGCCGGTGAACTTCAGCGATTGTTCGTCCGCGTGGTAGCTCGAGCGAACCATCGCGCCGCTTTCGACCACGCCGAGACCGAGACCGAGGCCGAATTCCTTCCAGTGAACGAATTCCTCCGGCGTCACCCAGCGTTCCACCTTCAGGTGCTGCGGGGTGGGCTGGAGATACTGGCCGATCGTCAGGATGTCGGTCTTGTCGGCCGCGATGTCGCGGATGGTCTGCTCGATCTCGTGACGCTCCTCGCCGAGGCCGAGCATGATGCCGGTCTTCGTGGTGAACCCGCGGCTCTTCGCATGGCGCAGCACCGAGCGTGAACGGTCGTAACGCGCCTGCACGCGCACGGGCTTCTGCAGGCGTTCGACGGTTTCGAGGTTGTGATTGTAGATGTCGGGCTTCGCGGCGAGTACGGTGTCGACCTGGTCGAAGTTGCCCTTGAAATCCGGCACGAGCACCTCGATCGCGGTGCGCGGGTTCCGATGGCGGATGGCGCGGATCGTCGCCGCCCAGACGCTCGCGCCCCCATCGGCGAGTTCGTCGCGGGCGACGCTGGTGATCACGCAGTGCTTCAAATTCATCTTCGCCACGGCGTCGGCGACGCGCGCGGGTTCGCCGAGATCGAGCTCGGTGGGGCGGCCGGTCTGGATTGCGCAGAAATTACACGAGCGCGTGCAGATGTTGCCGAGGATCATCACGGTGGCGGTGCCGCGCGACCAGCATTCGCCGAGGTTGGGGCACTGCGCACTCTGGCAAACGGTGTGGAGCTTGTGCTCGTCCACGAGTTGACGAACGGCCTGGTAACCGGGCCCGGAAGGCAGCTTGGCTCGAAGCCAGGAAGGTTTGCGCGTGGTGTCCATCGATTCTTGGAGCGCGGAATAAAGCACGGTTTCCCCGGATGAACACGGATAATTTTCGATAAATAGCGCGGCTTGTTCGGTGTCCCGGCGGATTGATCACGTCCCGGGTTAAATCCGACTTTGGTGCGAACACGCGAAGGCACGAAGAAGGAGGGGAGAACCGCAGAGACACAGTGGACACGGGGAATGCCTGCCGATTGTTTGGCTCTGTGCGCTCCTGCCTCGGTGGTTAAAGGGTCTTAAGCAAGGCCGCTGGCTGAGTGGCGACTTCCAGGCCGGGGCGGGAGTTTTCCGTTTGCCCCGCATCGGGCGGCGCGCCACGGTGCGCGGTTCCATGAGCGACATCCCCCTCGATATTTCCCACGACCAGCACGCGGTGCGGCGCCAGAAGCTCGCCGACATGCGGGCGGCGGGGTTCGATCCGTTTCGCGCCAACGTCGCGACCACGCACTTCTCGGGCGATGCGTTGAAACTCCACGTCGATGGTCAGGACAACGCGGTCTCGGTCTCTGTCGCGGGACGTCTCGTCGTCATCCGTGACATGGGCAAGAGCCAGTTCGTGAAGATCCTCGACCAGCAGGGTCAGATTCAGCTCTACGTGAAAAAGGACGTGATCGGCGACGAGGCCTACGCCGCTTTCAAGAAGCTCGATCTCGGCGACATCCTCGGCGCGAAGGGCACGCTTTTCAAAACCAAGACCGGTGAGGTGACGGTGCGCGTGGAAAATTATACGCTCGTCGCCAAGGCGCTGCGTCCGCTGCCGGAAAAGTGGAACGGCCTGACGGATCCCGAGCAGGTTTACCGGCAGCGTTATCTCGATCTGATTGTGAACGAGGAATCGCGGAAGCGGCTCCTCCTGCGTTCCCGGATCGTCTCGCACATCCGCCGTTTCCTCGAGGATCAGAAGTTCATCGAAGTCGAAACACCGGTGCTGCAAGCCATCGCCGGCGGCGCGGCAGCGCGTCCGTTCACGACGCACCACAACACGCTCGGCGTGGATTTCGTCCTGCGCATTTCGCTCGAGCTTTATCTCAAGCGCATGCTCGTGGCGGGCTACGACCGCGTGTTCGAGATCGGGCGGAATTTCCGCAACGAGGGCGTTTCGCGGCGGCACAACCCCGAGTTCACCATGCTCGAGGTCTATCAGGCCTACAGCGATTACCGCGGGATGATGACGCTCATCAAGGACCTGTTGACCACGCTGTGCCTCGATGTGCTCGGCACGAGCGAGATCAAGCACGCGGCGAGCGGGCAGATGATCAATTTCGGCGGGCCCTGGCGCGAAGTGAAATACAAGGACCTCATCCGCACCGAGACGGGCGACCCGGAATGGTTCAGCCGCAGCAAGGCGGAGAAGATTGCGGGCGCCGAAAAACTCGGCCTCGGCGTCGCGCCGCAGTGGGAGGAGTTCGAAATCACCAACGAGATCTTCTCGAAGAAGATCGAGCCGACCCTGATTCAGCCGACGTTCGTCACGCATCTCCCGAAGGAGCTTTGTCCGCTCGCGAAGATCACGCCCGACGACCCGACGACGATCGACGTCTTCGAGCTGTGCATCGGCGGCATGGAGATCGCGCCGGCCTATTCGGAGCAGAACGACCCCGACGTGCAGCGCGCGATGTTTGAAGCGCAGGCCGGCGGGGAGAAGCAGAACATCGATCAGGATTTCCTTTTGGCGCTTGAGTACGGCATGCCACCCGCCGGCGGGATGGGCGTGGGCATCGACCGGCTCTGCATTCTGCTCACGGGAGCGGAAAGCATTCGCGACGTGATCCTCTTCCCGCAATTGCGGCCGGGAGCGTAGGAAAAGAAGAAAGGAGAAACGGCTGAAAGTAGAAACATCGGAAAGTAGAAACGCGGAGGCGTCGTATTGTTTCTTCTTTCAGGATTTCACGCGTTTCATCTTTTCCTCCCCATGCCCTGGTATCTCTACCTCGCGCTGAAGCAGCTTTTCCCGACGGGGCGGCGGTTTCCGTTCTTCACGGCGATCTCGATTCTCGGCGTGGCGCTTGGAGTCGCGGTGATGGTGATCGCGACCAGCGTGATGGGCGGCTTCGGCCACAACATCCGCGAGCTCACCGTCAACACCCAGGGCGATGTGCAGGTGCGCGCGGGCGCGGGCATCGAAAATCCCGCGGCCCTGCAGGCCCAGCTCGCCAAAATTCCCGGCGTCATCGCGACGACGCCGTTCGCCGAGGGCCCGGTCGCGGTGATCTTCGAGCGCCGACCGCAGTTTCCCGGCATGCAGGGCATCGACGTGGAGCGGGTGGGCGGCGTCGTGCCGATCGACCGCTACATTCACGACGGCTCGCTCGCGGACCTCGACGACGACTCGATCATCCTTGGCGCGAAACTCGCCGAGCAACTCGGCGCGCGGGTGGGCGACATGGTGGAGGTCTACTCGCCGCTCGCGTTCGAGAAATTGAAGAACGACGAGATTCTCCTGCCGCGCGTGCTGCGGGTCGTCGGTTACTTTGAATTCGGACACCAGGCGCTCGACAGCTCGGTGGTGCTCGTGACGTTGCGCGCGATGCAGGATTTCTACGGGCTGGGTTCGATCGTGCACGGGGTGAACGTGAAAATCGCGCCCGGCCTCGACGCCGACGAGGCGGCCGCGCGGATCAACGCCGCGCTTCCGCCGGAGGGAAAAACGCGCGCGCGTTCCTGGATCGATATCAACGAGGACTTTCTCTTCGTGCTCCAGTTCGAGAAGAACATGATTTTTTTCCTGCTCACCTTCATCATCGTCGTCGCGGCGTTTTCCGTGACGAGTTCGCTGCTGATCTCGGTGGTGCGGAAAACCCGCGAGATCGGGCTGCTCGGGGCGCTGGGCGGCAAACCGCGGCAGGTCGCCGCGTGTTTTTGTTTCCAGGGTTTCTTCATCGGCTTCGCCGGCACGGTGGTCGGACTCGGCTTGGGATGCGGGTTCATCTATTTCCGCGACGACATCCTCCGCCTTTTCACCGAGCTCACCCAGAGCGAGGCCGCGCTGGTGCGGTTTTATCAATTCAGCCATCTGCCCGCGCACTACGATCCGGCCTACATCGCCGCCATCATCGGGTGCACGATTGGCATCTCCACGCTCGCGGGACTGCTGCCCGCCTGGCGCGCGGCGCGTCTCAAACCCGTGGAGGCGCTGCGCAGTGAGTGATTCCATTCTCAGCGCCCGCGGGCTCACGAAGAGCTTCATGAGCGGCGACCGTCGCATCGAGGTGCTGCGCGGCGTCGATCTCGACGTTGCGCCCGGCGAAAGCGTTTCGATCCGCGGCGAATCCGGTTCGGGGAAATCCACGTTGCTCAATTTGATCGCGGGCCTCGACACGCCTGACACCGGCACGCTGACCTGGGCGGGCGCACCGGTGCACGGCGACCGCCGGGCGGCGTTTCTCGGGATGGTCTTCCAGTCTTTTTATCTGATCCCCGAACTCGATGCTCTCGCCAACGTGCTCATGGCCGCGCGCATCGTGAAGCCGCCGGGCGCCGCCGAGCGCACCCGCGCGAAGGAATTGCTGGGCCGCGTCGGGCTGGCCGAGCGGGCGGCCCACCTGACGAATCATCTTTCGGGCGGCGAACGCCAGCGTGTCGCCGTGGCGCGCGCGCTCATGAATTCGCCCAAGCTGCTCCTCGCCGACGAGCCCACCGGCAACCTCGACGAACACACGGGCGACGCGGTGATCGAGCTGCTGCTCGGGCTGTGTCGCGAGACCGGCACCTCGCTGGTGCTCGTGACCCACAATGCCGAGCATGCGCGGAAAACGGGTCGCCATCTGTTTCTCCGCGAGGGAAAATTTCACCATGCCTAAACCCAGGATCCGCTGCGGCGTCGTCGGTGTCGGTTCGCTCGGCCAGCATCACGCGCGCATCTACGCGTCGCTGCCCGGCGCCGAACTGGCCGGAATTTTCGAGACGAGCGACGCGCGGGCCGCGGAGATCTGCGCGAAGTTCAACTGCCAGCGTTTCAAGACGCTCGATGAGCTGGGCGAGGCGTGCGATGCCGTGTCGGTTGTCGTGCCGACGGACAAACACGCGGTGGTGGCATTGCCGTTGCTGGCGAAGGGCTGTCATCTCCTGATTGAAAAACCGATTTGCGCCTCCCTCGCCGAGGCCGAGCAGGTGCTCGCCGCGGCGCAAAACAACCACTGCCTCGTGCAGGTCGGGCACATCGAGCATTTCAACCCGGTGATGGCCTTCCTCGAAAAGGAAGTGAACCACCCGCAGTACATCACGGCGGAGCGGCTCGCCCCGTACCAGCCGCGCGGCACCGAGGTCGGCGTGGTGCTCGACCTGATGATCCACGACATCGGCATCGTGCTCGCGCTCGTGAAATCGCCGCTCAAGCGGATCGACAGCGTGGGCGTCAGCGTGCTCTCGAAAACCGAGGACATCGCCAACGCCCGCATTGAATTTGAGAACGGTTGCGTGGCGAACCTCAGCGCCAGCCGCATGAGTTTGAAGAAGGCGCGCGAGATCCGCGTCTTTCAGGACAACGCCTATCTCTCCCTCGATTTCATGGGGCAGGCCGGACACCTCGTCCGCAAGAGCGACATCATCGCCTACGGGTTGAAGATGAAGATCGGCCTCGTGAAGGCGGGCGACACGAGTTCGATCCCGGTGCAGGAAATCCCGATCGAGAAGGGCGAACCGCTCGCGCTCGAGCTGGCGCACTTCATCGAAAGCGTCACCAAGGCGAAACAGCCGAAGGTGGGCGCGGCGCTGGGCAAGAGCGCCCTCGAAGTGGCGATCACGATCACGGAGCAAATCCGGGCGGCGAAACGATGAGCCGGCGATGCATGCAGAAGAGACAACACGGCTCCAATCATGATCTGTCACTCTGAGCGCAGCGAAGAATCCAGCAGGACGTTGACGTGCCGTATGTCGTCGGGAGTCCAAGTGGATTCTTCGCTGCGCTCAGAATGACAGGACGAATGAGTGCGTCGACCGAGCTCCCTTTGCGTTTCTCCCCGCCGGTGACAGGGAGCGTCGATGTGCTCATCGTCGCGGGCGAGCATTCCGGCGACGAGCACGCGGCGCGGATGGTGCGCGAACTGCAGGCGAAACACCCGCAGCTGAAAATCGCCGCGCTGGGCGGTCCCATGCTCGCGGCGGCGGGGGCGCAGTTGCTCCACGATCTGACCTCCTCGTCGGTGGTCGGCCTCGTCGAGGTGTTGAAGAACTATTCCTTTTTCCGCGCCCTGTTTTCGGAAACGCTGCGCTGGATCGCCGAGCATCGTCCGCGCGCGGTGTGCTTCATCGACTATCCGGGTTTCAACCTCCGGCTCGCCGCGGCGCTCCGGCAGCGCGGGCTTTCGGTCAAGGGCGGAGGCAAAATCAAAACGCTCTTCTACATTTCGCCGCAGATCTGGGCCTGGAAGGCCGGCCGGCGGTTCACGATGGCGCGGGACCTCGATGCCCTCGCGGTGATTTTTCCGTTCGAGGTGAAATGCTACGCGGACACTTCGCTGCCGGTGGAATTTGTGGGGCATCCGTTCGTCGCCCCGGACTATTCCTCGCCGGTGAGCTATGACCGGGCGGGACCGGTGCTGCTGCTGCCGGGAAGCCGGAAGCAGGCGGTCGCGAGAATTTTTCCGGCGCTCCTCGGGGCCTACGATTCCTTTCGGGAGCGCGAGGCGGTGGTGCTCTATCCCAGCGACGAAATCCGCGGGATCATCGAGCGCCTGGCCGGCCGCATCACCGTGGCCGGCCGGATCCGGTGGGAGAAGGTGGGCACGCCGGTCGCCGCCTCGGCGGTGCTGACCTCGAGCGGCACCATGTCGATGCACTGTGCGCTCGCCGCCATTCCCGGCGCGATCGCGTACCGCGCCAACCCGCTGACCTACCTCATGGGGCGCATGCTCGTGCATATCCAGTATCTGGGCATCGCGAACCTGCTGCTCGGCGAACCGATGTACCCGGAGTATATCCAGGGTTCCGCCACGGCGAAAAACCTCGCGAACGAATTGAGCGACTGTGTGCGGAACCCCGTCCGGCGCGAGCGCACCGCCGCGCAGGCCGCCCGGCTGCGGGAGCTCCTGAACCGGCCGGTTGCGGGCACCGCCGCGGACTGGCTGGCCCGGCAGGTGGCGAGCTGATTCCCGCCGGGAAAAGGCTCGTGCCGCCGCGTCGCGCGAGGCAGAGTGCGGCTCGCGATGCCCCGCTTTGCGCGCTCCATGATTTCATCCCAGCTGCGCAGCCGGGCGCTGCCATGGCTGGTGCTCGTTGTCGGCTTCGCGGTTTCCCTCGCCGCGTGGGGGCTGGTCAACCGCGAGGTGCAAAAATCGGAGTCCGCCCGCTTCGATCGCCGGGTGGGGCGGCTCGGTCGCGAGATCAACGACCGCTTCGCAATCGCCGGCCAGGCGCTGGTTGGCGGTCGTGCCCTGATGACGCTCGATCCAAACCTCCCGCCCGCGGCCTGGGCCGACTATGTGCGGGCCGCCGGGAAATTTTTCGAGGATGAGATCGTGGGCCTCGGTTATGTGGAGAGAATCGTGGGAGGCGGCGGCGGGGGAAACCCGCGCTACGTCCTGACCCGCTTCGAGACTTCGAAACCCGCGCCGAACGCGCCGGATTTTCCCGCGCCCGGAACGGATCTCGCCACCGATCCGTTGCAACGCGCCGCCGCGGACGAAGCCATGCGGCTCGGCCAGCCGGTTCTCTCGCGCCGTCTCCGGGGCGGGGCGGGCGACGACCGCGCCTCGCGTTTTCTTTTTCTGCTGCCGGTGTACCGGCCGGGTTCCGTTCTGCGGACCGAGGCCGAACGTGAGCAGCAGCTCGCCGGCTGGGTCTGTGCCCTGATGCGGGTCGACCGGCTGCTCGGAGCCGTGGCGGCACAGGTGACCGAAAGGCAGATCAACTTCGACGTTTTCGAGGGGACCCAGCCGAGCCCGCAGACTTTGTTTTTCGACGCCAACCGCCATGCCATGGATGCGGGTCGCCGCGACCGCGACGGGGCTGCGCTTGGCACCCAGGTTTTGCAGGCGAGTTTTCCGTTCTCGGTTTACGGCCAGACGTGGCTGATGCACGCCAGCGCGTCCTCCGATTTCCGGGAAACGAGCGAACGGCGGCTGCCCCTGGCGGTGCTTGGCACGGGCATCGTCCTGACGCTGCTGGGCGTCGGATTCACCAGCGTGCTCGCCGGCGGCAGACAGCGGGCGTTGCGGCTCGCCGCCCAGATGACGAAGGATCTGCGCGACTCCGAGGAGGAGACGCACCGCCTCGCCCTCGTCGCCAGCCACACGGCGAGCGCGGTGGTGCTGACGGACCTCGACTGGAAAATCGAGTGGGTGAACGAAAGCTTCACGCGCTTTTTCGGCTACACCCTGGAGGAGGCAAAGGGCCGGAAAATCGCGGAGCTCCTGCATGGCCGGGAAACGGATGCAGCGGTCGTGGCCGCGATGAACGAGGCCTGCGTGGCGGGGAAACCGTTTCGCGGCGAGCTGTTGAAATACACCAAGCGGAACCAGCCGCGGTGGGTGGAGCTCGACGTCCAGGCGTTGCGCGACGGGGAGGGCCGGGTGAAAGGCTACATGGCGCTGCACCTCGACATCACGCATCGCAAACGCATCCAGGAGGAGCTGGCGAACAAGGAGGCGCAGTTTCGTTTTATTTTCGAGCAGGTGCCGGTGGGGCTGGCGTGGGCGTCTTACGGCCGGGAGACGGTCAGGCTGGTGAATCCCGCGCATGTGCTGATCACCGGAGTGCCGGCGGAGCGCGCCGACGAAAGTGCGCTCTATCTCAAAATGACGCATCCGGACGACGTTCCCCGTCAGGTGGAGTTGACCGAAAAAATGCGTCGTCGGGAGATCGACCACTACGCCATCGAGAAGCGCTACGTTCATCCCGACGGCACCGTCAAGTGGGCGGCGCTGACGCTGCGGCACTATCGCGATTCCAAGAACAACACGGTCGAGGAAATCGCGGTCATCATCGACATCACCGCGCTCAAGCAGGCGCAGCTCGAGCTGGCGCGGCAGCAGGCGCGTTTCCGCTTCATCTTCGAAATCGTGCCGGTGGGCCTCTCTTGGTTCGAGGTCGGCCGTCAGGCGGAAACATCGATCGTGAACTCGGCCCACGCCCGCATCACCGGCGTCGCCGCCGACCAGTGCCGCGTGCCCGGGATTTACACCAACGTCACGCATCCCGACGACCGCCCGCGCCAGGCCGAGCTCACGCGCAAACTGCAGACGGGCGAGGTCGACCATTTCGTTCATGAGAAACGTTACGTGCATCCCGACGGGTCCATTGTGTGGGCGGTTTTAACCGTCCGGATTTTCCACGATCCCGTGACCGGCGAAACGCAGCAGGTCGGATCGCTCGCGGACATCACCAAGCTCAAGCAGCAGTCGGACGAGCTGCGGTCCGCGATGGAGTCGGCCAACGCCGCCAACCTCGCGAAGAGCCAGTTCCTCGCGATGATGAGCCACGAGATCCGCACGCCGATGAACGGCGTGATTGGCATGACCAGCCTGCTGCTCGATTCGCGGCTTTCGACCGAGCAGCGCGACTACGTTGAAACCATCCGCCACAGCGGCGACACGCTGCTGACCATCATCAACGACATCCTCGATTTCTCGAAGATCGAGTCGGGGCACATGGATCTGGAGGCGGCGGATTTCTCGCTGCGCGACTGCGTCGAGGCCGCGCTCGACCTGCTTGCGCCGAAGGTCGCGGAGAAACGGCTCGATCTGCTCTTTGAAATTGCGGACGGCGTTCCGGGCACGGTGAGGGGCGATGCGACGCGACTCCGCCAGATCCTCGTCAACCTCCTCGGCAACGCGGTGAAGTTCACCGAAAAGGGCGAGGTGGTGCTGAGCGTTCATTCCGTCACGCTCGGCGACGGCCCGGAAACGGAGATCACGTTCGAAATCGCGGACACCGGCATTGGCATTCCCTCGGACGCGATGGGGCGCCTCTTCCGCTCGTTCTCGCAGGTCGATGCCTCCACGACGCGGAAATTCGGCGGCACCGGCCTGGGACTCGCGATCAGCAAGCGGCTCGCGGAGTTGATGGGCGGCCGCATGTGGGTCGACAGCGAAGTGGGCAAGGGATCGGTCTTTCATTTCACGATCCGAATCGAGGCGCTGCCGAGCAAGCCGCGGCCCTGGCTCACCACGGGCCAGAGTCATCTGGCCGGCCGGCGCCTGCTGATCGTCGACGACAATGCCACGAACCGCCGCATCCTGTCGGCCCTTGCCTCGCGCTGGGGCATGACGGTGCGCGCGGCGGCCTCGGGATCCGAGGCGCTGGCATGGATCGCGGCGGGGGAACCCTTCGATGTCGGCGTGCTCGACATGCACATGCCCGAGATGGATGGCGTGATGCTCGCGCAGGCGATTCGCGCGCATCGCGATGAACTCGCGCTGCCGCTGGTGCTGTTTTCGTCGCTCGGCCAGCGCGAGCTCAACGCGGACAAAACGCTTTTCGCGAAAACCCTCACCAAGCCGGCGAAGCCGACGCAGTTGTTCGACGCGCTGGCGGCGTTGTTCAAGTGGGCCGAGGAAAAACGTGCCGCGTCGATGCATCCCTTCGCGCGGCCGAAGGCGATGCCCGAGCCGCGCACGGAACACATCCTCGTCGCGGAGGATAACGCGGTGAATCAAAAGGTCGCGCTCCTGATGCTGGGCAAGCTCGGCTTCCGCGCCGACATCGCGGCGAACGGCCGTGAAGCGCTCGAGGCGTTGAAGCGCCAGGTTTACGACGTGGTGCTGATGGACGTGCAGATGCCGGACATGGATGGCCTGGAGGCGACGCGGCAGATCTGCCAGCGCCTGCCCGACCGCGCCCAGCGGCCGTGGATCATCGCGCTCACGGCGAACGCCATGCAGGGCGATCGTGAACTTTGTGTCGCGGCGGGGATGGACGACTACATCACCAAACCGATCAAGCTCGAGGAGCTCTCGGCGGCGCTCGACCGCGCCCGCGCCGCCCGTGCGAAGAACCAGACCTAAAACCGTGGCAGCCGAGGTAACGAGGCTGGGGCGGGCGTTGTCCCGTTCGAAGGTTGAACGAGCCTCGTCACCTCGGCTGCCACGTTACCCGGCATCCTGCAGTGGGCGTGCCGGCGAACGCTACGCCGGTCGTTCCCGATGGGGGAGGCCTCGCACGCTTTCGCCACTGCTCATCTCCGCGAGCTGGGGGGCCACCTGCCGCCATAACGCTTCGGCTTTTTCAGCGACGATCGTGCGGCACTTGGCGATCTCCGCCTCGCGGGCGGCGCGGTTTTCCGCCGCGATCTTCGCGAGGTCGTCGAGGTTGTAGAGAAACGCGTTTTGCAGGTCCGCGACCGCGGCATCGACGTCGCGCGGCAATGCCAGATCGATGAAGAACAGCGGCCGGGCGGGGCGTTTCCGCATCGCCGCGGCGGCCGCGTCGCGGGAAACCACCGTTTCGGGCGCGGAGGTCGCGCAGACCACGACGTCGAATTCCCCGAGTCGCGCCTCGCGCTGCTCGAAGGGCAGGGCGCTTGCTCCCAGGGCGGTCGCGAGGTCCATCGCCCGTTCCGGACTGCGGCTCGACACCGTGAGGGCTGCGGCGCCGCGGCTCTGGAAGGCGCGCGCGGTCTTTTCGCCGATTTCTCCGGCGCCGAGGAGAAGGATGCGCGCCTCGCTGAGCTCGCCGAAAATCGTCAAGGCCAGCTCGACGGCGACGTTGGCGATGCTGACCTGGCCCTCGCTGATGCCGGTGTGGGTGCGCACGTGTTTCGCCGCTTGAAAGGCTTTTTGGAAAACGCGGTTGAGCACCGGGCCGGTCGACCCGCGGTTCTGCGCGGCGGCGTAGGCCTCCTTCACCTGGCCGAAGATTTCGGTTTCCCCGAGCATCTGCGAGTCGAGTCCGGCGGCGACCTCGAGCAGATGGCGCACCGTGTCGCGGCCCTGCAGGCTCAGGCGGAATTTATCGAATTCGGCAGGATCGAAGTTCTGTCGCGCGCAGAAGATTTCCTGGATTTTCGCCGGGGCTTCGCCACCGGCGGTCACGCCGTAGAACTCGACGCGGTTGCAGGTGCTGAGCAGCGCGAATTCCCGGAGCCCGGCGAGCGTGGAGAGCTCGGCGTGCAAGGCGGCCGTCGCCGACGCATCGAGCGTGAGCTTCTCACGCACCGCGAGGGGCGCGGTGTGATGAGTCGCGCCGAGGAGAAAAAGGCCGCCTTCGTTCATCGTGACACGGCGCGGGCGGCCGGCGCAGGGTGGCGGCTGGCGTCGACCGGCCCGAGCGAAAGCAGGGCGGCGGCGAAGAGCGCAATGCACGTCCAGGCGAAACGTTTCGCGAGCAGCCAGCCGCGCAGCCGCAGGGTGAACGCCGCCGCATACGCGACCCAGACCGAGATGGTCAGGAAAAGCTTGGTGGCATTGACGCTCGACGTGTCCCTCAGCCAGTAAACCGCGCCGACCGCGAGCGAGGCGGCGAGCAGGGTTACGCCCATCCCAAGCAGGCGGACCGTGATCTGGTCGAGATCGAGAATCGACGGCAGGAAGGAGAAGGCGCCGCTGAGATGTTTTTCCTTCAGCGAATAGTTGCGGAGCAGAAACATGAACGCGGTGAGCGCCAGCAACGCGAAGACACCGTAACTGAAGAGCGCGAGCGCGGCATGGAACTCGATCCACGCGTTGCCGCCGAAAATCCCGGTGCGCCGCGTCGCATCCCAGGCGGGAATCGACAGCGAGGTGAGCGTGAGGACCGCCGTCAGGCAGGAGGTGAAGTAGCCGAGAAGGCTGGAGCGAAACGTGACCCCGATCACGAGGTAGAGCGTCGTCGCCGACCACGCGGTGAACTGGTAAATCTCAAAACTGTTTCCCAGCGGACAGCCGCCCACCGTGCGGCCGCGCAGATAAAGCCCGAAGAACTGGAGCAGGTAGCCCGCGACAATGGCCGCGTAGTTGACGGCGTTGGAAGGCCGCCCGCCGCGGAGGAGCGACACCGTGCCCAGGGCGAAACCGGCGAGGTAAAACGCGGAGGCGAGCCAGAGCCAGCTGCGGTCGGTGAAGTGCTCGAACATGAAGGTCGGAAACTACGCGCGGAGAGGGGCGGGGCAAGCGCGGGGTGGGAACCGGCTGTTTTGCGGGCGCGGGCTGGCCGCCCAGGACATTTCTAAGGAACTCATGTCTGGCGTGTCTTACTCCATGACGTAACTTTTGCACTGTTGCCCATGAAAACCCTCCTTGTTGCCTTCGCGGTGGCGGCTGCGGCCGCCGCGCTTTCCGCCCAGCCGGCGTTGACGATCTACAATCAGAACTTCGCGGTCGTGCGCGAGCGCATCGCCCTCGACCTGAAACCCGGGGAAAACTCGATCGCGTATTCGGGCGTCACCGTGCACCTCGAGCCCGATTCCGTGGTGCTGCGCGACCCGGCGGGCAAGGTGGCGATCCGGGTGCTCGAGCAGAATTACCGCGCCGACACGATTTCGCAGGGCCTGCTGCTCTCGCTGCATGAAGGGAAGGAACTCGACTTTCTCGTGCGCGACCAGAACGCGAAGGAATACACCGTGCGCGGCAAGGTCATCCGCAGCGGCTATGTGCCGAACTACGCCGGCGGCCAGCGTTACGGGCAGGAATTTTATCAACAGCAGCAGGCGATGGGCAGCTGGCAGACCGGCTCCGGGTCGCCGGTGATCGAGGTCAACGGGAAGCTCCGTTTTTCACTCCCGGGCGAACCGCAGTTTCCGGCGTTGTCCGCCGATGCGATTCTCAAACCGACGTTGATGTGGAAAATCGGCGCGGACCAGTCGGTGAAGCTCGACGCGGAACTCGGTTACGTCACCGGCGGCATGCGCTGGGAAGCCTCCTACAACCTGATCGCCCCCGAAAAAGGCGACACGCTCGACGTCATCGGCTGGGTCACGATCGACAACCAGAGCGGCAAACAATTCGACAGCGCGACGATCAAGCTGATGGCGGGCGACGTGAGCAAGTTGCAGCCCGATCAAACGGTCATGGGCCCGGCGTATATGGCCCGCGCAGCGGCCATGGACATGGCTGCGCCACCCGTGACCGAAAAAGCCTTCGACGAATTTCATCTCTACTCGCTCGCCCGCCCCACGACGCTGCGCAATCGCGAGACGAAGCAGGTCGAGTTCATTCGCGCGACCGGCGTGAAGGCGAAGACGCTTTACGTCTACAACGGCGCTGCGATCGGCCAGCAGTTTCGCGGCTGGAATGCGGAGATGATCCGCAACAACCGCGACTACGGCACGCAGTCGAACCCGAAGGTTTGGACGATGCGCGAATTCGAGAACAAGGAGAGCAACGGCCTCGGCCAGCCGCTGCCCAAGGGCCGCACCCGGTTTTATCGCCGCGACGACGCCGACGGCCGGCTGGAGTTCACCGGCGAAAACACCATCGATCACACCGCGAAAAACGAAACGGTGCGCATCTACACGGGCGACGCGTTCGATGTGGTCGGCGAACGGAAGCGCACGGATTTCACCCTCAGCAACCGCCAGGACCAGGCCGAGGAGGCGTTCGAAATCAAGGTGCGCAACCGCAAGAGTGCGCCGGTCGAGGTGCGCGTCACCGAGCGCCTCTATCGCTGGAGCAACTGGGACGTCATCCAAAAGTCCCACGACTTCACGAAGACCGATGCGCAGACCATCGAGTTTCGCGTCAACGTCCCGGCGGACGGCGAGACGGTCGTGACTTATCGCGTGCGCTACGACTGGCGCTGAACGGGCAGGGGAGCGGTGCTCATCTGCCAGTGCGGGCCGCTCAGGTCGGTGACACGAAAGCCGAGTTGCTCATAAAGACGGCGCGCGGCGTGATTGGTTTTCAACACCTGCAGGCGCACCGGTTTTCCGCGGGCGCGGGCGTCGTTCAGCACGCCGCGCACGACTGCGGTGCCCACGCCATGATTCTGGAATTCCGGCAGGATCTGGATGTTCGCGAGAAAGAGCGCGGCGGGTTCCGGTTCGACATGGAGCAGTCCCGCGTCGCGTCCCCCCACCGTGATCACCTGCATCAGGGCCGGCACGAAGTGCGCGCGGAAAAAGCTTTCCTGCGTCGCCTCATCCCAGCCGCCCCAGGTTTGCTCGACGTAGGGCTGCATGGTCTGCCGCTTGAGCGCCCACAGCCACGCGTAATCTTCCTCGGTGACGGCGCGCAGCGCGAATTCCATGGCCGACCAACGTCACCGAAACCCTCCGCGGCTCAAACCCGAATTGTGGGTATCCGGTGCCTTGTGGTCGCACTGTAGGAGCGGCTTTACGCCGCGATCGGCAGACGGACACCCCCAGTCGCGGCGTAAAGCCGCTCCTACAGCCGGTGGTCCCAGGAATTTTAGTGGCGCGGAGGGCCGGTCCGCGGTCTCAGGGCCCCGCCATCGGGACTGAGTTGAGGCTCTTCACTTTTTTCGCGGGCTGGATGACGACGTTTTCCATCGTGATCCGGCCGCCGGAAAGATTGATCACCTCAGCCGCCTCGACGCCCGCGAAGGTGCAGTTGGTGATGCGGATGTTGTCAATTTCGGCACCGGGAAAACCAACGATGTAGAAAACCCGCGGGCTGCCCGTGCTGGTGACGTTTTCCATCGAGACGTTGCGCACCGTCGGCATGAAGGAGCCGTTCGCGCCTTCCTCGTAGAGGAGATCGATCGTCAGGACGGCCTCGAGGACGCGCCCGATCTTCACGTTCCGCATGAACACATTTTCGAGCAGGCCGCCGCGCACGGCGTTGTTTTTGAAACGCAGGGCCCGTTCGAGGTTGGGGCTGTCCATCGTGCAGTCTTCGATGAAGACGTTCCGGCATCCGCCGGAGATTTCGCTGCCGAGCACCACGCCGCCGTGGCCGTCCTTCATCACGCAGTTGCGGACAACGATGTTTTCCGAAGGCACGTTCACGCGGCGGCCGTCGTTGTTGCGGCCCGACTTGATCGCGATGCAGTCGTCGCCGGTGTCGAAGACGCAGTTCTCGATCAGCACATCGCGGGACGACTCGGGGTTGCAGCCGTCGTTGTTGGGTCCGTGCGAGACGATGGTGAGGCCGCGAACCGTGACATTGGTGCAGAGGACGGGATTCACCTCCCACATGGGGGACCGGTTGATCGTCACGCCCTCGATGAGAATGTTTTTGCAGCGATAAGGCTGGATGAAATTCGGCCGGAGAAAATGCCCCGGGCCGAAAACGCGTTCCGCGACCGGCACGCCTTTTTCCCCCATCGCAAAGAGCGGGTCGCGGCCGATCTTCTGCTTCACCGGGATTTTCGGATCCTTGATGTTCCAGCCCCACCACGAGTCTTCGCTGGCGGAACCGTCGAGCGTGCCCTTGCCGGTGACCGCGATGTTTTCCTGTTCGAACGCGTAGATCAGCGCCGAGAAATTCATGCACTCCACGCCTTCCCAGCGCGTGAACACGATGGGATATTTTGCAGGGTCGGTGAGGAAACGAAGCGTGGCTCCCTCGGAAACATGCAGGTTGACGCCGCTCTTGAGGTGAACCGCGCCCGTGAGGAACACCCCGGCTGGCACCACGACCCGGCCTCCGCCGGCGGCGTGGCAGGCGGCGATCGCGTTCGCGATGGCTTCCGTGCAATCCGGCGAAGTGGTCGCGGCTCCGAAATCAGTGATGGGAAAATCGCGCGCGGGAAAGGTCGGGGCCTTGATTCGCGCGAGAACCGCCGGGAGCGCATCCCAGCCGGCGGGGGCTTCCGCGGCCCGCGCCGGCAAAGTCAGCGCGAGGACGGCGGGAAGGAAAAAGCCGAGGGCGGAGAAGCGCAGGAAGAGGGGTAGTTTCATCGACGAGACATTCACTAGGACGCGTGTCCGTGAAACGTGACAGCCCCCGCTCCGGCGGGGAAGCCCAATTTTCTAAAGCAGCACCAAATCGTTGCGATGAACGACTTCGAGACGTTTGCGCTGCGGGTAGAGTGCGGCGACGGCGTCGCCTTGTTTCCCCGCGATCGCCGGAATTTCGTCCTGACCGAATGCGGCTTTGCCGCGCGCAAAGACCGCGCCGTCAGGGCCGGCAATGTTGACGATGTCGCCCGCCGCAAATCCGCCCGATGCTCCCGTGACGCCGACGGCAAGCAGGCTGCGCCCCTGGTCACGCAAAACCGGGACGGCGCACTCGTTGACGGCGATGGTGCCCGCGGGGCGCTGAAAATAGCCGAGCCAGCGTTTCTTCGATTCCAGCGGAAGTCCGCTCGGCACAAAGAAAGTCCCGGGACCGTTGCCGGAGAAAAGGCGCGGAAGAATGTCGGGCTCTTCGCCGCTCGCGATGAAGACGCCGCACCCCGCCTTGGTCGCGAGCCTGGCCGCGGAGATTTTCGAGATCATGCCGCCCGTCGCGGTTTCGCTGGTCGTGCCGCCTGCCATTGCCTCGATTTCCGCGGTGATTTTTTCGACGACCGGCACGATCTCCCTCGTGCCCTTCATGTCGATCAGGCCGGGCGCGGTGGAAAGGATCACGAGATACTGCGCCTCAACGAGGCTCGCGACCATGGCCGAGAGGGTGTCGTTGTCGCCGAACTTGATCTCGGCGGCGCTGACCGTGTCGTTTTCGTTGATGATCGGGATCGTGCCGTAGGCGATCAGCTGGCGCAGCGTTTCGCCGACCCCGAGGTATCGCGAGCGCACGCGCAGATCGTCGTGGGTGAGCAACACCTGCGCGACCGTGAGTCCGTGCGGCGCGAAGCTCGCCTGCCAGGTTTGCATCAAGCGGCTCTGTCCAACCGCCGCGCACGCCTGCTTTTTCGAAAGGTCCTTCGGCCGTTTGGTGAGGCCAAGCGCGCCCATGCCCAGGCCCACGGCGCCTGAGGAAACGACAATCACCTCGGTGCCCTGCGCACGCAGCGCGGCGAGCTGCGCGCTGATCGCATCGATCCGCGCGGTGTCGAGCTGGCCGATGCCCGAGGTCACGACGCCGGTGCCAAGCTTCACCACGACGCGCCGCGGCGTGGCGCGCGAGGTGGAAGGTGGGAGGTGAGAGGTGGGAGGCACCGAAGAGGCCGGAGGTGGAAGGTGAAAGGGGGAAGGTCGGGAGGGGGAAAGGAACAGGGACGTTTTACCTCCAACCTCCCACCTCTCTCCTCCCACCTCTCCCGGTCGTCAGACCGTGAGCAAATCCTTTTCCTTGTGCGCGAGATGGTCGCCGATGCTTTTGATCGCAGCGTCGGTGGCGGCCTGAATGTCTTTTTCGAGCCGCTTCGATTCGTCCTCGGGAAGCTTGGCTTTCTTGGCGGCCTCAAGGGAGTCGCGCCGGACGTTGCGCACATGCACGCGGCCTTCCTCGGCGAGGCGGTGCGCGGTCTTGACGAATTCCTGGCGGCGTTCGCGGCTCATTTCGGGAAGGGGAATGCGGATGACTTTCCCATCCGGCACGGGATTGAACCCGAGGTTGGCTTCCTGGATGCCCTTGATGATGGCTTTAACGAGGCTCACATCCCACGGCTGAATCTGGAGCAGGCGCGCGTCGGGGGTGCTGATCGCGGCGCATTGCTTGAGCGGCGTCATGGAGCCGTAGGCTTCGACCATCACGCCTTCGATCATCGCCGGCGTGGCTTTGCCGGTGTGGATGGAACTGAATTCGTGGAGCGTGTAGTCCACGGCTTTTTTCATTTTTGCCTGGGCGTCGATGAGGATGGGGGAGGCCATGGGATTGGGAGGGTGAAAGTCGATAGCTAAGAGCTGAGAGTCTAGAGCAAAGCAAATTTGGCTAGTCTGGCTCTCAGCTCTTGGCTCTGGACTCTTAGCTTTGAGTGCAGCGCTTAGCTTCGGACCAGCGTTCCGATCTTTTCGCCGAGGACGGCGCGGCGGATGGCGTGTTCGTCGTTCAAGTCGAAGACGAGGATCGGCACGTTGTTGTCGAGACAGAGCGAGAACGCGGTCGAATCCATCACGTTGAGCCGCTGCTTCAGCGCGTCGATGAAGGTGATCTGGTCGTACCTCACCGCGTCCGGGTACTTCTTCGGATCCTTGTCGTAGATGCCGTCGACCTTCGTCGCCTTCATGATGATGTCGGCGTGGAGTTCGCTGGCGCGCAGCGCGGCGGTCGTGTCGGTCGAGAAATACGGGTTGCCGGTGCCCGCGGCGAAGATCACCACGCGTCCTTTTTCCAGGTGGCGCATCGCCCGGCGGAGGATGAACGGCTCCGCGATCTGGTTCATCGGGATCGCGCTCTGCACGCGGGTCGTGACGCCCATTTTTTCCAGGCAGTCCATCAACGCGAGGGCGTTGATCACGGTGGCGAGCATGCCCATGTAGTCACCGGTCGTGCGGTCGACGCCGCGCTGCTCACCATTCAGGCCGCGAAAAATGTTTCCGCCGCCGATCACCACGCAGATCTGCACTCCGAGATCCGCGATTTCCTTCACCTGCGCACACGTCTTGGCGAGCGTCGCCGCATCGATCGGGTCTCCGGTTTTGCCGCCGCGCAACACCTCGCCGGAAAGCTTCAGGACGATGCGTTTGTATTTCACCTGCGGGTTCGCCGCTTTCTTGGCATGCATGGCGGGTAGGAAACGATTGCGCAAAATCGGCGTCAATGCCCGAGATGCCGCCCCGCGAACCGCCGGCTCGAAACTTAACGTCGTAACGGATCGCTACTTTGCCCAAACCTTCCCCGTCGCGGTTCGTCCTTCCGTCATCGATGAATACCCCGCTTTTACCCCGCCGGACCTTTCTCGCCAGCCTCGCCGCCACCGTGCCGCTCGCCCTTGTGGCCTGCCGCAAGGACACCCCGGCAACGCCCCCGGCCGCTCCCCCGCCGAAGTCCGGCGCCGCGCTGTTCAAGCTCGGCGTCGCCTCCATCTCGTTGCGCCAGCTCGCCGTGCCGGAGGTCATCACGGTTCTGAAGCAACTGGAGATCGGCTTCGTTTCTATCCACGGCGCCCACGCCTCGTTTGAAAAGGACACCCCGGAAAAATGCGCCGGCGTTGCCAAGGCCTTCCGCGACGCCGGCATCGAGGTCGCCACCTCTAGCGTCGTGAATCTTCCCAATGACGAAGCCGCCGTCCGGCGCGCCTTCGACAACGCCCGCGCCGGCGGTCTCACGTTGATGACGTGCAAGCCCGCCCTCGACGCCTTTCCGCTGCTCGAACGTTTCGTCAAGGAAACCGGCATCCGCCTCGCCGTGCACAACCACGGACCCGAGGACAAAGTTTATCCTTCGCCCTACGACGTGCTCAAAGCCATCGAGCCTTTCGACGCCCGGATCGGTCTCTGCCTCGACGTCGGCCACACGGTGCGCGCGGGTGTCGATCCCGCCAAAGTGATCCGCGAGGCCGCATCCCGCCTCTACGATGTGCACCTCAAGGACTCCATCGCCCTCCCCGGCGCGCTTACCGACATCCCCACCGAAGTCGGCCGCGGTCGCATCGACATCAAGGCGGTCATCGCCGCGCTCATTGAAACGAAATACGCCGGCGTCGCCGCCTTCGAATACGAACGCGTGGGCGTCAACCCCGTGATCGGCCTCGCCGAATCCGTCGGCCACGTCCGGGGGCTGCTGAGAGCTGAGAGCTGAGAGCTGAGAGCTGAGAGCTGAGAGCTAAGAGCTGAGAGTCCAGAGCCGGGAGCCGAACCGCTAGGAATCCAACCTCCAACCTCCAACCTCCGACCTCCAACCTCACACCTCGTACATTCCGATGCCTCTTCTCACCAACCGGAAAACCCAGCCCTCCTACGATGTGATTGTCGTCGGCTCCGGCGCCGCGGGTGGACAAACCGCCTACACGCTCACGATGGCGGGCGCGAAAGTTCTCATGCTCGAGGCCGGCCGCAACTACGACCCGGTGCGCGAAACGCCCATGTTTCACACCGATGCCCAGGCTCCGCTGCGCGCCGTCGCCACGCCTGACAAACCCTGGGGTTTCTACGACGCCACCGTCGATGGCGGCTGGAACGTTCCCGGCGAGCCGTTCACCAACGCGTCCTCCGATCCCTCGCGTCAGTTCACGTGGTGGCGCTCGCGCATGCTCGGCGGACGCACCAATCACTGGGGCCGCATCTCGCTCCGCAACGGTCCCTACGATTTCAAGACCTACAGCCGCGACGGACTCGGCCTCGACTGGCCGATTACCTACGACGATGTCGCCCCGTACTACGACAAAGTCGAAATGCTGGTCGGCATCTACGGCTCGAACGACGGCTTGGAAAACACGCCGAATTCCTCGCCCGGGGTTTTATTGCCGCCGCCCCCCGCACGCGCCGGCGAGCAGCTCGCGCAGAAGCGGCTGAAAACGCTCGGCCTGCCGGTCATTCCGATTCATCGCGCCGTGCTGAGCGAGCGCCAGGACGCCGACCGGCTGCCCGCGAAACTTCATCCGGGCAATCCGAAGGCCCAGCGCATCCTCGCCGAGGCGATGCGCGCCCGCGCCGCGTGTTTCTGGGCGACCGAATGCGGACGCGGTTGCTCGATCAAGGCGAACTACCAGTCGACCACCGTCCACCTGCCACCCGCGCTCGCGACCGGCAATCTCGACATCCTTCCCGACGCGATGGTCCGCGCCGTCACGCTCAACGACGAAGGCAAGGCCACCGGCATTTCGTTCTTCGACCGTCTCACCGGCGAGGAGCGTCACGTCTCCGCGCGCGTCGTCGTGCTCGCCGCGAGCTCGTGCGAGACCGTCCGCATTCTGCTCAATTCAAAATCGCCGCGCTTCGAGCGGGGCCTCGCGAACTCCAGCGGGCTGGTCGGCAAGTACATCATGGACACGGTCGGCGCCAGTCTCGGCGGCCAGGTGCCGCTGCTGGAAAATCTCCCGCTGCACAACGAGGACGGCGCCGGCGGCGCGCACGTCTACGTGCCGTGGTGGCTCTACGGCGAGCAGCACGCGGGCAAACTGGATTTCGCGCGCGGTTATCACATCGAGTTCGGCACCGGCCGGCAGATGCCGAACGTCCGCACCGGCGCCGGCATGGACTGGCTCACCAACGGCAGCTTCGGTAAAAAATTCAAGGAGGACGCCCGCCGTTACTACGGTTCGTTCGTCGGCTTCGCCGGACGCGGCGAAATGATTCCGAACGACGACTGTTACTGCGAACTCGATCCCGTCGTGAAGGACAAGTGGGGCATTCCCGTCCTGCGTTTTCACTGGAAATGGTCGAGCCACGAACTCCGCCAGGTTGCGCACCAGCAAAAAACCTTCGCCGCTTTGATCGAGGCGATGGGCGGCCGCATCAGCACTCCACCCGCCGCGGATCCGCTCACCGCGATCCGGCCCGGCGGCAACGTGAAGCACGAAGTCGGCGGCGCGCGCATGGGCGACGACCCGAAAAAATCCGTGACCAACGCCTTCGGCCAGACGTGGGACGTGAAAAACCTTTTCCTTACCGACGGCGCCCCGTTCTGCTCGAACGCCGACAAAAATCCCACGCTCACGATCATGGCCCTCGCGTGGCGCGCGAGCGACTACCTCCTCGACGAGCTGAAGAAAGGAAACCTGTGAAGATGCCTTCAAATGTCATTCCAAGCCGCGCTTGCCCTTTCTTCTGTCATTCTGAGCGCAGCGAAGAATCCAGCAGAACCTCCGATGCGCTTTGGAGGAGCGAGTATCCCATTGGATTCTTCGCTGCGCTCAGAATGACAAACGCTGAGACCCGCCCGACATGATTCCCTCCGATCTTCCTCCTTCTTCATCCACATCACTGCCGCCGCAGCGCATGGACCGCCGTGCCGCGATCAAATGGATGCTCACCGCTGCCGCGTCCGCGGCATTGCTCGACAACCACACCGCCTCAGCCGCGGATGCCACATCCCCCGCAAAACCCGGCGCAGTCGGCTACGGCCAGGACCCCGACCTCTTAAAAACCTACAAGCCCGGCGATCTCTGGCCCCTCACATTAACCGAGCAACAACGCCGCACCGCCGCCGCACTCTGCGACACGATCATTCCCGCCGACGAAAAATCTCCCGCCGCCTCCGCGGTCGGCGTGCCCGACTTCATCGACGAATGGATCAGCGCCCCGTATCCCGGCCACGACACCGACCGCCGCATCATCCTCGAAGGTTTCGCCTGGATCGACGCCGAGTCGCAGCGCCGATCCCAAAAAACCTTCAGCGAACTCAGCCCCGCGCAACGCGACGAGATTTGCGCCGACATCTGCCTCGTCGCGAGCGCGAAGGCCGAATTCAAAACGCCCGCCCAATTCTTCCGCCGCTACCGCGACCTGACCGCCGGCGGCTTCTACACCACGCCCGCCGGCATGAAAGACCTCGGCTACACCGGCAACGTGCCCATGGCCACCTTCACCGGCCCACCACGTGAGGTCCTGGCAAAACTCGGTCTGGTTTGAGGGTAGGGCGGGACCGGGACGAGTGCGCCAGCCTCGGCCGCTGGGCCCAAAAGGGTTCGTACGCTCTCGGACCTCGGCGCCCAGCGGTCGCGCCTACCTCAATACTCTCGGGCGATCAGCTCTTAGCTCTCAGCTCTAGACTCTTAGCTCGGCGTACTTTCCACCCTTGACCGTCACGCGGCGTGTCGCACCTTTACCGCTCCTCACCTCACTGCCTGATGGTGTAATGGTAGCACAGGCGACTTTGACTCGCCTAGTCATGGTTCGAATCCATGTCGGGCAGCCAGTTTTCACATCGCGTTTGCCGAGTGACCTGCGAAGACGAGGGCCTTGCGTAACATGACCGAAAAGCCAAAGGGTCCGGGAGCGCTTTACTTCGATAGCAACATCCTGAGGAAAGCTGGATGGCCTGAGCCTTCTGCGCGTCTTCTCGAGGTGGTTAATAAAGCGACCGCGGTTGGTGTCATTCCCGCGATAGTCGACCTTGTTCAGCGTGAGCTGCGTGAAGCATGGGTTCGCGATGTTGTTCGCGATCGAAATTCACTTGTCGGCAAGGGAAAGGAATTTTCCAAACGTACATTTAAACTTGTCGAAATTCAGGAACCTCCACGTTTGCCGTCGCTGGCAGAAATGCGGTCACACTACGACAAGGTGGCCGAGAAGTTCGCACAGCGATTCCGTCCAGTTCCGACCACTTCTCGTCCGACGACGCATTTTATGGATCTGGCTCTTAGCCGCGGCGGTGCGT
>DATAKE010000033.1:0-20591 GCA_036261745.1 Opitutaceae bacterium
CTTACCCCGCGCGAACGCGAAAAACTCCTCATCGTCACCGCCGCCGACCTCGCGCGCCGGCGCCAGGCCCGCGGCCTGAAGCTCAACTACCCCGAGTCGATCGCGATCATCACCTACGAGATCATCGAGGGCGCCCGCGACGGAAAATCCGTCGCCGAGCTGATGAGCTACGGGACCACGATCCTGAAAATCGCCGACGTCATGGAAGGAATTTCCGAGATGATCCACGAGGTGCAGGTCGAAGCCACGTTCCCCGACGGCACGAAGCTCGTCACTGTCCACCATCCGATCAGATAAACCCGATATGAACCACAGAGGCACAGAGGACACGGAGAAATCCCGATTCTGGTATTCCGTTCCCCGTGTCCTCCGTGCCTCTGTGGTTCCAAATACCCACCCATGATCCCTGGCGAAATCATTGTCGCAAAAGACGCGCCGGCTTTGTCTGCGAATTTGGACCTGGCGACTAAAACCCTCGACGTCGCCAACACCGGTGATCGTCCGATCCAGGTCGGCTCGCATTATCATTTCTTCGAAACGAACGAGGCGCTGCGCTTCGACCGCGCCGCCTCGCGCGGTTTTCGCCTGAACATTCCCGCCGGCACCGCCGTGCGCTTCGAGGCCGGCGACACCAAGCAGGTCGAGCTCGTCGCCCTCGCCGGTTTGAGGGAAGTCTACGGGCTGAATGCGAAGGTGGAGGGCAAGCTCGATGCGAAGCCTCGGCTGAAAACCACAGAGGCACAGAGGTCACAGAGGAAAAACCGCTAGCTTGTCTCTGTGTCCTCTGTGCCTCTGTGGTTCTAACCCATTTCTCTATGCCCCTGAAACTTTCCCGCCGCCAATACGCCGAGATGTTCGGTCCCACCGTCGGTGACCGCGTGCGGCTCGCCGACACCGAACTCTTCGTCCAGGTCGAACGCGACCTCATCGCCGAGGGCGGCGGCTACGGCAACGAGATCAAGTTCGGCGGCGGCAAGGTCATCCGCGACGGCATGGGACAGTCTCCCACCGCCACCGATGCCGAATCGCTCGACCTCGTCATCACGAACGCGCTCATCCTCGATCCGATCCTCGGCATCATCAAAGCCGACATCGGCATCAAGCACGGCCTGATCGTCGGCATCGGCCACGCGGGCAACCCGGGCATCCAGTCCGGCCTCGGCTCGGTGTACGCCGATCCGCGCACGAAAAAGAAAAACCCGATGATCGTCGGCGCTGCGACCGAAGTCCTCGCCGGCGAAGGCTGCATCATCACCGCCGGCGGCATCGACACCCACATCCATTTCATCTGCCCGCAGCAAATCGACGAAGCGATCAGCGCCGGCATCACCACGATGCTCGGTGGCGGCACCGGCCCGGCAACCGGCACCTTCGCGACGACCTGCACGCCCGGCACCTGGAACATGCACCGCATGCTCGAAGCCGCGGAAGCTTACCCGATGAACCTCGGTTTCCTCGGCAAGGGAAACTGCGGCACGGCCAAACCGCTGCGCGAACAGGTCCTCGCCGGTGCCATCGGCCTCAAACTCCACGAAGACTGGGGCACGACGCCCGCCGCGATCGATGTGTGCCTCGGCGTCGCCGACGAACTCGATGTGCAGGTCGCGATCCACACCGACACGCTCAACGAGTCCGGTTACGTCGACGATACGATCCGCGCGTTCAAGGGCCGCACGATCCACACGTTTCACTCCGAGGGCGCCGGCGGCGGTCACGCGCCCGACATCATTCGCGTCTGCGGCGAGCCGAATGTCCTCCCGTCTTCGACGAATCCGACGCGGCCGTTCACCGTCAACACCATCGACGAGCACCTCGACATGCTGATGGTGTGCCACCACCTCGACTCGAAGATTCCCGAGGATGTCGCGTTCGCCGAATCGCGCATCCGTCCCGAGACGATCGCTGCGGAGGACTGCCTGCACGACCTCGGCGCGATTTCGATGATGTCCTCCGATTCGCAGGCGATGGGCCGCATCGGCGAGGTGATCATCCGCACCTGGCAGACCGCGCACAAAATGAAGGTGCAATTCGGCGGGCTCGCCGATCCGCGCGGCAAACTCCACCCGGCGGCCGATAATTTCCGCGCTCTCCGTTATCTCGCGAAGTACACGATCAATCCCGCGATCGCGCATGGCATCAGCCACATCGTCGGGTCGCTCGAAGTGGGGAAGCTCGCCGACCTCGTTGTCTTCAAGCCCGCGCTGTTTGGCGTAAAGCCGGAGCTCGTGCTCAAGGGCGGATTTATTGCGTGGGCGAACATGGGCGACCCGAACGCCTCGATTCCCACGCCGCAGCCGACGTTTTACCGTCCACAATTCGGCGCCGCCGGCAAAGCGCTCACGTCGACCAGCATCACGTTCGTCAGCGAGGCTTCGCTGCGCAGCAAAACGGGACCGAAACAGCTCGGACTCGCGCGTCGCCTGGAGCCCGTGAAACGCTGCCGAAAAGTCGGCAAACGCGACATGGTGCTCAACGACGCGCTGCCGAAGATCGAAGTCGATCCGGAGACCTACACGGTGAAAGCCGACGGACGCGTCCTCACCTGCGAGCCCGCGAAAGTGCTGCCGATGGCGCAGCGCTATTTTCTTTTCTAAGAATGAGTGAAGCGAAAGACGCAAAGACGCCAAGGCGCGGAGAGCTGACAACGCGCGAGGAATTCTTTTTCCGACCTTTGCGCCTTTGCCTCTTTGCGTTTCAAGATCGAGTCCGATGATTCTCATTCACACCGCCGTCGCGATTACCGATTCGGCGCTGCCCGAGATCGCGCTGCGCGTGGAGAGGATCACCCTCGCAAAACGGCTCTGGCGAAGCAAAGCCGAGGACGGCGCCGAATTCGGTTTCGAACTCTCCGGTCCCTTGAAAGACGGTGATGTTTTCTGGCAATCCACGTCGGCGCGCTACGTCATCCGCCAGCAGCCGGAGCCGGTCGTCGAAATTGCCCTCGAGGTCGCGCCCTCCGCCGCGGCGGGAATCGGCTGGGCGGTCGGCAATCTGCACCTCGAACTTTCCGCGGAACCCACGCGCTTGCTCGCGCCCGATGAACCCGCGGTGCGGCAGCTGCTCGAGCGGCTCAAGGTGCCGTTCAAGCAGACCACCGCAATTTTCCGCCCGGGCCGCTTTGCCCGCGGCGCCGTTGCCACGCATGACCTCGGACCCAGCCACAAGCATTAACCCGCGTAGCCGCCGACAAAAGAGTAGCAGCCGACGTGAGGAGGCTGTTCCCGCGTCCGTGCCGACGCCGGGGGCTGCTTCGGACAGCCTCGTTACCCCGGCTACTACCGATGCGGCGTGGATCTGCGGGCTGCTGCAGGCGGGCGATTCGTTTTACCCGACCGGCAGCTACGCGCACTCGTTCGGACTCGAAGGGCTCGTGCAGGCCGGGGTGGTGCGCGATCGCGCGACGCTGCGGGAATTTTTGTTTCGTTCGGTCCTGCCCGCCCTGCGCCATACGGAGCTGCCCATCGCGGTGCAGGCGTGGCGGGCGTTCGAAATCCCTGACTGGGTTCGCGTGGGTGAACTTTGCGTGCTTTCGTCGGCGCTGAAAACGTCCCGTGAAGCGCGGCTTGCCTCCGAAAATATCGGACGCCAGCGCGCGGAGTTGATGACGACGCTGCGCGATCATCCGCTCGCGCAGGACTATCTTCGTCGCGCGGCGAACGAGGCCTGGCCCTTTTCCGCGGCGATTTCCGCGGCGCTCGAAGGCCGGGTGCTTGGCGCACCGCTCGCGGCCGTGCTCGCGGGCGTTTCGTACGCGACCATCGCCTCGCTGCTTTCGGCGGCGATGAAACTCCTGCGCCTCGGCCAGAACGCGAGCCAGTCGCTGCTGACGGAGACCTTGGGCGCGCTGCCGGCAATCATCGCGGAGGCGGAGACGGTGCCCTTCGAGGAGATCGGCTGGTTCAACCCGTGGCTCGACATCGCGGCGGCGCGGCATGAGAGCGCAGATGCGCGGATGTTTATTTCTTAAGAGTAGTTGGGAATTGGTAGTTGGTAATTAGTAACCGAAATCCACGCATTCCGCTGCGATTCCAGCCGCCGCCACCAACGACCAACTACCAACTACCAACTACCAACTACCAATTACCAATTACCAAACTACTTCTTTCCATGAAACGCCCTCCTCGTATCGGCATCGGCGGCCCGGTTGGTTCCGGGAAGACGATGCTCTGCCTCAAACTCTGCCAGCGCCTGCGCGAGCGTTACTCGATGGCAGTCGTCACGAACGACATCTACTGCTCCGAGGACGCGCAGTTCCTGATGAAGCACAGCGCGCTGCCCGCCGGGCGCATCGCCGGCGTCGAGACCGGCGGGTGTCCGCACACGGCGATCCGCGACGACACGACGATGAACGAGCAGGCGTGCCGCGCGCTCGAAACCAAATTCGCCGATCTCCAGCTGCTCCTCGTCGAGAGCGGCGGCGACAATCTCACCGCCACGTTTTCGCCCGAGCTGGTCGACGCGTTCATCTATGTGATCGACGTCGCCGAGGGAGACAAAATCCCGCGCAAGGGCGGGCCGGCGATTCGTTTCAGCGATCTGCTCATCATCAACAAAATCGACCTCGCCCCGCTGGTCGGCGCCGACCTCGGCGTGATGGACCGCGACGCCAAGGTGCAGCGCGGCGCCCGGCCGTTTTTATTCTGCGATTTGAAACGCGAGCACAACCTCGACGCGGTGATTGCCTGGCTCGAGCGCGAGGTGCTCTTCGCGCAGAAGGCAAAAAAGACGGCGCCTTAAGAACGGAATTCCATGGCTTGTCATTCTGAGCGAAGCGAGGAATCCAGCGGGATATTCGACGTCGCGTTGCGCTGCGGAAATCCAAGTGGATTTTTCGCTCCGCTCAGAATGACAGCCGTGCTTTTTCCCCCGTTTGCGACCCGAGACCGTGCCTGAATTCTCCGGACATCTCTCTCTCCGCGCCGCGGCAAGGGCGGGCGGGCGCACGGCGCTGGCCGCGCAGTCGTTTCGCGCGCCGTACCATGTGAGCAAATCCTACTGGGACGCGGATGCCGGGGCGTTGCTCGTGCAGGTTGTGAATCCGACGGCCGGAATTTTGTCCGGCGACCGGCTCGAATCGGACATCGCGGTGGAGGGCGGAGCGGCGCTGCTCGTGACGACGCCCAGCGCCAGCCGCGTTTTTCAAATGAAGGGAGGCGCCGCCGAGTGCCGGCAGCATTTCACGGTGGCGTCGGGCGGCTGGCTCGAGGTGATGCCCGAACCGCTGGTGCCGCATCGCGGCTCCCGTTACCGGCAGGTCACGCGCATCGACGTGCAGCCCGGCGGAGAACTTTTTTTCGCCGACCTGCTTTTTCCCGGACGCGTCGCGCACGGCGAGGCGTGGGAATGGGAGAAGCTGTGCCTCGAAACCGAGGTGCGGCTGGGGGGTGAACTGATTCTTCGCGAACGCTTCGAACAAACTGCCGCGGATTTGCGCGCTCTGGCCGAGCTGGCGGGTTCGGGACCGGAGGCGTGTTTCGGGAACGCCGTGCTGATCGCGGCGGAAAACGAAAACGATGCAGCCTGGCGCGCGCGGGTGGCCGCGTTGCACGGCGAAGGTTTGTGGATCGGCGTGAGCCCGCTGCGAAAAGGGGGTTGGAGCATCAAGCTCGTCGCGGCCGACGGTATGCGCCTGCGCCGCGGATTGCGCGAGGTGCGCAAGGCGCTCGCGCTTCGTTTCCCGCGGCTCGCGTGCGATCCGCGGAAACTCTGAGTCGCCCTTCTTTTTATTCTGTCATTCTGAGCGGAGCGAAGAATCCAATGGCGCGTTAAGCGTAGCAGCCGAGGTGACGAGGCTGACCGAAGTACAACAAAGCCTCGTCACCTCGGCTGCTAGATGCGACGGGGATTCTTCGCTGCGCTCAGAATGACAAACTTTGGATTACCGCCGCGTGTCGCGGTGTTTGACGGCCACTTTCGCCGGCGTCGCGAACAAACGCGCGACTTTCGGAGCACCCCAAACGCTTGCGCCGAAAAAGACCAGCCACCCAAGCGTCGCCACCGGATGCGCGGCGAGATGGCCGAAATCCCACGTCAGTTCATGGCCGTCATGCCCCGGGTGCGCGTGTGCGATCGCTGGAAGAATGGCGAGGGCAGTCAAAAAACGCGGGGCGAAACGGAGGGCGGCGATTTTCATGGCGAGGTAGGTGGGGAATTAGCAGCTAGCGGGCCAGCCCGAGGCTTCCGCCGAGGAGATGCTTCGTCAAGAACGCGGTCTGCAACGCGGCGAGTTCCTTGAGGCCCTTTTGGGAGAGCGCGAGCAGGCCCTGGAGCTGTTCGTGGGTGAAGGTCGTTTCTTCGCCGGAGCCCTGGACCTCGACGAATTTTCCCTGGCCGGTCATCACAATGTTGGCATCGACCTCGGCGTCCTTGTCCTCGACGTAGTTCAGGTCGAGCAGCTCGCGGCCCTCGAAGATGCCCGCGCTGACGGCGGCGACGGAATCGGTGAGCGGGTTCTCGGGGATTTTTTTTGCATCGAGCAGTTTTTGAATCGCGAGGCGCGCGGCGAGGTAGGCGCCGGTGATCGACGCGGTGCGCGTGCCGCCGTCGGCCTGGAGCACGTCGCAATCGAGCCAGAGGGTGTTTTGGCCGAGCTTCTGCAGATCGATCACCGCCCGGAGCGAGCGGCCGATCAGGCGTTGAATCTCCACTGTGCGGCCGTCGATTTTTCCCTTCGCGATGTCGCGCTGTTTCCGGTCGAGCGTCGAATAGGGGAGCATCGAGTATTCGGCGGTGAGCCAGCCGCCGGGAACGCGCTGCTGCTTCATCCACGTCGGCACGTTGGCCTCGATTGTGGCGGCGCAGATCACGCGCGTGAGGCCGAATGAAACCAGCACCGAGCCGGTGGCGTAGGGCGCGATATTGGCCTCAAAGGAAATGGGGCGCAGTTGATCGGGACGTCGGCCATCGACGCGAAGCGGGCTGGAACTCATCCGCCCAAAGGAGCTTCGCATCGTCGCGGTGGCAAGACGCAAGGCGGGCGAACGCACGGGAGGAGGGTTTCGCTGCAGGAGCGGCTTTACGCCGAGACGGGATGACGAACGCGCTGAGGTCCCGGCGTGAAGCCGCTCCTACAGTTCAGATTCTTCCCGGAGGAAACTTTCCGGCCGTGGCGCTTGCCAGATGTGAAGGGGCGTGAAACCAAAGGTGCATGCACGACATCAGCCTCATCACCACGGTCGCTTTCAGTCTCACCGCGGCACTGGTGTTCGGCCTGCTGGCGAAGCGGTTCGGGCTGTCGCCGATCGTGGGTTATTTGATCGCCGGCATGGCGGTGGGGCCGCACACGCCGGGATTTGTGGGCGACGTGGAGCTCGGCAAGCAACTCGCGGAGATCGGCGTGATCCTGCTGATGTTCGGGGTCGGCCTGCATTTCCACCTCGATGATTTGCTCGCGGTGCGCGCCATCGCGATTCCGGGCGCGCTGGGCCAGAGCGTGACAGCCACGGCCTGCGCGCTCGGCGCCGCGCTTTGGATGGGCTGGAGCGTGAGCGCGGGACTGGTGCTGGGCATCGCCGTGGCGGTGGCGAGCACGGTCGTGCTCCTGCGGGTGTTGATGGACCACGGACTGATCGAAACGACCGAGGGGAGAGTCGCGGTCGGATGGCTCGTCGTGGAGGACATTCTCACGGTGCTGGTGCTGGTTTTGCTCCCGGCGCTCGCGACGAGCGGCACGGCTGGCGGGGCGAATATCTGGACCACGGCGGGGCTGGCCGTGGGAAAACTGGTGTTGCTCGGCGTGATCATGGCCTTTGTCGGCGCGAAGTTCGTGCCGTGGCTGTTGCTGCGGGTCGCCCGGCTCCGCTCGAGCGAGCTGTTCACGCTGACGGTGCTCGTGATCGCGCTCGCGGTCGCGACGCTTGGTTACATCACCTTCGGGGCATCGATGGCGCTGGGCGCTTTTCTGGCGGGCATGGTCGTGGGGCAGTCGAAGCTCAGCCATCAGGCGGCGGCGGATGCGTTGCCGATGCGCGATGCGTTCGCGGTTTTGTTTTTTGTGTCGGTGGGGATGTTGTTCGACTGGCGGACGGTGCTGCACGCCCCGTGGCTGATTGGAGCGCTGCTGGTCGTCGTGTTGATCGTGAAGCCGCTGATCGCGCTCGTGATCGTGTTGATCGGCGGGCACACGTTGCGCACCGGGCTCACCGTGGCGGGCGGACTCGCGCAGATCGGCGAGTTTTCCTTCATCCTCGCGGAGACGGCGGGCACGCTGGACCTGATGCCGAAGGAAGGGCACCACGCGCTCGTGGCGACCGCGATCGTGTCGATCAGTCTCAATCCCTGGCTTTTCAAGCAGTGTCTTGCGATGGAGCCGTGGCTGCAAAAACATCCCTGGCTCAAGGATCACCTGAATCGCCGCTCGGCGGTGCTCGGAAAACGCGTGAACCAGGCCGAGGCGGCGCATCCTCCCGCGGAAACTAAGCGGAGGGTTATCATCGTCGGCTATGGTCCGGTGGGACGCACGGTGCAGCGGCGTGTGGTCGAGTACGGGCTCGAGTCCGTGGTGATCGACCTGAACGTCGACACCGTGCTCGCGCTGCAGGCGGAAGGACGCCACGCGCTGTATGGCGACGCGACGCGGGCCGAAATTTTGCGCGAGGCCGGCGTGGAGAAGGCGGAATACCTCGTGATTTCCCTCCCGGTAGCGGGGGCGAGCCTGACGGTGTTGACCGCGGCGCGGGCGCTGAATCCGAGAATCAAGACCCTGGTGCGCGCCCGCTACCAGGCGGATGGCGGCACCCTCGAACAGGCCGGTGCCGATGCGGTGTGTTACGATGAAGCCGAATCGGCGACGGCGCTCGCGGTGGTGTTGCGGGCGTATCTCAAGGGCGGCAGCCAGTCGTAATTGTAGGAGCGGCTTTACGCCGCGATTGGAAAACCATACGGACCCGCTGAGTCGCGGCGTAAAGCCGCTCCTACAGCCGGATGGCCACGGGCTACTCCGGGGCGATCGCGCTGGGCAGGCGTTCCTCGCGCTCGATCGGCTTGATCTTCGTTGTC
The DNA here is from genome assembly GCA_036261745.1 of Opitutaceae bacterium. Classification (GTDB taxonomy): domain Bacteria; phylum Verrucomicrobiota; class Verrucomicrobiia; order Opitutales; family Opitutaceae; genus DATAKE01. The sequence continues at coordinate 8,998 of DATAKE010000033.1, forward strand.
GGCTCGGCGGCCTGCTGGGTCATGAAGGCGATCAGGCGGTCGTTGAAATCCTTCGCGGGGTCGTGACCCATCTTCTTCAGCGCCTGCGTGAGGGCGGCGACCTCGACCAGGCGCGCCATGTCGCGGCCGGGGCGGACGAAGAGTTCGATGTGCGGAACGTTCAAGCCGAGGATCTCGTAGTAAGTCTCCTCGAGCCCGGTCCGTTCCTCGACGGCTTCGGGCGTCCATTCCCGCAGTGAGATCACCATGTCGATGCGCTTTTCGAGGCGGATCGATTTCACGCCGAACATTTCGGCGATGTTGATGATGCCGATGCCGCGGCACTCCATGTAGCCGCGGTTGAGCGGGCGGCTGGAGGCCATGAGTTCGCGCTCGTCGAGCAGCTTGATGACCGTGAGGTCGTCCGCCACGAGCGAGTGTCCGCGCTCGATGAGGGCGAGGGCGCATTCGCTTTTGCCGACGCCGGAATCGCCGCGGAGCATCACGCCGACGCCCTTGATATCGAGTGAGGTGGCGTGCTCGGTCGCGCTGGGGGCGAACTCGTTGTCCACGCACAGCGTCGCGAGATTCACGAAGTTCATCGTGATCATCGGCGTGCGGAAAACGGGGAGGTGCATTTCCGCGGCGACCACAAGCAACGGGTGCGTCGGCACGAAATTGCGGGTGAGGACGAGACACGGGATGCCCTTCTTCACCATCTGCTGGAAGATCAGGATCTGGTCCCGCTGCGAGCGCGTCTTGAGATACGCCATCTCCGCGGCGCCGAGGACCTGAATGCGTTTGTTCGCGAAATATTTGAAGAAGCCGGTGAGCGCGAGGGCGGGCCGGTTGATCGTGCCCTCACGGATGATCCGGTGCAGGCCGGGTTCGCCGGTCACGAGCTCCAGCTTCAGCTTTTCGCGGTACGAGGCGTAGAAGTGCGCGACGGTAATGCCGTGGATGGCTTTGAGCATGGGGGTGAAGAAGCTGAGAGCTGAGAGCTAAGAGCTGAGAGCCAATCGCGGAAAAAGTAGAGCTTCAATCCGTGCTCTCAGCTCTAAGCTCTCGGCTATCAGCTTTGACATCACAGGTTGAAATTTTCGCCGAGGTAGAACTTCCGCGCCTGCTCGTCGCGCACGAGGAAGTCGCTCGGGCCCTCGGTGAGCACCTTGCCCTGGTGGATCAGGTAGGCGCGGTCGACGATGCGGAGGGTTTCGCGGACATTGTGGTCGGTCACGACCACGCCGATGCCGCGGGCCTTGAGCTGGAGAATGATCTTCTGCACCTCGGCGACGGAAATCGGGTCGATCGCGGCGAACGGTTCGTCCATCAGCAGGAACTTCGGGCGTGTCACGAGCGCCCGCGCGATCTCGAGGCGGCGGCGTTCGCCGCCGGAGAGGGTGTAGGCTTTCTGCTTCGCGACATGGCTGAGGCTCAATTCCTCGAGGTGCTGGCGCACGCGGTCGGCGCGTTCGCGGCGCGGGACGCCGACGACCTCGACGATCGCGAGAATGTTTTCCTCGACGGTGAGCTTGCGAAAGACCGACGCCTCCTGCGGCAGATAACCGATGCCGTGGCGGGCGCGCTCGTGCATTTTCAGCCGGGTGATTTCCTTGCCGTCGAGCATCACGCGCCCCGACGTCGCCGGCTCGAGGCCGACGATCATATAGAACGTGGTGGTCTTGCCCGCGCCGTTGGGGCCGAGCAGGCCGACGACTTCGCCGGCCGCGAAACGCAGGTCGATGCCGGCGACCACCGTGCGTTCGCCGAACGTCTTCACGAGCTGCTCCGTGCGGATTTCGACGGTGTGGGCGGCCCGGGCCGCTGACGGATCTGAAGACGCGGACATCGTGGCGGTGTCAGGATTGGGGGTGATCATTTGGCCTGATCGGTCTTGCGGGGCTCCTCCGCCGCGGGCGCGTTCTTGTCGTAGCCGAGATCCTTGATGGCGGGCAGGGTGATGCGCGTGCCCGGGCCGCCGTCGCCTTCCCCTTCGATCACCGCGCGGCGCTGGCCGCGATAGAGCACCACGCGCGGTCCCTCGGCGGCATACTGGTCGTCGAGGCTGCGCACGCGGGGCAGGGCGCCGTCCACTTTGCCGCTGAGGATGATCTTGTCCTCACCGGGGAAAATTTCCGCGCGGGCGCAGGTGGCTTCGCGATCGCCCTGGATGATCTTCACGTGACCGGTGGCCACGAGGGATTTGAAGTAGCCGTACTTGCCGAGGGCCGCGGGAACGTCGCCGGACTTGCGGAACGCGATGACGGTAAGAAAATCACAGGTCATCTTCAGGTTGTTGCCGGTGACCACGACCTTGTCCCGAAACGTCGACGTGATCTCCGTGTCGGTGCTGATGGTGTCGAAGACGCCGCTGCATTCGACGATGGTGTCGTTCGCCACCGGATCCGCGGCGCGGAGGGAAGCGAGCGACAGCAGCGCGCAGAAAAAAAACGGAAACGGGAATTTCATCGGAGGAGGTCGGGAAGGGCCGCGTGAAAGACTACGCGGGTGTTGCGCTGAATCGAAACTTTTTGATGGGCACCGTTCGTGGCCGTGGGCGGAAAGTGATGGAACGTCCATTGCTCGCCCGCGATCTCCATGTCGTCGCGGATGAGCCGGACGGACTTGTCGCCCTGCGCGCGATTTTCCTTCGCAAAAAAACTGGCGGCGGGGCTGAGCAGAATGCTGTCCACCCGCGAAGCCTGGTCGCCGGAGAAATTCGTGATGCTCAAGTCGACGACGTCGTAGCGGTTCGCTCCGGCGACGCGCACCTCGGTCCCGCGCAGGATCATCGAGCGATAGCCTTCCTTTGTGAAGATTTTCATCTCCCAGTTTTCCGCCGGGGCGCCGGAACTGCCGATGGTTTTTTGGGCGAGCGCGAGAGCGCTGCTGAGCAGAAGAAAAACGCAGAGGGTGACCGGGCGCTTGATCACGTTTTTTCCCCCTCCGGTTGCGCCGCGAGAATATGTTCGCACACCTCGCGCACGGCCCCGCGGCCGGCGGCGCGCACCGTGACGTAGTCCGCGACGGCGAGGGCTTTCGGCATGGCATCGGGCACCGTGACACCGATCCCGGCCCAGTCGATCGCGGGCGCGTCGATGTCGTCGTCGCCCATGTAGACGCACTGCCCGGCGCTGAGCTTCAGCTGCGAGGCGAGTTCCTGCAGCGCGGTGATTTTGTCGATGCGGCCTTGGACGAGGTGCGGGACCTTGAGCTCGGTCGCACGGGCGGTCGTGGCGCCGGAGGGGCGTCCGCTGATCCACGCGACAATGATCCCGGCTTGTCGGAGTCGGACGAGGCCAAGCCCGTCCAGGATGGAAAACGCTTTTGACTCCGTGCCGTCGGAGGAAATCTGCACGGTGCCGTCGGTGAGAATGCCATCGACGTCCATCGCGAACAGGCGGATGGCCGCCCAGCGGTCGCTGGAGATTTTCGATTTTGGATTCTCGATTTTGGAATGAGACACGGCGGCGGTGGCGGTTTGGCTGATCGAAAATCGGGAATCCAAAATCGAAATCCGTTCAGCCGATCCAGGCGGTCACGAGATCGATGATCTTGTCCTTGGTCGGGCGGAAGGCGTGTTCGAGTTCGGGGGCGAAGGGCACCGGCAGGTCCATCGCGCCGATGCGCAACGGGGCGGCTTCGAGCACGTCGAAGTGTTCCTCGGCGCAGCGCGCGACGAGTTCCGCTCCGAAACCGTGGGTGCGCCGGCCTTCGTGCAGCACGACCAGCCGGTGGGTGCGGGCGATCGACGCGTTGATCGCGTCGAGCTTCAGCGGCGAGAGCGCGCGCAGATCGAAGAGATCGAAGGTTTTTTCGTATTCCGCCGCGAAATAGTCGCAGGCCTCCTCGGCAAGGTGGGTCATTTCGCCGTAGGTCACGAAGGTGGCGTAGTCGCCTTTGCGCAGATGCCTGGGCTGCCACACCTCGCGGTAGTCCGGATCCCAAACGACCTGCTGGCGGCCGCGGCGGTAGAGCGCCTTGTGTTCGAAGAGAATGACGGGGTTGTTGTCCTCGTAGGCGGCGAGCGTGGCGTTGAACGCGTCCTGCGGCGTGCTCGGGTAGAGCGCCTTGAGGCCGGGCATCGAAAGCAAAAACGACTCGAGCTCCTGCGAATGAAACGAACCGAACGTCAGGCCGCCGCCGCACGGCAGGCGCAGGACGATCGGACACGCGGCGCCCGAGCGGAAATGCATCGTCGCGGCGTTGAGCGTGATCTGGGTCGCCGCCTCCGTGACGAAATCGGCGAACTGAAATTCCGCGAGAGGCCGGTGGCCGTTCACCGCGAGACCGATCGCGTAGCCGGTGCAACCGCTCTCGGCGAGGGGCGTGTTGAAAACGCGCGGACGCCCGAAATCCTTCAGCAGGCCTTCCGTGACCTTGAAGGCGCCGCCATAGGTGGCGATGTCCTGGCCGAGCACGAGCGACTCGGAGCGCTCGGTGAGGATTTTGCGGAGCGCGGCGTTGATGGCCTGGGCGACATTGAGCTGCGCCGGCGCGGCGGGCTCGGCTTTCCACGGCATCGGGGCTGAAGCAGGAGCGTAGAGATCGGCTTCCATGCCCTTCGGATTCGGACGCGCGGTGGCGAGGCCGGCCGTGATGCAGGCTTCGATGAACCCCTTCACTTCGGTTTCGATCGCGTCGATCTGGGCGCTGCCGCCGGAGGTCGCCGCCAGCTTCACGCGGAGTTTCGCGAGCGAATCGCGGGAATAAAACTCCTCGGTTTCGCCGGCCTTCATGTAATCGCAGGTGTCGTAGGCGGCGTGACCGCGGAGCCGGAGCGTGTGGGCCTCGATCAGAATCGGACGCGAGTGCGTGCGAACTTTCTCGATTGTGGCGGCGAGGGTGAGAGCGGTGGCCTCGACATCGGTGGCGTCGATCGCGAAGCCCTCGATGTTGTAGCCGGCGGCGCGACGCCAGAGCTCGGTCCCCTGGTTGTACTGTTCGGCGACGGGCGTCGAGTAGGCGTACCGGTTGTTTTCGATCACGAACAAAATCGGAAGCGAGAGCAGCGAGGCCAGGTTCATCGCCTCGTGCACGTCGCCGGTGCTGGAGGAACCGTCGCCAAAAAACGCGAAGCCGACGGCATTGCGGCCGAGGCGGCGCTGCGAATCCGTCATGCCAACGACCGGGCCGACCATGGCGCCGAGGTGGCTGATCATCGGCAGCGAGCGGTTGTGGGGATCGCCGTGGTGGATGTTGCCCTCGCGGCCCTTGGTGGGACTGGCGGCGTTGGCGAAATATTGGTTGATGTGATCCGCCGGATGGCCGCTCCAGACCAGGTGTCCGCCAAACCCGCGGTGCGTGAACGAAATCACATCGATCGCCTTGTCGGCGAGGAGGGCGAGCGGAACGATCAGGCCCTCGTTGCCCTGGCCGCCGGTGACCGTGCCTTTGATGAGCCCTTGGCGGAAGAGATCGAGAATCCGGTTGTCCGCGGTGCGCGCGAGAAACATCCACGCGTAGATCAGCAGGTGAGCGGCGGTGGGATTTTTCTCGAGGTCGGATCCGCGAAGGGCTCGCGTCGTCAGGATGGCCGGGAGGTTGGGAAATACCATGTCCAAAGGCCTGACGTTGGTCGGGCTCCGCAGCCTGGGCAAGCGGGAGTTTGAAAAGGCCGCGCGTCGGCTGACGCGGTAGTTAGTCGTTAGGAATTGGTAGTTGGGAAAACCGCAGTCGCCACCGCACCACCCATTACGAATTTCCAACTACCAACTACCAACTACCAACTACCAACTACCAACCCTTATCCGCCGGTGGTTTCGCCGCCCATGACCTGCAGCACGATTCCGGTGATGTAGGAGGAGTCGGCATCCGAGGCGAGGAACACATAGGCGGGTGCGAGTTCCTCGGGCTGCGCGGGGCGGCCCATGGGCGAATCGCCGCCGAAGTTCGCAACTTCCTTCGCCGACTTTCCGGGGTCGGCGGGATTGAGTGGTGTCCAGACGGGGCCGGGCGCGATGGCGTTCACGCGAATGCCGCGCTCGATCAAATTCATCGCGAGGGTTTTCGTGAGCGCGTTGATCGCGCCCTTCGTGGAGGAGTAGTCAGGCAGCTGCTCGGAGCCCATGAGTCCGGTCTCGGAGCTGGTGGCGATGATGGCGGCGCCGGGCTTCAGGTGGGGCAGGGCGGCTTTCACGAGGCGGAAATAAGCGTAGACGTTTACCTTGAAGGTGTGGTCGAACGCGTCGTCGGTTAAATCCTCCGGCGATTCCGTGCGGCTTTGATGGGCTGCGTTCGACACGAGAATATCCAGGCGCCCGAATTCCTTGACCGTGCGGGCGACGATTTCGGCCGAGGTCTTCCGTTCCGAAAGATCTCCGGGCAGCAGCAGGCAGCGGCGGCCCAAGGCCTCGACCGACACGCGTGTTTGCAGCGCGTCGTCCTGTTCCTCGGGGAGGTAGGAGATGGCAACGTCCGCGCCTTCGCGCGCGTAGAGGAAGGCGACGGCGCGTCCGATGCCCGAGTCCCCGCCGGTGATGAGTGCGATCTTGCCCTCGAGTTTCCCGGCGGCGCGATAGCGGGGCGCCTGCCAGCGTGGCGCGGGTGTGAGTTTCGATTCGAGGCCGGGCTGCGATTGGTGCTGACGCGGGAATGGCAGCTTCGGCTCCGCTTGCATCTGCGGTTTGGACGGTGGCTTCTTTTGCGGAGCGGAGCGCCGCGTTTTAAGGGAGGATCTCATGGGAATTGAATTGTTTTTCGATAATGCCGCACGATCTGGCGGCACCGTAACGCGGGGTTTGGGATGGTTCCCGGATTTTCCCGCGGGCTTGCGCTCCGCGAGCAGCCATTAACCTCAACGCCGGCGCCGGTGCGGGGGACGATCGGGCAGCGAAGTTGTGCCAGTGCGTGGGACACGCTCGTTTCGCAGTTCGGTTTCCGCCGCGAGCCAGAATTCCAAATCGCGATCGGAAGGACTGCCGGCGCTGGCCCAGAGTTTGCGCGCGCGCATGGTGATGGCTTCGTGCGTGAGGGAGGAAGGGGTCACATCATGGTTCATGGGGGATGGACGCTGCGTGGTTTGCGACGTTCAGCCCTGCAGCGGGACTGCGCGGCGACGGAGTACGATCTTTCCCTGCGGGCTCTCCCGACGCTTTACGTCGTGAGCCCATCCTGCAGCGCGGGCGCGGGCCCCGGCTTACGAGGTCGTGCTCGACTTGACGGCCTTGACTGCGGTGAGAGCCCGGTCCCAAGCGACGCCGAGCCGGTCACGGGCTTCCGCCCACGTTTCGGGCGTGGTCGTGCGTGCGAGCTCGGTGAGTTTCGACTGCACGTCGGAACGTGCGTTGTTCAGTTCCTTCATCGCAAAGTCCCAATCCTTCGTGTCGTTGGTCATCGTCGCGCGCTTTTCATTCAATGCGCGGATGTCGTCGTCCAGTTTGGAAACCATCCGCGAGAACACCGCGGTGAATTCCTGCCGCTTTTCGTAGGTGTGGTCCTGGATGGTGGTCCATGCGTCCGGCACGGCGGCAAGGGCGTCGCTGGCGGCGGCCATTTCACGCGGGTTTTCCCGGGCGAACATCGAGACCAGTTGCGGCTGCCTGCGACTGTTGTTTTTTGCGGACACAGACAGGGTCGGGACCACTAAGGCGGAGATCGCGATCATGCATGCGACGAGATGACGGGCGGATGAAGTGGTCATGGGTTTCGGCGCTTGAGGGTTTCCACGGGAAGCCAAACTGCCTCGGCTATGGACTGGGTTTGCTCCCCCCAGTTCCTCGGGAACTTCACTTCGCCGCGGAACTCGGAGAGCTGTTTGTAACAACTTCCCGAATCGTCGTCCGGCGGCGCACTAAGTGGCGCGCTGACGGTCAGTTCGAGGGTCCCGGCGAAATCCATGCTTCCTTCACCTACGCGACCCGTCCGTCCACGGCGCATTCGCGGAGCTTTGCCGCTCCGGCGGCTCGCCGCTGCACATGTGTTGCGCCATTTGCGAATGGAGAACCGAAACCGGCGGGCAGGGAGGGCGGACCGCGGCGGCAAAAAGATTTGCCTGCGCCATCCGTCAACCTAGTCCCTCGTAGCTCTGTCCATGACTACCCCGCGGTCATCTTCGAATTTCTCCCTGGTCGCGATTGGCGCGGCGCCGGGTTTCTTGTCGCTGATCCGCGAGGCGGGAGAACGTGCTTTTCCCGGCGCGAACGTGACTTCGGCCCCAAGCTTGGCGGACGCTTTGAAAAATCCCGCGCTGGCGGAGGTCGAGCTGATCGCGATGTTGGATCCAGGGTGCGAGACGGCGGGGGAGGCGGCGGCAGCGCTCGATGCGATGCAGTTGCCGCGTTACGGGGTGCTTAAGTTTACCGGGGCGGCAGCTCCGCTTGAAAACGACGCGCTGGCGGTCGCCGATTGGAATGCCCGGACCCTCGCGCCCCTTTTGCAGCAAGCCGCGGAATTGCAGCGGATGCGCCGGGAGAACGCGCGGTTCCGGGGCGAGTTTCTCGCGTTCGGCACCCGGGTGGTGCACGACCTGCGCTCGCCGTTGGGCGGGATTCTGACGTCGGCCGAGGTGATCAAGGAAGTTTTGCAGGACGAGGCTCCCGCGAGCGTCTCCCTGACGGAGCCGTTGCTCGAGTCGACCGATGGACTCACGAAACTCATCCGGCAGCTCGCCACCTTTGCGAAGGCGACAGCCGGATCGAATCCGAAAACGCGGGTGAATATGTCCGTTCCCTTTTGGGCGGCCTTCCAACAAGTGGAACGCCACGCCCTCGCCCTTGGAGCGACGGTGCGCCAGCCCGCGAGCTGGCCCGATGTCGAGGGTGAGCCGTCGTGGTTGCAGGCGATGTGGCACGCGCTGCTTTCGAATTCTCTCCAGCACGCGGGCACCGCGCCGCGGATCGAGGTGGGGTGGACCCGGACGCAGGATGAAACCCGGTTCTGGGTGATCGACGGATCGGAAATTCCGCCCGCGAAGCAGTCCACGCTGTTCACGCCCTTTCATCTCCTGCACCACCCGAATGCCCCGCGCGGATTCGGATTGCCGATCCTCCGCCGCCTCGCGGAGCTGCAGGGCGGGCGCTGCGGGTACGAATGCCTGCCCGGGGAAGGGTTTTGTTTCTTCTTCACGCTCCCTCTCATCGAGGGCGGGAATGGCGGATAGCCGTTCCCGCTTTTTCGCTTCGGCCTTTTTTCCATCATGATCAAACTCCTGCAACGTCTTCAGCCGCCAGCCCCCTGGTGTTTGGTGGGCTTGCTGTGCGGAGGCATGATGATCGGGGGAGCGCATGCGGCCGTGCGCAGCCCGGACGAACTCAAGGGACTCACGCTCGAGGAACTTTTGGACACAAAAGTCGTCGCCGGCTCACGGACGCCCGAGGCCTGGCCGACGATTCCGGCGGCTGTGTCGGTGGTGCCGCACGAAATGATCCGCCGTTCCGGAGCGGTGCGGCTCGCCGATGCGCTCCGGCTGGCCCCGGGTTTGAATGTGTCGCGGTACGTTGGCAGCAGCTACGCCATCAGCGCGCGTGGTTTCAACAGCACCGCCTCGAACAAACTCGAGGTGATGATTGATGGCCGCAGCGTCTACACGCCCCTGATGTCCGGAGTGTTTTGGGAAATCCAGGACACGATGCTCGAGGACCTTGAACGCATTGAAGTGGTCCGCGGGCCGGGCGGCGCGCTCTGGGGATCGAACGCGATCAACGGCGTCGTCAACATCGTGAGCAAATCCGCGGCGGACACTCAGGGCGGCCTCGTCTTCGCGGGCGTCGGCACGGAGGAAAGCGTTGTCGCCGGAGTCCGCTACGGCGGCAAGATCGGCGCCGCGACGTACTACCGCACCTATTTCAAACATCACACGCGCGACGACCAGGTGTTTGCGAATGGCGCGAATGCGGGCGACGGGATGACGCAGGATCAAGGCGGGTTTCGCCTCGACTCCACGCTCCGCGGCGAAAACCGGCTGACCCTGCAGGGCGACCTCTTCGGAAATACGTTCGGAGTAAACGGAAGGCCCGACGCCCGGAACAGCGGGGGAAATTTTCTGGGGCGCTGGACGCACCCGGTCGGCCCCGATGCCGAATTGCAAGTGCAGGCTTATTTCGACCACGGCCGGCGGGACGTTCCCCTGCAGTTCCGCGAAGACCGCAAGACCTGGGATCTCGATGTGCAGCATCATTTCAAAGTCGGGGAACAGCATGACCTGGTGTTGGGCGGCGACTACCAGCGCTCGAGCGACGACACGGAGCAGGCGGGCAGAACCTTTATTTTTTCGCCCGCCGGCCGCACGCTGGAGCGCGTCAGTTTTTTTGCGCAGGACCAACTGACGCTGATCCCCCAGCGCCTGCTGCTGACCCTGGGAGCGCGCACGGAGCGCAACGATTACACCGGATGGGAAACGCAGCCGAGCGCGCGTCTCACCGCGACGCTGGAAAAGGGACAGACCTTGTGGGCCGGCGTATCCCGCGCGGTGCGCGCGCCGACGCGCGTCGATACCGAGTCGCGTTTTATTCCCAATCCCAGTAACGGATTTGTGCTGATCCGGGGGACCCCGGATTTTCGCTCGGAAGAGGTCGTCGCCTATGAGCTGGGCTACCGGGTGCAACCGTCGCCGCGAATCTTCCTCGATGTCGTCACCTACTACAGCGACTACACGCATCTGCGCACGCTGGAGCCGGGCCCGACGGGACTGCCGTTGCTGATCAAAAACGAACGCGAAGCGGAGAACTATGGGGGCGCGGTGTCCGTGACGTTTCAGGCGACGGACACGTGGCACCTCAGCGCCAACTATCACTACCTGCACCAGAAGTTTCGTTTGAGCCCCGGCAGCCGCGATACGACGGGAGCCTCCCTGGAGGCGAACGATCCGCCGCACCTCGCGACGCTGCATTCGTCGCTCACTTTGCCCCACGACATCGATTTCGACTGGACGCTGCACTACGTTTCGCGTCCGCCGAATCCGACTTTCCCCTCGTATGTGACGCTGAACGCCCGCCTTGCCTTTCACCCCGGGGAAAATTGGGAGGCCGCGGTCGTGGGCCGGAACCTGCTAGATGCGCGGCATCCGGAATTCGGCGGCGGAGCAAATCAGACGCAGGTCCAGCGCGGGTTTTACGCGCAACTTACTTATCGCTTTCCATGAATCAGAGGGCACAGCTCGACGGCGGCTCCGCACGGAGGACCAGCAAAGGGTTCACCGCGCTGCGCGCTGCCGTCTGGGCGCGAAGCCTGGCGATGGTGGTGGCGTTGCTGGGGATTGGCGCGCTGGCGCCCGCGCGCGCCTCCGCGCAGCTCTCCCGCGAATCCGATCTCAAGGCGGTGCTGCTTTATAACCTCACGCAGTTCGTCGAATGGCCGTCGTCCGCCTTCGCGCAGCCCGATTCGCCCGTGGTGATCGGCATTCTCGGGCGGGATCCGTTCGGCACGGTGCTCGACGACATCGTGCGAAACGAAAAAAGCGGCGAGCGGAACATCGTCGTGCAGCGGTTTCGCAATGTGCAGGCGGCCCGCGACTGCCACATCCTGTTTGTCAGCTCCAGCGAGGAGTTCGATTTCCCGCGCATCCTGCGGATGCTCCGCGGGCGTCCGGTGCTCACGGTGGGTGATTTTGAAGCGTTTGGGACGCGGGGGGGCATGATCCGCTTCATGACCAATCCGCAGGGTAAAATTCACCTCCG
>DATAKE010000037.1:0-4746 GCA_036261745.1 Opitutaceae bacterium
CTATCGCGTATGCCATCCTGTGGCTCTTCGGATGGCTTGCCTGGGGAATTCAGTTCATTGTGAAACTTGTCGGGGACGTTCTCCTTTCCGCCGGCTGGGCGCTCAGCCCTCTTTTTCTTGCCCTGTTCATGATACGCGCGATGCACGGCGTCGCGCTAAAATATATCATGGGCCTCATTGCTCTCGTGTGTTGGCCGTTTGGCTGGGTCATGGCCGCGGTTGTCACCAACGCTATGTTGGAACGAGCCGCAGTGGTGAGCCTGGTCCCGGTGATCGCGGTGGGCGGCACTCCCGTGGTGCCCGCCCTCACGGTCATGCTCATCGGCGCTTGGATGATTATCAGCTCCGCACTCGCGCCGTATGTCACCTATCGCGTGCTTACTTCGGGCGTGAACCCAGCAGCGGCATTTGCGCAAGGCGTGGGTGGGGTCGGCCAAGCCGCGTTCACGGGAGGCGTCGGCGCTGCGGTTGCCGCCGCGACCGGTGGAGTCAGTGCGGCCGGAGTCGTGGCCGCTGCTGCTGTGGCAGCAACCGCTGCGGGCGGAGAATCCGCGGCACGCGGAGGCGGTTCGGCGCGGACCACGAACTCGGCGCTCGGCGGGCTCTCGGGATTTTATGCAGGTCGTCACATGAAAGGCCAAGCGGAGGCCACCCAGCAGATGGCTTCTGCGCAAAGCCGAAGAGCAGCGGCGGCCGAGTCCATGGCATCTGATTTTCGAGACCATGCACAGAAACAGCGTCGAAGCCGAAGCGGCTTCGATCAGCAGCCGCACGAAGACGACCCGAACCGAGCCGCAATCGATATCTAAATCCCATGTTCAACCTAAACCGAAAACATACGTCCGCTGTTAAGCAGCTCGCGCGCGAAACCGAACGCCTTGCAACGGCTGAAGAGGAAATCGCCCGAAACCTGAAAGCGATACTGGGCTCCGATCAAGGGGGTGCTTCATCGGCGCGTCCGATCAAGAATGTGACCCCAGCGAAAAACAAACCGCCTGGGAAATAACCACATGTTCGCCAACCCTGAAACCGTCGTCCCTCTTGCGCCCCGCGCCAAGCCGAGCTTCGGAAAACCGAAGTCATCTCTGCTCGCGATCTTCGACCGTCAGCGCCGCCAGTCGCTGATTTGGTTTTTTGTGGCGGTGGCGGCTTGGGTGTGGTCCGCGTGGGACCGCCATCAACTCGTCGCGCAGCTCTCGCAAAAACGGGACGTGGTGATGATCGACAGCCTCGGAACGTATTATGTGTCTCCGGTCGTAGACATTCAGCAGGCGAAAGACTTGCACGCGATGCAGACCAAGCTCGCCTGCAAAGCGCTTTTCGAGCGCAATCCCGAGGGCTTGGACAATCCGGAGTTGTTCAAACAACTCTTCCTGAAAGACGCGGCGAAAACGGCTCAGGCCGCGCTCAACAAGACGAAGACTGAATTCGAGGCGAAGTCGCTGCACCAAAAAGTCGAAGTTGGCTCGCCGGAAGTTCTCAGCACGCGCGATAACGCATTCTATACTTCGGCGGACGTGCAGTTGATCCGCGTCGGGGCTTATCAAGGCGCACCGATCACGGAAGTGCTCCGCTACCGCGTGAAATTCAAATTCCTGGTCAATCCCGATCTGACGCGCAATGGGCGATTTCCCACGGCCGTCGCGGCGTTCCAAGTGGAGCCGATTACCAAAACGTGAGGATATCCTATGTGGAAATTTGCAGGACTCTTTCTCGGCTTAGTGTCGGCTCTTGGGGCGCAGCCCATCCGTGATCTGACACTTGATCCCCAACAGGCGGTTGAGCTGCCGGTCTCGCGAGAGATTACGACGGTGATGTTTCCCGGCGCGATCACGGCCGTTGCCGGCGCGGATATGCTCATCGACTCCGGTCGTGCCGCGGTGGAGGTAGAGGAAGGGGCTGCGCTTCGATTCCATGTCACCCACGCACCGGGCTCGAATTTTATCCTCGTGCGGAGCTTGCAGCCGGAAGCCGCGGCGAGACTCACGGCGATCTACGAAGGCTCGGCATATGTGATCGAGCTGCGCTCCGTCGCGACCAACTCGGTCGCGAGTGCGATCTTCAAGCGCGCCACGGCGCCAAGCGCGGTGAAAGTCGATGCTCCGCCGGAGCCGGTTAAATTCTCGCCGCGCATCGGCCTAAGTTTGTTGGACCGTGCGCGAGCCTATCCCGTCTTGGTGAAGTCGCTGCCAAAGGCGGTCGAAGGCGTCACGCTCCGCGCGCAAAATCGAAAAGTGGAATTGCCCGATCTCGAAATCACCGTGCAGGAGGTCTATCGGTTTTCGCGAGAGGACGCGGTGGTTTTTCTCATGCAGTTAAAAAACACGACTGAAGGTGTGATCGATCTAGCGCCCAGCACGTTTGCGGCGCGGGTTGCGCAGGAACGATTTGAACAATCGATCGCCAACGGCCCGCGCGTGCTAGGTCCGGGTGAGAGTGCCGACGCCGAGTTTGCCATCGTTGGTTTGCCGGACGGCACGCGGAACGACCTGAGCGCCGACAATGCCTTTACCATTCTCATCAACAGCTCGCGGCGCGAGACGGTGGCCGCGACCGCCACGGAGAAACCGGAGACGGCTGGGAACCTGAAACCATGAATCCGCGCAACCTCCTCAATTTCTTCAAGAGCAAGTTCGGCCTGTTCGTGGTCTTCGTCGTCGTGTTGTTCTCCGGTCTTTGGATTTACGGCCGGCGGCAAGTGGGTGAGCGCCAGGCGGCGAAACTCGCCGCATCCGGCGGGAAGAAAGTCGAATTGGGACAGGTGCAGGTGCCGTTGGACAAGGGACTGGAAAACGGTCTGCCGCAGCAGGCGGGACCGGGCGGCAATGCGCAGAATGGAAAAGCAGAGGGCGGTGGTGGCATTGTCCCATTTCGTCCGCCCGCTCCATCGGTTGCGACAGTCACGGTCGCAGCCGGTGGGAAAGCGACTCCGCCGCCGAAGTCAGAGCCTAAACCGCGCAAGCTTCACTATGCCTCGTTGCTCGCGAGCTACGAAGCCCCGCCAGCCAAGACGGACCGCGCAGAGCCACCCGCGCCGGAGCGTTTCATGCCGTTCGGGACGCTGCTGAAGTGCAAACTCGTAAACACGATCGACAGCGCGAACCTGGAAACGCCCGTCATCGCCGTGCTGCTGGAGGATGTCTGGCAAAACGGGAAGAAGGTGGTTCCCGCGAACACGCTCGTGCATGGCACAGCGCGAGCGGGTCGGATGCGCGACCGCGTGACGGCGGCGGGAGCTTGGCGCTTTGTCTGGCAGGATGGGCGCGAGTTGGTGTTCAACGGCGTGGCGTTGGATCGGGAATACGAGCATGAGATCGACGGTTACGGCATCACCGATGGCTCTGCCGGCCTGAAAGGCCGTGTCATGGCTACGGATGATCTGCAGGAATTGAAGGTCCTCGCGTCGGCGGCGTTAAGCGGGTTCTCGCGTGGCACGCAGGACAGATCGCAAACCGCGCTCGGCACGACTATCACGGGCTCAGTCTCTAACGGCGTGCGCGAAGGTGTTGGGGAAGTCTTTGATCTCTATGCCAAGCGCACGCTCAGAGACATCGAAGAAAACGGCTACTTCGTGCGCGTAGCCGCAGGAAAAGAGTTCTACGTCTATGTGCTTGAGTCCGTCGATCCGCAGAAGGCTAGCGTCGCCGGTCGAAGAGCACAGCTGTCGATGGCGCAGAATTCGGATCGGGCGGGAGTTACAGACGGCAAATAACAGCCGGCGAACCATTCAAAAATCGTTCAATTCGTATCGTCGCGCTGGCGGTGTGGGAACTCGCAGGCAATTTTCAGTCCTAACGAGTATGGTGGCGAGCCGGAGACATATCTTACTGTTGGAGGACAGCAAAGACGTCCGTTCGGCATTCATCGCATTGTTTGAGCAAAGTTACGAAGTTCACGTTGTCGCCTCTACCGACCAAGCGACCGGATTCGTTACCCGGCGCAGCGTTGATTGCGCCGTGATCGATGTTGCTCAAGGAGCTGAAGCGCGAGCTCGTCTGCGGATGGTTTCCGGTTGGCGTGATGCCGGTATTGACGTGCCCGTTGTCATGACCAGCGCGGTGGATGGTTTGACCGTCGAAGCACTCGCATTGGGAGCCGACGACTTTTTGCGGAAGCCTTTCGTTTTTGCTGAACTGGACGCACGCGTGCAGAAGCAGCTCGCCCGCGGTTTAAGTGAGAGAAAGGTTTCCCGCCGAGTAGACGGGGTGAGCTTGCCGGCGAGCCCTTTCGATTTTGGAGGTGCAACGATCCACCCAGATTTGCGGATCAGCTTTGAGAAAGTCACTTTTCGGATTGGAGCCAAACACGTCGGAATCCTGCAGGAATTCGCAGCCCATACAGGGCAGCTCGTGCTGAAAGAACAGCTCGTGCGTGCTGTTTGGGGCGAGGACGCAAACACGAACAGCGGCTCCGTGCACCAATACCTTCACCTGCTGCGAAAACTTTACCGGGAAGGCGGCGTAGAATTTTCGGAATTCGTGAAACCGGAAAGTAAGGCCGGTTGGCGAATTGGCCAAGCTGCCCCGTCGCCACCTTGAAGTTGCGGAATAAATCCATGAACCCCCAGGCAACCATCGTCGTTCTCGAAGACGAACGCCCTCAGCTCATGCTGTTACAGGCAACCTTGCACGAAGCCGGAGAAGTCGCGGCTTTTTCCGATCCGGTTGCGGCGTTGAAGTTTTTGAAGGACCATCCGGCCGACGCGGCGTTGATCGACATCGGATTGGGTGCGCACGCGAAGATGGA
>DATAKE010000050.1:0-2743 GCA_036261745.1 Opitutaceae bacterium
AACTAGGCATCCGAGTTGCCGCAACTCTGCCCTTCAAAATTCACCCCTACTGCAAGTTTCAAACCTTACATGGAACTCCGCGTGTAACCTACGCGCCGTGGATGAGCGTACCACTCGCCGAAGCCCGCGCGATTTTACTCCCGGAATTGGCTGTAGTCCGGCCGGAGTTTCACTGCGACTAGGAGTCGTTTTTTGGGGCTTACGCTTTTGTGATCGAATCCGGAGACCGCCGGCCACGCTTGGTGTTGACAGCCCTTCACGTGCTGGACGAGCTGATCAAAGCCGAGCGCGTTGATGCAACGAAGGCCAATGCGTCGTATTCCGGTTGGGAGCTGCCGGCACTCGTTAACAAAGTTACGCTCTACGACATTTTCGCTCCTGAATGGTCGCTCGCGGAGCTGGGGTCCGCCGGCCCAATGGCAGTCTTGCCTCACGCCCGCACCGGTGATGAGGAGCCATACTCCCAATGTGATATTGCGGCATTTGAGGTTCCGGCGAGCGCAGCGGTTTCACCGCTTCTGCTCGCGTCTCATCCGCCAGCCATCGGGGAACCGCTGTGGCTGGTAATCAATGCTGGCCCAGCGATCAAAACCCTCTCCCACCAAGCCGTAGCAGTTGAACAGACTGCAGAGACGCTGATCTTTCAGTATGCACCCAAGGCAGCCCTATCGACTCATTCTAGCGGAGGGCCGCTCCTTAATCGGAATAGCGAAGTCGTTGGGATCAACATTGGTGGCGGTGAGCTCGAGGGCACTAGTTCGGACACGCCAATCACGCGACGAATATCCGCCGTCATCTCGGTTGGCCTGCGTAACCGTATCTGAGATACGCCTGACATTTGGACTGCGGCGGGCCGCGGCTTTGTGGCGCTCGCGAGTCGGTTTCGCAAACTATACGCTCGATCACGACAGTCAGAATTTCCAGCCATACTGGGCTTGTTCCGATTTCTCGGACACGAGTGTGGGGATAATTTTCAGTTAGTTAGTTTTGGTTTCGAACGCAACGGGGCTGACGTAGCCGAGGCTCGAGTGGAGCCTGGTACGGTTATAAAACGATTCGATGTAGCCGAAGATCGCGGAACGGGCTTCGGCCCGCGTCGCGAAGCGACGGTGAAAAACGGTTTCGTATTTGAGGCTGCTCCAGAACGACTCGATGAAGGCGTTGTCGTAGCAGTTTCCCTTGCGGCTCATTGAGGGGACGAGCCTGTGGGTGGCGAGGAGCTGGAGACAGGCCGCGGCGGCAAACTGGGTGCCGCGGTCAGAGTGCACGATCAACGCGGGCTTCGGCCGACGCTGTTGGATCGCCATCTGGAGCGCTTGAAGCGTGAGCGGCATGTCGAGCATGTCGCCCATCGACCAGCCGACGATCCGTCGCGTGTAGACGTCCACCACCGCCACGACGTAGAGCCAGCCCTGGCCCGTGAGGACGCAGGTCGCATCTGTCACCCACACTTGATCCCGCCGCTGCGGCACCAACTACAGGATTCGATTCGGTGCGATCAGATCGGAGTGGCGGCTGTCGGTCGTCGCCACCCGATACTTCGAACGCTGCCGGGCCCACAGCCGCTCTTGGCGCATCAATCGGGCGATACGGTTGCGACTCGCCGGCCCTTGCAGCACGCGGGTTAAACGCGGACTGCCGTTGGTTTCTCGGCTGCGGATAAACTCCTCGCGGATGCGCTGCCGCAGCGCACGGTTCTCGCGCTCTCGTGGGCCCGGCGTGTGACGGCGCTGGCGCCAGTCGTAGTAACCGCTGCGGGACACGAGCAACGCCTCGCACAGCCATTTCAACTTATAGCGGCCGCTCATCTGGTCGATTTGGGCATACCTCTCGGCGGCGCTTCGGAGAGGATGCCCAGCAGTTTTTTAGGACTTCACGCTGCTCCAGCAGCTTCGCGTTCTCCTCGGTCAATCGGCGGATCTCCGCCTGCATCACCGTAACGTCGATTTTCAGTTCCGGCTGGCGGCCCTGCTGGGCCGCCAGCCGGAACTCCTTTGCCCACCGGTAAAGCAGCGGCGCCCGGATTCCGAGCTCCGCTGCGATTCGGGCCGCGCTGCGGCCACTGCTCTTCCAATGCTCCAACGCCTCTCGCTTGTACTCCGCCGTGTACTTCGCCTTTCCAGCGGACGGCTTCTGCAACTGGGTCTTCATGGGATTCCTTTCTTTTGGTCCCTAACCCGTGTCCGTCAATTCGGGGCAACCTCATACTGACCCCTGCGGTCTAAGAATCGACAGCTGGCGATTGATTGTTGGTCTGCGCAAAACATAGCTGATTGGCGGCGTGGAGACTGGAAACGCAACTATATCTAAAGTTGTTGTTATGTGACTGGTGGTCTTGATCGCTAAGCAAGCGCATCACTGATTTTCAAGAAAACCCAAGCGTGCATTATGCCGGAACTTGGAAGCCTGCATCCCGTTTAAGAGATGGCCTGTTCGTCCTCGACGCGGGCTAGCTTCGCTGGCATTATGTGTGAAATGTAGTTGCACCGGTGCGCGAAGATCGCGCGCTTTCTTATGGATGGAGCCGGTCTCATAGGTTTTTCTTTCACCGGGGCTAGGAAAAGCTTGGCACCTCCTGGCGGTTTTCTCCATTGTTCTTTGACGAGCAAATTCAGTGACGCTCCGTAAAAGGATGGTTTCACGATCAGGAACTAAACGACTCAATTGTAGCTTCTGCCTCAAATTAGAAGTCGTATTTCCATTACTTCATATGAAAACGCGTTTAAGGCCGATTTTTTGCTAT
>DATAKE010000051.1:0-6289 GCA_036261745.1 Opitutaceae bacterium
GCTCAGGCGCCGGTGGGCTTGCAGTGCTCACTCTCGTTGCGCCGTTCGGGCATCCGTAGCGTGCAAAGCCTGCCCCCGTGGACTGCCTCATTTTAGCACCTACGCCATCGGCCCGTTAGGCTGCAGAGCTACAAGCCGTGAAGACGGGGTAGAATCTCCGAAAAGCGGAAGAGCCTCTCAGAGAAGTCCGGCACTCCGGAAACTGTGAAAACCGCGGCCGAGGGGATCGGCACCGGCGCTACCAATAATCACGTGATCGAGGAGTTGAATATCGATGGCTCTCGCCGCCTCCCGGAGCTGCCGTGTGACCTGCATATCCGCCGCGCTCGGTGCCGGGTCGCCGCTCGGGTGATTGTGAACGCACGTGATGGCGGTAGCTCCATGCTGCACCGCAGCTCGGAATACTTCACGGGGATGCGCCAAGGCTGCCGTCGCCGTGCCCGATGTGACTTCCACCAACTTTTTAAGCCGGTTCTTCCTGTTGAGACATAAGACCCAAAATTTCTCGACCTCCAAGCCCCGCGCGTAGGGGGCCATGTAGACCGCGACTAGGTCGGGACGACTAAGTATGGGTGCTTGCTCGGCCGCTTGGTTGGAAATGCGCCGGCTGATTTCGATGAGCGCAGCCAGTTGCTGCCCCTTGGCTCGACCTATGCCCTTTAGCCTTCGGAAATCTTCCGGCTGCCAACTGGCGAGGCCCGCGATGGACCCTGCTTGGGCGATCAATTGTGAGGCAAGTTCAAGAACGGAGTGGCCGCGGATTCCCGAGTGGAGCATGATGGCAATCAGTTCGGTGTCGCTGAGAGCCCCTGCCCCGAATGATTCAAACCGCTGTTGCGGTTGTTCGCCCAGTGCGATCTTGAACCCGTGCTCGGATGCGTCGTCGCCAAGGTTAAATGTGGATTGATTCATTGTGCCGAACGCACGTGCGCTGCACCGAGCCGGATAAAATATCCGATTGTCGGGCTTCGCCCGCGCGTTGGCCCATGGGGCACGCCCAGTCACGACGCCGGCCGCTGAGCGCGGAGCCGTGGTGCTCCGTGCGAAGGGGAAGGCCGGCGGCGGGAAGGCTGAGTCGAGCGGCCAGCGAGCGACGCCTTGACGGGCGTGACACGATGGGAAAACGCGCGGAAGTAGAACCCCGTCCCCCCGCGAGTCGGTGTCAGCAGCGCGATTGGCGCCCCGCGCGATATGCGCGGGTTGACGGGCGTGCATGGGTACCATGCAAACAGAAACCATCTTCGCGACGTTGCTTGCCGCGGCAGCATTCCTCAAAAAGCCGGTTCAAGATCTGGCGACTGCCTCATTGCAGGCCGCCTATGATTCGGCCAAGACGCACCTGCGTAAAATATTCGGCGAGGGTTCGGAAGCGACCAACGCACTGGACTTGGCGACGGCAAAACCGGAATCCCTCGTCCGCAAAGCGCTACTCGTCGAGGAAAGTGCGTCGTCTGGCTTGGATAAGGACCCAGTCCTGCACGGACTCATTGAACGGCTTTCATCCCTCGTTCCGGTTGCGGCGGAAGTGAACGGCGCTCGGGTGCGGGTGAGCGGTAGCGGTAACAACGTGCAGGTCGCCGGCCGCGATCTTGTCATCAAAACGGAAAAGCATTTTCGGCGCAGCGTCATCACGCCGGACGAACGCCATCTGACCGATGAACAGCGTGAAAAACTCCGCCGGGTAATCGGCGAACTGGCCGAACGACTGGCCGTGGGCGACGGCGGACCGAACTTCGCGGCGGTGCATCGGATGATCCAGCGGCGCTATGCGATCGCTTCTTATCTCCTAATCCCGCGCGAAAATTTCGAGGATGCGTTGAGCTTTTTGATTCAACGCCGGGCGATCCATCGTTCCCGCCTGCGTCGGAACAATCGGGTGGCCTACCAGAATGATTTCTTTCGTTCGATCTACGCGGGTGCCGGCGAACTGGGCTGGGACCGGACCCAAGTTTACAAGTTCGCTTTCGACAAACTTGGCCTGACAAAACCGCTTACCTCGCTTAGGCAACTGGGGCCGGTGCAGCTAAAATCGCTGGCGGATTTCGTACGGCGGCAAGTCGCGAACAGCCGGAACCGGTGAAGCACCGGATCACCAACCACGGCGCGTCGGAAAAGGGTTGAACCCATTTTCAAATCATGACGCCGGAGGCGACTACCCGGCGGCCGGCGCGGAGTCTCTGGACGCGAGCGAGCGCAGCCAAGCCGGAGGCCGAAGCGTGCTCGCCAAGTGGCGGCCAGCGGAGGCGGACGGCTGGCGAAAGCGAGGAGCGTCCAGAGTCTCCGCGCGCGTGCCGCATCGCTCCGCGAAGCACGATGGCGCGACGAAACAGCAAAGCGCGGCGCGCCTTCGTGATCGTCGGAAACCCGGGCAACTGCCCGTCGGGCCGCTGCCTGATTTCCGCCTCCCGTGCGCAGGCCTGCGCCGGTTGACGCACCGGCAATGCGATATGAGGCACATCGCATTTTGCGGAAATGGAAACCTTACGCGCAGCGCTAAGGGGTGAGGTGTTCTCCACCAAAACAACGAGCCTTCGTTGTGTAAGTCATAACCCGCCAAGTCGGGATTTTAACCATGCTAAGTCCCAAATCACAATTGAACCTGCAGAACGCGAAAGAGTATTTTCGCGAGCATTTGTGCGCGGGCGACTACTACGCCGAAGGTAAAAAGATTACCGGTGAATGGTTCGGCCAAGGTGCCGACAAGCTTGGTCTCAAGGGGGCGGTCGGTGAGGCAGAATTTCTCCGGTTGTGCGAAGGATTGAATCCAACCACGGGAGACCGGCTGACCTTGCGGAAGAACTCGACGCGCCTGAACGAGGCCGGCCGAAATGTCGCCAATCGACGCGTCTTTTACGACTTTGTGGTGGGGCCGCCGAAGTCGGTCTCGGTCGTCGGGCTGATGCAGGATGATCGTATTTTGGAGCTGCACCACCGGTCGGTCCGCCACGCGCTCGTTGAACTGGAAAAATTCGCCGCCGCTCGGGTCCGAAAATCCGATCAGAATGGCGACCGTGTGACGGGCAACCTGGTAACGGCGTGCTTCCGTCACGATACCAGCCGCGAACTCGATCCGCATCTGCATACGCATTGTGTGGTGTTCAATGCTACGTTCGACGCGACCGAGAATCGGTGGAAGGCGCTCCAAGTTGAGGGCATGTATCGCGCGCAGCGGTTTGTCGAAAATTGCTATTTTCACGAACTCGCCAAAGGTCTGCGCGGCCTCGGCTATGAAACTGAAAACGAAGGCCGGGCTTTTCGGATAAAAGGCGTCCCGGCGAGCGTGACGGCGCGGTTTTCCAAGCGGCATGCACAGATTGATGCGGAGACGAAGCAGCGGGTCGACCGCGATGGCTGGCAGGGGAACATCAAAGACTTGAGGGAGCAGGTTGCGCGGGACGTTCGGAAGCGAAAAATGAAGGACTCGACGGCGGAGCGGTTGCGGCCGGCTTGGAAGGAGCAGTTGACGCCAGACGAAACGAAGGCCCTCCACGCCTTGCGCCCTTCCGCGCCGCGCCCGGAAAAGGCCGACCCCGCGAGAATTGTCGCCTGGGCGGACCAACACCTTTTTGAACGCCGGTCGGTGGTGAACGATTACGAACTCATGGCCGCTGCCCTCGAGCATGGCCGCGGGAAAGATTTCGACTTGGCCGCGTTGCGCGAGGCGGTGGAAAAACGCGGCTACATTCGCGAGGAAGGCACGCGCAAACTAACCTCACCGGGGGTCCTGCGCTGCGAACTCGGGATCGTGGTCGCCGCGCACGATGGACGCGGCCAGCAATTGCCGCTCAACCCCGACTATCGCTCGGCCCCCACCTTGTCGGCGGAACAGGCAGCAGCCGTGAAACTGATCCTGGGGAGCCGTGATTTCATCACGCTTTTTCGCGGCAGCGCCGGGACCGGGAAAAGTTTTACGCTGCGCGAAGTGACAAACGGCCTTCGCGCCGCCGGCCATCCGGTGGTCGTCCTGGCGCCGCAGCGCCAGCAGGTTTCCGATCTTTGTTCGGACGGACTCGCGGCCACGACGCTGTCGCACTGCCTTCAAACCAAGACCCTGCCCCCGCGTGCCGTGGTGCTCGTGGATGAGTCTGGGCAGATTGGCGGGAAGCAACTCAGCGACCTCGTGACTCTCGTGCAAAAGCACGACGGCCGATTGATCCTTTCGGGTGACACCCGGCAGCACGGTGCAGTGCAGGCTTCGGATGCGCTGCGCGCCATCGAGGAGTTCAGCGGTTTGAAAGCGGCGGTTTTGCAGGATATCCGGCGGCAAGACCCGGCGTTGGCCAAATCGGAAAAAGAGCGCGCCTTCGTGACAGGGTACCGTCAGGCGGTGAAGGCGGCGGCGGCCGGGCATGTGGCGGAGTCGTTCGAAAGGCTGGACCGACTGGGCTGCATCCGCGAAGTCACCTCCCATGATCGCCACGCAGTGCTCGCCCGCGAATATGTCGCCAGCCTCGATCGCCAAGAACGAGCACTTGTGGTCTCGCAAACGTGGGCCGAAGTGAACGCCGTAAACGAAGCGATCCGGGCGGAGCTGCAAAAATCCGGCCGGCTCGGCTCAGGCGTCCCGCTAAAAACCTACCAAACGATCGATCTCGACCCCGCGCAGAAACGGGACCTTCGGTTTTATAGGCAGGGCCAGTTTGCCTACATGGTGCAGCGTTACGGACGTTTCGCCAAGGGCGACCTCTGCCCCATTGTCGGGACGAACGAGCGAGGGGTCGTTCTCCTTAAAAATGGCCGGCGTTCGACTATGGGCTATCGCCATACCCACCGCTTGGCGGTCGCAGCCGAACGCGAAACCCAGCTCGCGCCCGGCGACCGCCTGCAACTTAAGTTCAACGCGAAGTCGAGAGAAGGTCATGGAGTCGCCAACGGCGAACTGGTGACCGTCCGCCGCGTTCACGCCGATGGGGCTTTGACGGTGGAAGATGACCGCTGCACGGTGAAAACGCTTTCACCGGAGCAAAGGCTGTTCAACCGGGGCTACGCGGTTACGTCCTACGCTTCGCAGGGGAAAACCGTGGACACCGTGCTCCTCGCCGATGCCGCCTGCCCTGCCGCGACCAATCGCAATCAGTGGTATGTCTCGATCTCACGCGCACGGAAGCGGGTCGTCGTTTTCACCGACAACAAAGCCGAATTGCGGGCGAGCATCGAACAGAGCGGCGACCGCGGCCTAGCGTTGGAAATGAAATTTGCGGCACCGGCGCAAACGCTCCGTCGCAGACTGCTCCCCAAAATGCCGGCTTGGGTGCAACGGCTGCCGTTGACGGCGAAGCACGTTGGAGTGCGTGAAGCCGCGCAGCGGCTTACCGCCCGCCAGCAAGCGAGTCCCAAAATTACCTTATCACTATGAGAACCCTCAAACAAATGGTTCAGGAACAGAAAGCGGCCGAGACGCAACCGGATGCTTCATCCGAGGTGGCGGAGGCTCCGGTGCGTTCGATTCAAGTTCACGCGTGGAACGGTGAAAAGTGGGTGCTGCCATGGGGCTTTTTTTACTCGGCCCATCTGCAAGGCACTGCCGATCGCGAGCAACTGATCATCCGGATAGCCCATCATGAAATCGTCTTGGAAGGCGTTCGGCTCGCGTTGCTTCTTCCCGTGATCGCCGATCTCCAATTGGGATGTCTGCGTGACCTGCCGAAAAAATTCCAAGTCGATACGGATCAAAGCGTCCCCTTCATCAATCGGGTTTCCGTGCGGCCCATCACGGACGGAATTGAAGCAAGGGGCGGCACTGAATCCACCTGACCGCGGCTGAATTTCCATCATTTCATCTATAGTGTTCACATGAACACTTGACCAATTTCAGCGTCAGGGTTCGCTCGCGCCATGAATCACGAGACTTGGCTGGAAAAAGCGGAGCGTCTCCGGGTTCATCTGGACGCGCTTTCCGAAGGCGCTGACGTGAGAATCGCGATAGCGATTTGGCTGCGGACCGAATTCAGCGATGAGCCGCAGGAGGATACGACGAGGTTGGCGGTCTTCCCGCACGGAGCGTCGTTGCGGTGAAGGAGGAACCGTGCGCCTGTTCGAATTTCCGGGGACTAACCCCACCATTGTCCGGACATTTCGCCTCGTGCGTCCTCTCCCTCTCGAGGTCCGCTTCATTTGCGCGAGCTACATTTTAGAACTCAACCGGGTCGCGTACACCGCTGGACGAGAAGCATTGATAGTGCGACTACCGTGGCAGGAACGAGATTTTGGAAAAGAGCTGACGCACGCGGGGGAGAATGTCCTGCGGCGGCAACTTGCAACCGGCTTTGACGTGGAATGCGCAACGGTT
>DATAKE010000010.1:0-5808 GCA_036261745.1 Opitutaceae bacterium
GTTTTTCGGCATGAACTGGTATATCGTCGGCAACGAAGCAAAACATGAGGTCAAGCTTCAAGCCGGGTATATCTTCGGCGAATCGAACGACACGATCACCGGGGGAACGGCCAAAGCGAACACCCAGGGCTTCCGCTCCCAGCTTCAAGTTAATTTCTAACGCTTCGCGAACAAATCCATCTCCATACCTAAAACCACTATGAAACTAAATTCCCTGTTCGTCGCCGCCGGCCTGCTCCTCTCCGTGGGTAGTTCCTACGGCCAGGCCATCCGCCTCGACGAAACGCTCCCCGATTACAAGCCGGTCAGCGGCATCTCGGGCAAGATCACCTCGATCGGCTCCGATACCTTGAACAACCTCATGACCTACTGGGCCGAGGAATTCAAAAAATTCTACCCGAACGTAAACGTCGAGATCGAGGGCAAGGGCTCCTCGACTGCTCCGCCCGCGCTGATCGCCGGCACCGCCCAGCTAGGGCCGATGAGCCGGAAAATGAAGGCGGAGGAAGTCGACGCCTTTGAAAAGAAATACGGCTACAAGCCTCGTCTGGTCGGGGTGTCGATCGACGCGCTCGCCGTTTACGTCAGCAAGGACAATCCGATCAAGTCGATGACCCTTCAGCAGGTCGACGCCGTGTTCTCCTCCACGCGCAAGCGTGGCGGGCAGAGCATCTCCACTTGGGGCGATCTTGGTCTCACCGGCGAATGGGCGAACAAACCCATCAGCCTCTACGGCCGGAACAGCGCTTCGGGCACCTATGGTTTCTTCAAGGAAATCGCGCTCAAGAACGGTGACTACAGGGGCAGCGTCAAAGAGCAGCCGGGTTCGGCTTCCGTGGTTCAGGGCGTCGAAAAAGAAATCGGCGGCATGGGTTACTCGGGCATTGGCTACAAAACCTCCGGCGTTCGCGCGGTTCCGCTTTCCGACAAGGGCGGGCCCGTCGAAGCCACGCAGGAAAATGCCGAGTCCTTCAAATACCCGATCTCGCGCTATCTCTACGTCTACATCAACGCGAACCCCAGCGGCGGCCCCGATCCGCTCGTCAAAGAGTTCGTGCGCTTCATGCTTTCGAAACAGGGGCAGGCGGTTGTGGCCAAGGACGGTTACTTCCCACTGCCGTCGAAGAAAGCCGCCGAGTTCCTCGGGAGCTCCGGCTGCATGTAACGACGATTCCCACGGGACGGTTGGACGAATTCGCGCAAAGCAGGGCGGGCCTAAAACCCGGCCTGCTTCTTGCGACACCTAAAAGTTTCCGGCCGCGGGCGCTTACCGCTTGTCGACTCTCCTAACATTGTTGCTACTCGGAACCGTCTTTGCCGGCTAAAACTTCCTGATTCATGTCCGCCACCTTGCCACCGCCCGTCCGCCCGCCGGGGTCGTTCATGGCCAGGTCCGTGTCCCGCCGGGTCAAGCTGGTCGACAAGATCGCAACGCTCGGGATCCGGGCGGGTGGCCTCGGCATCATCGTCATCGTCGCGCTGATCTTCGTTTTCATCGGGTTGGAAACCCTGCCGCTGTTCCGGGCGGCGCGGCAGACCCAGGTTTTCGAGCAAGCGCTTCCCGGAGCACCCGCCGCCGCGCGCATGCTCGGTTTGGGGGTCGATGAATACGAATCGGCCCTCTACTACCTCGATGCGACGAGTGGCCTGGTCCGCTTTGTGGATATTGCATCGCGCAAGCCGGACGGCGAATTCCCCTTGGCCGCACTCGCGGACACCAAAGCGACCACGGCCTACCGCCTCCCGGTGCACGACAAGCTCGTGGTCGGCACGGCGGACGGCCGGGTCGTTTTTGCCGAGGCAAAATTCCGGGTCACTTACAACGACGACGGCAGCCGTGTCGTCCGTCCTTCGCTGAATCAAATTGGGATCGCCAGTGTCGTTCCTGGCGGCGGCCCCGTTGCCCAAACGCACGCGCGGCAGAATTCCAACGGCGATTATCTTTATGCGGTCGCCGCCACGGATGGCCGGGTGTTCACCGGCAAATTCGTCGAAGGCGAACCCGCGGAGGAGGCGAAGGAGGTTCGTGGGGAGATCGCCGGAAAGATCACCCGGCTCCTGATCGATTACGAAGGCAACCGGCTCTTCGTCGCGACGGATGGGCGCAAGCTCTACCACTATTATCTCGACGAGAATCGCGACGCCCCGTTTCGCGTTTACGATCTGCCGGCAACGATCACCGCGCTCGATTTTGCCATCGGTGATGTGGCGCTGCTGATGGGGTTCGACAACGGCGCGGTGGAATCCTGGTTCGGCGTGCGCGAGAAGATCACCGATACGCTCAAACCGATCCGAAAAATCCACGTGTTCGAGTCGATGCCGGCGGCCGTGACGTGTATCCAGCCTTCCGCACGCGACAAGGGCTTCGCCGTCGGCGCTGCGGATGGAACGGTGAAACTAAACTTCAGCACCTCGGAGCGGACGCTGCTCACCCATCGTCTGGCCTCCGGCATCCAGCAGCTCGCCTATTCGCCCAAACTCACCGCGCTGATGGCGCTGGCGGGCGACGGAGCGCTGCGCTTCACCGCGGTGGACAACCCGCACCCGGAGATTTCTTTCAAGTCACTGTTCGGAAAACTTCACTACGAGGGCTACGACCAACCCGATTATATCTGGCAGAGCACCGGCGGCACGGACGATTTCGAGGCGAAATTTTCGCTCGTCCCATTGACCGTCGGGACGCTCAAGGCGGCCTTTTACGGGCTGCTCTTCGCGATTCCCGTGGCGATTTTCGCAGCGCTTTACACGTCCCAGTTCATGTCGCCGGCGCTGCGCGTCTGGCTCAAGCCCGCGGTGGAAATCATGGCGGCGCTGCCGTCCGTCGTGATCGGATTCCTCGCCGGTCTCTGGCTGGCGCCACTGCTGGAGGATGTGATGGTCGGCACGATGCTCTGCGTTGTGATCATGCCGGCAGTTCTGGTCGCGGGAGCGGTTGGCTGGGCGGTGATGCCGCGCTCGGTGCACCGGCGCGTGGCGCCGGGGAGGGAGCTCCTGCTCATCATCCCGCTCGCGCTCCTCGGATTCTGGCTGGCGCAGTCGCTTGGCCCGCCGGTCGAAGCGGCGTTTTTCAACGGCAATTACAAGCAGTGGGTTTTTGATGTTTTCGGTGAGCAGTTCGAGCAGCGCAACTCGGTCGTCATCGGCATCGCCATGGGCTTCGCGGTGATTCCGATCATCTTCACGATTTCGGAAGACGCGTTCTCGAACGTGCCGACCACCTTCAGGTCCGCCAGTTACGCACTGGGTGCGAGCAAGTGGCAGACCGCGTGGCGCGTCATCGTGCCGACCGCGAGCCCCGGCGTTTTTTCCGCGGTGATGATCGGTTTCGGCCGCGCGGTCGGTGAGACGATGATTGTGCTGATGGCTACGGGAAACACACCGATCATGAGCTTCAGTCCGTTCAACGGCATGCGCACGCTTTCGGCGAATATCGCGGTGGAAATACCCGAGGCACCCGCCGACGGCACCCTTTACCGCGTGCTCTTTGTCGCGGCGCTGCTGCTCTTCGCGCTGACGTTTGTCTGCAACACGATCGCGGAGCTGGTCCGCCAGCGGCTGCGCGAAAAATACCAGGCCGTCTGATCGCGCCATGTCCACACCTTCACTTACCCAATCGCGCCGAGCGTCCAGGCGGATCACGCAGCTCTTTCGGCGCGGAGATTATTTGCTGTGGTTGAGTGGCGGCGCGCTCAGCCTCGCGGTGCTCCTGATCACGGGGCTGCTTTTGTTGATCGTCATGAATGGGGCGGCATTTTTCTGGCCCCACGAAGTGACGCTCGCCGACCGCGCGGACGGCGCAAAGGTTCTCGGCGTGCTCACCAGCGCGCAGCTCGAACGCAAGGACGCCGGTGGACAGATCATCAAATCCGCGCAGACGCAGTTTCGCGTCGGGAATCGCGAGATCTACGGTTTCGATTTCCTCTGGCTGCCGACGGTGCAGCTCTCGAACTTTCGCACCCCGGCCGAAGTCGTCGCACTCGAACGCGAAGAATACGGGGATTTTTTTGGATACCTCCAGCACGTGGAGCACGCCGGCAAGCCGATCGCCACGGGCCCGGAGGCGTGGACGGCCCTGCTCGAGCGCCGGGACGGAGCGCGCGAGCTGGCCGCCGAGGCGAAGGCGATTCAGCGTCATCAAATCGGGGAGGTGAACGCGAAGATTCAAAAAGCAAAACTGCGCCTGAAGGTAGCCGTCAAAGAGGCCGGGGGAAAACTGGACCTCGTCGATTCCGCGTTCCGGGCCGAAATCGATGCCTACGTCGCGGCGGAAAATGTCGTTTACGAAAAACTCCGTGCGGAATCGGAAGCCCTCGTGGCCAGGGCAGCCGAGACGCAGGCGGTGTTCACCACGGTGGAGGGCGCGGAAAAGAAAGTGCCGCTCTCGGCCATTGTGCGCGCCTATCGCCCGAACGAGATGAGCCTCGGGCAAAAGGTGGGGCACTATCTCAGTCGCGCTGCCGAGTTCGTGCATGGCGAGCCGCGCGAATCCAACACCGAAGGCGGGGTGTGGCCGGCTATTTTCGGCACCGTCATGATGACCATCATCATGAGCGCGGTCGTCACGCCCTTTGGCGTCATCGCCGCGTTCTACCTCCGGGAGTATGCGAAGCAGGGGCCGGCGGTGCGCATGGTTCGCATCGCCATCAACAACCTCGCCGGGGTGCCCTCGATCGTCTTTGGCGTTTTTGGACTCGGGTTCTTCGTCTACTTCGTCGGGGGCGGGATCGACCGCATTTTCTTTCCGGAGATGCTGCCGACGCCGACGTTCGGCACCGGCGGGATCCTGTGGGCGTCCCTCACGCTCGCCCTGCTCACCGTTCCCGTGGTGATCGTTGCCACCGAGGAAAGCATCGCGTCGGTGCCGCGCGGCGCGCGCGAGGGCTCGCTCGCGCTCGGTGCCTCGAAATTTCAGACGATCGTGAACATCGTGCTGCCGGCGTCGGTCCCCGGCATTTTAACCGGTGTGATTCTGGCGATGGCTCGGGGCGCCGGCGAAGTTGCCCCGCTCATGATCACCGGAGTCGTGAAACTCGCGCCGGAGTTGCCGCTCGACGGGAGTTTCCCGTTTCTTCACCTCGATCGGAAGTTCATGCACCTGGGCTTTCACATCTACGACGTGGGATTCCAATCGCCCAACATCGAGGCGGCCAAGCCGATGGTGTTCACGACGACGCTTCTGCTCATTGCCATTATCGTCCTGCTCAATTTATTCGCGATTCGCCTTCGCGATCGCATCCGTCGCAAATACCAAACCGGAGCCTTCTGACGATGTCCGCCCACATGATGGAACCTCAGTCCCGAAACCACACTCCGCCTGCGACTCTGCCCCGTGCGGTGGTCGTTTCCGGAAATGCCGACGCGCCAGGCCCGGAGCAGCCGCCGATGCTGCGCGTCCGCAACCTGGATCTGTTTTACGGCGCCAAACAGGCGCTGCACGACATTGTGCTCGATGTGCCGGCAAAGCGGGTTACGGCGCTGATCGGCCCCTCCGGCTGTGGGAAATCGACGCTGCTCCGCTGCTTCAACCGGATGAACGACCTGGTCGACGGCGTGCGCATCAAGGGCCAGGTTTTCCTCGGCGAGCAGGATATTTTTGCGCCGGATCTCGATGTGATCCAGCTCCGGAAACACGTGGGCATGGTCTTTCAAAAATCGAATCCGTTTCCGAAGTCGATTTTCGAGAACATCGCCTATGGACTGCGGATCGCGGGCATGACCGACAGGGCGAAGCTCTCGGAGATCGTTGAAAAATCCCTCCGCGGAGCCGCGCTGTGGGACGAGGTAAAGGACCGGCGCGAGGAAAGTGGC
>DATAKE010000074.1:0-77372 GCA_036261745.1 Opitutaceae bacterium
AAAAACATCACCCTCGATGCGCTCACGGAAAAGGAACAGATGGTGTTATCGGTGATCGGCGACGGCTCGGATGATCAGGAGGCCGCGGCGCGGCTCGGGCTTTCGCACTATACCGTGAATACGCATCGTAAGGCGATTATGGCGAAGCTGACGTTGCATCACAAAGGCCAGCTCATGTTGTACGCGCTTCAGCAAGGCTACGTGCAGATCACTCCCGACGGCGTCTCGCACCCGGGATTTCAACGACGGATTCGCGAGATCGCTAGCGGGGGCAAGAACGGCGAAGCGAAAGCGTGCGCCTGAGTTGAGGCCGCATTCGGACAGACGAAAAAAGGGGCCGAAGCCCCTTCGTTTAGTCTTCGTAAGGCAGCATGAGCGTGAGCACCGCTGCGGCCGTATCGCCGGGTCCGATATGAAGTTTCATCGCGTGCTTTTTCCCCGTGATGAGGACCGTAAAAAGAATTTGCTCGGCGTCACGGGCGGAACGGATGGCCAGTTTGGCCATGGTCGAAATATCGTGGCAGATGCCACAGGAATCCTGGTCGGGACGTTGCAAGGCTACCTCGATGATTCCCCACACCGCGGACGTGCAGGCGAATGGGTGTTTCCAGTGCTGGCGGATCGAATCGACGTGGCTCAAATCCACGAGTACGCCGTCATCGATGGCTTGGGCACGGGAGTAGGAGTAGATGGTTTCACCGAACGGATTTTCACAGGACATGGTTTGATGCCGTTCGGCCCGTGGGGCGTGCATCACGGAACGTGACCTTATCGCCTACTGCCGATTGGCGATTTCGCCCCACACCCGAAAGTCAAAGCGGTGGACGGAGCGCCGAGGCGGCGGGCTTGGCCGCAACGAGAGGGAAGCGGAGTGTGTCCGCGGGGTGGAGATCGCGCAGCGATACGACCTTGACCGGGTGTAGAATGGGGAAATCAGCGGCTGGCAGTCGCAAAAAAATTCGAGCGAAGCGAGCGTCGTTTGGATTGGGCTCGGTTCGCCGTCTGGCGGTTTCGCGGCGAAGGACACAAAAAAGGCGGCCGGTGTTGCCGGCCGCCCGTTGAGGCGAGGGTTTATTCGCTCTGCTCGGATTTCAGTTCTGCGAGCCGTTCGAAGATGAACGTGTGTGCCTGGTCGGCCAGTTTGGCAACGAGCGGGAGGTCATCGCGCCCGTAGCTGTCGGTGTCGTGGAAGTTCCTGGCTTCGTCCATGTAGGTTCGGGCGAAGGTCACGTTGAAGAACTTCTTCTGGTCGGCTTCGTTCTCCCACACGGCGGCTTTGATGCGGCCGAGGCGGAAGGTTTTCACCGGAAGCTTAGGGCCGGTGGGGGCGTGCTTGGTTGGCGAGGCGGGTTGAGCGTTTTTCGAGGGCATATAGTTCCTTTTTTGATTTTGAGGAGCGGGATTGCTCTCTCGTCGAAGGGCGGGGGTGCCGGCCGGGACGAGGGGACGGTTGGGGGGATTCCTTTCAAGGAGGACCCAAACGCTCCCTGTCCGCGCAGCGGCGGACCGGCTGGAGGGGCCGCCAGAGAGAGAATAACGATCCGGGAAAAAAGAACGTTCCGCCATGGCGGAATTGCCCGTAAGAATGCGAACCGCCCGCGGCATTGAACGTATCCACTGGCATCGGCTGCCGGAGGAGAGGCCGCGCTCGTGGCAGTTGGCCGCGTGGGAGAATGAAGCGGCGGGAAGTTCGTGACTTCGCCCGAACGTGGACAAGGCCAGTCCACGATACCGCAGGGCGTGATGAAGCGCGCGGAGCCGGATGAGCAGGACGTTCATCGCGGCGCGGAGAATTGAAAGCCGGTTGAGAGCGAACTCGCCTCGGTGGCGGTCGGGTCCGGCCGCTTTGTGTCCGCAGACGCTTCGTTGTCGTGGTGGAGCCGTATGGTTCCACGGTCCAAGTTTCCGGACGCTAACCAGCCGCCTGCGCCTACCGAATAAGGTGTAGTTGACCCACCCCTAATCTCGGCAGGCGCGCGCCATTGAGAGCGCCGAAGTGGCGAGCAAAAATGGGCGTATCGAAAGGACCACTCCTATGAAAAACACGACGCACCCAGAAAACATCGCACCTCCGCCAACTGCAGAGACGGCTACGGTGTCGCGGTATCACATCTACCGTCAGACCCACGCGGGAAGTTATACCGTCCCCTTCAAAACGGATTCGGCCGTCGAGGCGGTCGAAGCTTTTCTGAATCAATCACCGGCTTTCGAGGGCGGCGAAGTCCGCCTCTGGAATCATCCCGAGCAACGCATCAGTGCGTTCGTGACGTGGAGCACGGAGAAAACCGAATTCGGTTTCCCCGTTTTCAACCGCACCAATGTATTTAATGAGCGCCTGCTCGGGTTGATCGCGCAACAGATACAAGTTCTAGAAGAGCTTCAGCACAGTGTTCACATGAACGGCACGAGTACGGACAATATGCTTCGTCCGCCTCTAACGTCTACCGCCTTTACGGTAGTTGGATTGCCCTGTTCTCGGTAGGCGTGATGCGTTGTTCAGGCGTGAGAAGTGGAGAGATTGCCAGCCGTGGACGCCGCCGAACTCAAAGCCTTTATCCCGGAAGGGCAGGAGATCGTGATGATGCTCGACGCGAAGGAAGGCTGCCGCGTCTTTACCTCTTCAAAGCCGCACGCGGGAGGGTGGGAGCACGAGATGTTGATCCCGTGTCGCCGCCTGATTCACCAAGGCGAGCATGAGCTCGAATATCAGCCCATTCGGTCGCGGACATCCCGTGCGGCTTAGCGTATGCGAGCACCCGCGCCTCGCGATGTTTCCCCTCCTTGTGGAAGGTGACGTAGGCGGTAATCTCTCGACCGTTGGCGAAGAAGAACCGCAGCGCGCCGATAAGCTCGCAGTCCGCCCGCTCCTTGTAAGCCCGTTTTGGCGCAGCTTCGATTGCTTGCTCAAGCACCGGTTTCCAAAACTTGTCCGAGGTCCGGCCGTCAGGCCAAATCTGAATCTTCGTTAGCACCCTTCGCAACTCCGTGCGCAATTTGTGACGTTCAGTGGGATCATCTGGCACCTGTCGCGCGGCGAGGGAGGGTATGGATTCGCTCCTCCGACGCACATCTTCGAGATCGGAGCGGGCGGTAGCACGTTCAGCCCGCAGTTCGGCGAGTCGCGATTCGAGCTGTTTGGCTTGTTTGCGGAGCGCATCACCAAAAGCGCCCGGCTCGTTCAGAAGGGTCTCAGCCGCTTTGGTTAGCTTTCCGTTGATTACAGCCTCCTCGCGCGTGAGATTGGTCACTTGTGCGTCCAATCGGTCGCGAGCCCCAGTGTCGGAGTGCAAGGAAAACAGGCGCTCCCAGTCAATGCCTTGGCAAGCGGCGACGACTGATCGCTCAAGATGTTCCCCAGACCAACGAACCATTTTCTCCTTCGCGCCTAAGAGGTTTTTATCAGTGCCGTAGAAGAAATACTTGTTCTGCGCTTGGGCGTAAACGTGCATCCTCCGGTCGCGGGGGTCGACGACCAGACCAGTGAGCAAACGAACCCATCGGCCTTGTCTACCGCCGGGGTTCCCCGTGACAGTTGGTTGAGCGCGTTCGAACACGTCGTCGGTGACGATGCGGGGGTAGTAGTCCTTGATCGGGTCGCCGTCCGGAACCCGCTTTCCGTAACTCCCGCCTTCATAGCGGTGAGGTTGGTATTCACCGAGCACTGCTCGATTCCGAATTATTTTCTGAATGCGAGTGCGAGACCAGCCGGCACGGTTCCACGGCTTAACTTTCCGGGTTCGAAGCTCCTTCGCGATGGTCTCGTAACCCATGCCACCGATAGCCCAATTGAAGATCTGCCGGACGGTCTGGGCGCGCTCCTCAATCGGCACGATCTTGGCATCAGAAAAATCGGTGCGAGTACCGAGCTTACGGGCGCCGACAACGCGCAACCATGGATGAATCCAAGACGAGAAGACCCGCCCTTGAGCAGCCGCGCGCCGTTTGTTCTGCCAGGATGCCGCGAGCCGCTTCGATTTGGTGTCGGATTCTTCGTAACCGCGGGCGAGAATCAAAAGCGCGTTGATTAGAAAAACGACGTCACGAGAGAGATTCTCACGCGTGTAGCGGCGGCGATCATGGAGGGTTACGATCTCAACGCCTGCTTTGATAATCGTCTTCAGCAGATCGAGTCCCTCAAGCGGTTCATTGCGAGAAAGCCGGTCAAGGTTCTCCACCACGAGGATGGAGCCCGGCGCGATCATTCCCGCTTCGATGGCCTTCAAAAAACGGGCGAGTGCTCCGACTTTGGCGTTGCGACCCATGTAGCCGGGGACGCCTTCGTCCCGCAACGATGTGTCGAGGGCGAGGCCGCCGCCTTCCTGCTTGCACCACTCTTCGACCGCTTCGAGCTGCCGGCGCACGGAATCGCCGTGGCGTTGTCTCTCCGATGAGAAACGCGTGTAACTGTAAGCCATCGGTCCAGATTTCATTTGGCGACGTATATGTAGACCCGTGCAGTGGTATGTCAAATCGGCCCTTGGTCCGAATACATGGAGAAGCACAGTGTCGCGCGGCTGATCGGTGCGCCGCCGGGTTACGTTGGCTACGACGAAGGTGGACAACTCACAGAGGCGGTTCGGCGCAAGCCCTACGCGGTGGTCCTTTTCGACGAGATCGAGAAAGCCCATCCGGACGTCTTCAACGTACTGCTGCAGGTCTTGGACGACGGCCGGATCACGGATTCCCAAGGGCGGACGGTGGATTTCAAGAACACCATTATCATCATGACCTCGAATCTGGGTTCACGCTACCTGCTCGAAGGCGTCACCGGGTCCACCATTCCCGAGACGGTGCGGGAAAGCGTCATGGAGGAGCTGCGAAAGGCGTTTCGCCCGGAATTTCTCAACCGCATCGATGAGACAATTCTTTTCAAGCCTCTCACGCTCGAGGAAATCACGGTCATCGTGGATCTCCTGCTGGTTGATTTGAACAAACGGCTGGCGGATCGCCGTGTGACGGTGACGCTCGATAAAAAAGCGCGGGAGTGGGTGGCCGAGAAAGGTTATGACCCCGTGTTTGGCGCGCGTCCCCTCAAGCGGTTTCTGCAGCGGGGTATCGAGACGAAGCTTGCCCGAGCGCTTATCGCCGGCGAGGTGGCGGAGGGGAGCGCGGTGAAGTTCGGAGTGAAGGACGACGAGCTGATCATGCGCTAGGAGTTTCGGGACCTGTCTCCTGCAACACGGGCAAAAAAAGCACCGGCCCAAGGAGGGGCCGGTGCGGGTTAAGGAGGACGAGGGAAAATCAGGCCTTGGCGGCTTTCAAACGACGGCGGAGGAGAACCGCAGCGAGGAGCCCGGCGCCCATCAGGCCGTAGGTCGAGGGTTCCGGAACTGCGCCAACGCCATCATAGGTGACTTCAAGCGTCGCGGAGTAGAACCGGAGAGAATCCGCACCCACGGTGTCTTGAATGAAGAGCGTCCAGTCACCGGGAGTGAGATTGAGCCCGTTGAAATCGGACAAGGACCCGACGGGTTGGAACGTGCCGGGTTGAATGAGGTTAGGGTCAACGTTGACGAGGTTGGCCGCCGCATCGTCGAACGTCACAGTGCCGCTGAACGGTCCCGAGCCGCTGTTGAAGCTGCCCGCAGCAATCAGCTCGGTGGTGGTCGAACCATAGGTCAGGTTGAAGACGGTCTCGTTGAAGAACGGCGTGCCGGATCCCAAGGTCGTGCCTTCGCCGTCAGCTTTGGCGAAGTTGATCGAGATGTTGACGTCGGTGATCAGACCGCCCGCGCCGATTTCCAAGGCGGTGAAGAGGAGCTGGCGGGTGCCGGAGCTGGCGTCGAAATTTCCGAAGGTGCTGTTGGTGGTCACCACGGTTTGAGCGTGGGCCGAAATCGCCAAGGTGGCGGCGGCCACAAGAGCCGCGATGGAACGAAGAGGAGGGAATGAATAGGTCATGTTGTGAAGGACTGGCGTTAAAAAGGTAATAAATTTGCAGTACCGCAATAGACATCGTTTCGGGCGAATGCCTGCGCGCACCTCCGGCAAACCCTGATGCTTGCAATATATATGCAACAGCGCGGTTCGCGCGTGGCGTTGGGTCCCGGGGGAATGCGAGGGCTCGCCGCCCGCTAAATTCCCCTTTGCGAAATCGCAGATTTACGTGGAAGGGTGGGAGATGGCTGCACACCTCATCCGTTACTATGATCGCTACGCGCGGACACTGAAGACGGAGAATATTTACGGGGAAAAGTGGTTGAGATTCGCCTACGACAATCCGGTGGGCGGATTTTTCGTCTGGGCCCTCGTGCGGCGCGCGTTCTTCTCAAAATGGTATGGATGGAAAATGAACAAGCGCGTCAGCGCGCTGCAGATCCTTCCGTTCATCACCGCCTACAATCTGGATGTAGACGAATTCGCGAAGTCGCCGTTCGACTACAAAACGTTCAACGAGTTTTTCTTTCGCGCCCTTAAACCCGAAGCGCGGCCCATTGCCGCCGGTGAGAAGGTGGCGGTGTTTCCTGCCGACGGTCGCCATCTCGCGTTTTCCAACGTCGACACGGCCGACGGTTTTTATGTTAAGGGGCAAAAATTTTCGCTGGCCGAGCTTTTTGGCGAAGGGGACCTGCCCGAGGAAGGCCGCGAGCTCAGTCGGAAATTCGCGGGCGGTTCGCTGCTGATTTCGCGCCTTTGTCCGGTGGACTATCACCGCTTTCACTTTCCGGTGGCGGGAATCCCAGGCGAGGCGAAGGGCATCAACGGCTGGCTCTATTCAGTCAGCCCGGTGGCTTTGCGGCGCAACGTTCACCGCTTGGTCGAGAACAAGCGCCAGCTCACGTTAGTCGAGTCGGTGCCGTTCGGCACTGTCGCGATACTGGAGGTCGGCGCCACCAATGTCGGAAGCATCAAGCAAACCTATGTGCCGGGGAGGGCCGTCCAAAAAGGGGAAGAGAAGGGGCTGTTCGCTTTCGGCGGATCATGTGTGATCACGATTTTCCAGCACGGGCGGATTCGTTTCGACGCAGACGTGGTCGCCCAGAGTGAACAATGGATAGAGACGTATGCCCGAATGGGCGATCGCCTCGGGCTGGCGCCCTAAGGGTCCCACCGGATTCGCCGCTTGCCTCCCGCAATCGAAAATCGGCAATCTGCGCCAAGTTCAGCAACCAGGAAGCCCGGGTGGTGGAATGGCAGACACGAAGGTCTTAGAAGCCTTTGCCGTAAGGTGTGCAGGTTCGAGTCCTGTCCCGGGCACCAAACGGCTACTTTGATCCAGCGACCTGTCCGGTTCGCGCCGCCATCGTTTTCAAGATGGTTTCGTGCAGGACCTGGATCTTGATCGGCTTTGTGATGTGCGTGTCGAAACCGGCGGCACGTGCACTCGTAATGTCTTCGTCCTGCCCAAATCCGGTCAGGGCTATGCCGCGCACATTACCCCGGGTTTTGAGATACTTCATGATGTCGCTGCCGGATCCGTCCGGAAGTCCCATGTCCGAGAGCAAAAGGTCGAAATTTTCCGACTCGGCGGCGAGCAATGCTTCGGCAACCGATGCGGCGGGCGTGACCGTGTACCCTTTGCGTTTCAAGAGGGTCGTCAACGCGCTCAAGGTATCGGCATGATCCTCGACGAGAAGCAGCCGGTAGGTCACAGGCAGCTGATCGCCGCGTCGTCCCTTGGTTTTGGTACTTTCGGGATTTTCCGTCGTCACCATCTCGACCGTAAAGATCGAGCCCTGACCCCGCCCCTGACTTTCCGCAACGACCGTGCCGCCATGCATGGCGAGAAGTGATTTGACGATCGAGAGACCCAAGCCGAGCCCGCCAAACCGGCGCGACTCGGGAGCCTGCTCGAACGCGCGGAAGATTTTCGGGAGCATGGCCGGCTCGATGCCTTCGCCGCTGTCGGCGATTTGGATTCGCACGTTGTCGCCCGCATCACGGGAGCGGAGGGTGATTGCTCCGCGACTGGGGGTGAACTTCACGGCGTTGGAAAGCAGGTTGAAGAAAACCTGCTGCAGTCGCCGCGGGTCCGCCCAAACAAAATAATTTTTCGCCCGGAGATCGAACGTGACACTGATGCCCTTCTCGTCGATTCCCCGCTGCACGCCCGCGAGACACTGGCGGAGCGCCTCATGAGCGTTCACCGATTCGAAATGCAGGGTCACTTTCCCCCCACTTACTCGCGTCAGGTCCAGCAGGTCGTCGACGAGGCCCGCTTCGGTCTCGATGTTCCGCCTCGCCATCTTGATTTGTTCGCGGGCCTCGGGCGCTAGGTCGGGAGCCGACTCCAGTGAACTGAGAATGGCGAGGGCGGGGGTGAGCGGCGTCCGCAATTCGTGCGAGAGAATGCTGATAAAAAGGTTCTTCGCCTTGCTTGCATCCTCGGCGGCGTCCTTGGCTTTCCGCAGTTCGATCTCGAGTTGCTTCTGCATGGAGATGTCACGGGCGATCTTGGACACCCCGAAAATTTTCCCTTTCTCGTCGCGCATCGGGGAAATCGTCACCGACACATGGATTTGTTCGCCATTCTTGCGCTGCCGCACCGTTTCGAAATGATCCAGATGTTCGCCGGCGCGGAGGCGCTCGAGGATTTTCACCTCTTCCTCCTTCCGGTCTGCCGGGATCAGCACGCTCAAGGGGCGGCCAATCATTTCGGCCGCGGTGTACCCAAAGATGCGTTCAGCCCCGCGATTCCAAGTTTCGATGATGCCGTCGAGGGTTTTGGAAATGATCGCGTCGTCGGACGACTCGACAATTGCGCTCAACCGGGCTTGGACGGCGGAAAGCGGGGGGGATTTTTTGCCGTCTGGGTTGATCATTGCGTGAAACCACCCCCGCGCGCGCCGTCTGGCCTCCCAGATGGAATCCGTCCGACGCAGTGAGTGATGTGAGTGCAACTAGGACCGACACGGACCGGGAATGTTCGCGCTCCGGCTCCGGCACACGTCAATGCGTTCAACGCCCCGCCGTTACGGACGACGAATCGCGCGGATCCCCGGCGTGCCGTCGCCGCGCAACGGACACACGCCATCCCGCTATGCCGCGGACGCGCTGTCGTCTGCAATTTTTTCCGGTTGCCACCGCGCCAGGATGAACTCCGCGCTGTTGTGCGGAAGGTTGTCCCACGCGGGATCGCTCGTTTCTCCGCAACCCACGGCGGCGGCCGCGCCTCCCACCGTATAAAAAATATTGATGACCCGCCAGGCCGCGGTCCCGCGTTTCAATTTCAGGACGACCCAGTTTCGCTGGCTGTCCTCCTCGATCTTCCACGTTCCGGATGCTGTTTCGATGATGTAGGTCATAACTGCGGCGTGCCGTGTCGCTCCGAAGCTTCACGCGTAGACTCCGTTTGCTGCGCCCTTGAAAGCACGCTGCATGCCGAAGTTTGCCGGCAGGGTGGCGCACTCTTGACCCGACGAATTCGTCCCACGATTTTCGGCGGTCATGCCGGTTCCCTCCCGGGGCCTTGTGGCGCGTCCGCCCCTTCCCAAAATCGCCCTGTTATTTGAGGCGACGAATTCCTATGCGCGTTCGCTCCTCATCGGGATTGGCGAATACATGCTGAGTCATGGGCCGTGGAGCGTGCATTACGCCGAGTTGGG
Source organism: Opitutaceae bacterium (assembly GCA_036261745.1). Taxonomy (GTDB): domain Bacteria; phylum Verrucomicrobiota; class Verrucomicrobiia; order Opitutales; family Opitutaceae; genus DATAKE01. The sequence goes on from DATAKE010000074.1 coordinate 9,546, forward strand.
CCGGGACGAAAAACCGCCGCCGTGGCTTTCGGCGTGGCGCGGAGCCGGCGTAATCATTCGCGGCGAAAATCGCCGGGTAGCCCGCGCCGTTGCGCGGCTGACTGTTCCGATTGTCGACCTCACTCCTTCGCGTCTGCTGCCCCGGGCGCCTTGGGTGAAGTCCGACGATGCCGCGATCGCCCGTCTTGGCGCCCAGCATTTTCTCGAGCGCGGCTATCGCCATTTTGCTTTTTGCGGCGATCCCCGGTTCAGCTGGTCCAACCGCCGCAGCGAGCATTTCGGACTCTTTGTCCGCGGTGCGGGTTACGCCTGTCAGGTGTACGCGCCAAAAAAGCGCGCGTTAAACAGCGATGCGGAGGTCGAAGCCATCGGCGACTGGCTGGCCGGCCTGCCCAAGCCGGTCGCGGTGTTCGCGTGTTACGACAATCGCGGGCAACAGGTCCTCGAGGGCTGCCGGCGGCGCGGTTTCTCGGTGCCGGAGGAAGTGGCGGTCCTAGGGGTCGACAACGATGAGGTCCTGTGCGGCCTGTCGCCGCCGCCGATGTCCAGCATCACCCTCAACCCGCGGCGCACGGGCTGGGAGGCGGCGGCATTGCTCTCCCTCATGATGAAGGGCGAAAAATTTCCGCCCGCCGCCCACTTGATCCCGCCGGTGGGCGTCGCGACGCGTCAAAGCACCGATGTGCTCGCCGTCGCCGATCCGAAGATCGCCGGCGCGCTCCGCTTTATTCGCGAACACGCGTGCGACGGCATCGGCGTGAGCGACGTGCTGCGCCACAGTCCGATGGCCCGGCGGGCGCTCGAAACCCGGTTTCGCAAGCTTCTCGGCCGCACCCCGCATCAGGAAATCCTGCGCGTGCAGCTGAATCGCGTGAGGGAATTGCTCACCGGCACGGAGCTGCCGCTCTGGGAAATCGCCGCCCGCACCGGATTCGAACCGGAATACCTCAGCGTCGTTTTCAAACAGAACACCGGCGTCGCCCCGAGCGAGTATCGCAAAAACTACGGTTTGGTCCGGTAGGTTTTTCCGTTACCGCCGTCCGGCGGCTTTGCGCAATATCCCAAGTTAAATGCGCAATCTTCGCTTCTCGTTTTTCAGCCTTTGCGACATGCTACGATCGCTTTGATTCACCCAACGCAGCCGGTGCCCCACCGGTTGTGACCCGCTTTCCTCCCGAATTATGAAAACCCCGTCCCGTTCCGGATTGTTTTGCACCGGCCTGCTCGTCCTTGCCACGGCTGCCGCTGCCTTCGCCCAACCTTCGCCGGCTCCGGCGGCAGCCGCCCCCGCTCCAGGCGTGGCCGAGCCGTTTGCCGTCACGATCAAAGTCGACGCGACGAAAACGACCGGCGAGCTGCGACCCATCTGGCGGTTCTTCGGCGCGGACGAACCGAACTACGCGACGATGAAGGACGGCCAGAAGCTCATCGCCGAACTCGGGAAGTTGAAGCCGAAGTCGGTTTATTTCCGTGCCCACAACCTGCTGAACACCGGCGACGGCACGCCCGCCCTCAAATGGGGCAGCACGAATGTCTACACCGAGGACGCCAGCGGGAATCCCATCTACGACTGGAAGGGCGTCGACCGCATCTTCGACACCTATCTCGCCCGCGGTGTCCGTCCTTACGCGCAGATCGGGTTCATGCCGCAGGCGCTGTCGACGCAGCCCGAGCCCTACCGTCACGAATGGCGGCCGGGGATGAGCTATAATTTGATCAGCGCCGGCTGGGCTTTTCCGCCGAAGGATTACAAGAAATGGGCCGAGCTCACCTACCAGTGGGTGAAGCATTGTGTGGAGCGCTACGGCCGCGAAGAGGTGGAGCAGTGGTATTGGGAAGTCTGGAACGAGCCCAACGGCCCCGCCTACTGGCGCTCGACGCCCGACGAGTTCAACAAGCTCCATGATTACGCGATCGACGCCGTGCGCCGGGCGTTACCGACGGCGCGCGTAGGCGGTCCCGATGTGGCCGGCAGCGGCGGGGCGTTCATGGACAACTTCCTGAAACACGTCGTGCACGGGAAAAATTACGCGACCGGCGAGACGGGCACGCCGACCGACTTTCTCGCGTTTCACGCCAAGGGTTCGCCGACCTTCGTCGACGGCCATGTGCGCATGGGCATCACGAACCAGCTCCGGGCCATCGACACCGGCTTCGCCAAGATTGCCGCGATTCCCGAGCTGAAAGGTAAGCCCATCGTCATCGGCGAATCCGATCCCGAGGGCTGCGCCGCCTGCCAGGGGCCGCAGAACGGCTACCGCAATGGCACGATGTATTCGAGCTACACGGCGGCGAGTTTTGCGCGCAAACACCTGCTCGCGGACAAGCATGGCGTGAACTTCGAGGGCGCGCTCACGTGGGCGTTTGAGTTCGAGGATCAGCCGTATTTTGCGGGCTTCCGGGCGCTCGCCACCAACGGTGTCGATCTGCCGGTGCTGAATGTTTTCCGCATGTTCAGCAAGATGGGCGGCAACGCATCATCACCGAAAGCTCCGCGGAAATTCCGCTCGATCAGATCATGCGGGCGGGCGTGCGGGAAAAACCGGACGTCGCCGCGTTCGCGAGCGTGGAGGCGAAAAAAGTTTCGGTAATGGTCTGGCATTACCACGACGACGATGTCCCGGGACCGGACGCCGCCGTGGAGATCGCGCTGGCCGGACTGCCGGCCGAGGCGAGCGGAGCGAAGCTCACGCACTACCGGATCGATGAAACGCACAGCAACTCCTACGGCGAATGGCGCCGCATGGGTTCGCCGATCGCACCGAACGAGCAGCGTTACGCACAACTCAAGAAGGCGAGCGAGCTCGCGACGCTGGGCGAACCGACCCCCGTCGCGTTGGCGAATGGAGGCGGCAAGGTGACGTTTGCACTGCCGCGCCAGGGCGTCTCGCTGCTGGTGTTCGATTGGAGTGCACCGGCCAACTGAGATTTTTTCCCTTTTCTGTCATTCTGAGCGCAGCGGAGAATCCATATGGACTTTCGAAGCTGCCGGGTGCGTGGACTCTCCTGCTGGATTCTTCGCTCGGCTCAGAATGACAAAGGGGAGTGCCAATAGATAGCCCGCATCCCTTTCGTCGAATTTTACCCATGCTCCGCTGGCACATCGCCATCCTCGTCAGCGTCGCGATCGCGATCAGCTATCTCGACCGGCAGACGCTGCCGATCGCGATCGGTGCAATCCGCAGCGAGATTCCGATTTCGAATTCGGTGAAGGCGTTTTTGGATTCCGCGTTCCTGCTGACGTACGGACTGATGTACGTCGGCGGCGGGCGGCTGATGGATGTCCTCGGCACCCGGCGCGGATTTCTGTGGATCATGGTTTTCTGGTCGCTGGCGTGCGCGAGTCACGGCATTGCCGGCGGCGTGTTCATGCTGGCGGCAAGCCGGCTGCTGCTGGGCATCGGCGAGGGCGGGGGATTCCCGGCCGCGACGCGCGTCGTCGCCGAATGGTTTCCCGTGAAGGATCGCGCGACCGCGATGGGCATCATCAACGCCGGCACCGGTGTCGGCGGCGTCGTCGCGCCGCCGCTGATCGCGTGGATCATTTTAAATGTCACCTGGCTCGACCTCACCTCGTGGCGCTGGGTCTTCTTCATCACCGGTGCGGCGGGCTTGTTGTGGACGGTGTGGTGGTCGGCGATGTACTACCCGCCCGGCGAACATCGCCGTCTGGGCGCGGCGGAACGCGAACACCTCCGCCCGATCCTCGAAAGAGTCGATGCGCCGCCGCCGCCGAAAATTCCGATGGGCGAACTGCTCCGCTTCCGCGAAACCTGGGGCATTGTCGGCGCGAAATTCCTCACGGACGCCGCGTGGTATTTCTACATGTTCTGGCTGCCGAAATACCTGCTCGATGCGCGCGGGTTCAACATCAAGGCCGTTGGCTCCGTCGCGTGGATTCCTTTCGCGGCCGCGGCGGTGGGCTGCCTGGTCGGCGGCGGACTTTCGAGCTGGCTCCTGCATCGCGGCCATTCGGTGAACGCGGCGCGCAAAATCGCGCTCGGCCTCAGCGCGGCGCTCATGCCGTGCGTGATGCTGGTGCCGCACGTTTCGGTGCCGTGGGTGATCTTCCTCTTCAGCGTCGCTTTCTTCGGCCAGCAATCGTGGTCGACGCTCGTGATGATTCTGCCGACGGATCTGTTTCCGAAACACGCCGTCGGCACGGTGGCCGGATTCGTGGGGCTGGGCGGCGCCCTCGGCGGGGTCGTGTTGGGACAACTCGCGGGTTATCTCCTCGACCACGGTTTCAGCTACACGCCGGTGTTGATCATCGCCGGCTCGCTGCACGTCGCGGGTTTCCTGTTGATCCTCGCGACGGTGCGTTCGCTGCAGCCATTGCCGCTGAAACCTGCTTTCGTTGCCGCCTGACATGCGCGCGAGACTCCAGAAACTTTCGGCGGCAGGACGGTGTTTTTTTGGCCTGGCGATGATCGCGTCCGGCGCGATGCAGCTCTTCCTCCGGGAATTTGTGCGCCTGGTGCCAAAACAGCCGGCGGGCGCGCCGTGGCCGATCATCACCGGCGTCATTCTCGTCGTTGCCGGCGGACTGATCGTCGCCGGGAAACGCCAGCGCGCCGGAGCGGGAGCCGTGGCGGCGCTGCTGTTGGTTGCCCTGGCTTTGCGCGTGCCGGGAATCGTCGCCAACCCAGGGGCGGGTTTCGTGTGGACGAATCCCTGCAAGACGCTCGCGCTCTTCGGCGCGGCGCTTCTGCTCGCCGGCGTCGGTCTCGGCCCGATACCGCCGGTGCGCCTGTGCCGCTGGCTGCTGGCCGTTTTTCTCGTGGTCGGCGGCGTGCAGCATTTCGTCTACGCCGGGTTCGTGCACAAGCTGGTCCCGGCGTGGATGCCGTGGGTGCCGTTCTGGACCTACTTCACCGGAGTGGCTTTGTGCGCTGCCGGAATCGGTCTCGTTCTGCCGCGCACCGCGTCGCTCGCTGCCGCGTCGGCGGGCCTGATGATTTTCCTCTGGGTCTTGCTGCTGCACCTGCCTCGCGCCCTGATTCATCCGGGTGGTGCGGATGAAATGGCGGGGGTGTTCGAGGCGCTCGCGTTGAGCGGCGTGGCATTCCTCGCCGTCGGCGGGCCGGTCGCGTTTTCGTCCCATCCTATCCTGAAAAATGAAAATCACTGAAATCCGCACGCGCGTCGTTCAATGGAAGGGCCAGACCGTTCCGCTGCCGCCGCACTTCTGCACGAATCCCATGGATCTCGTCTCGCCGATGCTCACGAAGGCGACGATGGGCACGTTCACGTTTCACGGCTGGCTCATCGTGGAGATCTTCACAGACAACGGCCTCGTCGGCATCGGCAACGCCGCGCTTTCGCCGCTCGCCACGAAGCAGGTGATCGATCTCTACCTGAAGCCGCTGCTCATCGGCGCGGATCCGTGGGACACCGAGTTTCTCTGGCAGCACATGTACCGGAAAACGATGGCTTTTGGCCGCAAGGGCATCGCGCTCGTCGCGATCAGCGCCGTGGACATCGCGCTCTGGGACATCCTTGGAAAATCCGCGAAACAGGCCGCGTTTCGCCTGCTCGGCGGACGCACGAAGCCGCGCATTCCGGTTTACGCGAGCCGGCTCTACAGCACGCCGCTGGATGAACTCGCCGCCGAAGCGAAGAAATACAAGGCCGCCGGCTACAAGGCCATGAAGCTCCGCTTCGGCTGGGGCCCGGTCGACGGCGCGGAAGGCATGCAGCACAATGTCGCGCTTGTGCGCACGGTCCGCGATGCGGTGGGCGACGGCATCGACATCATGGCCGACGCCTACATGGGCTGGAATCTCGACTACGCGAAACGCATGATTCCGCTCCTCGAGAAATTCAACCTGCGCTGGCTCGAGGAGGCCGTCATTCCCGACGACATCCACGGCTACGCGGAGTTGAAACGCTTCGGCCGCATCCCGATCGCCGGCGGCGAACACGAGCACACGATCTACGGTTTCCGCGAGCTGATCGAGGCGCGCGCGGTGGACTACATCCAGTTCGACACGAACCGCGTCGGCGGCCTCACCGCCGCGCGCAAGATCGCCGCGCTCGCGGAGGCACATTCGATTCCGGTGATCCCGCACGCCGGGCAGATGCACAACTACCACATCGTGATGGCGAGTTTGAATTCGCCGATGGCGGAATATTTCCCGCCGGTCGATGTCGAGGTCGGCAACGAACTCTTCTGGTACATCTTCAAGGGCGAACCCGTGGCGAAGGACGGCTTCATCGATCTCGACGAAAACGTGCACGGCCTCGGTCTGACCGTGGACGAAAAGGCGCTGAAAAAATTCAAGGTCACCGAGTGACCCTTTCCGCATGACGCGACTCATCCAGATTCAAAATGGCGCGCAGCGTCGTGTGGCTCTCGTCGAGGAGCCGAAGGTGCGCTGCCTCGAAGGCTTCGATTCCGTCTACGCGCTCGCGCAGGCCGCGCTGGCCGGAGGCGCGAAACTCCCGGACCTCATCCGCCGGCATGCGACCGGCGCGGTGCTCGACTACGATCCGATTTATCGCGGGAAGTCCGAGTGGCGCCTGCTGACCCCCGTCGATTTTCCCGGCGAGCCGGCGCGCTGTCTGGTTTCCGGCACCGGGCTTACGCACCTCGGGAGCGCGAAAAACCGCCAGGCGATGCACGCGGCGAGCGAAACGGAAACCGACAGCATGCGGATGTTTCGCTGGGGCGTGGAAGGCGGCAAACCCGCACCCGGCCGCGCCGGCACGGCGCCCGAATGGTTCTACAAGGGATGCGGCACGATTCTTCGCGCGCCGAACGAGCCGCTGCTCGTCCCGGTTTACGCCGAGGATGGCGGCGAGGAAGCGGAGATCGCCGGCGTCTATCTCATCGGGCCGGACGGCAAACCGCACCGGCTCGGCATGGCGTTGGGCAATGAATTTTCCGACCACCGCTTCGAGAAACGAAATTACCTCAACCTGGCCGGCTCGAAGATTCGCACCTGTTCGCTCGGGCCCGAACTCGTGATCGATCCGGAGTTTCAAACGGTCACCGGCAAAGCCGTCGTCGAGCGGGGAGGGACCACGCTGTGGTCGAAGGATATCCGCACCGGCGAGGCCGAGATGTGCCACAGCCTGCGGAACATCGAGCATCACCATTTCAAATTCGAGACGCACCGCCGTCCCGGCGACGTGCACGTGCACTACTACGGCGCCTGTGCGCTGAGCTTTGGCGACGGCGTGCAGCTTTCCGACGGCGATGTGATGAGCGTGGAGTTTGCCGGCTTTGGCCGGCCGCTGCGCAATCCGCTCGCGGTCGTTTCGCCGTCTCCCGAAACCGTCATCGCTGTCCAATCCTTCGCATGAGTTCCTCCGCTGCTGCAAAACCTCCGGTCGCATTTCTGGGGCTCGGCCTGATGGGCGCGGGCATGGCGCATCGCCTCGCGGGCGCGGGATTTCCGCTGGTTGTCTATAATCGCAACCGCGAGAAGAGCGCCCCGCTGGGCGCGGCCGGTGCGCGGATCGCCGCCTCTCCGCGCGAGGCGGCCGCGGGCGCCCAGATCATTGTCAGCATGGTGGCCGACGACGCCGCCTCGCGTGGAATGTGGCTGGGTGACTCCGGCGCGCTGGCTGGCGCCGCGCGCGGGACGTTGCTCATCGAGTCGAGCACGCTGACGGTCGACTGGGTGAACGAACTCGCGAAGGCCGCGACGGCACGCGGCTGCGAATTCATCGATGCGCCCGTGACCGGCAGTCGCCCCCAGGCCGCCGCTGGCGAACTCAATTTCCTGGTCGGAGGCACCGCCGCGTCGCTCGAAAACGCCCGTGTCGTTCTCTCGGTCATGGGCCGGAGCGTGACGCATCTCGGACCGGTGGGCAGCGGGGCGATGCTGAAGCTCATCAATAATTTTCTCTGTGGCGTGCAGGCCGCTTCCCTCGCCGAAGCCATGGCCATGATCGAGCGCACGGGACTCGATCGGGCCCGCGCCCTGGAAATTCTCACCACGGGAGCTCCCGGGAGTCCGTTGTTGAAAACGTTTTCCGGCCGCATGACCGCAGCCGACTTCACGCCGAATTTCCTGCTGCGCCTGATGGCGAAGGATCTGACCTATGCCCGGCAGGAGGGAAACCACCGCGGAATCGAGATGACGACGGCGGCCGCCGCCCTGCAGGTTTTTCAACGCGCCATCGACAAGGGGGACGGCGACAAGGATGTTTCGGCGGTGGTCGAACAATTCCGTTCCAAACCCTAACGCCAAATTTTCATGTCACTCTCTCCCGTTCTCATCGCCGGCCAGTGGCGCGCGGCGCACGCCAGCGGAACGTTTCGGTCGGAAAACCCCGCGACCGGCGCGGCGCTTCCCGACGAATATCCCGTCAGCACCTGGGCGGATTGCGATGCGGCGCTCACCGCGGCGGCGGCCGCGGCGCGGGAATTGCGGACCATGGCGCCGGCGCAGATCGCGAAATTCCTCTCCCGTTTTGCCGAGCGGATCGAGACGCGCGCCGACGAACTGGTTGAAATGGCGCATCAGGAAACGGGCCTCGCGAAAACGCCGCGCCTGAAGGACGTCGAACTGCCGCGCACCACCGGCCAGCTCCGCCAGGGTGCGGCGGCCGCAGCGGAAGGTTCGTGGGCGCTCCCGACGATCGACACCAAGGCGAACATCCGCTCGCAGCTCGCGCCGATCGGGCCGGTGTGGGTGTTCGGCCCGAATAACTTTCCCTTCGCGTTCAACAGCGTGGCCGGCGGCGATTTTGTTGCGGCGATTGCCAGTGGAAACCCCGTGATCGCGAAAGCGAACACCTCGCATCCCGGCACGTCGCGGCTACTCGCGCAGGAGGCCTTTGCCGCGCTCGGCGAAACCGGCCTGCCGCTGGCGACCGTGCAGCTCCTCTACCGGACCAGTCACGAGGACGGCGCGAAACTCGTCGCCGATCCGCGCACGGGTGCCAGCGCCTATACGGGCAGCCGCAACGCGGGCCTGAAGCTCAAGGCCGCCGCCGATGCCGCGGGCAAGCCGATCTATCTCGAACTTTCCAGCGTGAACCCCGTGGTGATTTTGCCGGGCGCCCTCGCGGAGCGCGGCCCGAAACTCGCCGAGGAGTTCACGGCCAGCTCGCTGCTCGGGACCGGCCAGTTTTGCACGAATCCGAGTCTCGTGCTGCTGCTCGCGGGCGAGATCACCGAGCAATTCATCGCCGGTGTGAAGGCGCGTTTCGCGGCGGCGAATCCCACGCCCTTGCTTTCTTCGTCCGTGCAGCGCGCCCTCGGCGCCAGCGTGCAAACGCTGCAGTCCGCCGGGGCCTGTCTGCTCGCGGGCGGCCGGGCGGTCGCGACGCCGGGGTTTCGTTTTGAGAACACGCTGTTGCGCGCCGAGGGCGCGCAGTTTCTCGCGCAGGCGCACGCGCTGCAGACCGAGGCGTTCGGCAACGCCGCGCTTTTCGTCGTCGCGAAGGACATCGGCGAGGCTCGCGCCGTGCTCGGGCAGCTGGAGGGCAATCTCACGGGCTGCGTTTATTCCGACACCGCCGGTTCGGACGATACGCTGTATGCGGCCGTCGAGCCGCTGCTCCGCGAGCGGGTGGGACGGCTGCTCAACGACAAAATGCCTACGGGCGTCGCGGTCAGCTCGGCGATGAACCACGGGGGACCCTATCCCTCGACCGGTCATCCGGGATTTACGGCCGTGGGAATTCCCGCGTCATTGCGCCGTTTTGGAGCGCTGCACTGCTACGACAACGTGCGTGCGCCGCGTTTGCCCGCCGCGCTGCAAAACGAAAATCCCACCGGCAAGACCTGGCGCCTGATCGACGGCGAATGGAGCCAGCGCAATGTCGGTCCGTGAGTTCGTTTTCCGCTTTCCCATGAAGTCCAAAAATGTCGGGTTTCGGCGCATCGGTTTCGCCGGCCTGGTCGGTTTCGCGCTTTGCAGCGCTGCTCCCTCGGTTGTTTAGCGGCTGACGCCGGTGCCGCTCCGTTCGCGCCGGCGGTGCTTCCCGGCAAGGGACTCGCGCAGCATCCGTTTCTCTACGCCGGCGAGTGGGATTACCGTAAGCCGGACCAGACGATGTTCATCGTGCGCGGCGGCCAGGTGGTGTGGACCTATTCGATTCCGATCAAGGACGACGCCGGGGTGTTGCAGGAGTGGGGCGATGCGACGCTGCTCTCGAACGGCAACGTCCTCTTCGCGCGCAAAACGGGAGCCGGCCTGGTCAGCCCCGGGAAAAAACTGCTTTGGAATTACGATGCACCGAAAGGCACCGAGGTTCACGTCGCGCAGCCGCTCGGGCTCGAGCGCGCGATGATTGTGCAAAATGGCGATCCGGCGAAGGCCATGATCGTCAACCTCGCCACCGGCACGATCGAGGAACAGATCAAGCTTCCGGTCGGCAATCCGGCGCGTCCGCACGGACATTTCCGCAGCGTGCGCATGACCAAGGCCGGCACGCTGCTCGCCGCGCACATGGACTGGAACAAGGTCGCGGAGTACAACACGGAGGGAAAGGAAATCTGGGCCGTCGCCGTGCTCTCGCCGTGGGCGGCGTTGCGGTTGCCGGATGGAAACACGCTCGTCAGCAGCAACCATGGGTTCGTGCGCGAACTGAACACGAGAGGCGACGTCGTCTGGGAGTACACGAAGGCTGACGCGGCCGCCGCGGGCATCCGGCTGTTCAATTGCCAGGGGCTCAATCGTCTCGCGAACGGCAACACCGTGATCGCGAACTGGTGCGCGAACGGCATCAAGGACCCGAAGGAGTGGCCGGGGTCCGTGCAGATCATCGAGGTGACGCGCGCGAAACAAATCGTGTGGGCGCTGCGCTCGTGGGAAGAGTACGCCGATCTCGGTCCGGCCACCACGCTGCAGCTCCTCGACGAAGCTGGCGTGGCGGAAAACGGCGAGCTCCTGCGCTGAGGTGGAAACGTGAGCCCGCCGGATTCGCGGCGGTCACGACAAGGCGGCGTTCGCCACGGTAGGAGCGGCTTTACGCCGCGACGCGATCACGGGTCCGCCACGGTCGCGGCGTAAAGCCGCTCCTACAGCCCGGAAATTTCGGAGATGCCCGAGCGAATCACTTCCGGCCGGATCCGCTCTTTTTTCCTCCGCCGGTGCGCTTGTTGACGGTGGCCCAGGCGCGGGCCTTGGCGGTTTTGGCGGAGGTGCCGCGCTTCTTGTAACCTTTTTCGATCTTCGCGGCCTGGCGTTTTTGTTTTCCGGTGTAACTCGCTTTGCTTCCTTGAGCCATGGTGAAACGGGGTTGAGGGTTTGATCGTTCGCGGCATGGAACGACGCAGTTTCACAAAGTTCCGGACGTCGCCATCCCTCGCCATCGGGTAATTTCCGGTCCGTGACCGCACTTTGGGCGCTTGCGCGGGACCAATAAGCAACAACTTGTCCTATGGCGCTTCGATCCTGGCTTACCCGTTTCATCATCACCCGCGCCGCCCGCGCGTACGGGTTCATGGATCCAATCAACCTGATGACGAAGATGCGCGGCTTCGCGCAGCCGTCGGAAGTCGCGGAGCCGATCGAGTTGCTGCGGGCCGGCGTGATCTTTCATGCGCGCGGGCTGGTGAACACGAAGGCGATTCAGAACAACCTCGACTGGATCTGGCCCTACTGGGTCGAGCGGCAGTTTAATCCCGCCGACGAATCCTTCATTCCGCGCGCGTTTTCGTTCAGCCACATCAATCTCACGCATCGCGACTGGACCGCCGTGGGACTTCCGAATGTGCCGTTCTATCCGATCGTCGATCCGCGCGGGCTCGTCACGCCGCTTTTCGACGGCTGGTCGCTGGATTTCTGGTTGCTGCCGGAAGCGGGCGAGCCGTTGTTTCCCTCGAAGCTCGCGGCCTTCGAGCAAACGCTGGCGCTGGAGGACAATCTCGTCGTGCGGTCGCGCGCCGCGGCCCGCGGCCTGGTTCTGAAAACCGAGGTGAGCATGTCGCTCGAGGGCGCGGAGCCGCATTGCTGCGTCCGCGTGCAGACCGACTCGACGGCGGGAGGCTATCTCGTCGTGGCGCTGCGACCCTACAATCCCGAGGGCATCAGTGCGATCGATCGCATCGCGTTGATGGCCGATCAGCGCGGATGGATCGTCAACAAGCGCAACGAGGTTCTCTTCGATCGCGAGCCCGCTCGGCAGGTTTTGTCCGTCTACAAGGAAGGCGACGTTTCGCACCGCATCGAGAAGCCCGTTGACTCGCCCGCGGAGGTAACCTGCCCGGTCGGCATGGCGACCGCGGTGGCGCTTTTCCGGCTGTCATCGGTGCGGGAGCGCCCGCTCGAGGTGCGCGCCCCGATCTACAACGAACTCAAGCCCCGGACCCGGCCGCCGTTCGCCGGCACAAACTCCTGGAGCGCGGCGATGAAGCCGATCGCGAAACTCCGGGTCGGCGACGCGCGCCTCCAGCGGCTCTACGATCTCGCCGCGGTGAATCTCGTGCTGCACGCGCCGGGCGAAGTTTATCCCGGGCCGTACACCTACAAACGGTTCTGGTTTCGCGATGCCGCGTTTATCCTGAACGCCCTGCTTACCTTGGGCGGCGTCGAGCGGACGCGGCGGGTTTTGAAGGAATTTGTGCCGCGGCAGAACCACGACGGTTACTTTCTCTCGCAGGAGGGCGAATGGGATTCCAACGGCGAGGCGATCTGGACGTTTCACCGTTTCGTCACGCTCACCGGCGAAAAGCCGCTGCCCGAGTGGCTGCCGGCGATCGCGAAGGGCGCGCGCTGGATCGGACGCAAACGGCTCCCGTCCGACTCGGGATTGCCGGAGGCGGGTTTGTTGCCGGCGGGTTTCAGCGCGGAACACCTGGGGCCGAACGATTTTTATTACTGGGACGATTTCTGGGGCGTGGCCGGCCTGCGCTGCGCGGCCGAAATGCTGGCGCCCACCGATCCGGCGCTCGCCGCCGGGTATGTCCGGGAAGCGGATCAGTTCATGGTGGCGATCGAACGCTCGTTTCCGGCCGGACCGCAGCGGCGGTTTCCCGGCGCGATCCCGGCGTCGCCGAAACGGCGGATGGACTCAGGCGCGATCGGTTCGATCGTGGCGGATTATCCGCTCCAGCTTTTTGCGCCGGGCGATGAACGCGTTTTGCGCACGGCGGATTATCTGCGCGATCACAGCAGTTACAAAGGCTGCTTTTTCCAGCACATGATTCACTCGGGCATCAACGCCTACCTGACGCTGCATCTCGCCCAGGTGCGGTTGCGGGCGGGCGAACCGGAAGTTGCCTGGCAATTGATGGACAATGTCGCGGCCCTCGCTTCGCCCACCGGGCAGTGGCCGGAGGCGATTCATCCGCGTTCCGGCGGCGGCTGCATGGGCGACGGCGAACACATCTGGGCCGCCGCGGAGTGGGCCTTGATGGTGCGCAACTGCTTCGTCCGCGAGGAGGCGGGCGCGCTGGTGGTCGGTTCGGGCGTGCGGCCGGAATGGTGGCGCGACGAGGCGTGTTCGTTTGGCCCGACGCTGACGCCCTTCGGCGCGGTGACGTTGACAATTCGTCCCGGAGGCGAGGGAGCACATGTCACAATCGACGGTCAATGGCGTGGGCCTCGTCCGCGGCTCGAAGTGAATCTCCCGGGTTTTGCACCGCAGGAGCGTGTCGCGGCGTCAGCCCGGGAAGAATTTAATCTCCTGAACACCACCGTCCCGCTCAGCTCATGAAAATCTGCATGATGACCAACACCTATCTCCCGCACGTGGGAGGGGTGGCCCGCTCGGTAAGCACCTTTGCCGAAGAGTATCGCAAGCTCGGCCACGGCGTCCTCGTCGTGGCACCGAAGTTCGACGGCAAGCCGCCGCCAAAACGCGTGGAGGCGATGGTGGAGCGGGTTGCGGCGATCCAGAATTTCAACGGCAGCGATTTTTCCGTCCGGCTCCCGATGGCGGCGACGTTGTCGGACCGGCTCGACGCTTTCAAAGCGGACATCATCCACGCGCACCATCCGTTCCTGCTTGGCGACACCGCGCTGCGCGTGGCGATGAACAAGAATGTGCCGATCGTTTTCACGCACCACACCCGCTACGAGGATTACACGCACTACGTCCCGTTCGACTCCCCGGCGCTGAAGGAAGTGGCGACCAACCTGCCGACCCAGTTCGCCAACTTGTGCGACGGCGTCATCGCGCCGAGCGAAAGCATCGCGAAGCTGATTCGCAAACGGGGCGTGACGGTTCCCATCAAGGTCGTTCCCACCGGAATCGATGTGAAGGCCTTCGCGGAAGCGGATGGCGCGAAGGCGCGCCGGAAATTCAAGATTCCGGCGAACGCGTTCGTCGTCGGCCATGTCGGCCGTCTCGCGCCGGAAAAGAATCTCGGTTATCTCGCCGAAGCGGTGGCGCGGTTCCTCAAAAACACGCGGGGCGCAAAATTCCTCCTCGTGGGCGACGGATCGTCCGTCGAGCCCTTGAAGGCGACGCTCGCGAAGCACGGGGTGCAGGATCGCCTGGTCCTCGCGGGAAAACTCACCGGCCGCGCGTTGCATGAGGCCTACCGTGCGATGGACGTGTTTGCGTTCACCTCGAAAAGCGAGACGCAAGGCATGGTGCTGGCCGAGGCGATGGCGGCGGAATTGCCCGTCGTGGCCCTGAATGCCTCCGGCGTGCGCGAAGTGATGCGCGACGGCGCCAATGGTTTCATGCTGCCCGCCGGCGCCAAGGCGGACCGTTTCGCGAATGAACTCGGCCGGCTGGCCAGGGATCAGTCGCTGCTGCGCGCCTGCAAACGCGAGGCGCGGATCACAGCCGATCTGTTTTCCAAGGAACGCTGCGCGGAGCTCGCGCTCGAATTCTACGAAGACATTCGCCGCGCGACGCGCCGCGAGCGACTCGAGACCACGATGAATCCCTGGGGCGTCGTGCTGCAGCGCCTCGGCTTGGAATGGGATCTTCTCGCCACGCGCACGCAGACCATCGCCCAGGCGGTGTTCGGCGACGCCGAGGCGAAGGCTTCCTGACCGCGTTGAATTTCGCTCATGTTCGCCGCCGTTGAAGCCTTCGCGCACCGCCTGAGGCGCCGTATCAGTCGAAGCGAATGGGCGGTCCGGCACCTCGGGGTCGAACCCTCCGAGGGCACGAGCGAGGAGCCGGGGCTGCTGTTGATCCAGATCGACGGCTTCGCGCGTTCGCAGCTCGAAAGAGCGATGGCGAAGGGGCGGATGCCGTTTCTCCGGCGGCTGATGAAACGAAATCACTATGTGATGCATTCGTTTTATCCCGGGTTGCCGTCGACCACGCCCGCGGTGCAGGCGGAACTTTACTTCGGCGTAAGAGCGGCGGTGCCGGCGTTCAGTTTTTTCGACCGCACCACGCAGCAGCGCGTGCGGATGTATTCCCCCGAGCGCGCGAAACAAATGGAGGCGAAGTGCGCCGCGCAGGCGGAAGGCCTGCTCAAGGGCGGCAGCAGCTGGTCCAACATCTACACCGGCGGAGCGGGGCAGGAGGAAAGTCATTTCTGCATCGCGACGAATGGCCCGGCCGACATGTGGCGCACCGGGAAGATCAGGAATATTTTTGTGTTCGCGCTGCTGCAGTTTCCGGCGCTGCTGCGGATTCTCGGTTTGCTCGTGGTCGAAACCGGCGTCGGTCTCTGGCAGGCGTTCGCGGGCATTTTTCGCGGCGAGAGCCCGTTTCTGGAACTCTCGATGCTCGTCTCCCGCGTGTTCATCGGCATCGGTGCGCGGGAACTCATCACCATCGGCGCCAAGGTGGATGTCGCGCGCGGTCTGCCCGTCGTCCACGTCAACTACGTCGGCTACGACGAGCATGCGCACCGGCGGGGCCCCGGTTCGCTCTTCGCGCACTGGTCGCTGTTTGGAATCGACCGCTCGATCAGGGATCTCTGGCGCGCGGCGCACCGTTCGCACCGCCGGGACTACCGCGTTTGGATTTTTTCGGATCACGGGCAGGAGCGAACCGAGTCGTTGGCCGAGAAGTATCCCGGGTCCATCGAGCGCACGGTGGAAAAATTCCTGGGAATTGAAAGCACCGGCGAGCCGGAGCGGCTCAAGCGCCGCCGTCGCGCGCGGCGGGAATCGGCTTGGGAATCGCTCGGTCCGGGCGCCCGCCGTCGCCGCCGTGCTGCGGCCGCCGCGGATGCGCAGGAGGAGACCGCGCCATTCGTGCTCAGCGCCATGGGGCCGGTGGCGCATCTGTATTTCAAGGAAGCGCTGTCGGATGAACGTCGTCACACGCTCGCGTTGCAGCTCGTGAGCGAGAGCCATGTGCCCGGAATCTTGATCCGAAACCAAGCGGGTGAGGTTCGCTGGATTCACGCGAAAGGTGAGGCGAGGGTGCCGGAGGAAGCCGTCGCGCTGTTGCCGCATCCACAGGCGATAAAAGAAGAGATCGCGCGCGATTTGGTGACGCTCTGTCTGAGCGAACACGCGGGCGATCTCGTGCTGATCGGCTGGAGTCCCTGGGCGGCGCCGGCGACATTTGCCTACGAGAAAGGCGCGCACGGCGGGTTTGGCCCGGAGGAAGCCGGCGCGTTTGCGTTGCTGCCTGCGCGCACGCGGCTGCCGGAGGGCGCGCACGAATTCATCCGTCCGGGCGCCCTGCGATCTGCCGCGTTGCATCATCTCGGGCGCTCGCCGTTTCCGAACTCGGTCGCGGCCGCGCGTTCGGAGCCGCGTCTGCGACTGATGACCTACAACACCCATGGTTGCGGCGGCATGGACGGACGCGTTTCGCCGCGGCGGATCGCGCGCGTGATCGGCGAACACCGGCCCGACATCGTGGCGCTGCAGGAGCTCGATCTCGGCCGCCGTCGCTCGCGGGTGGAGGATCAGGCCGCGATCATCGCGCAGGAACTCGGGTTGCACGCGGTGTTTTGTCCGACGATCACGCGCGGCGAGGAGCACTATGGGCACGCGTTGCTGAGCCACTGGCCGATCGAGGTGGTGAACCGCTCGCGGTTGCCGCACGACGACCGCAGCTGGTTCAAAGAGCCGCGTTCGGCGATCTGGGCGCGGGTGCAGGTGGCGGGTCAGCCCGTCAACGTGATCACGACCCACCTCGGCCTCGGCGTGAAGGAACGGGCGCTGCAGATGCAGATGTTATTGGGGAAGGATTGGATCGGCGGCATTCCCGAGACCGAACCGGTGATCCTGTGTGGCGATTTCAACTGCCTGCCGCGCAGTGTGCCCTACAACCTGGCGGCGAAGCGTCTGCTCGACGTGCAGAAAAACCGCCGGCCGTTGAGCACCTTCAGCTCCACCAAGCCGATGGTGCGGCTCGATCACATTTTCGTGTCGCCGCACGTTACGTGTGAGGGGGTGTTCGTGCCCCGCAACGATCTCACGCGGGTCGCGTCCGATCATTTGCCCCTGATGGCCGATCTGCATTTGCAAGGCACCGTCGCTGCGCCCCGCGAAAACGCGGTCCCGGCAACGGAACGAGCGGAAGCGAGTCTGGCCAAATAGCGGCACCACGGAGGCGAACCGGGCGGCCCGGCGCGGGTCGGTACGCGTCCCATGGCCTCCATCTGGAAAGGTTCGATCAGCTTCGGCCTCGTTAACATCCCGGTTTCCCTGCATCCGGCGACCAAGCGCGAGGAGCTGAGTTTCCGGCTGCTGCGGTCGTCGGACCTGAGCCCGGTAAACTACAAGCGCGTGGCGGAAGTCGACGGGAAGGAAGTCCCTTGGGAGCAGATCGTGAAGGGCTACGAGTACGAGAAGGGAAAGTTCGTTGTGCTCAAGGAGGAGGATTTCAAGCGGGTCGACATCGAGGCGACGCAGACGATCGACATCATGGACTTCGTCGACCTCAGCGAGGTGAACCCGATCTTTTTTTCGAAGCCGTATTTTCTCGAGCCGCAGAAAGGCGGGTCGGGCGCCTACGCGCTGCTGCGCGAAGTGCTCGCCAAAACGAACCGGGGTGGAATCGCGAAAGTGGTGATCCGCACCCGCCAGCACCTGGCGGCGGTCAAAGCCAACGGCGACGCGCTCGTGCTCGAGCTGATGCATTTCGCGGAGGAGCTCGTGGACCAGAACAAACTGAAAATCGACGCCGGGAAAAAACCCGCCGCGCGCGAGCTCCAGATGGCGACCACGCTCGTGGAGAACATGACGCAGGAATGGGATCCGGCCCGCTACACGGACGAGTATGCCTCGGCCTTGTTGAAACTCATCGAAAAGAAAATCGAGAGCGGCGGGAAAGATCTGCCCGCGGCGCACGCGGCGCCAAAGCGCAGCGGCAAGGTGATCGATCTGGTCGCGGTGCTGCAGGAAAGCCTGAACCAATCCGGACAGGCCCGCAGTGGGGGAAGCGCAAAGAAAGCCGCGAAAAAACCGTCGCGGAAGAAAGCGGCGTAACCCGCCGCGCCTCCCCGGTTTTCGCGGGCCGCGTTTATTTTCCATGCCGCGTTCCAAACCCAGGGAAAAACGGGCGGCGGCGATCGCTCGGTTTGTCGAGCCGATGAAAGCGCTGGCGGTCGCGGACGTGCCCACCGGCGCGTGGCGGACGGAAATCAAGTTCGACGGCTATCGCGCACTCGCGGTGCTGCGCGCGGGAAAGAGCGAGCTGTGGTCGCGCAACGAGAAGCCGCTCACCGCGGATTATCCCGAGGTGGTGGCGGCGTTGCGCGGGGTTCGCTGCAAATCGGCGGTGCTCGACGGCGAGATCGTCGCGCTCGATGCGGAGGGCCGTTCGCGTTTCCAGCTCCTGCAGCAACGCGGCGACGCGGTGGGCGGCCGGCCGCCAATTCATTTCTATGTCTTCGACCTGCTGCAGCTGAACGGGGAATCGTGGATGTCCTCGCCGATCGAGGAGCGACGGACGGCGCTCGAAAAACTCCTCGGCAATTCAAAGGGGGTCGTCCGGTTGTCGCCTGTTTTTGAAATCGAGCCGGTATTGGTGCTCGACGAAGCCCGGCGCCAGGGACTCGAAGGGATCATCGTCAAGCAGCCCGGTTCGCTGTACGAAGCCGGGCGCCGTTCCGGTGCGTGGCTGAAACACCGGCTGTCCAACGAACAGGAATTTGTGATCGGTGGATTTACTCCGCCGCGCGGAGGGCGCAGGCATTTCGGTGCGATCCTGGTCGGCTATTACGCCGCGAACGGAAAGCTGCAGTACGCCGGCAAAGTGGGCGCGGGTTTCAATGGAGCGTTGCTCGCCTCGCTGCACCGCGAGTTCGAAAAGCGCCGCAGCGAGGCCTCGCCCTTCGAAGGATTGCCCCGCGACCGTTCGCGCTGGGGCGTCGGCATGACCGCGGCCGTGATGAAAACGGTGGCGTGGGTCCGGCCGGAGCTGGTCGCGCAGGTGCGGTTTTCCGAATGGACCGAGGATGGCTTGTTGCGCCAGCCGGTGTTCCTCGGCCTGCGGCGCGACAAACCGGCGCGCGAGGTGGTGCGCGAAACGGCCCCGGCACTTCACGGCAAAACCCGCGGCAAAAAAAACCCCAGCCGGAAACCAGCACCTCAATCGAACATGTCACTTATTAAGTGACATGTTCGATTGAGGTGAGCGCGTGTTTGGAGAGGGCGAATGCGAGCGAGTGCGACAATGTCACCTATTAAGTGACATTGTATTTTTTCTCGCGCGGGATCGGGCAGCGGTTGGTTCGGGGCGGGCGGGCGGGCTCTGGCGTTTTCGGGCGGCGGGCTGCGGTTGTGACGAATGAGCGCGGGACTGGTTCGTCATTTTTGCGAGGCCGCGCTTTCCCGGGGGCTGGGATGAAATCGAGCGGGGCGATCCATATCCCGGCCAGCGCGGACGGGCGGTGGGTGTGGGGCCTGAATGAGGAAGGGGACCTGCCGGGGGCGGAGGAGCGAGACCGAGCCGATGCGCGAGAGACATGGCATCGTAGGGCGCGTGGGTTTTCACGTCGTTGTCGAAATAGGCATAGACGTCGCGGCTGGTGGCGGACTTTTCAATCGACGCGGCATGCAGCCGGGCATTCGGGCTGTCGCGGCCCTTGCTCCATGCCGCGATTTTTGCGGCCCACGCATCCAGCGCTTCCGGGGTGTAGCCGCTGACGTAGAGCTCGGCGTCGCCGTGCAGCCGCACGTAGACGAAATCGGAGGTGACGTCCTCCATCAGCGGCCATTTCCCCGCGGTGTCCGCGACGACCAGGGCGATGTCGTATTCGCGTAGGAGGCGGACGAAGGCCTCGCATTTGAAGGAGTCGTGTCGGATCTCGAGGGCGTGACGCAGCCGGCGGTTCCCGTCGATTTTCGTCCAGCTGCCGTGTTTCAGGTGGTGGTCGTGGCGCCGCGCGAGCGTGGCGGCGGATTTGGTGTCGCGCGGCAGCAATTCGAAGAACGCGCGGAGCCGGTCGGCGTCGAACGCGAAGCTCGGCGGCAGCTGCCAGAGGAGCGGTCCGAGCTTTTCGTTCATCCGCAAAACGCCGGAGGCAAAAAAATTGGCCAGCGGCAGCCCGATGTTTTTCAGCCGCTTGATGTGCGTGATGAAACGCGGCCCCTTGATCGAGAAGAGGAAATCGGCGGGCGTCTGCTCATACCAGGTCTGGTAGCTGGAAGGGCGCTGAAGGGAATAGAATGTCCCGTTGATCTCGATCGAGGGCAGGAGGTGCGAGGCGTAGCTAAGCTCGCGATTTTGCGGCAGGCCCTCGGGGAAAAACGTCCCGCGCCACGGGGCGTAGGTCCAACCGGAGATTCCGATGCGAATATCGGGACGCATGGCGGCAATTTTTTGAATCGGCCTGTGCGCACCCATCTCCCGTCGACGCCGAAGCCTCACATGCGCTTTGAGAGCCAGACGACCACGGCGGCTCCGACGACGAGGAAAACGACCACGGCGATGACGACGCTGAAGTTCACCTTGGTCGTGCGCTTGTGCACGTTGATGTTGGGGGTGCCGAATTCTTTTTCAGGAGCCATGATCGGTGTCGAAAGCTAGACCGAAAAACCGCGGTGGCGTTCCCGCCCGGAGGCCGGCGAACTAGGCGTGCCTGGCGCGAGTGGTGGCGGGCACGCCACCACCGGGCTTGCGCATTTGGGAACGCAGCCGCCGGTACATCCACCACGATGCGAAGAGCGTCGCGGAAAAATAAACCACGAGCGCCACGATGCGGCCGGGCGTGAGCTCGTCGCTCTTGTCGCCGAGAAAAATTGCGACGCTGGAGCGCACCACGTGAATGGGCAGGCAGATGATGAGGTAGGTGTGCAACGGCACGCCGAGCAGCGGCAGCACGTAGTTTTTCGCGAAGTAGGGCACGCCCGGGATCAGCATCGTGAAGAGGCACATCGCCCCATGGGCTCCGCGGGGAATCTTTTCCCGGACCGGTGCGAGGCGTTGGGAAAATTTTCGCCGGAAGCCGTGGACCAGAACGTAGCTCGCCAGCAGTTGAAGCAGGATCGAAAGCGCCACCAACGCGAGTCCGAGGCCGGTGCCGAAACGGATGCCGGCGACCACGTGCAGGACGCTGACGGGA
The DNA here is from genome assembly GCA_036261745.1 of Opitutaceae bacterium. Classification (GTDB taxonomy): domain Bacteria; phylum Verrucomicrobiota; class Verrucomicrobiia; order Opitutales; family Opitutaceae; genus DATAKE01. The sequence continues at coordinate 30,895 of DATAKE010000074.1, forward strand.
AACCCGACGAGCGGCAGGACCGTGAGCAGCGCGAACGCCACGAAAGGATTCAGGCGGTCGGCCTGTTCATGCACCATGTCGATCGTGATGAAACGCGAAAGCACGGCCAGGCCGATGCAGACGATCGCCGCCGCAATGATGAGACGCCACGGCACGCTGAAGCCGGACGGGGTGGCGGAAGCTTTGGACATCGTGGTCAGGAAAGACCCACGGCTGCCGACAAAGTGCGCCCGTCGCGCGCGATTGACGGCGATTACGCCTCAGGCCCCGGACGAACCGACGGACCGTCGACCCATTTCGCGGGCAGCGTGGTGGTCACCGGCCAGTCGGGAATGCCGGTTTCGTTCCGTTGCAACTGGGCGATGAGCAGTTCGGCGGCGCGCGCGCCCAGAACGCGCGGGAGCAGGTCGAGGCCCGCGCAGGGACGGGTTTTGGTCAGCACGTTGAGGCAGACGAAGCCGTGGGAGGCCGGCACTTTTGCGCCGGCGCTTTCCATCCAGTCGATCGCCTCGGTGTTGTGACCGATCACGATGTCGGGTTTGTGGCGCTTGAACCACGCGGTGAATTCCTCGCGCGTGAGCGATTCCGTGATCATCGGAGGCACCGGCTCCATCGCCGGATGGCTGCCGAGAAACATCCGGAAGGCCGCCTCCCAGCGGTGTTGCAGCCGTTCATCGTGATGCTTGATGAGAAAGATTCCCGGCCGCTTGTAGCCGAGCGCCGCCATCCGCTGCAGAACGCCCGTGAGCGAGCGGTAGTGGTCCGAGCACACCGAGTGCAACGCGGGCCGCTCGATCATATAGTCGGTGTAGACACCGGCGTAGCGCGTCCAATCGAGTTTTGAAAGGTCCGGTTCCTCCCACGCGGGCAGCAGGATGACGCCGTGAATCCCGCGCGATTGGAGAATCGAATCCAGCCGGTGCACCGAGATCCCGCCGCGGTTGGCGGAAAATTTCTCGACCTTGAAGCCGAGCTCCGTGGCGCGGGTCTCGGCGCCGCTCGCGAGCTCGCGGTGATAACGCGCGGAGACGGGCGAGTCGGGCTCGTTGAGGTCCACGGCGGCGAGCACGCCGCGAAAGGTGGTTCCGCGCGACCGGCGCAGCTCCGACATGAGCGCGCCCGCGAGCGGATTCCGCCGGTAGCCGGCTTCTTTCGCGGCTTTGCAGACGCGAAGGGCGGTGGCGGGATCGACCCGCGGAGAACCGCGCAGCGCATCGGATACCGTGGTGCGGGATAATCCGAGGACGGCGGCGAGCGAGCGAAGGGTGGGGGCGGGGGTCGACATAATCCGGACTGTCCGACTTTTTGGCGGTCTCCACGGAAAGCAACCGTTTTCATCACAGCATGCGACGCGGTCTTCCGTTCGGTCGGGCCAGACGTCCCGAATCTCGCGACGTTGCTCTTCCCAGAGAGTTTGCTCGCCGCGGTTCGCGCCTCGACTCAACTTTCACGAACCCTCCCCAAATCCTATGTCCGCTTTTGGCAGTCTTCACCCTCTCGATGTTTTTGTCGTCGTCGCTTATCTCGTGGCCGTGGTCTGGATCGGACGTCGCGCCGCGGCGGGCACCAACAGTGAGGAGGGCTTTTTCCTCGCGGGGCGCAAGCTGGGCAAACTTTACCAGTTCTTCCTGAACTTCGGAAACGCCACGGAGCCGCAGGGCGCGGTCAGCACGGCGAGTTTCGTCTACCAGCAGGGTGCGCCGGGTTCGTGGCTCTCGTTTCAAACCGTGTTCATGAATCCGTATTTCTGGTTCATGAACGTCTGGTTCCGCCGGGTGCGGCTGACGACGGTGTCGGATTTGTTCGAGGACCGCTATGCGAGCAAGGGCCTCAGTCTGTTCTACGCGATTTTCCAGATCCTCGTCGCGTGCGTGTTTCTGGGTTTCGGCAATGTCACCGCCTACAAGATCGCTTCCTCGCTCGTGGTGAAACAGGAGGCGCAGTGGTCCGTGGAGGATCGCGCGTCCGTCGAGGGCTACCGGCAGATGAAGCAGCTGGAGAAACAGGAATCGGCGGCCGCGCTTCCAGCGGACGTAAAGCTGCAGCTCGAACTGCTCCGCGACCGCAACGCCCGCGGTCAACTGCGCAGCTACGTCACGGTGCTTAACGACGTGGCGTTCTACGCCATTTTCACCCTGGTGGTCGGGACCTACATCGTCCTCGGCGGCATGGCCGCGGCGGCGGTGAACGAGGGGCTGCAGAGCGTTCTGATCATTGTTTTCTCGCTGCTGCTGATTCCCACCGGACTGGCGGCGATTGGAGGCTGGGATGCGCTCGCGCAAAAGGTGCCGAAAGCGATGTTCGACCTCTTTGGGTCTTCGGGGGGCGCGCAGTTCACGGTCTGGAGTCTCTGCGGAATTCTGCTCGTGAGCATCGTCCAGAACGGCGGGCTCAGCCACAACATGGGCATCTGCGGCTCGGCGAAGAATGAGTTTGCCGCGCGCTCCGGCGTCTCAGGCACTTATTTGAAGCGCCTCATGATTATCATGTGGGCGTTCGCCGGCCTGATCGCCGTGGCGATGTTCGGAGTCGGCGGCCTTTCGGATCCCGATGCGGTTTGGGGCACGATGTCGAACCAGCTTCTCAAACCGGGCCTCGTTGGCCTGATGCTCGCCGGCGTCCTGGCGGGCACGATGTCCACGCTCGCGGCGAAGGCCCTCGCGATTTCCTCGCTCTTTGTGCGCAACGTCTATCGCCAGATCTGGCCGGACATCACGCAAAAGCAGGGGGTGTTCTACGCCCGCTGCACCATTGTGGTCGTGCTCATTCTCGGAACGGTGGCGGCGACCTTGATGGGCAGCTTCTACGACATCGTGAACATCGTCCTCACGGTGAATCTCCCCTTTGGCGCCGCGGTGCTGCTGACCTACTGGTGGCGGCGCGTCACGGCCCCGGCGGTGTGGTGCTGCGTGATTCTTTCGACGCTGACCATCCTTGTCATTCCGTGGACGGCTTCGAAATTCCCCGCGCTCGCCAACCACCCCACGCTGACGCAAATGAGCACGAAGCCGGGCACCGGCGTCTATTTCGCCAAGGTCGTCCACCAGGATGCGAACGATCTCAACAGCCCGCTGATGGCCAGCACGGCGCGCACGAACCGTTTCAACCTCGAAGCGTGGCTGGTGGGCAAAGCCGGCATTGATGTCGCGGCGCGCACGCCGATCTTTCGTTTCACGATCCAGTTTTTCTTCGATGCCCTGTTCCCGTTTGCCGTGTTGATCATCGTCAGCCTGCTCACGCGGCCGACCGATCCGGCCCGCGTGGCGTTTTTCTACGGCAAGATGAAAACCCCGGTTGGCGACACACCCGAGCTGGAAGCCGCCACGATGGAGGAAACCCGCGTCAATCCCACGCGTTTCGATCACACGAAACTCCTGCCGCGTTCCAACTGGGAATTCTGTAAATGGGACAAGGTGGACACGATCGGCTTCCTCGCGTGCTGCGCGGTGTCGGCGGCGATTGTCGGAGTGTTTCTTCTCCTGCTCCGGTCGGCGGCGACCTGACGCGGCGCCGGCCGCGATGATCCGCGGCATGTTTTCGCTAGCCGTGGCGACCGCACCGGGATTGGCTGGGTGGGATTTATTTCGTTCCCACGCAGCTGCGTCGTTTTCCCGAAACCTCTTGAGCGATTGCCCGTCCAATCCCATGCCCCACGCGTCCATGAATCCCCGCCGATCCGTTTCCTGCTTCTGGCGCGCCAGTGCGATCGCGGCACTCGCCTTTTCCGCCGCCGGTCTTTCGTCCGGGGCGGAGGAGAAATCGAAGGATGTCATCGTTGAGCTGCCGAAGGTGGTCGTCACCGATTCCCGCGATCTTCCCCCGCCGGAATCCTGGCGGTACGCCACGATTCCCGGCTTCGAAATCCTCACGAACGCGTCGGAACGGGAGACGCAGCAGCTGCTCCGCGAATTCCAGCTCTTCGGCATCGGTGTCGACGCGGTCTGGAAGGGCCTGCAGGAAAAGCGCGGGGCGCCGATCGCGCTGATCCTTTGTGGCAAGGGCGGGAAATTCGACGCCTTCGTCCCGCGAAAGGACAACCAGGTCGAGACCGGTCGCGTCAGCCTGTTCCTCAAGGACCGGGAGCAGACGGCGATCATCCTCGATCTGGAGGCGAAGACGGTGAACCTCTCGGCGAGTGGTGTCACGGCCCAGGCCGCCGAAGTGCCGGCGGGGGTGGACGACGCCGGGGAAGCCACGGGCACGGCCGCCGGGCCCGCGTCCGCTTTCGAGGTTAACCACTACCAGCAGCTGTTCCGCGAATACCTCCGCTTCCTGCTGAGCCGGTCCGAGCCGCGGCTTCCGGCGTGGTTCGAGGAGGGCCTTTCCCAGCTCTTCATGGGCATGAAGGTGGACCCGACGAGAATCGCGTTTGGGAAACTCGACGATTCCAACGAGGCCACCGGCGGCGACACCGATTTCCACCAGGCGCTGCAGCAGCGCGGTTTCATCCCGCTGGATCAATTTTTCGCCGTCCCGCATGACTCGCCCGTGGCGAGCCGGCCGCTCGGCAATGCGTGGGCGAAACAGGCGCAGGGCCTGGTCCACCTGTGGATCTTCGGCGAAGGCCGGCGCTACGGAAAAGGGCTGGGGATGTTTCTCATCCGCCTCCAGCGGGAGCCGGTTTCCGAAAAGCTTTTCGAGGAATGTTTCAAAATGAAATACAAGGACATGCTCACCGTTTTCCGCGGCTATCTGTCCTTCACGAATTACCAGTCGCTCGAGTGGCGGGTCCCGAAGGGGGAGAAAATCCCGGAGCCGGCCCCGCTCGTCTTGCGGGAGGCCACGCAATCCGAAATCGGTCGCATCAAGGGTGACGCCCTCCGTCTGGCGGGCTTCGCGGATGCCGCGCACACCGCCTTTTCCACGCCCTATATCCGCGGCGAACGCGATCCCCGCCTCCTCGCCGCGCTCGGACTCGAGGAACTCGCCGCCGGCCGCGACGACCGCGCGAGCAAATTTCTCGAGGCCGCCGTGGAGGGAAAGGTCGAGCGCCCGCGCGCCTATTTGGAGCTCGCGCGCCTGCAGTCGAAAAAACACCTCGCAAAACCCGCCGGTACGGGCGGCCTCCTGGATGCGGCGCAAACGCGCGACATCGTCGCCCCGTTGCTCGCCGCGCGCAGCCAGCCGCCGGCCCTGCCGGAAATCTATGAGCTCATGGCCGACACGCTCGTGCGCAGTGCCGACACGTCGTCGCGTGAGACGCTCATGATTCTGCTCGAGGGCGCGAATCTCTTTCCGCGCCGGCTCGGCATCGCCTATCAAACCGCCGTGCTTTGCATCCGCGCCGGTGAAATGCGGGGCGCGACCGGCCTGGTCGACCGGGCGCTGCTCATCGCCACCGACGAAAAAATCAAGGCGCTCTTCATCGAGCTGAAAGCCTCGCTGCCTCCGCTGCCCCCCGTGACCCCCGCCGCCGCGCCGCCCGCGCCCGCGAAACGTTGATCCGTCGCCACCCGCTCAATTCGTCCCCCATCTCCTCCTCCATGATTCGCAAAGCCTTCGTCATGTCCGTCAACGCCGGCCAGGAAGCCGAATACGCGCGCCGTCACCAACCCATCTGGGATGAACTGGCGGCGGTGTTGAAATCGCACGGTGTGCACAACTATTCCATTTTTCTCCACCCGGAGACCCGCCAGCTGTTCGGCTACGCGGAGATCGAAAGCGAAGCCCGCTGGGCCGCGATTGCGCAGACGGACGTGTGCCGGCGCTGGTGGAAATTCATGGGCGACATCATGCCGAGCAATCCGGACAACAGCCCCGTGGCGCGCGGACTCGATGAAGTTTTCCATCTCGCCTGAATCCTGACGTCCCGCGTGCGCCGCCCATGAAGTCATCCTCTTTTTTTCCGGTCGCGGCACTGCTCGGATGCTCGCTTGCCCTCCAGGTGTTCGCGCAGGCACCGGGAGCGCTGCGTCTCACGCCCAATCTCACCGGACAGCTTGAGCGTCCGCTGCGCTACCGCCCGGATGGCGGAACGTTCCTGATCGAGAACGGCACGGAATATTTCAACCGGCCGCTCTACGGCGGTAACACGGCATTCCGCGTCGACGCCGGCGACCGCCCTGAATTCTCGCTCTACCTGCCCGGCCGCGGTGGGAATCTGCGCCTCGGCCTGAAAAATGGCGGGAGCACGATGTGGCTGCAGGACGCCAACCATATCGTCACGCGCTACCGGCCCGGCGAAATGCTCTACGAGGTGCGTGACCCGCTGCTCGGCGAAAGCGGCAAACTCCTGCTCACGGTCGTGGCGTTCCCGATGACCGAGGGGCTGGTCGTGCGCGTCGATCCCGTGGGGATCGGCAACGGGGTGGAATTGATCTGGGCTTACGGCGGCGTGACCGGTCAGCGCGGCACCCGCGATGGCGACATCGGCACGGAGCGCGTGCCGATCAGCGAATATTTCCAGCTGAAGCCGGAGTTCTGCCGGGACAACGTATTCACGCTCGAGGCGGGTGGCTTCAAAATGCGCAGCAAGGTGGCCACGATTCTCGGCCTCGCGCCCCCCGGGGCGAAGTTTGCGATCGCCGATGCGAATCACTGGGCCTCGGCCGCGGCGTTGTTTGCCTCGACGGCCGCGGGCGGCGCGGCGCCGGAGCTGCCGGTCGCGACGGGCCGGGTGCTGCTCAGCGCGGACAAGCCCGTGCATCTCGCGTTGCAGCGCATCGCGGAGGAGGACGCCACGACCGGCGCCGAGCTCGACACCTATCGCGCCGTCACCGCCGAACAGCCGGGCGCCGCTCGCGCACCCGTCAAGCTCGCGCTCCTGCCGGCATTTGCCCTGGAGGATATCCCGCGCGTTTTTGAAGAGAGCAGCGCGCATTTTGAAAAGCTGCGCAAACGCGTGACGATCGAGACGCCCGATCCCTATCTCAACGCGGCCGCGGCGTCGCTCAACGTGGCCGCCGACGCCGTGTGGGACGAACCGCAGCGCGCGATCATGCATGGTGCGATCGCCTGGCGCGCGAAACTGCTGGGCTGGCGGGGACCCTATCTGCTCGGGACGCTCGGCTGGGCCGACCGGGCGCGGGATCATTACAAATATTGGGCGGGCCGGCAGAACACCGGTCCCGTCCCGGGAAAACTTCCGCCCGCCGACGAGAACTCGAACCTCGCGCGCAGCGAGGCCGCCCTGCACAGCAACGGCGACATGTCGAACACCCACTACGACATGAACGCGGTCTACATCGACGCGCTGTTCCGGCACCTGCAGTGGACGGGCGACCTCGAGTTTGCCCGCGAGATGTGGCCCGTGATCGAGCGGCATCTCGCGTGGGAGCGGCGGCTGTTCCGCCGCGAATTCGGCCCCCACAAACTGCCCCTCTACGAAGCTTACGCCCAGATCTGGGCGAGCGACGACCTGCAGTACAGCGGTGGCGGCGCCAGCCACGCCTCGGCCTACAATTATTACCACAACATGCAGGCGGCCCGGCTGGCGAAGCTGCTGGGGCATGAGGGCGGGAGCTACGCGAGAGAGGCGCAGCTCATTGCCCGCGCCATGCGCGAATTCCTCTGGGTGCCGGAGCGCGGGACCTTCGCCGAGTTCAAGGATCTGCTCGGCCTCCAGCTCGTGCATCCGAGCGCGGCGCTCTGGACAATTTACCACACCATCGATTCCGAGGTGCCGAATCGCGAGGAAGCCTGGAAGATGACGCGCTACGTCGACACCCAGATTCCCCACCTGCCAGTGCGCGGCCAGAACGTGCCGAAGGACTTGAGCTACTTCATGCTCTCCTCGAGCAGCTGGATGCCGTACTCGTGGTCGATCAACAACGTGGTGATGGGCGAAAACGTCCACACCGCCCTCGCGTACTGGCAGGCCGGCCGTCCCGAGGATGCGTTTCGCATCACCAAGAGCGCGCTGCTCGCCAGCATGTTCATGGGAATTTGTCCCGGGAACGTCGGCTCGATGAACTACCTCGACGTCTACCGCCGGGAGTCGCAGCGCGATTTTGCCGACGGCAGCGGCGTGCTTTCCCGCGCGCTCGTCGAGGGACTTTTCGGCGTGCAACCCGACGCGCTCGCGGGCGAGTTGCGGCTGGCGCCCGGTTTTCCCGCCACGTGGGACCGCGCGAATCTGAATCATCCGCTCGTGTCGCTGAACTACCGCCGCACCGGCAACGGCGAAACCTTCCTGATCGAACCGCATTTCCCGAAGCCGATGGATCTGCGCCTGCAGCTTCCCGCCCGCCGGGAAAACGCGCTCATCACCGTCAACGGCCGCACCATGGAATGGAAACTCATCAATGGCCCGGCGCCGATGATCGAACTCATTCATCCCGCGGTCGACCGCGCCGAGATCATCGTGGTGTGGTCCGGACTCCCGCGTGAAACCGCGCCGACCAACCTGCCTGAAACCGAAACCGCGAACCTGTCCGATTCCCTCGTCGTGGTGCAGCCCACCGACTGGAAGCGGCTCCTGCCGCTCGGACTGAAGCTCGAGCCGTTGAACCTCACGCCGCACTTCAACGACCGCGTCACCGAAATTTTCAAGAAGGGGAAATATGTGTCGCCGCGCTCGCCGTTTGTTTCCCTCGCGCTGCCGTCGCAGGGCATCGGCGCCTGGGCCGGGCACGTGAATGACATGGCCGAGATCGACGACACCGGCCTGCGCGCCACCGCCGAGGCGAATGGCGGCCGGATCACGATGCCGAACGGCGTTCCCTTCATCACGCCGGGCCCGGGGGAAACTCCGAACGTTCTCTTCACGTCGCGTTGGGACAACTATCCGAAGGAGGCGATCCTGCCCCTTTCCGGACGCGCCCGGCAGGCGTTCTTCCTGATGGCGGGCTCCACGAACTTCATGCAGAGCCGCCTCGACAACGGTGAGATCATCGCGACCTACAACGACGGCACGACCGCGCGCCTCGCCCTGCACAATCCGACCACGTGGTGGCCGATCGACCAGGATTACTTCATTGACGACTACCAGTTCCGCCGGCCGGAACCGCTGCCGCCCCGCATCGATTTGAAAACGGGGCGCGTGCGCGTGCTCGATGCCGCCACGTTCAAGGGCAAGGGCGGCAAAATCCCCGGCGGCGCCGCCACCGTGCTCGAGCTTTCGCTCGATTCGTCGAAGGAACTGCGCTCGCTCACCGTTCGTACGCTGGCCAATGACGTCGTCATTGGCCTGATGGGCGTTACGCTCCTGCGGTGATTTGCCTTCGAAAGCACGAGCGATTTTTCGCCGTACCCGAAACGAGGCCGCGCTTTCCGGCTGTAGGAGCGGCTTTACGCCGCGACCGTTCCGGCGACGAATACTTCCGTTCGTCCCGGATCGCGGCGTAAAGCCGCTCCTACAGTTTGGAACTCCACCCTGGCGGCCCGGGCTACTTCAGCCAGCGTACGAGCGGCGATTTCTGTTCACGCAGCTGGGCCACGGCCAGCCCCGCGACCTTCGTGGCGCCCGCCTCGACGAAATGCGTGTCGTCCTGCACGCCTTTCGGAAGTTTCGGATGCTCCCCGGGACTGAACCACATGAAGAATTTTTTCGAGGGCTCGGGTCCCTCTTCGGTGAGCAGTGCGGCCGTGGCGCGGTTGAGCTCAAGGAGCGGGACTTTTTCCTCGGCGGCGACCGCGCGCATGGCGTCGGGATAGGCGCCGTGGGTGTCGATCAGGTTGCCCTCGGCGTTGAATTTCCGGCGGCAGACGGGTGTCGCGAGAATCGGCGACGCTTTTTTCTCCCGCGCCTCGCGGATGAAGCGGCGGAGGTTGTCGCGAAAGGACGTGGCCGGGTCGGTGTAGCGCTTCGGATCCTCACTTTTCTCGTCGTTGTGGCTGAACTGAATGATGACGAAATCGCCGGCCTGGAGTTCGTCCACGATCTTCTGCCAGCGCCCCTCGTCGATAAAACTCTTCGTGCTGCGGCCGTTCACGGCGTGATTGTGGACGATGGCGGGATCGCTGAAAAATTTCGGGAGCAGCTGACCCCAGCCGCGCTCCGGGCCGTCGAGCGGTTTGTCCGCCATCGTCGAGTCGCCGGCCATGAAAACGCGTGGCGCGGTTTCGGCGGCGGCGAGGCCAGGTGCGAGCAGTCCGAGGAGGAGAAGGCAAGGGGTGGGGAGGCGCATTTTTTGGAAGAAGGTGATGGGGGCGGTTTGCTTTGTCATCGCGAGGTGCGCGAAGCGCGCCAGCTGGATTGCTTCGTCGTCCCGCGAAGCGGGACTCCTCGCAATGACAAAATCGTCTAACGAAACGACAACTTGCCGGGTGACCCGGCGGGATGCAACTTCGGCGCCTATGGTCAAAAAACTTCTCCACACCCGGATGCGCGTGAACGACATCGAGCGCACCGTGAAATTCTACGAACACGCCCTCGAGTTGAAAGTCGCCCGCCGCAGCGTTTCACCGCGCGGGGCCCAGATCGTTTTTCTCGCGACACCCAACAGCGACGAGGAGATCGAGATCTGCCAGCTGCCGAACAGCCCGAGCGTGCAGGTGCAGCCCGACCTGATGCACCTCGCCTTCGAAGTGGACGATCTCGCCGTGTTCGCCGCCCAGGTCGAAAAGAAGGGCTACAAACTCAGCGACGGTCCGACCAAGACAGGCAGCGGATCGATCATCGCCTTCATCGACGCCCCCGAAGGCTACGAGATCGAACTGATCCAGAAGGCGAAATAGTCTTTCGCGACCCGCAGAACAGGAAAAGCCCGCGCGGACAGTGTCATCTAATAGATGACACTGTGGCTTTGTTCATCGGAGCGAAACGGGGGCATTGTCATCCATTAGACGACAATTTGTCTGGTGGGTCCGGGCTCCGGGCCGGTCCGTTTGTCATCTATGGGATGACAACTTTGTTTTTGGCGGTGCGGCGCTCGTAGGCGAAGAGGTATTGCTGGGCGAGGCCGGCGAGGGGTCCGAAATGGACGCGGCCGAAATGCGCGATCTGCGCCGGCTTCCAGCCTTGGAGCCCGTAGCGCTGCTCCATGGTTTTGATGATCCACACGTCGACGGGAAACGCCTCCAGGCGACCCGCCCCGAAAAGCAGCACGCAGTCGGCGACTTTCTCGCCGACACCGGGAAGCGAGCACAGCCGCTCCTTCGCCGCCGCGTAGGGAAGCGTTTCCGTTTCCTCGAGCCAGCCGGGATTCGCGGCGAGAAACTGCGCCGTCTGATGAATGTAGCGGGCGCGAAATCCGAGGAGACACGCGCGCAGCGCGGTTTCGGGAACGGTCGCGAGTTCCGCCCACGTGGGGAGACGGTGAAACGTAAACGTCGGGGCGGCCGCCAGTGCCGTCCGGCTCGCGGGAGGCGTTTCGGAAAATAAAACCGCACCGTGCCGCTCCGCCAGGAGGGCGAGCATTTGTTTGATCTGCACGATCTGCTTGGTGGCGCTGCAGAGAAACCCGAGCAGCGTTTCGCCGAAGGGCTGGCGCAGGATTTGGAGGCCGCGAAATGTTTCCAGACACCGCGCGAGATGGGCGTCGCTGCGCCAGGGAAGTGAATCGGCCAGGGTCACGGCATCGCGCGCGAGATCGAGATAGCGGACAAGTTTTTCCCCGGCGTGCGGAGCGATGGCTTGAGGCGCGGACCACGAAAGAGTGCCGGTGGGATCGAGGGTGAGGCGCACCACGCAGTCGCCGAAAATTCCCCGCCAGATCCCGGAGGGTCGCGGTGTCTGGTCTGACGCGTCGGGCGGCGATTCGCGGTGCCAGCGGAAGGCCTGCCCGCCATCGAGGGTTTCGGCGAGGACGCCGGCGTCGGGCGGCCTGGACAGCGGCAGGGCTTTCCACGCTGACCATCCCGCAAGACCGGGTGGCTGTGCGCCGCGGACTACTTCGCGGGCTTTTCCCACAGGAAACTTTTTTTCGTCGCAAGCGCGCGGCCGTCGCTCGCGAGCAATTCAAGCTTCCAGGCGACGGGGGCCGCCTCTTCGCCCGGCCAGTCTTCGCCGGTGAGGCCGAGGTTGAAGACCGTGGTGCCGCGGGCGAGCTGCGCGGGAAACGTGAACGTTTTGGCGAGGGGGTCGGCGGGCGTGATGATTTGCAGGACAAACTTCGTCTCTGCGATCTGGCCGCCGGGATTAACGGCGCGCACGAGAAAATAATAACCGGCGCGCGCCTGGGGCCGGCTCCGGAGGATCACCTGTTTGCCGGTGTTTTCCCGGCCGGTGAAGAATTCGGTGATGCGTTCGAACGATTCCGCATCGCGCCACGTGGGCCACACGCGCGTCAACTCGACCTCGGCGGCGCGCAAGGGGGCGAAGGCGGCGAGGAGCAGACCGGCGGCGAGAAAGAGGGGACGCATGGGAGGACGTTGCATGGAGGTGTGCTGAGGGACAAGCGCGGGATGGTCCGGAAAGTTTGTCACGTATTACGTGACAAACGTGTCTTGGGCGGCGCGGTTAGTTTTTCAGGCTCACGTATTGATAGCGGTGAAAACCGACCGGGGCCGGCTCCCAGCCTTTGACGGCGGGGTGGGCGAGATAGCTTTTCCCGCCGAAGACCAGCGGTGCAATCGGAGCCTCCGTGAGGAGGAGTTTTTCAGCCGCTTGGAAAATTTCGTGCCGCGTGCGGGGATCGACGGTGTCCGCCGCCTGGGCGAGCAGCCGGTCGTATTCGGGATTTTTCCAGCCGGTCCAATTGTTGCCGCCGTTGGAAGCGAAGAGTCCGAGGAACGTGACGGGATCGGCGAAGTCCGCGGTCCAGCGCAGCACGCCGGCCGTGTGCGTCATCGACTGCTGATTCTGCAGCCAGGTTTTTTGCTCGTACGGCTCGATCGTGATGCGAACGCCCAGCTCTTTCAGCCACGTTGCCTGGAGCGCTTCGGCCATGCGGGGCGAATTGCTGTCGTTCAGCACCTGCAAGGGAAACGACGGGAGATCCTTGCCGCCGGGGAAACCCGCTTCGGCGAGCAGCCGGCGGGCGGTTTCCGGATCGAAGGCCAGTCGTTCGCGCGCGGTGTAGCCGCCGCAGTCGGGCGGCGTGAAATGGAAGGCCGCGCGCTGCGAGCCACTGAATACCGCGCGGGCGATCGCTTCCCGGTCGATCGCGAGGGCGAGCGCGCGACGCACCTTCGGATCGCCGAACGGGGCTTTGGTGGTGTTGAAGTTCACATAGAGCGTTTGCAGCAGCGGATCCGCCCGGAAGGGTGTGGCGGTTCCCTCGCGATAGGTCGCGATTTTCGAAGACGGCAGCGCGTAGGTGACGTGGAGCTGGCCGGCGCGAAAATTACGCTCTTCGACCTCGGCGTTCTCGATGGGGAAAAAGATCACGCGCTCCAGCTGGCAGCGCGCGGCGTCCCAGTAGTGCGGATTTTTCGAAACGATCAGGCGGGAATCGGGGGACCACTCGGTGAGCGCAAAGGGACCATTGCCCACGAGCTTGCCGGGACGCGTCCATGCGCCGCTGCGTTTGGCGAGTGCATCGACTTCCGAGAGCGCGCGCGGATTGATGGGAAACCAGACGGGAAGCGCGGTGAGCAGGGGCAGGATGGCGGTCGGTCGCTCGAGCGTGATCACCACCGTGCGGGCATCGGGCGCGGTGAAACCGAGGGCGGCCGGGTCGGTGAGTTTCCCCGCGTTGAAGGCCCCGGCATTTTTAACGACGAGCAACAGGTCGGCGTTCGGGCAGGCGATGGCGGGAAGAAGTGCGCGGCGCCAGGACTGCGCGAAATCGTCGGCGGTCAGCGGTTCGCCGTTGGACCATTTCAGACCGGCGCGGAGGTGAAACGTCCAGGTGAGTCCGTCCGGTGAATTCTCCCAGCGTTCCGCGGCGGCCGGGACCGGCTGGGAGGTTTTTTCGTCGAACGCCGTCAAACCTTCGAACAGCGCGATCAGGATGTTCTGGTCGGTGTAGGCGGTGACGACATGCGGGTCGAGGTCGGCGGGCTCGGCGCCGTTGCCGAGGAGGAGGGTCTTGGTCCGAACCCCTTCGGCGGCGGGTGTTTCGCGTTTGCCGCATCCGGCCCAAAGGAACACCGCGCTCAGCAGGCAGAGAAGGGGCGGCAGTCGTTCGCAACGCATCGGGACAAGGAAGCCATGGCTCGCACCACAGGCAAAAATCTTTTCTAAGAAAGTGCGCAGCGGAGCGTCTTACCAGAGTACCCCATGGCCCATCCATCCCCGATACCGCGGGAACAAGCTCATGAAGACACCGGTTTTCTGCCACGCATTTTTGCGGAGCAACAGGCTCCGCTGGTCCGCTATGCGACCCGCCTCCTCGGCGGGGATGCCGACCGGGCGCGCGATGTGGTGCAGGATACGTTTGTCAAACTCATGGCCCAGCCACCCGGCGCGATCGACGACCACGCCGTGGAATGGCTCTTCACGGTTTGCCGCCACCGCACCCTCGATGTGCTGCGGAAGGAAGGGCGGATGAAACGCTTTGACGAAGGAGAAGTGGAACGCGTGGTGACGACCGAGCCGCGGCCGGGGCGCTCGCTGGAGGCGGCCGAGACGCACGAGACGTTGCTCCAGATGATCGGCCATCTTCCGCGCAACCAGCAGGAAGTCGTCCGCCTGAAATTTCAAAACGGATTCAGCTACAAGGAAATTGCCCGCATCACCGCGCTCTCGGTGACCAATGTGGGCTTCCTGATCCATACCGCCGTGGCGCGACTACGCCGCGAATTCGCCGCCCAGCGGCCCTAAGCCAGCAAACCACCATGACCCAGAAGACCCTTTTGTCCGACGACCCGAGACTCACCGCTTATGCCTTGGGTGAACTTGAGGCCGATGAACGCGCCATCGTCGAAACGATGTTGCGCGAAAATCCCGCGGCGCGAGCCGCAGTGGAGGAAATCCGCGCGACCGCTGCGCAGCTGGCCGCTGCCCTGGCGGCGGAGCCCGCCTTGGAAACGACGCCGGTGGAAATGCCCTCGGCGCGGCGTGCCGCGATCATTCCCGGATCAAATCCCCGCACGCGGGATGGCCCGTCCGACACGGGCAGGAAGGTGCTCAAGTTTCCCCAGCTGTACTACGTCATCGGGATGGGGGCGGCCGCGTGTTTCGCGGTCGTGGTGGTTTTGCGCGAATCACCGTGGGGACATCGCGACCAGCTCGCGGCTCCGACGGCCACCGAAAATAAACAGACCGAGCCGACCCTTGCGAAAGCCGTGGCGGAGAAGCCCGCCGCAATTCCGACCGGCGCCGACGCTGTCCCTCCGCCCGTGGCCGTGGCAGCCGTGACGGAAACGCCGGTCCCGGTCGCAGAGGTTTCGACGGAAGAACCGACACCGGCGACTGAGACGACTGCACCCAGGAGCGATCTTTCGCTCCTCGCGCAGGTGAAGAACCCCGCGGAGAATTTTCCCGAGATCCGGGAGCGAATGGATCTGGATCCGGTGAAAGACGCCGTGGCCTCCAGCACCGTGGCCGCGCAGGAAAAGATCGCGGAAAGTTTTTCTTCGACCGTGGAGCCGATCACCGTGCCGTCCATTTCGATCGGCAAGGTCGTGGTTGCCGCGTTGCCGCCCAATCAAGTGATTCCCTCCGCGTCGCTGATGCAGGTCGCGCCCGTCGTCCCCACGCAGACCGCGCGGACCCTTGCGCTCTACGACCGCAATAAAAACGGCCGGATCGATCCCGATGAGATGGCCGCGATGCGCCCGGCACAAGTGGCGTACGCCGCCTCCCCGTCCGGCAACGACGTCGTCAAGCTCATGCCTTTCCAAGTCAGCTCAAGCAGCAGCAAAGGCTACGCGGGCCGTTTTCAAGCGAACGAGATCAGGCCGGATCTGCGGCCCGCGCGGCCGTCGCCCCCGGTCGGGGCGCGATTTGGCAGCACGGAGGATTACGCGCACATCACCGACAACGAGTTCCTCGCGGCCCAGCTGAATCCGCTTTCGACGTTTTCGATCGATACCGACACCGCCTCCTACACGAACGTCCGCCGGTTTCTCCAAGGCGGCGCGCTGCCGCCGAAGGACGCCGTGCGCGTCGAGGAACTGCTCAACTATTTTTCCTACGACTACGCGCCGCCCAGGGACGACAAGCCGTTCGCGGCCTCGCTCGAGGTTGCCTCGGCGCCTTGGGCTCCGTCCCACCGGCTGGTGCGCATCGGACTGAAAGGGCGCGAGATCGCCACCGCGGACCGCCCCGCGGCCAACCTCGTGTTTTTGCTCGATGTGTCCGGTTCGATGAACGAGCCGAACCGCCTTCCGCTGGTGAAGGAGGCAATGCGCCTGCTCGTGGGCAAACTGCGCACGGACGATCGCGTGGCGATCGTGGTCTATGCCGCCGCCAGCGGGCTCGCGTTGCCTTCCACGCCCGTGAGTGCGTCGGGCGAAATCCTCGCCGCCCTCGACGAACTCGAGGCGGGCGGGTCGACGAACGGTTCGAGGGGCATCCAGCTCGCCTACGATATTGCCAAGGCCAACTTCGTCGCCGGCGGACTCAACCGCGTGATCCTCTGCACCGATGGGGATTTCAATGTCGGGATGACCAGTGAAGGCGAGCTGACGCGCCTCATCGAAGAGAAGGCGAAGTCGGGCGTATTTCTCACCGTGCTGGGATTCGGCATGGGCAACCTCAAGGACAGCAAGCTCGAGAAACTCGCCGGCAAGGGGAACGGAAACTACGGCTACATCGACACGCGGAAAGAGGCGGAAAAAATGCTGGTTGAACAGGTGAGCGGCACGCTCATGGCGATCGCGAAGGACGTGAAGATCCAGGTGGAGTTCAATCCGGCGAAGGTCGCGAGCTACCGCCTGATCGGTTACGAAAACCGCCTGCTGAAAAAAGAGGACTTCAACAACGACAAGGTCGACGCGGGCGAAATTGGCGCGGGCCACACGCTGACGGCGCTCTACGAAGTCGTGCCGGTGGGCGCGGAGGAAAAACCGGCGGAAGGTTCCGTCACGGTGGACGACCTGAAGTACCAGGCCGCCAAACCCGCTGCGCCGCGGAGCGGCGGACCCGCCGCAGACAACGCCAGCAACGAGCTCCTCACGGTGAAGATTCGCTACAAGAAGCCGGACGGGATTCTCAGTCGCAAACTGGAGTTTCCGCTCGTGGACAACGGAACCGTCTTCGCGAATGCGAGCGTCGACTTCAAGTTCGCCGCGGCCGTCGCCGGTTTCGGGATGATCCTGCGCGACTCGCCGTATCGCGGTGTGGTCACGCTGGGTGACGTCGTTGCCTGGGCGGGACCCGGCATCGAAAACGATCCGCGCGGATATCGCGGCGAGTTCATCACTCTCGTGAATCTCGCGAAATCGCTGGGGCGTTAAACCGGGACAATAAAAAACCCGCACCAACGTGCAGGTTTGAGGGAGGCGGGGCGGAGGTGATGCCCCGTTATTTTTTCGATTCAGTGGCCGGGGCAGGCTGCGCGGCGTCTTTCTTCGCGTCGGCTTTTTCAGCCTCGCAGCACTCGCCGCAGGAATCCTTCGCTGCGTCCTTTTTCTCCGCGGCCGGTTTGTCAGAGGGCTTCGCGTTGTCCGCGATCGCAAAGGCGGCGGTGGCAAGAAAGGCGAGGGCGAGGAGAAATTTGGATTTCATGGGAGTGGCCAGACGCTGCCGCAAAAGGCTGCGGCGGCAAGTTTGGAGTGAGTATTCCCGTGCGCGGCGCCTTGGTTGCTGCTTGCGAAACGGAAGCGGCGTAAGGGCCGATGGATTGCGAGGCCAGCACCTCAAGCCAAAGCACCCTGATGGCGGAAGGGAGAAAATCTCCGACCCACCAACCGGCGCACTGCGGCAACCACACCCCGGACCGCGTGTCAGTAGGCGCGATATGAATAACGCAACTCCCCACTCCAAAAGAACCTCAGGTTCAGTCATTGTGTCCGTCCTGCTTGCGATCGCACTCGTGATCGTGGCGGTCGTGCTCTGGAACAAGGTTGGCGCCGCCAACTCCCGCGTCTCCGCGGCGCAGACTCAACTCACCGAGTCAAAAGCCGAGTCCGCACAAATCCAGACCCAGCTCGACGAGGCCCGCGCGGCGACCGCCGCGCTTCAGAAACAACTCGAGGACGCGAAGACCTCATCCACCCAACTCCAGACGCAATTCGACGAGGCCAGGTCCGGCTCCTCCCGTTTCGAGCAGGAACTGACCGCGTCGAAATCCGCCACCACTCGTCTCGAGGCTGAACTGGAACGCGCCAAGACCGCCTCGACGGAACTTCAATCCCAAGCTGAGGAAGCCAAGGGCGGATCCGCCAGGCTCCAAGCCCAGCTCGACGAGGCCACCGCCAAATCCACCCAGCTCCAGTCGCAACTCGAGGAAGCGAAGGCGCAAGCCGTCGATCTGCAGACGAAACTGGAAAAAGCGCAGACCGATCTCACGACGCTGCAGCAGCCTAAAACTCGCGCGAAGAAATAACTGCCGGATGGGCAGTTGCCTCCCGGACCGCCGGCGCACCGGTTACGGTGTGGCCGGCGGCTTGTTTGTGACGGGGATGTGCGCAGCCCGGCGCAGCAGTTCGGCTTGGGAACAGCCGGCTCGCCGGGCGATGACCGCGAGGCGTTCGGACTCGGGTTGAGTCGCCACGGTGTAGCGATCGCTGCCGTCGCGATCGGTCCATTTCACAAGGTGGGGTTTTTGCCGCGACGTTTTGACGAGGCCCCTCAGGAAAACGTCGTCCTCTTCAGTCAGATGCATGGCGCACACCCTGGGGTGCCGGCGATCCGTCGGTCAAGCGCGTGACAGCTCGCGTTAAGCGAAGAATCGAATCGCGCCATGCAACTTTTAACACTGACCGCGAGTCTTGGAGGCATGCGAATGATGAAGGTGATTCTGACGGCCGTGCTCGCCGCTCTCGCGGTGACCGCGGGCCTCGTCGTCACGATGCTGGCTGCACTGGTGAGCATCGGTATTTTGGCAGTTAAGCGCTGGCGGCACCGTCCGGCGGCCGGTACTCACGCGGCGTCGCGGCCCCCGGAACCGGTGGAGCGGATGGCGCGATCACGCGACGTTGACGTGATCGATGTGATCGCGACGGAAGTCCCTGCCGATCCAGTGAATCGCTAGCAGGGCGGGGCGATTGCGCCGCGGGATTTACCCCGACGAACCAGTTTCGCGGGCCGGGGTCCAAGACGGACTTCTTTCCTGCATGTCCGTCATCAGCGAAATACCCCGGTTGTTTTTCTTTCTCGATCGCACCTATTCCTACCCGACTTTGCAGTGGGCGGGATTGGACGGCCGGGAGGTTCAGGTGGAAAAAATGTTTCTCCACTCCGGGGCAACCGTCAGCGGAAAGTACATTCTCCGCGTGATCGGCAGCGCGAGTCATGGCCGCGTCGATTTGCTGGCCGAGGCGCCGTCGTGCAACTCGTCCTGGGTGATGTTGACGGAAGACGAAGCCCAGCTGGTCATCGCGACCCTGCATCCGCCTCCGGCTCCGACCGATCATCTCACGCTGGTGGCATTGCAGCCGATTCTGCTGAAGTAGGCGAAGGGGCAGAAGCAAGAGAAGGCGCGGATTTGCCGCGGAACGCGGGACGCGGGAAGGCGCATGTCCGTCGCGAAGCAGCGAGCAGCGCGCGAGGCAGCCGGATACCTTGCCTTAGGCGGCGGCCGGCACGAATTCGGCGCGCTTTTGCGTGACGAGCTCCGTGGCGACGATTTGCGCCGCGGGATCCTCGATCAACTCGACGCCGGCGCTCAGCGCCTGCTCGAGTTCGTGGCGGGTGGGTTTTCCCACCGTGATCGAACGCTTGAAGCGATCTCCCAGGCGGCCCACCGCCACATGCCACGCGTGGGTCGACTCACCGTAGTCGACCCAGATTTCATACACGTTGTCGGGGACGGAAACCACCAGGGGCAACGGCCGGTTAAATTTGATCTTGGCGTTCATGTGACCATGGAACGCGCCCCACGGCAGAAGTTCGCCGCGATTTTCGTTCCAAGTTGGCGTCACACCAACGCGCGCTTCCGCCGGATCCCCCGGCGCGGGTGCCGTCAGGGCGCCGGAACGATTTCCAGGGCGTTGATTTCGGGATTCTCGACCTGCGGGGTAAACGTGATGTCGAGCTTACCGTCGGCGATCGTCACCGGAACGGTTTCGACGTAAGCGCGGCGCGGACCGCCGGCTTTCACCCAGACGTCGAAATCCTTAAACTCGCGCCCTTCGACGTTGAACGTGAAGACGCGCTGGCCGGGGCCCTCGATGCCCTCGTAGGTTTCCGCGAAATGGAGTTTCACGAGATACTTCCCGTTCGGGAGCTTCTGCGTGAACTGGGTCATGCTGTACCGCTCGGTGAGATAGAGCGAAGGCGTCTTCGTATTAGTGATCTCGATGCCGGGCCGGTCGGTGGTTTCACCGTCGGCGAAGCCCTGGTCGGCGAGCCAGGTGGTGCCGGACTCGTCCTTCAACGGCTCGGTGACGCCGGCCTTGATGCGGATGGCGCCCTTGGCCGCCGCGGCGGGTGCATCCGTCGCTTTGGAATTCGCTGCCTTGGCGGCAGGCATGGCGGGAGTTTCCGCCGCAGGGGGCGAACTCGGTGCGATCTGCGCGAGTGCGACAGAGGCGGCGAGGGCGATCGCGGAGAATAAAGCTGACGCCAGTGAAACAGAACGGAGGGGGGACTTGCGGATCATGGGATTTCTTTAGGGAGGTTTGTTGAATGGTAACTGAATCGCGGCGCCGGGTGGGGTCAGGGAAACAACGCAGCAGAAAACACAGTGGCCGGTCTGAGACCACAAGAATTTAGCGCAGTGTCCCGGGCGCGGCTATTTCTTCGCCCCCGGCTTGGGAAGATACCGCCGCATATCCTCGCCGGTCAGTTTTTTGAAGGCGGTGTAGACGGTCTTGATCGTGGCCTTGTCCTTGGGTGTCTTGCCGATTTCGGCGAACAGCTTCGGGAGGATGGCGTCGCCGTGCCTGCCGCAGATGTCGGCAATGACTTTCGTGGCGAACGCGTAGTTCGCGGTGTTCAGGTTTTCAGAGTAGTTCGCCTTCACGGCATTTTCGCCGGCGGGCCATTTCGCGAGATCGATCCTCCCCGCCTCGCCGGCGTATTGGGCGAGCTGGGCATCGAGGTCGTAGTAGCGCCGCGCATCCTCAGCGCCCAAGGTGTCAGCCAGGATTTTCCACGCCACGTAGTTGGCGACCCCGTCGCAAAACCAGCGCCGGTCTTTGCTGGCAAGGTACGCGGTGATGATGCCGACTTCGACCGTCTCGTGGAGGATGATGAAAGGCCCGGCGGTTTCCTTGATCAGCACGTCGCGGAGATGCGACATCGCTCCGGTCATCACCTCCAGGCCTTCCGCGATATCCTGGCCGGGCGTGTGGTCGGGCTCTTTGCCAATCGAGATCGGCAATACCGCCGCCTCCCAAAACTTCGCGGCTTTTTCCCCGAGTGCCTCCTGCGTTTCGTCTTTCGCCTTCTCCAGATTGAAAGCGAACTTGAATTCAATGCCGGTGGGACCGGAAAGCACGAAGCCGGGAATCTTTTCGCCGGCTTGCAGCCGGGCCAGCAGTTCCGGCCGCCGCCACAGCGCGTAGTTCCGCGGGTCCTTCGGCATGGTGCGGGCGAGGATGCCAAACAGCTCGCCGAAGTTGTCGTAGGTCTTCTCCAGTTCCGCCGTGGGTTTGGGCAGCGCCAGCCACGCCGTCACTTTTCCGAGCAGCTCCTCGCGTCGCCGTGACATTTGCGTGCCGTCGAGGCGGGAAGTTTCAGCCGCCGCCGGTGTGCCGTTCGCGCGTTCGGACAAACGCTGGGCCAGGACATCGGCGTAGGCTTCGTCGCCGGGGGAATATTCGATTTTAAACCCGGCGATCTCGCGCACCTCGCGTTGGGGAAAGGCCGGGGCTTCCGCCGCGCGACTCCAGGAAACGGCACCCAGCAAAATCGCGGCGGCCAACGGGTGAAATCGCATGTCGCGAATCACCCGGCATTTCATTTTGCCCCGCAAGCCTGAAGCAGTCTCTCGCGCCGGCCTAGGCCGGCGGGCGATGCCCCAGCACGCGGGCGGGCAGAAAGAAAAGCGCTTTGATGAAAGCCAGCAGCGCATGCACGGCCAGGCCGAGAATGCGGAACGGAATCGAGAGCAGCCAGAGCAGGGGCCACAGGACGACGAGCAGGAGCGCGAGCGGCCAGCAAAGCACGAGGAGCAGGGTCCAGAGGAGAAGGGTGATGATCATGGGAGGAGGAGCCATCCCAAGAACACGCCAGGCCGCGTGGAGTTACGGCGAATCCTGCTGGAAATAAATCCCGCGTCAGGAGAGGAGTTTGCCGCCGCTCACGACCACGTCCACCGGGTTGCCGCCGAGTTCGTGGGCCAGCAGGCGTTCATCGCGGTGGCGCAGCAGGATGAGGTCGGCGCGCTGGCCGGGTTCGATCGTGCCGCGGTCGGTGAGGCCGAGCACGGCGGCGGCGTTCACGGTGCTCGCGGTGATTGCTTCGGCCGGACTGAGGCCGCAGCAGCGCACCGCGAGCGCGATGGCGAACGGCATGGAAAACGTGGGAGCGGTCGCCGGGTTGCAGTCCGTGGCGAGCGCGAGGATGCCGCCGCTGTCGATGAAGGCTCCGCCCCGCGCATGACGCCCGCCGGTGTGAAAACTCGTCGCCGGGGTAATGACGCCGATGGTTTCGCTCGCGGCGAGCGCCAGGAGATCGGCCTTCGTGGCGTTCTCGAGATGATCGACGCTGCGCGCGTGCAGGCGGATGGCCTCGGGTACGATGCCAGGGGAACTGGAACTCGATTGGTCGGCGTGCACGCGAATCGTGAGACCGTGTTTTTTCGCGCGGTCAAAAAGCCGCAGGCACGCCTCCACCGTCCAGCCGGTTTCCTCGCAGCACGCATCGATCGTGATTCCGGGAAATTCGTGCCACACCGCCGGAAGCATTTCGCGCACGACCATGCGGGTGTGCCCGGCGGCGTCGCCGCCGTCGATCCCGTGTCCGAGCAGCGCGGTGGGCACGACGGTGCCGGGCCATTCCTGCGCGGCCCGCTGAATCGCATGGAGCATTTTCAACTCCGTCTCGATCGTGAGGCCGTAACCACTCTTCACCTCAACCGTCGTCGATCCCTGCCGCAGCATCAGGTCGAGGCGGGTCCGCAGCGCGGCGGCGAGCTGCTTGCGCGTGGCTTCGCGCACGGCGCGGATGGTGGACGGCACGCCACCGCCACGTTTGGCGATTTCAGCGGACGCGAGGCCGCCGAGTTGTTGCTCCCATTCGTCGAGGCGATCGCCCGCCCAGCAGGCGTGGGTGTGGCAGTCGACGAAGCCCGGCATGAGCACGCGGCCATCGGCCTCGATCACTTCCGCATCGGGGGGGATGGTAAGATCGGGGCCCACGGCGGAAATTTTCCCGTCCGTCACCCACACGTCGCCGCGGGGAATCACCGCGAGATCGCGCATCGCCGGACCCCGGCGCGGGCGGGTGCCGGGAAACAAACTCGTGCCGGTCTTCGGCTGGGCGAGGGTGAGGACGCGGGCGTGGCGGATGAGCAATCCCATGGGGTGGGTGACAAGGGGCCCAAATCCGCCGCGGGCGCAAAGTGTTTCCGGGGCGGGCCGGCGCCGGGAGGGGTTGCGCCCGCCGCCTGTTATTAGTCCTAGCGCGGGAACCACCTGCCCATTCAGACCACCATAGTCCGAACCCTGCATATAAAATCATGATCACAAAATTCATTTCTCCCCGTTTCATCTCCCTCGCTGCGCTCGGTGCGGCTGTTGCCCTTGCCGGCTGTTCCAAACAAACGCGTTCCGATGCCAGCGCCGCCGCCTCGGGTGCTTACAATGACACCAAGGCCGCCATGTCGAATGCCTGGGACGACGTGAAGGGCTACACCTTCGACAAGAAAAATGATTTCGAGGCGAGCGCCAAGGCCATGGCTTCGAAGATGGACGCGCAAGTCAGCGAAGTCCGCGCGAACTACTCCGAGGCGAAAGCCAGCGCCACCCGCAAGGCCGCGATGGAGGAACTGAAAAATTCCGAGGCGAACTACAAGGAAAAGGTCTCCGCCCTTGGCTCCGCGACTTCCGCCACGTGGGACAGCGCGAAACAAAATGTCATCCTGGCCTGGGATCGCCTGCAGGCTTCGTATCACAAAGCCCGCGCTGATTAATCAACCGTTCCTTCCCGCCGCCCGTTCCTCCGGGCGGACGGCGGGTCTTTTCATCTCCACGTTTCAACCGCCATGAAAGAAGCAAAGGATACCGTCACTCGCGAAGAGATGGTCCGCCTCCTGAACGAGGACCTGGCCCGCGAATATCAGGCCATCATCGCCTACATCGTCTACAGCCAGACCATGAAGGGCGCGAAGTTTCAGCACATCGCCAAGGAGCTCGAGGTGCACGCCAGTGAAGAGCTCGACCACGCGATCAAGATCGCGAAACAGATCGACTACTTCAACGGCACACCCGTGGTGACGCCGAAGGAAGTGAAAATGTCCGACAAGCCCGAGGACATGCTCCGCTTCGATCTCGAGAACGAGCGGGTGACGATCATCGCCTACCGGCAGCGCATCAAACAGGCCGAGGCAATGGGTGAATTTGCCCTCAGCGAAACGCTGCGCGAAATCATCGTCCAGGAGCAGGAGCATCTCACCGATCTCGCCGATGCCCTCGGCATCGACAATCCGACGGTGGAGGAATAACCGCCTTGAGCAGCAGCCCCGGAAATGAGCTTCAAGAAACCTTCTCCGGCGTCTGACACCGTCTATGTTTCCTACATCGCGGCCACTCCGGAGAAGATCTGGACCGCACTGACGGGCGCGGAGTTCACCCGGCAGTATTTCTTCGGGTTGCAGATCGAGTCCGACTGGCGCGTTGGATCGGTGGTGAAATATTTCCGACCCGACGGCGTGCTCGATATTTCCGGGAAAATCATCCGCTGCGATCCACCGCGCGCGCTGGCCTACACCTGGCACATCGAATCCGATCCGCTGACGGCGAAACTGCCGGACAGCATCGTGACGTTCGAGCTCGAGCCGCTGGGCGCCGTGGTGCGACTGACGCTCATCGAGGCGCATCCGGATCTGCCGGACGAGCGTCTGCTCGAGGGCGGCCGCCGCGGCTGGCCGGCCATTCTCAGCGGTTTGAAGACGTTAATGGAAAGCGGCCAGTCCCTGCCGCCTTTCGACATGACCTACCTTCAACAAGGCGGCGTCGAGATGCGGCGGGTGATCGAAGAGCTGAAGCTCTGACGATTCGCCGCCTCCGTTCTGCCCTGTAGGAGCGGCTTTACGCCGCGACTCAGCGGGTTCGCCCCGAGTCGCGGCGTAAAGCCGCTCCTACAGCTTACTGCGGGCTCACGCCCTCGGAGGATTGGACCACGCGCTTGAGCGTGCCGTCTGGATGGTAATCGAGGTAGTCGATGCAAACGGAGCGGCGGAAACTGCCGCCCTTCGCCGTGCCGCCGTTGTGATAGATAAAATAGGACCGGCCCTTGAACTCGAGTATGGCCTGGTGATTCGTGTTACAGTTGCCCGCCAGCTCGGTGAGGAGTCCGCGATAAGTCCACGGACCCTCGATGCTCTTGCTCGTCGCGTAAGCGGTTTTCTCCGGGAAGCCGTAGGCATAGGAGAGGTAGTAGAGCCCGTTGCGTTTGTGCACCCACGCCGCCTCGGTGAAACCGGGCACGTCGACCGTTTGGATCGGGCCGTCGAGCTCGATCATGTTGGCTTTCAATTTCGCGTAACGACAGCGCGTGTTGCCCCAGAAGAGATACGCCTGCCCGTCGTCGTCGATGAAGATGGCCGGATCGATGTCATCCCACGCGATCTTCGTGTCGGTGGTCATGTCGTTCGTGATGATCGCCGAACCGCGGGCGTCCTTGAACGGTCCCGTGGGTTTGTCAGCCACTGCGACGGCGATCGCGAACCCGGGGATGGTCGCGTGCTCGACGGCGGCGTACCAAAAAAATTTCCCGTCGCGCTCGATCACATGGCTGGCCCAGGCGTTCTTTTTTGCCCACGGGAAATCCGTCAGCGCGAGCGGCGAGCCCTGCGGCGTCCACGTCGCCATGTCGGTCGACGAAAAGCAGAGCCACTTCGTCATTTTGTAGGTCGTGTCTTTTTCCCCGGCTTCATCGTGGCCGGTGTAGAGATAAACCGTGCCGTCATGCACGATCGCCGCGGGATCGGCGGTGAGCACATCGGTGATGACCGGGTTTGCCGCGTGGATGGAAACCACGCCCAGCGTGGCGAATGCGGCGAGGCGCGGGAAAGAAACGAGGGAAGAAAACATGCGAGGGATGGAGGGGAACGAAGAAAGAAGGAGGAAGGGGGCTGATTACGGAGCGGCGGGTGGTGTCACGGTGGGCCATCCGGCGTTGTCCCACGTGATTTTTTCGATCCGCAGTTTGGAACGCGCCCGTGGATCGGAGGCATCGTAGCCGTGAAAGACGAGGTAGTCGGCGCCGTCGAAGGTGTAGACGGAGTTGTGTCCCACGCCGTACCACTTCGAATCGCCCGCGAGCAGGATGGTGCCGCCGCCGCGCGCGAGGTCCGTGCCGTCGCGATCGAGGTAGGGACCTGGAATCGTTTTCGCGCGGCCGATGATCATCTTGTAGTCGCTCTTCGCGCCGCGGCAGCAGTAGTCGATCGACGCGAAAAGATAATAATAGTCGCCGTGTTTGAAAATGAAGGGCGCCTCGATCGCGTTGCCTCCGGCGTCCACGGGATTGCCGGGTGGCGCCACGGGATTCGGCGCCTTCGGATCGCGTTTGCGGCTCGCGATCGTGGGCAGGTTTTCGATCGGTTCCGCGAGGTGCAGACGGTCCGGGGTGAGCTTGACGAGTTTCAAACCTTCCCAGAAAGAACCGAACGACATGTAGGGCGTGCCGTCCTCGGCCGCGATGAGGTGCGGGTCGATCGCGTTCCAGTTGGTCACGCCGGGAATCGATTGGATGACCTTGCCGTGGTCGACCCACTTGAAATTCGGATCGGCGGGATCGAGCGTGGTGTTCGTGGCCACGCCGATGCACGAGGTGTTTTTTCCGAACGCGGAGACGGAATAGTAGAGAAAATATTTTCCGTCGTGGAAGGAAATGTCCGGCGCCCAGGTGTGGCCGTTGTACGTGGGGATCGCCTCCACCGCCCATGCCGGCGGCGTGGAGAAGACGGGCTGGCCCCGTTTCCAGTGCACGCGGTCTTGGGAGGTCCAGGTCGAGATCCCGCGTCCCGTGGCGAAAAGATAGTAGGTGCCCCCTTGGCGGATCATCACCGGATCGTGCACAGAAACGTCCGTGACGACGGCGTTGGGATCGGCTGCCGGACCCCGGTCGCCAGAGGGAGTCGCTGCCGGAGGGGTCTGTCCAGGCAACGGGGTCAGCACGAGCAGCAGGGAAAAAAGAAAAGGTTTTTTCATGGGACGGTCTCCAGCGGGCGGGCGGTTGTGGGGCAAAGCTTCGGTGAGTAAACGCGGGGTGATTCAGACGGCAAGGAATGGGCGCCTTTGCTGTTATGAATGCGACAAAGCCCGCGTTTACCCGACACCGGGATTGAAAATAGCCGGGCGGGGACCGAGGCTGCCCGCCCGCGTCCCGTTTCCTTCCCCGTTTCCAAGCGTCTTTCGTTTCTATGTTTTTGTTTCCGACGTTTCCCCGCCCCGCTGCCTTCCTCTGCTCGTTCCTCGGACTGGTTTCGCTGTCGCTGGCGACCGCGCAATCGATCGACCGCCGGGCGGTCGTGACCCGGCACAACGTCCACAACACCCGCCTCGACGCCGAGGCCGCGCTGACCCTGGGCAACGGGGATTTTGCCCTGACGGTCGACGTGACCGGCCTGCAAACCTTCGATCGCCTCTACTACGACAACGGCCTGCCGCTGGAGACGCGCGCCACGTGGGCCTGGCACGAGTTTCCCAATGTCGATGGGCTCACGCTGGGGGATGCGATGGTGTCCTATAATTTCCACGGCCGGAAAATCGACTTTCCGGGAAAGCAGCACAGTCCCGCCGGAAAATACTTTCGCGAAAATCCGCAGCCCATGCCGCTCGGCCAGCTTTCGTTCGTGTTGAATGGAGAAGTCCTCCGCACGGAGGACATCAGTGCGATCGACCAGACCCTCGATCTCTGGACGGGCACGGCGACGAGCCGCTACAAAGTCGCCGGTGAACCGGTTGAAGTGATCACCGCCGCGCACGGCACGGCCGCGATTGTCGGGGTGCAGGTTCGCTCCGCGTTGGTGCAACGCGGTCTGTTGCAAGTGCGCTTTCGTTTTCCCTACGCCTACAAAGTCGCCATCGCGCACAAGCCGCCGTTCATCTGGGATCAGCCGGGCAGCCATCGCACCGCGCTGACCCTGCCCGCCTCCGGCCACGCCCGCATCGAGCGGGCGAGCGACACCACCCGTTACACCGCCGATGTGCGCTGGTCGGGTGCGGCTGCGCTCACGGAAGCCGGCCCGCACGATTTGCGGTTGCGCGCGACCGAAGGCGACACGCTCGCATTCACCTGCGCGTTTTCGGATGCGGAACATCCGGCGCCGGCCACCTCCTTCGTGGACGCCCGCGCGGCGAGCGAAACCATGTGGCGCGATTACTGGACGAAAGGCGGCATGATCGATCTCGCGGGCAGCACCGACCGCCGCGCCGTGGAACTGGAGCGTCGCACCATGCTTTCGCTTTACCTGGTGAAGGTGAATTACGCCGGCGATTTCCCCCCGGCGGAGACCGGACTTCAAAGCCTGACGTGGTTTGGGAAGCACAACTCCGAGGTTTATTTCTGGCACGCCGCGCAGTTCTACCAATGGGGACACCCGGAGTTGATCGAGAAGGGTCTGTCGTGGTACGCGAAAATTCTCCCGCGCGGAAAAGCCTATGCCGCCACCGAGGGATTCGACGGCGTGCGCTGGCCGAAGATGGCCGGCATCGACGGGCGGCCGTCGCCCGGCGGCATCAACCCCTTCATCATCTGGAACCAGCCCAATCCGATTTACCTCAGCGAACTCGTGCACCGCGCGAAGCCCGGCCGCGCGACGCTGGAGAAATACCAGGACATCGTTTTCGAGTCTGCGAAGTTCCTGGCGTCGTTCGCGCACTACGATCAGGCGACCGACCGCTACATCCTCGGACCGCCGATCAAGAACGTCAGCGAGAGCAACCTGGAGAACAACACGCAGAACCCCACGTTCGAACTCGCGTTCTGGTACTACGGATTGCAGATCGCGCAGCAGTGGCGCGAACGCCTCGGCCAGCCCCGCGAACCGAAGTGGGACGACATCCTCAAAAAAATTTCCAAGCTGCCGCAGCGCGACGGGTTTTATCTCGAGATCGAAACCGTGACGGACATGTATCAAGGCAAGGGCGGGCTTCCGACCTCCATGCTGCTTGCGCTGGGTTATCTGCCGCAGACGCCGATGGTCGATCGCGAAGCGATGCGGCGGACGTTTCACACCGTGAACGAACGCAACGGCGTCGAGAAATGGGTGAGCTGGGCGATGGGCCAGGGAGCGCTCACCGCGGCGCGTCTCGGCGAACCGGAGACGGCGGTCGACATTGTGACGAACCCCAGCGCGCCCGCGCGTTTCATGCCGAGCGGTTATGTGCGCCGTCCGAAGGATCCCGACGGTGCCGTCGCTTATCTTCCGGTGAACGCCGCGTTTCTCTCCGCCGTCGGACTCATGGCGGGAGGCTGGGACGGCGCGCCCGCCGGAACCGCGCCCGGTTTTCCCGCGGGTGGAGCCTGGAAGGTGCGGGTCGAGGGGCTGAACCCGCTGCCATAGCGCATTTCTGCCATCCAGTTTTATCCTGTCACTCTGAGCGCAGCGAAGAATCCATTTGGATTTCCGGAACGGCGAAGTGATTCGAATTTCCTGCCGGATTCTTCGCTGCGCTCAGAATGACAGACGGGTTGAAGACGCGTTTTAGCTGTCAGTGGCCGCTCGCGAGGTTCTTGGTTTGCGCGATCGCG
Source organism: Opitutaceae bacterium (assembly GCA_036261745.1). GTDB lineage: Bacteria > Verrucomicrobiota > Verrucomicrobiia > Opitutales > Opitutaceae > DATAKE01. The sequence continues at coordinate 60,635 of DATAKE010000074.1, forward strand.
ATCTCACCGGTCATTGGAGGATGATACGGGCAAAAATACGGGCCGCCCTGGGTAAAGGTTCGGGTCCAGGACTTGCGCGGCGGGAGGTCGATCGACTGCCACGGATTTTTTGGATCCGTGGATTTCACCGCGTGCATCAGGATGTCGTCGTTGATCCAGGTGATCGAATCGCCGCGGGAAATTTGCAGCGTGGCCGGCTGGAAAAGCATGCCGCGGATGTGCACCACGTGTTCCTTCGCGGCGGGATCTTTTTTCGCGCACGAAGTGAGGAGGGCGAAAGCGAGCGCAGCCGCCAGGACGGCGACTGCGCTCAAAACCACCGGTCTGCTGCGCACCAGCGTCACGGGGAATTACTTCAAGAGTGACTGCACGTGCTTCGCGTGGGCGAGGTGCGCGTGAAACGCCGGCAGCACCTGCTGCAGCAGGGCTTTCAACTCCGCGTTCTTCGCGCCTGGAATCAGCATCGTCTCGACGACCGAGATCACCGCTTCGTGATAGGCGATTTCGTTGGCGACATAGGCGCGGTCGAACTCGGCGCCCTTTTTCGCTTTGAGGCCGTCGTAGGTTTTCTCGGCGTCGGCTTTGAGTTTTTTGCTCAGGTCGTTGTCCTGCGGGGTGACTTTGAGCTTGGTGACGAGGTCGACGGCCTGCTGGTTCACGGCGGTGTGGTCCCGCACCATCATGTCGCCCAGGCCCTTCACTTCCGCGTGCGAGGCGGACTTCTGGGCGAGCTTGCCGGCATCGATATCGATCTGGTTCGCGACCACGACGATGGCCGCGATGTTGGCGTCGTTGAGGGCGGGGGCCGCTGACGATGCAGCGAAGGAAACAAAGGGCGAAAGCAACAGGCAGGCGGAGAGTTTAACGAGGGCGGAGGTTTTCATTGGAGGCAGTTTATGTGGGTTGAGGATTAAGGACTGACCTCCGTTGGATGTGATTCCCCGCCCAAGGTTACAGCTTTGTGCAGGCGGATTGACCTGTTGCGGCGATCCATGACCGCCGGAGACGTGGCTGCCGCGCTCAATCGCAACTCCGCGGTCATGGACCGCCGCTACAGAAAAATCGGGCTTAGCTTACGCCGCAAGCGCGTGACAATAGTTGGCCAGCTGCCGGTCGGTGAGCGCGGTATCGCGTTGCATCGCGAAGATGGAGCGCGGTTCCCACAGGAGCGTGCGCAGCGGCTCGAGAAAACGCTTCGGCAGGTCCGGCTCCACGACCTTGCGGAGAATATTGAGCGTCTGGCGCGAGGCCGGCAGCCCGAGCCACTCCAGCACGCCGAAGATTCCGCTGCGTTCGTGCACGGCGTTGATCTCCGCCCAGCGGGGATCGGGCGTGCCGCGCAGACCGACATGCGAGGAAAGAAACGACGTCAGCGCCGGAATCTCCGTGAGTTCCGCGATCAAGGCGGGGCAGCACGCCGCGAGTTGGAGCGCTTCCATCCGGGCAAACGAAAAACGCCCGATATACTCCCGCACCTCGCGCGGCACGAATTCGAGGTAGGGCCGCCATTCGACCGGCCCCAACGCACGGGCCGCCGACGCGAAAGCATCCTCGCTGGGGGAAACAGCGACCCAGTCCTCGCCGTAAAGGCGTTCGAAACGGGTCTCGGGCCAGGCGGTGACGCGATAGGTCACGCCGCTGTGCGACCAGCTGAGCGCGAGCGGAACGAAGCTTTTTTTCTGCCGGGGTGAGGAGTTCATGGCGCTTACTTTACCCCCTGGGGTGGGACATTGCCTGACCCAGCCCCGGAGAAATTGAATATTTGTGATGTGCTTTGGACAGCCAACCGGGCTCCGGGTCACGCACGCCCCCGTGACGACTACGTGAATTGGCATTCCCTCGCTTTCCGAATTCGTGGTTGTTTCCGGACGCGCTGCCGCATTTGTCATTGCACGGAGTGTGCCAACGCGGGCGACGGGCCATCAGCTGGAGGTCGCCACGACGCGCTCGTGCCTCTCGCGATCAAAAAAAGCGGTACCGCTCCAAAACTCCCCAACGAATTCATGACCCCCCGTGCTCAGCTCTCCCGTCCACCGCTCGAGCGGATGCTCCGCATTCACGACGAACTGCGGCGGGGCGCTCTCGTCAACTGCACCAAGCTCACGAAAGCGCTGGAGGTGTCCCGCAAAACCGTGGTGCGCGACATCGCGTTCATGCGCGACCGGCTCGACCTGCCGATCGAGTTCGACGCGCAGATCCAGGCTTACCGGTACACCCATCCCGTGAACGCGTTTCCCACCGTGCACGTGACCGAGGGCGAACTGCTCGCGCTGCTGGTGGCGCAGCGGGCGCTGCAGCAATACCGCGGCACGCCGTTCCACCGTCAGCTGGAAATCGCCTTCGAGAAACTCGCCGGCGGACTGCGCGACCGGATTTCATTTTCGCCGGCGGACGAGCTGAGGGCGGTCTCGTTTAAAAACATCGGCCTCGGCAAGACAGACCTCACGGTGTTCAACGCGCTGAGCGGCGCCGTGCTGCGACAGGAGGAACTTACCTTCGCCTACCGGAAACCCGGCGACGCGAAAAAATCGGAGCGGCGGGTGCGCCCCTACCATTTGGCGAACCGGGAAAACTCGTGGTACCTCATCGGCTTCGATCTGGAGCGGCAGGCGCTGCGCACGTTCGCGCTGCCGCGCATTGGCAGCGTGGTGGTGTCGAAGGAGACATTCACGCGTCCGCTGGATTTTTCCCCGGAGAAATTTTTCGCGAATGCCCTGGGCGTGCTGGGCGGCGAAGGCGACTACCAGGTGGTGATTCGGTTCACCTCCGCGGTGGCCGAGCGCGTGCGGGAGCGCGAGTGGCATGAGTCGCAGGAAATGCGCGAACTCGCCGACGGTGGCCTCGAGTTGAAGCTGCGGCTGGGCGCCCTGATGGAAGTCGAGCAATGGGTGCTCGGCTGGGGCGCTGCGGCCGACGTGATGGCACCGCCCGAACTGCGGGACAACATGCGCCGGACCGCCGCGGCGCTGGGGAAAATCTACAAGGCGTGAGCCGGACAATCCGGTGCAACGCGACTTGAACGGCGCATCCGTCGATAACCGAGCCACAGGAGCAAACCGCCGCCCAGCCAGACCGCAGGCGGCGCGGGGGTTTCGCGGAAATCGAGCGCCGCGTTTTGATCGAGCTTCTGGCGTTCGCTGAGCTCGAGCATGCGCCACTGGGCCTGGTTCTCGACGACGATGTAGCTGGTGACGGGCAGGAGGATTCCGTTTTCGCGGCTGGCGGTAACGAGGGCCTTGCGGTCGAGACGGTGGTCGCCCGGATTGCGGCCGTGGTCCTGCTCCTCCAGCTGGAGCGCCACGGCGCGCGACCACGCGGTGCCATTTTGCCGTTTTGCGTCCGGGACCGGCTCCCAGGCAGAATTTTTAGGAGACCAGTAAAATGGCAGGTCGTTGCTGTCCGCGCTCGGGAAACGCACCGGCAACCGCGTGGCCAGTGGACGCATCGCGCCGCCCAGCCGGATCAGCGGACACGGCCCCGTGGCCTGGAGATGCGTTCGGAAGGTCCCATCCGCTCCGAACTCGCAGAGGTCGAGACCCGGCAAAAGATCGCGCCAGTTTTCAGTGAGCCCCAAATCCAAGGTGCGGGCTAAGGCGTGACGGCTCAGGATGACGAAAATGGGAGTGCCGGGAAGGTCGCCACCGGGCTTGAAGCGATCGAGGTCCAGATCGCGGTGCTGGCGGATCGCACGGGCGAGGCAGAGATCGAGGGCGAGGCCGCCGGAAGCGGGCAGATTTTCAAGAGACTCCGCGGTGATTTTTGTCGCCAGATCGTCGAGTGGGACGAGTTGCGTGGCGAGGTCCACGACATCGTGATTGGCGAGCGTGACGCGGCCGAGACGGGCGCGCGGAAATTTTTCGCGCAACGTGGCCATGACCCACGACAGGTCCGCCGTGTAGGCGTTGTCGAGGGACCGGTCGACGATCAGGTGGAGATACGGTTCGCGTTCTACCGGGGGAAATTCGCCGGCGTTCAACCCCGCAACGGCGAGTTCGTGCCAGTCACCCGTGACGTGCGGCCGGAGGGCGCGGCCAATTTCCGCGAGCCGGGCGGCGGGCTCGTTTGAGCCGGGAGACAGATCGGGGGCGCGCGCCGTCGCGGGATGGAGGAAATCGATTTCGACGATGACGTACGCGTTCGCATTGACCGGGAAGACGCGCAGCTCGAGCTCATCGCGCGTGTTGTAGTAGAGCAGGCCGGGGTCGCGGCGTTCGCTGTCGCGAATCATGGTGTAGACCCACAGGGCGGTTTTCTTTTCGAAGAGGCGTCCCGGCACGGGCTGGCCGTTGATGTGCAGCCGGAAACCGCTCACGAAAACGCCGGACGGCAGGGGGAGTTTTTGCAGAAATTCCGCGGGCGCCTCGCCGTTGTTTTGCAGGGTCAGCACAAATGTCGTGACGACGTCACCGCCGACGGCGGGTGAGTTTTTCAACTGCAGCTGGCTGACGCTCACCGTGCGGGGTGTCGCCGCGGTGCGAGGCATGTGCGCGCGTTCGCGCACGCTGCGTTTGTTGCCCCACGCCTTGAGCCCGCTGCGCGTCGGGTCCGTGTTGAGGCGTGTGCCGGCGGAGCCGAAGAAAACCTGTTCCAGTCGGTCGAGCTTGTCGTCGGGGAGCACGAGGTTGTCGAAGACGAGCCAGCTGTAGAAATCGGAAAGCAGCGGATAATAGATTCCGTTTTTATAGCTGCGGTGGCTGTGCAGCGCGCGGCGGAGGTTCGTGAGGCTCGCCGGATAGGTCAAATTTTCGCCGGTGATCGCGGGTGAATAGACGTGGTCCAGCGCGGCGTTGAGCGCGGTTTTGTCGGCGAGACCGCGCGCGGTGAAAAACGCCGGCAGCAGCAGCGCGCACAGCACGCCCGTCAGCGTGACGCGCAGTTCGTTTCCGCGGATGGCCGGGTTGCTGCGGGAGCGATGGAGCGCGTGGAGGTGGAGAACGAAAAGGAAGATGGGGGAAAGAACGAGGAAGCCGGCCCCCATCACGATCACCGCGAGAATCGAAAGCGGGGTGTAGGGGAGGAAAACGATGAAAAAATAGAGCGAGAATGGAAAGGTCGCGGAGAGAAGGTAGAAACTCAGCCGGGGCCACTGCTCGTGTTTCACGGACGCGAGCAGGAGGAGGGCGGCGTTGGCGAGCACGAGCGCGTAAATTTCCCACGCCTGAAAATCGACCGGGAACGGGATGCTCCGGTTGAGCAGCAGACCGCCCAGGGGAAGAATCGCGGCGAAGAGCACGATCGCCACGCGTTCCCCGGTGGAGCCCCAGCGCTGGGCGCTGCGCAGGCCAAGCATCAGCACCCGCACGATGCCGACGAACATCACGACGCCGAAGGAAACCATGCCGGTGGCAAACAGAATTCCGGTGATCGCGTGGGAACCCCGGAAGTCCGAAACCGCCACCATAAAGAGGTAGAGCGCGATCGGCCCGCCGATGGCAAAAGCGAGATTGAGGACGAGGGCCCGGCCGGCCTTTTTCGGCGCACGGGTCGCGGCCAGCCGCAAAATCCCGAGGAACATCGGGAGCATCGCGAAGGCGAACTGGTTGAAGAGGTGGCGTTCCGTCGGATAGATCCACGCGGTGACGCTGGGCGGCAGAATCCGGTCGGCCCACGCGACCGCCCACCAGAGATAACCGATTTGCACGAGCAGCGCGGGCACGCCCCACCACGGTTGGCGTTCGCGGCGCGTGGTGGCGGTGGTGTTGTCGCGCCACTTGATGACGAAATAAATCGCGCACCCGGCGAGGAGATTGACGACGTTGCCTGCACCGAAAAACAGCGCATCGCTCCGCTGCGTGGCGTTCAGGTTTCCCTCGACCAGCCACCAGGCTTGGAAATTCAGCAGCAGCAAAACGCCGATGGGCAAAGCCCACAGCCACAGGAACGCAGCCGGTCCGAGGAGGACGGCGGGAAGCAACGGCGACTCCGGTTTGGACTCAGAGGGGGGCGGGGCGGCGAAGGTTTCCATGGGTTTCGAGCAGCAGGTTGAGTCCGATGAGCGAAGGCAGAAAAACGGCCGCACCGGCGCACATGTGCAGGAACGCGTCATAGGTCGCCGGCAGCCGGGAAATCAGCCAGGGGTGCGCGTAGGCCACGGTGACAATACGCACGGCGTTGACGAAAATCGTGACCGGCAGGGCGGCAGCGAGTCCCATGCCCGCGGCGGCCAGGAGATTGATTCGCCGGCGTGCCGCCTGAAATCCGATCAAGCCCGCCACGATGAGGAAATAGTCCGTGGCGCTGCAGGCAGCGGTGACGACGATGGGGGAACCCGCGAGTGAAACCGTCCAACCTCCCGCGTCGCGAACCACCGGAGCGCCGGACAGGAGGCCGACGAGCCGCGCGGCCGCGTGGGCGAACACCTCGAGTTCCAAACTCGAAAAAAACTTCCCGAGCAGAATCCCGCCGAGTACCGCGCCGATTCCAGATGAAATCGCGCGCCAGTCGAAGGGGGGATTTGCCGGACTCATGGGCCAAACCTTAGCCTGGCTCTGTGAGATCAGGATGAAGTGAAGGTGAAGTCCGGGTGAAAAGTGATGGGAAAAGTAAAAGGGTGGGAAATTGGGAAAGTGGGAAACTTCAGCGGCCGGACCCTGTTTCCCGCATTCCCGCCTTCGCAATTTTCCACATTCCCACTTTTCCGATTTTCCTGTGCGGTTTTTTAACCGGTGCCGGCTATAACCATGAAAGATCATGGCCGATGATAACGAACTGCTCCGCCGCTACGTCAGGGATCGCTCGGATGTGGCGTTTGCCGAGCTCGTGCAGCGACACCTCAACCTCGTTTATTCCGTCGCGTTGCGTCAGGTGGGCGGCGACGCGCATCTCGCCCGGGATGTGGTGCAGACTGTCTTCACCGCCCTCGCGCGCAAGGCGGCGACGCTCGTCGATCGGCCGGTCCTTGGCGGCTGGCTTTATCGCAGCGCGCAGTTTGCGGCCATCGATGTCGTCCGGAGCGAGCGCCGCCGCCGGGCGCGCGAGGAACTGGCTCACGCCATGAACGAGCCGGCCGACAACGTGAGCGAGGAAACGGATTGGGAAAAACTTCGTCCCGCCTTGGATGAAGCGATTGGGGAACTGAACGATGCCGATCGCGATGCGGTGGTCCTCCGCTTTTTCGAGGCGAAACCCTTCGGCGAAATCGGTGTGCGGCTGCAAGTGACCGAGAACGCGGCGCGGATGCGCGTTGAGCGCGCCCTGGAAAAACTGCACGGGCTGTTGGCGCGGCGTGGAGTGACGTCGACGACTGCGGCGCTCGGTATCGCGCTCGGCAGCCAGGTGGGCATGGCGGCGCCGGCGGGACTCGCCTCGGCCGTTTCGGGCGCGGCAATCGCGGGAACCGCCGGAAGCGCCGCGTTGTGGGGAGCTTTTTTAACCATGAGCAAAATCAAAGTCGGGATCCTGGCGGCGATCATCGGCGCCATTGCGGTGACGGGCGTTGTCGAGGTGAGAGCGAACCGCGCGCTCAGTGCGGAATTGAACCGTCTTCGGACGGAAAGCGTCCCGCCCGCGCGATTGCAGAAAGAAAAACAGGAGCTCACGAGCACCCTGGGAACGCTCAGCAGCCACCGCCCGGAGGCGGAAGAACTGGCGCGACTGAAGACACGCATCGCGCAAATCAAGGCGCGTCCGGCCGGGGTTTCAGACGCGGGAATGAAGCCAGTGTCCGAATGGAAAAATTCCGGCTGGGCAACGCCCGAGGCGGCTTTGGAAACTGTCATGTGGGCGGCTGCCACGGAAAACACGGAGGAACTGGTGGCGAATGCCGGTTTTATTGGGGAAGCGAAGGCGCCCGCGGAAGCGGCGTTCGCGAAGTTGCCGGAGGTGGTGCGTTTGAAGTATGGGGATCCGAGCCGGCTCCTTGGCATGGTGTGTTTCGGGTCGAGAGGCGCCACGGATGATGCGAAGGCGCGCGCGGCATATGGCGGCACCGTGGTCGCGTTTCAGGTGATCGACACGGCGCCCGCGTTTCGCGGAGGAGTCGGAACCAGCGTGAGGTGGTGGGAGCGATTGGCGACGGGTGAGGAGCGGGAAAAGAAACAACCGTTTCCCCGGGATGGTGACCGCTTCAGCCTTGGGGCGAGCACATTTTCCCCGTCGATGTGGGAGTGGGTCGTGTCGCAGGTCGATCCGGCGACGGGTGAATTGTTGCCGAGAAAACTTCCGGCCGCTCCGAAAACAAAACCCTGACCGGCGATGCTCTCGAAACCATTCAAGCTGACGCTGCTGGGGTTGTTCGTGGTGTTGGGCGTGGGAGCGATTGTCATCGTGCGGAAAGACAACGACCGCTTGCGCCGGCGGCTCTCCGAGCAACGTCAGCAGGACGCGCTAAGCGCGCGGCTCCAGGCGGAGAATCAAGGCACCAAGGAGTTGATCGCCCGTTTTCAGGTCGGCGAGTCGGAGGGCGCGCGAGCGATGCAGGCGGACTTGGTACGTGCCCGCGAGGAACTGACGCGATTGGAAAAAGGGGCCGCGGTCGCCGCCGAACAAAACCAGGCCCGGCTGGTGCGCGAGACACAGGAGCTCGCCAACAGTCTGGATCCCGAGCGCGGCCTGACCCGGCTCGAGCACTTCAGGAATGTCGGACAACAGACTCCCGCGGCTGCGTTCCAGACGCTCGTCTGGGCGGGATTGAAAGGCGACGAGGCAGCGCTTCGGCAACTCGTCGAGTTGACTCCGGAGGCACGCGCGCACGCCGAGGCTTTGGTCGCGCGCTTGCCGGAGGCTGAGCGCGCTCCGTGGACACCGGACAAGATCGGCGCGCTTTTTGTCACGGCCCTTTTAGTCGACCTACCGGCTCTCCGGATCATGGAAGCGAAATTCGACGAAGCCGGTCAGCGGGCGAAACTTACTTTCCAAATTCCGGAGCATACCAAGCAGACCTCGCCGGCCGTCCCGATGCGACTCGGCCCGCAGGGATGGCGGGTCTTGATCGAGGAGCGACAGATCGAAAAAGTTCGCCAGCGGATCGATCACACCGATCCGCCGGCGGCGAGGTAGGGTGCGTCGATCCAGGAGAGCTGTAGTGGCGGCTTTAGCCGCGACCAAAGGGGGCCCGCAATCCGTCGCGGCGTAAAGCCGCTCCTACAGCCCAATCGCTGGGAGCGAAGCAATCCGGCGCCTGTTTTTCGGGGAATTTTCTATCTGCACTCACCGTCCGCACCAGCCGCCGTCGACGGCCATGACGTGGCCGCTGAGGTAGTCGCTCGCGGGCGAGGAGAGAAACACGATGGCTCCTTCGAGATCCGCGGGTTCGCCCCAGCGGTTGGCGGGGATGCGGTGGAGGATTTCCTTCGAGCGCACGGCGTCGGCCTGCAGCGCGGCGGTGTTGTCGGTGCGCATGTAGCCGGGGGCGATCGCGTTCACCTGCACGCCTTTCGAGGCCCACTCGTTCGAGAGCGCTTTCGTGAGCTGGCCAACGGCGCCCTTGCTCGCGGCGTAGCCGGGCACGGTGATGCCGCCGAAAAACGTGAGCAGCGAGGCGATGTTGATGATCTTCCCCGAGCCGCGCTCGAGCATGTGCTTCCCCGCGGTGCGGCAGGCGGTGAACACTCCGTTGAGGTTCACGTCGATCACGGCGTCCCAGTCGGCATCGCTGTGCTCGGCGGCGGGCGAGCGTTTGATGATGCCGGCGTTGTTGACGAGGATGTCGAGGTGTCCCTGCCACGCGATGGCGCGTTCAATGAGGTGTTGCACGTCCGCGCGTTTGCCGAGATCGGCGGCGATCGAGTGGCCGCGCACGCCGTGTGCCTCGATTTTGGCGACGACGGGTGCGAGCTTGGCGGCGTCGCGGCCGTTGACGATCACGTCGGCGCCGGCTTGCGCGAGGGCGCGTGCCATCGTCTTGCCGAGGCCTTGGGAGGAGCCGGTGACGAGGGCGACTTTGCCCCGCAGGCCGAATTTTTGTTCGAGGAATTGATTCATGAATAGATCGGGCGAAACAAGGCGAACGAGAGGAAGATGTCGATGCGAGCGTAGCAGGGAAGGGGCCACGCTTCGTTAACACCGCGGAAAGAGAAATGCCCGCGTTGCTTCGTTGCTTTCCGGCGGGAGCAATTCGCGGCCGGCGGCGGGGAGCCTTGCCCCGGCCGCCCGGAAGATGGCGGCTGTAGGAGCAGCTTTACGCCGCGACCTCAGCGCGTCCGCCGTCCGGTCGCGGCGTAAAGCCGCTCATACAGCAGGAAGCCGCCGAATTAAAAAGCCCGGCGGTGAAGCCGGGCTTTCGCGAAAAAATCCATTAACGCTGTTCAGCGCGCCAGCCAGCCGCCATCGACGGCGACGGTGTAGCCGTTGACGTAGTCGGAGGCAGGCGAGGCGAGGAACACCACGGCGCCCTTCAAATCGTCGGGCGTGCCCCAGCGTCCGGCCGGAATGCGCGCGAGAATTGAGGCGCTGCGGTCGGCGTCGGCGCGGAGCGGCGCGGTGTTGTCGGTCGCCATGTAGCCGGGGGCGATCGCATTGCAGTTGATGCCCTTGCCGCCGAGTTCGCTGGCGATGAGGCGGGTGAGTCCCTGCACGGCGCTTTTCGAGGCGGTGTAGGAAGGCACACGAATCCCGCCTTGGAACGAAAGCATCGACGCGATGTTGATGATCTTGGCGGTGCCTTTGCGGGCGAGGGCGTCGCGGACGAATTGCTGGCTGAGGAAAAACACCGCGTTGATGTTGATGCCCATCACGTCGTCCCAGTCCTTCTCGGTGAACTTCTCGAAGTCCTCGCGGCGGATGATGCCGGCGCAGTTCACGAGGATGTCGAGGTGGGAGGAAAACTTTTTCGCCTCCTCGATCACGCGGGTGATGTGGCTGCGCTCGCCGAGGTTGGCGGCGACGGTGACGCATTTGCGGCCGAGGGCCTCGACTTGTTTCTTGGTGTCTTCGGCGGGGAGGATGTCGACGGCGACGATGTCCGCGCCGGCTTCGGCGAGCGCGAGGGACATGCCCTGGCCGAGGCCGCGGGCGGCGCCGGTGACGATGGCGGTTTTTCCGGTCAGCTTGAAACTATCGAGGATGGAGCTCATGGGGTCGGGCGTGGGTGTGCGGTGGAGGGTGAAAATCAGCGGAGCGTGGCGATCGGGCAGGCGTCCATGTCGGAAAAGACCTGGTTGTCGCCGCCCATCGCCCAGACGAAGCGGTAGGCGCCGGTGCCGACGCCGCTGTGGATCGACCACGCGGGGGAGAGGACGGCTTCGCGGTCGCGGACGATCAGGTTACGCGTGGCCTGGGGTTCGCCCATGAGGTGGACGACCATCTGGTCGCCGAGGTCGAAGTAGAGGTAGATTTCCGTGCGGCGGCTGTGAACGTGAGGGGGCATCGTGTTCCAGACGCTGCCGGGTTCGAACTCGGTGAAGCCAAGCACGAGCTGGCAGCTCTTGATGCCGTCGAGGTGGATGTACTTCAGGATCGTGCGGCGGTTGGCCTTGGTTACGTCGCCGATCGGCGCGGCGGAAACATCGGCGCGGCGCGCGAGCGCGGTGGGATATTTCGCGTGGGCGGGCGTGCTGACGAAGTAGAACTGGGCCTGGCCGCCGGGGCCGTTTTCAAAGGTGACGTCTTTTTCGCCGAGGCCGATGTAGAGACAGTCGAGCGAGGAAAGGGAATAGCTGGTGCCGCCCACTTTCACGGTGCCGGCGGCGCCGCCGACGTTGAGGATGCCGATTTCACGGCGCTCGAGGAAAAAGCTCGTGCCGAGTTCCTTGTCGGCCGGCAGGCCGAGCGGGCCGGTGGTCGGGACCGCCACGCCGCAGATCATGCGGTCGAGATCGGTGTAGTGCGCGGTGATTTTGCCGGGTTGGAAAAGTCCGCCGATCAGGAACGTGTCGCGGAGCTGTTCCGTCGAGAGCGTGTTGGTGGCGGCGGGTGTCGGGAAGTAGTGGAGTTTCATGCAGGGAAAGAAAGGGATCCGGGGGAAAACTAAGCGCGAAAATCAACCACGGATTCGCGGGATGGGCACGGACAATTTTTCCCTTTTTGTCACGTGGCGGCCGAGGTAACGAGGCTCCGAGGAACGGGACGATCTCTCCTCCCTTGATGCAATCAGCCTCGTGACCTCGGCTGCTACCTGCCGTTGGATACTTTCCCCTGCTTCCGAGTGAGCCACCCGCGGTTAATCTTTAGGAAGCGGCGCGATCCAGACATTGGTGAACTCGATGGGATAACCCTCGAGCTGGAGCGCGATGTGGCCGGAGGCAACGGGAAGCTTCTCGACGTAGTTTTGGCGGACCCCGTTGACGAAGACCTCGATGGTATTTTCGCGGCAGGTGATATCGCAGGCGTTCCACTCGCCCGGCGGTTTCTCCGAGGGGTCGGCGAGGCGCGGCGAGCGCTTGCGGTTGCTGACCATCGGTGCGGCGGGAATATCGACACCCATGCCGACGACCTGGCCCGCGTTGCCGTTTTTCAACTGGGCTTCGAAACAGGCGGGCCAGATCGCGTCGCCCCCATGGACGTGGAGCAGCACGCCGCTGTTGCTGGTGGGCGGCGCGTCCTTCGGCCAGCGCCACTCGACGTGAAGCCGGTAGTTGCCGAACGTGTGTTCGGTGACGAGATAGCCGCTCAGCTTGGAGTCGAGGCTGACCGTCCCGAGGGGTGTCACGGTAGCGGCGGACGGATCCTTTTTGCCTTCCGCGAGGTAAAGCCGCCAGCCGTTGAGATTCCGTCCCGTCAAAAGGACGATGGCATTTGCCGGCGGCATCGAGGCGGGCTGGCCTGCGAAAACGCCGGTCATGAGACCTGCCAGAACCAGCGGGGCAACGAGCCGGCGCGCCAAGCTCATGGTGTCGCTGAGACGGAAACCTTGACCGGCGATTTCACGCGGGCGGCGAAGGCGGCGACGTACGCGTTCCACGACTCCTGCGTGGTGAATTCCCCGGCCTTCGACCAGCCGGCGCCGGCGTAGTAGCGAAGCGGTTGTCCGGCCGTGGCCTTGGCGAGGACGAGATGATTGCGGTCATCTTCCGCGAAGCTCTGGAATCCATCCGGGACGATGATCGCGATGCCGAGGCTGCCGTTGGTTTTTTGCTCAACCCACTGGGTGAAGGAACCGGCGGCAGCCGTCGGAGTGAGCGCGATCTTGGGATCCTGGCCGCGGTCGGCGGGAGCTTTGTTCAAGCCGATGCCGACGGTGAATTCCTTCGGGCCGGTCTCGGCGGTGAACGTGCTTTCGATGCGGTCGAGGTTGTGGCCGGCATCGACGGTGAAGCGTTTCACCTCGGAAACGATCGGACCGTTGGCGGACCAGGAATCGTAGGTGAGTTCAAAGATGGCCCGGATGGGGCCGTTGGCGATGACCTGCCAGGACTTGTAGTTTCGGCCGACGTGGAGCCGCTGTCCGTCCCAGATGCCCGTGCCGCCGGCGCCGCGCGAAGGTCCGACCTGGTACATGTCCATGCCCTCGCCCTCGTCCTTGTGATAGTGATCGTGTCCCTTGTTGTACCAGCGATCGACGATCGGATAGCTGACGCGTTTGCACCACAGGTCGAGACCGCTGGTGATCAGGACTTCCTTGCCGGAGCCGGGGGCGGCGGGAGCGGCGAGCGCCGGACCGTAGGTGCGGTGGCCGATCTTGTCGTTTTCCCAGGCGAAGTCGTCGAGGCGTTCGCCGACATAGCGGGCGAAAACCTTGCTCGGGAAAACGGGTGCGACGGTCTCAATTTTTTCGACGGTGAACGCGGCGGATTTTTCGCCGGCGGCGAAGTCGTGCTGGAAGATCAGTTCGCCGTAGGCGACGCCCTTGCCCGTCGGGTCCTTGGCTTGCGGCGCGATGTTGGTGACCTGGTAGGGAAGGCTGACGCCCGCGGAATTTTTAACGGCGATGCGCTGCAGCAGGGCGCCGGGGAGCGCGTTCGAAACCTCGGACCACGGAACGGTGATGGTCTCGGACGGACGGGCGATGGAGAGATCGTGCGTGACCGTGACCGTTAGTTTTTCCGCGGCTTGGGCGGCGGAAAAAGCGAACAGGGCGGCGACGAACGAGGAGGCGAGGAGGCGGAGTTTCATGGGAGGTTGGGGCCGAAAATTCACCCGGAGGACTTAAGGACAGCATCCGGGGCGATGTGCTGCATGACGAACGGCTGCGAGGTTGGTTATGGCGTGATTCGAAACCACTCAAAATCGGCGAAGCCGGTTTTTTTTGCGCCCGGAGCGGACGAGGCGAAGATCCCGACTTTGGCGCCGACCCAGCGGCTGACCGACGCCTTGAACGTGGCGTCCAGCGGCAGGAACGCCTCGCCGTCCTTGCTGTAGTAAAACCGGCATTGCCCGTCAGCGCTGACGGTGACGCGCAGGAAAACGGCGTCAGTGTCGACGGCGATCGCGGCGACCATTGTTTCCACGCCCTGCTTGTCCGCTGCCTTGTTGAGAATTGCCACCAAGTGCGTGCCGGCCGCGGAGCGGCGCAAGCCGACCCAGCCGTAGTCGTAGCCGAACACGATCAATCCGGCTGACTCGCCCTCGGCGGCCGGGGAAAATTTCAAGCGGGTGGTCGCGGTGAAGGCGGGCGCGGGAAATTTCTGCATCAGCAGATTCGGCGCGAGCCACAGGGTATTCTCGGCGGGCGCGGCGACGCTCGTGAGTCGCGCGGAGCCGGGCTGCGCGGTGAACGAGAGCCAGTCGGGACGGGGGTTGGCCTGCCACTGCCATTGGAGGCCGGGCGTGGGCGCGTCGAATTCGTCCGAGGTGGCCGGCTGGCCCGGAACGCCTTTTTTCGATGCGGAAGCGACGGCGGGTTTGTTGTGAACGAGCACGGGCTCGCCTTTTTCCGCGCCGGTTTCGACGGCGGTGCCCATGGCGGGCCAGCCGTCGCTGCGCCAGGCCATCGGCTGAAGATGGACGACGCGACCGTACAGGCCTTTGTCCTGGAAATGGAGAAACCAATTTTCCCCCGACGGGGTGTCGACCCATGCGCCTTGATGCGGGCCGTTGACCGGAGATTTTCCCTGATCGAGCACGATCCGGTTTTCGTAGGGGCCGTAAATGTTTTTGGAGCGGAAGATCGCCTGGTAGCCCTCGGCGACGCCACCGGCGGGAGCGAAGACGTAGTAGTAGCCGTCGCGTTTGTAGAGCTTCGGGCCCTCGAGTGTTCTCCAGCCCGTGAGCTGGTTGGCGTCGATGATGATTTTGCCTTCGTCGACCGGCTTGGTGCCGTCGGCGCTGAGCTTGTGCAGGGTGAGGAGATTGCTGATGCCTGCGCGGCTTTTCGCCCAGCCGTGGACGAGGTAGAGCTGGCCGTCGTCATCCCAGAGCGGGCAGGGATCGATCAGCCCTTTTCCCGCTTTGACCAAAACGGGGGCGGACCATGTGCCGCGCGGATCGTTGGCGGTGGTGAGATAGAGGCCGAAATCGGGATCGGGATAATAAATCCAGAATTTGCCCGCATGGTGGCGGATCGCGGGCGCCCAGACACCCTGGCCGTGGCGCGGCACGGAAAAATGCTCCGCGGGGATCTGGGCGGGAAGGGCGTGATTGGCGAGGGTCCAGTTGACGAGATCGCGGGAGTGAAGAATCGGAAGACCGGGGGCGTGGTTGAAGCTCGAGGAGACCAGCCAGAAATCGTCGCCGACCCGGATGGCGTCGGGATCGGAATAGTCGGCGTGCAGGACCGGGTTTTTGAACGTGCCGTCGCCCTGATCGGGAGTCCACGGAGCGGGGTTCGGCGCGACGGCCGCGGTCAATACCATGGGAAAAGCGAAAGCTCCGTGGCGCACGAGCGCAAGGACGTGACGGATGAGAGGGGTGCGCATGCGGTAAAAAAAGCCGCCGTATCGCGCGCAGACAAGGAGCTTCGCGGGAGTTTTCGCGGCATTGTTGCGCAGGGGCGGCGCGGGTTGCGGACAAAAAAAAGAGCCAGCCACCGGAGGGTGGCTGGCTCTTTGAAATCAGAACAACGGTTCTTAGAACGAACCCTTCACGCCGAGGGTGTACTTCGCACCGAAGCCGCCGTGACGGATCAGATTCGCTTCCTTCACCGCGTAGCGGATGGATTCAGCACCCGTCGCGTTGGCGATGTTCAGGAACACCGTCGCGCGGCGATGCAGCTGGTAGTCGAGGTTGATGTCGATTTGCAGGCGCTCTTTCTCGTAGTCGATACGACCCGAGTTGGCCGCGTTGGGATTCTGCACGCCCGTGGTGGCGTTGACCGTTCCGAGAACGACTTGGCCGGTGAACGGATTGATGCTGTAGCCCGGGGTGGCGAGGATGCGCTTGCCGAGCCAGTTGAACTTGATCTGGCCGCTGAAGCGCTGGGCCTTGTAGGTGACGCCGGCGTTGACCGCGTGTTTCGGAACACCGCTACCACCGGTGAAGAAGAACTCTTCCTCCGGATTGGTGTAAGTATAGTTGGCGAACACACCGAAGCCCTTGAGGTGGCCCGGTAGGAAGGAGAGCTGCTGGTTGTAATCCAGCTCGTAACCCCAAACGTCAGTGTCCGGTCCGTTGACCGTGCGGTTGTACTGGGCGCTGCGAGCGATCAGATCCGCGGCGGTATAACCGGCCGCGAGAACGTCTTCGGGCACATTGGTGTTGTCGAAGATCGTCTGCAGGGTGACTTGGACGTCCTTGAGCTTCTTGTAGAAGATGCCGCCGGAGATGAGGCCGACCGGCTCGAAGTAGTATTCCACGCGAGCCTCGAAGTTGTCCGCGTACTCGGGCTTCAGATCCGGATTGGCCGTCGTGAAGACGGTTTCCGTGTCGTTGATCACGAGACCGCGAGCGGTGTTCTGCGTGTCGGGGCGGAGAATCGACTTATAGT
>DATAKE010000075.1:0-10830 GCA_036261745.1 Opitutaceae bacterium
GGAGTCGATGCCGTAGCCCCACACGGACGGCGGGTTCACGGTAAAATCTGAATTCTGAAACGCGTTGTAAGCGCCGATAAAGTGAAACGAACCGCCGTTGTAGGTCGAGCTGACCACGTGAATCGTCACGGGTTGGCCGACGGCGGTGGAGGCCTTGTCGTACGTGACCGTGAGATAAATCGTGGAAGTGTAATTGCTGTAGGTCGCGTTGATCGCGTGCAGTGCCGGTACGACGGAGAGGCCGGCGACGCACAGGCAGAAGCGCAGCAGGAAGCGGGAGAGGTTCACGGGGATCTTACTCGTTGGCGGCCACGCTGCAGTAAATGACCGTCGAGACGCCCGGTAGCGCGGGTTCGAATTCCACGATCACGGGGAATTGTTGCGCTTTGGCAGTCGAGCCGGGCGTGATCCGCACACGGTAATTTGTTTTGTCGACGGGTTCGAGGACCGCCGTGTTGCCGGAGCCGAGTGCCCGGACTTTGGTCGGTATTGCCGTGCTCGGCATCACGACGAAAGCGACCGTCTTGGCGGAGACCGCTTCGCCGATCGTCCAGGAAAGTTTGGTCGCCGCGAAACTAACCGCCGCCTCGCGCTCGAAGATCACCCGCACGGTTTTCTCCCCTTGCTCGGAGAGAAGCGTGACCAGTTCCTGTTCGCCATTTGTGTTAGGCTTGGCGCTCGCAATCAATTCGATAGCCCCCGTGCCGCCCGGCGGAATGGTGCGAGGATAGTCCACAATAAAAAACCCGGCTGTCGTTTTGACACCCTGGACCTTCAAAGGCGTGCGGCCCTCGTGGCGGTAGTTGACGGTGACGCCGAGGGAACTCTCGTTCCATTTGACCGGCACCGTCGCTTGCACGAGGTGCGGCGTCATCGCCACCGGCCCGCTGGTGGGGCTGACGAGAAGAAGCGGAGTCGACGGCGTGGACGCAGTCGAAGTGGCCTCGACCACCTTCTTCACAGCTTGGGCGTGGCCGGAAAAAGCGAGCGGACCGATAATCAAAAGCAGAAAGAGCGGCGATTTTTTCATAAGGAAGCGGGAGGCGCGGTGGCTGCGGGACTCGAAGCAAAGTTGAGAATGGCTGGATCGAAGTGAAGCGCGCCAACTGCCGGGTTTTCGGCACACGTACCGGAAATCCGGTAGATGAGGCCGTAACGAGGAAGAGGCCTGGGGAAAAGTGAAGTAGACCGAAGGTAAGCTGGAGATCTGAACAAGCGCTGCTGGAGCAACAAACGGAAAGCGTTGGTATGTGAATTCCGGTAAAACGGACTTTGCGAGCGGATTCTCGATTTAAGACATCGAAAAATTTCGGGGTGATATCCCCGTACGAAAGAGCCCGCCGGCGGATTAACCGCACTTCACGGCGTGAGTCCTCATTCTGCGTCTCGTCGGTGCAACGTTGCACCACTTTCGTTGCACCTCGTTCACCACCTCCCCTCTGTGCCAGCATTGCACGCACAAGCTCGTCTGTGCCGCAATTGCATTGAGCTTTTTCCATTCCGCCGTCCATTTTGGCCATGATCCGACCGTATACTTGTTCTTTCGCGCTGCACGTCGCGTTGGTCGTCACACTCGTCTCACTCCATCTTCTTGATCACGCAAGTTCGCGGCCTGCGGAACAGGCATTCTTTACACTGCTGTCCGCCACAACCGAAGATCACATCAGTGCCTCGGCTGCGGTATTGCTTGTCCCCGTGTCATCGACTTCTCGCATGCCTCCACCTGCCGCGACTCGCGCTACGCCGGTTTCAAAACCTAGCGCCTATGAGGAGCCACCCACCCGACGGACCACGCTTGCTGAATTTAGGCGCACCCACCCTTTGCCCTCCGCTTCCGCGAGCGTGCCGACCAGTTCACGATTCGAGCAAACAACACGCCTCGATCCACGAGAATTTTCGTTTCCGGATCGCCCCGCCGTTAGCTCCACAACCGCCGCGACGTCGCTGCGAAGCTCCACGTTCATCGCTCACTTGGTCGAGCAACTGCGCAGCAACTATTCAAGACGTGACGTTGCTACCGCCGGTCTATCCACGCTGATCGGATTTACTACTTTACCAGACGGTCGTCTCGCGAATGTACGGGTGCTCGAATCTTCGGGATCAGCCGAATATGATTTAGCCGTGTTGGCGGCGGCAGGAAAGACGCGCGTCGTAGAACTCCCCGCGGAACTCATTGGGAAACCCTACATGGTTCGCTTTCGCGCGCTGGAAGCGCTCTGACTATTCAATCTCACGCTTGGCTAAACGTTGCGCCGTTTTTTGTCGCGCTGTCCCCGTCACGCCGGCTGCGATGTTATGCGGTTAATGTTGCACTACGCTCACAGTTTGCAGACGCACGGAAACTACACATGCACGGAGACTCTTCTGGACGAAGCGTTTTGCGGAAACGAAGTTAGACTTCGTTCTGTCATATGATCGAGTTTCAGAAACAAATCTTTGCTCGTAGAGCTAAGGCGGCGGGCACGGGAGCGCCCGCCGCCACCATCACTGACCCTCTAGACGCGGATTCCGTTGCTCCGCACCGTGCGATTCGTCGCCTCCGCTTTCGCGGCATTGATGAATGCTCGGTCCCGGTTGGCCTCCGGTACGTTTCGAACACGTTCCTCGATCTTGGCTTTGATCTCGGGGTTTTCCTCGACCCATGCTCGGAGTTCCTGGTTACGCCCGTTGGCGTAATCGCTCCGCTGCATTTTCCCGAGCATTTGCTTCCGAATCAGATCCTCTTTGCTGAGGTTCTGATAGTACTCGAGCAGCTTGGGATTCTCCGCGATGAACCGATCCAACTTGGCATCGATTTCGGGATTTTTCCGCAGTGCTGAGTCCTGCGCCTTTTTCTCGGCGACGGCTTGTTTTAGTGTTGGCATAGTGCCTTCTGTTTTTCCCCAGCCATTGGTTGAGCAAGGCGGCTGGTCGCCAGTGGCGTTTGACCTTGTTCGGGCGCGAGTCGCCCAAAATTATAGACAGTCTTCATCGAAAAATCCGTCGTCGAGCGGGTTGATGGTTTTTCTTTTGATATCCAAGACTGCGCGCTCGAATTCCCTCCTGATCCCCCCGGAGGTGCCGCATGCGACCCAGAGCCGTACCAAAGCCGGCACGTCCGGACTGAGTCCGTAGAAGTCCTTGATCTGGCTTTGTGCCTTCTCGAAATTTTCTGTGAGATGCGGCGGTAGCACGATGGGCAATCCGTCCACCTCAGGAACTAGGCTGGCTTCGAGACTCATTTCTTCCCCTCCCCGCCGCCTGACTCTGGCTCCTGGCGCAGCGCCGCGATTTCCTGACCGAGCTTACCCAGCTCTTTCGCCAAGGCGTCGTTTTGCTCGATGAGCGAAGCAACGAGCTGGTTTTGCTCCGCCATTTTTTGCTCCAATTCGGCGGGGAGAGGATCCGGGGTCCTCGCGGGGTCGGCGACCGCCAGCACGGGACCCAGTGGCACTACCGTGGGCGCGTTTGGATTCAGATTCCAACTGGCAGCAGCTTCCTTCCGGTAGATGACGTGCGCCTCGTGCATCACATTCGGGTCGCGGGGATCGACGAAGCGTCCGACAGGATACGACTTCAACGTCTCTCCGACCCGCACTTTCTCCAAATTATGCTGGTCCAGATCGGTGCCGGACACCGGCGCGACCGCCGATGGCGGGGAGGATGGCCCGGCTGTTACCGGTCGGTTTGGCATCGACTCGCAGCCGGCGCAAAGCGCAACGGCCACGATCAAAAGGAGTGGTTTAGTTTGCATGTTCTTTTTTCCAAATGTCCTCGTTCCGGCGATTGCCCCGTGTGCCCTTCGCCTGATCGATCGTTTCCGTCACGTAGAGGTAGAATTGCTTGCCCGCGCGCACGCGGACGAAAAACCCGTCGCGGGCAATCGTCTCTTGAATCTGCCGCGCGTACGCGTTCAGGACATCGGCCGTTCCCTGCAACGCGGCATTCCGGCCCGAGGCAATCGGCACCTGGGCCAATCCGCCAAGAGCCGTGCTCTGATTTTGCAGCTGCTGGAGCCCGCTTGCGAAACCGCCCATGAACGTGGACGCGAAGAGTTTTATTTCCTGGAGATCGTCGGTCTTGATGAGGTCGCCCAAAAGGCCGGCGGAGCCGTCCCGCAGGCCGAAATTTTCCGTCGTGTCGTCTTTCTCGCGATCCAAGGCGATGCCGTTAAGCACGAGTTCGGTGCCGTTGAGCGGACTGCCGTCGCGCCAGACAACGACCCACTGGCCTGAAACAGCTACGCGCTCACGCGTACGGTCGAGCGATGCGCGGCCATGCACTTCAGTCCCCGCCGGAATGATGAGCTGGCCGTTGTGCCAGACATCCTCGGTCACGAGCCCAATCACAGGCGTATCGAGTTTCGACGATTCAATCGTGATGACCGTCTCACACGGGATGAGCCGCCCATAGGGAGCGTAGGTTTTCGATAGCGGTACGGTCGTTTCCGTCGCCGTTGTCCCAGAAATCAAACTGATCGGGAGAAACCTGGGGCGGACTGGTTTTCCCTCCGCACCGGTACTGCGACCGGACCGGCTGCGCGATTCGCCCGCGTCCGCAGCATCATTAGCGTCTGACTCCGCTCCGGGACTAGCTTTCCGCGCCGCCGGCGCTGGGAGCTTGAACGACTGACCCTCCCGGCTAATCGATTCCCGCGCCATGCCTGACTCGGGTGTTTCGACCTTTGTCAGTTGGCCGGCTTGGGCGGTCTCGCGCGCTTGGGCGCGATAGACAAAAACTCCCGCTCCCAAGGCAAAGCAGAGAAACAAGGTCAAGTTGCCGAGCGGCGATTTTAAGAATACGAGTGCGCGCATGTCTATGCCTTGCCCTTATTGCGTAACGACGAGCTTCGCGTCCCGCTCCACGCGAGGAACGATGACACTCACAACGTTGTTCAGGCTGAGATTGGCCCGTTCGCCACGCGGCGTACCGGTGATCGCAAAATATCCCGCCGTGGCAGCCTTGGGCGGCACGATCCCCGAGGCATCGGCAATCGAGGCAGAATAGACATTCTGCCCGATTCGTGCGGCGAGTCGCTGGGGTAGATAGATCACTTCCTGTTCGCTGGTGTTTTCGAAACACAGCCGAAAAACCAAGGTGTCTTCGGGATCGAAACGAAAGACCTCCTCTACGGTGACGCGGAAATCCCGGTAGTAGGTGACGCTCCCCGGCCTCGCGTGCTCGATTTGCGACACGGTTTGCGGGTGTTGCGCCTGAACGAGCGCGTAATTTTTGGCGCGATCCAGAAGACCGAGCAAAACCTCGGGGGTCACGCGACGAGGGGAAGAGGCACCTGCTCCAGGCAAAGCCTCCTCAGAGAAAGTCACCGAGGCGAACGGCTCGGCGCTCTCTGCCAGACGGAGGACGTAGGTTTTGTTTTTCCAAACGACGTTGATCGCCGCCCGAGCGTTTACCTCCGTGGCACGCACACTGAAAAAATACCGGCCCGGCGTGTAAGCCAGCATCACTGGGGCCGGAGTTTCGGTAGAAACCGAAACGTTGGCGGCCTCGATGGCGGTCGGTGCCGAGGGAAACATGAGCGTCGTTGGTGCATCCCGACTGATCAGGATTTCATAGACGGTTCGCTCATTCAGCGGGAATTGCCTCACGACTGGTGCCGGTGTCGCTGGCGCTTCCGCACGCAGCGATAAACCGTGCGCCGTCGCTAGCGTCGCGATTAAAACAAAGTGTAGTCGTAGCTCCATACGCCGAGAGGATAACGTTTATTTGCCAGCATGTTGGGGTTTCGGACCAACGTGAGATTCAGAGTAAATTTCGGTGATTCGCTGAACGCTTGGTTGGCGAAAACGCCGGTACGGATAAGCTGCCCTTCCACCCGAACAAGGACGCGGTCTTCGCGGGTCCGGAGGATGTCGATTTTGAAGATCTCCGGTTTTTGGTGAATGTTCTTCACCTCGAATTCCGTACGGGATGATTCCAGATCGGCCGCGGTTTTGTTATACGCGTCCATCAGGAACAGTTTTTGGAGAATGTCCGGGTAATCGAAATTCTTGGGCCCGCGCTGAAACAAGGCCAAGGTTGCCCACAGGGTCATCGACTCGTGCAGTTCCTTCGCCTCTCCGAAACCCAGAACCGGCGACACCGCGAACGTGCCGGCGCCGTCGAGTACTACGACGCGCTCCCGCGCGCGATAGGCATTGATGATGAAGTAAGGCTGGAGGACGCAGAACCCGAGCGCCGCGCAGGCAACGAAAAACCACAGCCTTGCGGCGAAAGCGTGGTCCGCAAAAAGCCTTGCCGGCGAAAAAGCCCGTTTCGAGCTGTCGGGCAGCCGCCGGGTTTGATCGACGGGACTTTCCCGCAAGCGTTCGCTTGGGGGTACAGTGGAAGTATCTCCGATAGTCATGGGTCGTTTGAAATTAAATTCCCGGGCGAGCGCCCGCACCCATCGGCGGTGGCATGGGAGCGGAAGCCGCTGTGGCCGAGGGAGCGGCAGACGCACCCCGGCTTGAGAGTCGTGCCCCCGCGCCCTGAATCATTCCTGCCCCACCGCGAACGATGCTCACCGGATTGACCGACGTCCCCGTGAATGCTGCACCTTGCGCAAAGAGTTTTTGCATGACGAGCGGGGTCGAAATCATCCCGACCACAATAATGATGGTGGCGAGAATGCCGCCCATAGCCGTGAGTAAGGGTGAGTAAAGCGCTTCACCGACCGTGGGCGGGTTCGCTCCCACCGCTGCGCGAAAGTCGTTCCAGACGGCGAGTGCTACGAGGTTCGTGAGGGCGAATCCGACCGGCCAGGCCATGATCGCCAGGACCTGCTGAAAGAAGCGCACTCCGATCCCGGAAAACCCCGGCACCATGAAGAACGCGAGGGCGAACGGCGCCAGGAGATAGAGGAGCCAGCGCAGGATATATTGCAGGATCAGCATCGGCACCGTGATCAGGGTTCCAATGTAGATAAAAACATTGGCGAGGGCGCTGGTGACCGCCTGATAGACCGATTCGTTCAGATGCCGCCATGACCATGACTTCCCCTCCGGATTAGTCGTCGTCGATTCACGGATGGTGTTGGCCGACGACGCCGGACTTTTGGTGAAACCGGGATCGATGTATTCGGCGACGGAGAGAAACACCGATTCCACTTTTGGAAACCAGAGATCCAGGGTGGCAACGGCGGCAACGATCACGATCGCCTTGAACAGTGGCTTTGTAAGCGCACTGCCGCTGGTCCGACCCGCCTTGATGGAAAATATGAAACCCGCCACCATGATGGCGAAAACGATGAAACGGAACACGACCACGAGGTCCGTCATCTTGGTTTCGAGCGTTGGCAGATAAATTTCCATCAGGATTTTTGCCCCGACTGCATCGCCTTCGCCTCTGCTTCCTGTCGTGCCTTGCGAAGTGCTTCCACCTGCCGTGCTACTTCAGCCTTATGCTTCGCTTCCTCTTCGGTCGTGCGGCCACGGAATGCTTTTTCCGTCATGGTGGTGATCGCTTTATTGGCGACCGCCGCTTCGCTGTGCGCCTGTTCTTCCAGTTCCAGCCTTTCGCGCTCCTTTGTCTCGCGTTCAGCTTTCGAAGGACCGCAGCCGGTGTCGGCCAAGGCCATCAGTCCGATGAGAACCGCCAGGTGAGTGGTTTTCATTGTTATTTCCGGAGTTTGAGGTTGCCGAGGTAGGTGCTGACGCGTCGGTTCGCCAAAAAGTCGTCCTTCGCGGCCAACTCGGCCGCGGCCAGCCGTTCCGCCTCGAGCCGGGCATCGTTCGCGATCTTTTGGAGCGCCACGGCATCGACTTCGCGGCGACGCGCGGCCTCGACCTGCGCGAGCTGGCCATTGAGTGCGGTCAACTTAGCCGCCTGTTTTTGCACCTCGGCATCGGTCGAAGCTGTTTTCAAATCCTGCACGGTTGCCGCGATTTCTTCCTGCAACCGCAGTTCGCGGGCTTTCGTCTCGGCCGTCACTTGATCGGCATTGGCCTGAGTCGCGTCGAGGATGGCGTAGCGGCGATACGTGAGGGAATCACGGGCGAGTTCGTTACCGTCGAGATCGGCACTGGCGATTTCGCGGTAGTTCCCGCCACCGGTGTTACCGAGGGAGTCCAAACTTTTTACGGCTCCGACAACCGCTGCCCGCGTCTGACCGAATTCCCGAAGGAGGTCCGTTCCATCGAGGGCATCGAGCACCAGCCGGCCGCCGGCATCCACGGGGTTACCGGTCCACTGCCGGATGTCGCCTTGAATATCGATCTGCCGGTTTAGCTGGTCGATCTGGGTGCGCAGCTGCGCGATGCTCTCAATCCATTTCGCGATGTTCTCGACCTGGCTAATCCGGTTGTTGGTGAGATTCGCGAAATCCGTCACGGGAATCTGTCCCCGGACGCTGTGCGCGACCAACGCGGCGATGATAAAAAGCAGGGATTTCATGGTTCCACGCGGAGGTACTCGACGTGAGCTTTCTGCAGAACCCCGTTGATTTTCGTTTCCGGAATTACGACCGGGACGAGCCGCGCTTCTTGGGTCTCCGAAATCTCCCGCGAGCGCTGCTGATTTTGGATGATCCAGTATTGCTGCTTCACCGCTTGATTCATGGCTTGGTCGAACCCGCGTTTTTCCGCGTCACGGATCGCGTCCCGCACTTTCGACTGGGCGACTTTCGAGGCGACGAAACCCGCCGCGGCACCGACAGCCGCGCCGCCGATTTTATGATCGGAAACGTGATAGCCGGCAGTTCCGCCTGCGGCGGCGAGACCAAGATCGGCGACGGTGCCGCCAGCGGTTGTGCATCCGGTGAAACCGAGGGCGCACGCGCAGAAGAGGGCGGCAAGGAGAGCCCTGTCAAACGGCAGCTTTTTCATGAGAGAATTTCGCGATAGGTGGTTGAACATTCCGCACTGTGCCGCAGAGCGGCGGATCGGTGACGGGTGAGAAAAAACACAGGCTGGAGAACTTTTTCCCCTCCGCCTGCTGTTCCGGCATCGGGTAGTTCTGAACCGACGCGGCGACGGATTCCGGCAAGGCGATGTCACGGGCGATGTCCTCCACGTCGCTCCGGTCGAATTGCCGCATGAGGAAAAACTGTTTGCTGTTGCCCATGACGACCGGCCGGATGCGCGACTCCTTGAATTTGCTGTATTGCTGCACGATCGAAGCCGTCCAGCAGTTAAACTTCCGGAGCTGCGCGTAGGATTCGGCGACGATCTTTTCACCACCGGGAACGTCCAAGAATCGGGCCAGTTCCTCGTAAAGGATCCGCTTCCAGCAAAGACGTGGGAGCGAAATAATGTGCTGACGCGTGAAGCCGGTGATGAGAAGGCCCGCCGCGGTTTTAAGTTCCTTCGCCTGCTCGGGAATATAGCCGAGTTCGAAGTGTGCGATTTTTCCAGTGAGCGACACGTTGGTTTGGCCATCGAACAGCCGGCCATATTGCCCGTGGGCACACCACGCAGAGAGCAGTGTCGAGAGGTGATCGATCTGCTCCTTCTTGTGCTCCTCGAAACGCGAAAACTGCATCAGTTCGACGAGACTTGCGTGGACCGGATAATCTCCCGGCCGGTAAAAGGCGTGCGCGTGAGCCATCACCATACGCTCTGTCTGCGGGTTTTTCAGAAACGCGGTGATCTGCGCCTCCGCCACACTTTCTAAAAACTGCTGCGCTTCATCCTCGTTGGCCGCGAGGCGGTCTCGCAGATCGGCAAACGCTTCAGTCTCTGTCGCGCCCAACCCCATCTTTTCGCGTTTCCACAAAGACGTGGCGCAGGCCATCCGCTGAAGCCGGGGCAGGATTTCACGATTCCGTTTCGACCACTCTTCAAAGGCGTCCTCGTAGAGCTGGTGGATGTAGCGGGCGAGGAGGGCTTGACGAACCTGCTGCGCTTCGACGTCCGCGGCCTCGCCGATCATGCGCGAGACGAGTGCCACCGCGGTTGCAATTTGCAGCTGGTTTAGCGGCATTCCGCCGGTGTCGAAGTAATTGATCGTCAGGTCGCCGTCGGGATGAAGGATGATTGGCTGTTCGCCCATCGCCTTCGTGTACCGCTCGTAGGAAAGCCCTTCCTCGATTATTACCGTGTAGGAATAATAGGGCGCCGTCTGCTCCAGGAGATCGCGCATAACGAGCGACTTTCCGGCACCTGTAGCACCGAGAAGGACTCCATGCTGTGGTGTCGGCGGAGTCCCCAAAAATGTGCGCAAACCCACGAGGTTATTTTGCGACCCGTCATAAATCGCCTCGGCCTCGGCCAAGTGGCCGGTGAACGTCGCCGAGAAAGGGAGCAGGTCCGCGAGATAACTGTCCTCGGCGTAGAGGCTGCGATGCCTGTAGGGAGAACCGGTCCAGCCGGGCCAGGAGGCAAAGAAGAGTTTCTTCGCCGTGGAAGGCAGCGCACATTCATAGTACTGTGCGCCGCCGAGATTGTTGATCGCATTCTTGATCGCCGCGCATTTGGCGCTCAAAGCCGCCTCGGTTTCATCCCAAACGCGGATAATATAGGTGACCGCGAACGGCCGGATAAACCCCGTCGAGAGCGATTCGATTTTCCGCTCTTTCTTCCCGATGGCGACCAGGAGAGAGTGGCGTTCACTGTCCTGATATTCGCCCCGCAAGCGCTCGATGTTCTTTTCCTCCTGATCGACTTCGCGTTTTGCCGGCAGCGGCTCGACATTGACCGTGATTTGGTAATCGAGAAACGGGAGGCCGGTCAGCCGATGGATGATGCCTGGATAGGTGCGGCTGGGCCAGCGCTTGAGCGTGAACACCGAATGGTACCGGGCGTCCGAGTAAAACCCGATTTTTTGCAAACCCACGCCGTCCGCGTTCCAGCAGTTCTCATGGATCGTAAGCGCAGGGTTGAATTGCGCGGCGTAATCGAGATCGAAACGCTC
>DATAKE010000083.1:0-12557 GCA_036261745.1 Opitutaceae bacterium
CTGTTCGCGAAAAACCTTTGCCCACTCTTTTGCTACGGTTCCGACTGAGTTGTTGGCATAGCGCTGCAACGTCTTGGGCTCGGTAAGGAGCCAATATGCACGACGGAATCGCTCAAACGAAATGCTTCCTCCTGCTTGATACAACAGATGCGGAACGACGGTGGCGCGGTAACGATCCGGCAGAACAATGCCGCGAAGCGTAGACGGTAAAATCAGAGGGCGGTCCATCCACTCGGGAGCGGGAACGGTGAAACGAGGCGGATGGCAACACCGCAAATCGGCAGGAGGTGGATCGAGGCGCGTTTGGTAGGCTTGGCCTGAACGGATAGATTCTTCAAGAGCGTCGTAGATTTGGAGGATAATTTCCTTCGTGCGGTAGCGGCCGTGCTCCGCCTCGTCTTTGCGCCTCGCGATAAGAAAGGTGTCCATGACATAGGCAACGGCCGAGCGGGGTGTCGGGAATGCGCGTATCAAGGCGTCGGGCTGCTGCTGCCACTCCGCATCTGAGTCGAGGTATAAGTGGAAATAGGCGGCGTCCACTTCACATCGCAGCAAGAAACGCCGCTCTTCGTCCCACCGAAAAGGAGGCCCATTCCAGCCACAGTCTACAGCAAAAGCCTCAAGGTCCCACGCCGTATAGGTCAACTCCAGCAAGCGAGGAAGCAACCAATCGCGGAGCGATGGTGCATTGCTTTTTTCGAGCGTTAGGTCGTCGGCCCATGAGCAGATTTTGGTGTAAGTCTTGGGTGAAAGAACGGGGAGCTGCTTGATGATGAAGTTGCTGAGATTCATCCCGCTGATTTTTTGCCGCCCCGCATAATCGAGCACAAAAGAGTTTAGACTGGCACAAAGCATTGCTGCTAGTGGGGCATCCGCCTTGGAAAGCCGGATTCCCCAACAGCTATGCCCCATTCCAACGCGAGGTATGATGCAAGTAATAACTGTGCGCTCGTTCGTCGCGTTTGTAATAGCACGAGCCACCACCAGCCACTGGCGTTCGATTCCTCCGCGCTTGAACGCGCTTACTACATCGGTAGCCGGGACCCAAAAGCGAGGACGCGCTGTAAAGTTAGCGTCTGCCAATTCGTGCGGGAGCGCCTCACGGGCATTGCCATTCGATAAATCACGTTGGTTTTGCCCTTCAAAGGTTGCCGCTCGGTGCTCGAATTGGTGCACAAGCTTCGCTTCTAGCAACGGCAATGCGCCATCGGAACGCGAAGTGCTGAATTTGCTGCTGTCCTTGTTCATTTCAAAAACAAAGAACACGGAGTATCCCCATGATCCGCCTGTCGCCGAATCAGAGTCGCGAAGCAAAGGCTCAGCGCGGCGGTGGATCGCAAGCATGAGCTGAGCATCGGCGATAGTCCTACTAACCGGAAAGCTCAGCGTGTTTGGATTCACTTCTTCGATGTCTGCTACCGAAATGGTGATCAGGTTTTCCGGGACCAAGAGTTCGGCCGGGTCTTGTAGATAAAACGCCGCTTTCACAGGCGCACCCGGCTTACCCACACCGCGAAGCGTTATTATCGCGAACTTGTATCTGCTATCCACCTCAGGAAACAACCCTGCCCGATTTTCAAAATCGAAGATCGCGACTAAACGGCCTTGTTCAATCCAAGCTCGGCACAGTGGCTGCGCGGACTTGTCGGTTACAACGGTTGTCGGAAGCACTAGACCGGCTTGTCCACTCGGGCCGACTAGGTTCGTGCTTCGTTCAGCAAACAAAGTGGCAAGATTCAGTTCGCCCGAAGAGCCGTTTGGGAAAACTCCAGACACACGGATGAAAGCGTTGAGGCCTTCGAATTCCCGACGGGCGCCTTCAAATTCCCGTAAGAGAGTTGGCGAACGGGAAGCTAGTTCTTCGACGAGTTTCTTTCTCGCGGCAGTCGTTTGCGCGTTTGCTATGTCAGGCATCCGCTCTGCAAACCAATCTTGCTCGTCAAACTTCACCCTGTCCCAGGGAGGATTTCCGAGAATACAATCGAATCCGCCACTTGCAAAAATTTTTGGAAACGCGAGATGCCAATGGAAAAAGCTGAATTGGCGCGACACATCTGCGACTTCACTTTGAAGTTCGGAGCTTAATGAGAGCCCTTGAACAAAGTCGCGAAGGTGCTGCGTCGTAATACCGAATGGGAGGCCCAAGTTGAGACGTGAAGTTTGTGATTTTGACTTGGCTTTATTTGCTATCACCTCAGGGCCAGCCGAGATGGATTGACCGAAGAGTTCATCTTGAGCGTGGAGGAGTTGCCCGGCAACAGGTGTGCTAATTTGCGATTCGTGACTCGAGGGCCGAAGCGCGACAACATTGTAGTCGCGGTAGTGTTTTTTAATGACGAAGGCCGCGCACCAAAGATCGGCTAGGAGTTTCGCACGGCGATAATCAGGTGCGGACTCGGCGCTAACGAATGCGGCTTCCTTGCGGTGGAGCAGATCCGCTTGGCTGTCGTCCATCTCCTCGACGGCGGAGGCGGCTTGGCGCAAGCGGTCGCGAATGGCCTGCTCCTCATGTTGGAAGAGGGGGCCGAAACCTTCGCGTTCGCTTTTATTCCTCCTCTTCAGTTCGGAGCATGCGGCTTTGTCGTCCCCCTCTATCGCAGTGAAAGCGTCGTCGGGGAGGCCTTTGGCGATGAGTTCGGGTGTGGTGCCGAGAAGACTGTTGCCGGGACGGATGTGGTGGTTGAGAAAACCGAGGGGCTTGCCTGGATCAACAGTCTCCAGCCACAGGGCAACGCGGCAAAGCTCGACCGCCATGGGGTTAAGATCGACGCCGAAAAGGCATCGGCTAGCGACCTCTCGGAGCGCATGGCGGTAGTCGTCAGGGCGGAGTGCACCATCGGGGGCTCGGAGTTCAGAAATTTTCGCTGCAAGGCGGCGGGCGGCTGCGAGGAGGAAATGTCCGGAGCCGCAGGAAGGATCGCAAACTGTCAGGGCGAGCAGCGCCTCGACAGGATTGGCTGAATGATCCGCGATCTTCTGCGCGATGACCGGATCGAGGGCAGATTTAATGAGTTCCTGAACGAGTGAATCCGGCGTGTAGTAGGAGCCCGAGGTCTTTCGCGCGTTGCCTGCGGTGGAACCAGCGTCGGTGAGCCCGACGAAACCGAAGCGGCGCGCGGGGAGGTTAACGGTGGGAACGAGTTCAAGTAGGCTTTCGTAAACGGAGCCGAGTTCCTCGGGGCCCATATTCCGATAGTCGATGGCGGCAAGCTGTCCCGAAGAGGATGCCCAGCGAAGGTGCCGCATGGCGGTGAGGAGGACGCGGTTGTCGAGGCTCGCCCCATCAATGTCGGGACATTGGGTGGTGGCGAAAAGGCCGCCGAGAGCTGGGAGCGCCAGACGCGCTTCGCCACCCGCAAGTCCGGCAAAAACAATCTGCACGCTGGTCCAAATATCGCCGTAACGGTCGAAGCCGGAGCGCCGGAGGGCGCGATCACGGAGACGACGGAAGGCGTAACCCTGGGCATAGGCTTCGCGGGCACGACGAGATTCAGGCGACTCGTCTGGAACGTGAAGGAGGCCGCGCTCCTCTACAGTGAAGAGAAACAGGAAACGATAAATGAGGCGGAAGAGCTGCTGGAGGTAATCGGCGACGGCGAGGTCGCCGGTTTGGAGGCGGAGGCGGAGGGCTTCGTTGGCGGGGCGTTCAAGGAAGCCGGTACCGAGGGCAAGCAAAGCTTCAGTTACGCCAGTGCGCAGTCCCTTGCGAACGCGTTCGCCCTGCTCCTGGCCTTCCTTTTTCCATGCTTCCCATGGATAGGTGTCGCCGGGAACTTCGTGCGAACCGGCGCGGCTGCTGTGGAAAAGACGCCAGACGGCTGCGAAGTCTGGGTAGCGCTGGGCGCGAAGGATAAGATCGAGATCGGCTTCGAGGAAGGCGGGGCGTGTGAGGGTATCGGCGTCGCGAACAAGGCGGAGCTGCCGACCGTTCGTCAGAATTGCCCAAGTGCAGGAGACGCTTGCGTTGAGGAATTGCTGCGCGAGCTGATAGGCGGAGCGACGACGCGAGCCGGAGCCGAGGACGGCGAAGCGTTCGTCGGGCTCGTCGAGTTCGAGCGTATGCGGAGCGATGATGACTGGCACGCGACCCCCTGAGGAGAAGGCGGTGATAGGATAGGCGCGGTCGGCGAGTGTGACGGGCGCGGGGCAAAGGGCGAAGTCAGCGTAGCCAAAGGCATCGCGTAACAGCTCGGTGACGAAACCGACAGTTGCTCGGGTGGCGTCCACATCCCTACGGGCGCGAGTTGGCTCGAATGTTTTGTAGAGGGCGGTAGCGATACGGAAAGCGCGGCCCTGCTCATCGACGAGAGCGAGGCCTTTGGGGAGACGGTAGTCAGCAGGCTTTTGGGCGGTGTGCTCCCCGCGCGCAGCCTTTTCGAGCGCGGAGGGAACGAAGAGGCCGCCCTCCAAGCGGAGGGAATCGAAGATGAGTGAGTCGGTTGGGCGGCGGGCCATGGGGTCCTACAGAGTGTCGGGTAGAAGAACGTAAACGCCGATTACGTCTACAGGCAGAGACGGCGTTACGGCGTAGCGACCTTGATCGTCGGCGGCTTCGCGGACGCGTCGGTGATCCTGCAACAGCGCGTCGGCGCGCTGGCGGGCGAGATTTTCGAGGCGGCCTGTGCTGGCACGCAGAAGCGCGAGCGCATGGATGATTTCGCGGGTGGCTGTTTCAGGGCCAAGGTTGCCGCTTGGTTTTACTTCCAGCAGACGAAGCAAGCGGGCATCATCGATCCAGCGGGGATCGGTACGACCTTCCAAGGCGATGGCTACCGTCTCCTCGGCCATGAGTGTGCGGGTGACGCCGCGCTTCTGGCTGGAGAGCTGGTGGCGCAAGCGAAGCAAGAAAACGGTAGTGACGACAGAGACATCGGTCGTGACGGTGGCAGCACATCGGGCTGCGAGCGGCGAGGCGTCCTGCAATGCGCCCTCAAGCAGGTGGTCGGCAAGGATGGCGACCAACGGGTGCGTGCGGTGGATGAAGTGCGTGCGCGGATCGGGCGGATAGTGAAAGTCGATGAGCAGGTCGCGGTCGATGTCCTCCTGAGCGAGGCGTTCGCGGAGTGCAGGAGGAAGATGTTTCGGCAAAAAGCGCCAAGCGTTGCGGGTAGGTTCTAATGGAGCGTTGAGCCGGGCACAGGCGTTCTGGACGAAACGAGCGATAGCAGCTTCATCACCGATAAGGTCGAGCTGGCGTCGCCATTCAGGGAGAACTTCCCCAGGTTTGATGCGGCGTTGGGCAAAAACGGTGCGGTTGACCTTGGCGTTTTCGCGGGCGTCTTCCCACGCGGTAGTAAGTGGTTTGAGTTCTTCGCCGAGCAGTTTCTCGAAACCAAAGTCGAGTTGGTCAGCGTGACGGGTGACGCGATTGCGCTTTAGCAGCGCGGCCTTGATCATCGCGTAATTCATGCGCTCGGCGTCTCGCGGAAGCGGCACGAGCACTCCGAGGTCTTTGCGGATAGCCTCGGCCTTGCGGAGAATGACGTTGAGGATGAAGCCGTCCACAGGGTTGTCCTGACCGTAAAGCATTGTGCAGCGGACTTCCTTTGCCTTTTGACCAAAGCGATCCACGCGCCCCTCGCGTTGTTCGTGACGGGTGGGATTCCACGCGAGGTCGTAGTGGACAACAGCGGTGTAGCCGTGCTGAAGGTTCACGCCCTCGGAAAGGCAGTCGGTGGCGATGAGAATGGGTTGTTCGGCCTTGGCGAGAGCGGAGACGCGAAGCTCGCGTTCCTCCGGAGTGAGTTCGCCGGTGACGGCGTCCACGGTGGCTTTCTTGAAATGCTCGCGAAGGTGAGCTGCGACGTAGTGCGCAGTCGCGAGATAGCGGCAGAAAACGACGGGGCGAGCGCCTGTAGCGAGCAACTCATGGATGTGTTCGCAGAGGGCTTTGAGTTTGGGATCGCCCTTCTGGCCGGCGAGTGAACGGGCGTTTGTGATGAGAGCTTTTAGTTGGGCTGTCTCGGCGAGCGCTCCGGCGGGTTCGAGATCGTCGGATGAGAGGTCCGTCTCGTCGCCATCTTGGAGGCGGGCTTCGTCGGCGAGAGCCTCCATTTCCTCCAAGGTGCCGG
The DNA here is from genome assembly GCA_036261745.1 of Opitutaceae bacterium. Classification (GTDB taxonomy): domain Bacteria; phylum Verrucomicrobiota; class Verrucomicrobiia; order Opitutales; family Opitutaceae; genus DATAKE01. Next base: position 6,072 of record DATAKE010000083.1, read on the forward strand.
TAAGGCGGGTATTGAGTGCGCGTTCAGCGGCAGCGGGTGAGGAACCAACGCAGCGCAAGAGGGCGAGCGTGGCATACCAAATCATGTGCCGGCCTGCACCGCCGGTGGCTTCGGTGCGCTCGGCTAGGCCGACGCAATAATCCTGCACGGCATCGAAAAACTCGCCCCACGCGCCGGTAAGACGATAGGTAATCTCGGCGGTTAGGCGTTTAGGAAATACGCTTACATCCTGCCACTCCTCGATGTCTCTTCTGCGGCGCTGCACAAAGTGATTGGCGAGGTCTTCGCGGAGGCGCTGGCGCGTGGTGGCATCCGCGTCGGCGAGCCGTGCGAAATCTGGGCGGAGGAGTGAGAGGAGGTTGTGAAACGCAGTATCGTCGCCGGAGTGTGGCGTAGCGGTGAGGAGGATGAGGTGCCGCTCGCCGTCGTCGGCGAGTTGTTTGAGCAACTCAAAGCGTAGTTGGCGGCCTTGGCCTCCGGTGGAGCAACTATGGGCCTCGTCCACGATGATGCACTCAGGTGCTATGGAAAGGAAATGGGCGCGGTGGCGGTCGCTCTTGATGTAGTCGAGACTTACTACAACCACCGCGTGGTGCTCGAAAAGAGAGACGCCGGGTGGAAGGTTTTTTTCGAGGCGCGTGACGCTGGCGGAAGTGAGCGCGACCGCCTGAAAGTGGAAATGACGGGCGAGTTCGCTACACCACTGGTCAACGAGGTGAGGCGGGCAAAGCACAGCGAAACGGGCGATTTCGCCGCGGTCGTGCAGCTCGCGGGCTATGAGACCGGCTTCGATGGTTTTGCCGATACCGACATCGTCCGCAATCAACAGGCGAACCGTGGGCTGGCGGAGCGCCATGAGCAGCGGCACGAGCTGATAGGCACGAGGCTCAACGGCGATGTTGGCGAAGGAGCGGAACGGGCCGGCCCCGGCGCGAAGCTTAAGCTGGAGGGCATCGCGCAAAAGCACGGCGGCGGTGTGGTTGCCACGCAGGGCTGGATCGGGCTCGGGAAAAGTGGCGGCGGTTGGAGCTTCGGGCTCCAGCTCGGGCAGGAGCGTAGTGACGTCTTCCTCGGAACCGCCAAGAGGACGGAGTTTGAGCAGAGAATCTGAGGAGCCGGGCTGAACGACCCACTCACGTCCACGCGCGCGAACCAAGGCCCCAGGGTTGAATGAAACGAGCGCGACAGAACTCATGAAGCTGCGGGCGTGGAAGGGCCGAAGATGGCGGGGTGATCGGCGAAGGTAGCAGCCCAAGTGGAAGAATCGGTAATGAACTCAACGGTAGTGTAGCCTCGGTCGGCAGCGTAGGCCTGCACGGCGGCTGAAGGAGGCGCGAGAAAAACGAGGGCGCGGGATGCTTTGTAGCGCGCATCCACAAAGCCCAGTCCATCGGCGAGAGCGTAGCGGGTGTCGTCTGGAACGCGATGGCCGAGCTGGCCGAGTGTGGTGAGCCAAGTGGTCAACAGGTCTGGTGGAGAGCTGGCCGCGCTGGCGGAGGGAGACTTGGCCGGGCGCACGGTGGCGTGGGCCAACTGAACCAGTAATTCTTGGACGGCGGGGTCGCCGCGGTTGATGTGCTCGTGATCGGGCTGGTTGTAATATGAGAGCAAACACTGGTAGCAGCCAGCTTCGCAGATGCGTTCACCCGTAGGCCTGCGGCGCTCGACGGCGGCGAGGTCAGCGGCGTCGAAAGACGCCGAAAATTTCTTGAGGTCGAAGTGAATAATTTCGAGTGCTTGGCGGGCGACCACCGCCAATTGCTCGGGGCTTTGGGCAAGGCGACTGAGCACACCGGCCCCGCCTTCGGCGGCCTCATAAAACAGAATGGATTTGCGGCATTTTGCGTCGGGCAAGGGCTCGACGACCAGCTCGGACTCTTCGATCTGGAAGGTTTGCGTGATGCCGCGTTTCAGGGCGGCTTGCAGCGTCGCCATCGCAGAGTCGGTTAGTTCCCTTGTCGGTGTCAGGATCAGGATATTGCGATGGTCCTCCACGAAGGGGACGATGCGTTGAGTGGGTTCTTTCTTGTCGAGCTGCTCAGGCGTTTCGTCCGCATCGGTGGCTTCATCCGGGTTGTCCTGTTTGCTCCAGCGGCCGTTGATCGGATTGATGATGAACCCGAGCTGTTTCTTGTCCTTACGCCGACGCCATCCTTTGTTGATCCTCCAAATGCGGGCAGAGGGAGAGTAAGCCAGAAGGACAACCGGATCGGCGGCGGCGGTTGTGACGGCTTCGGAATCGTGGCGCTCCAGCAGGCCGCCGGGGCCGGGCATGAAGCGATAGGTGGTTTGTAACTCGTAGCCCTGACGCTGGCGCTCTTCCTCATTCACGGAGATGCGCTCTTGAGCGGTCGTCTCCACATTTTCGATTCGGTAGAGCGTGTTGACGCGACCATCGTCGCTGAGTGGGGTGTGACAGTGCTCGCACACATCGGCGAGCGGCTCCGGCTTGGCCTCGTCGCCGAGGTGACCATAGCCGCAAGCGGTGCAAACGCGGGCACTGACAGTGGGTAGCTTGGAGTCGGACGAGATAGAGTCGGAGCTGCTGATATTGAGCTTAGCGCGATCAACGCGAAACATCCGGCCGTCGTGATAAATTAGACTACGTGGGCCGAACTCGGCCAACGCGAGGAAACGCGGGCGGCTGACCATGCTGCCTTGATCGTCCTTGCCGTTGCGTTTTCTCCCCGTGGCCGGCACCCAAGCCATAAGCGGTAGCCGGGGAAAATTATAGCCGGGTAGGAACCCCTGGCTGGCAAGATAACGGAACGTGTAGAAGTCGGTGTTCTGGCTGTTGCCCGTTTTGAGGAGCAGGGTGAATTGATTCTTGGCGTCCATGTAACGCCGATTGGCGTTTTCGCGGTCTCTGGCGCTGGTTGCGGGGCTACGGATGATTTTGTCTGCCGCTTCCATCTGGCTTTGCACCCCATCGTAGAGCGTGCGCCAGCGATCGAAGGCGGCGCCAAATTCTTTCGCGCTCGCGGCAATGACCTGTTCGGCGAAATGGGGACCGTACCACGGAGCGCGGTCAGGGGTGAGTTCACCTTCGATCTGGGCAAGCACGCGGCGGGCTTGGGCGAGCGCGCGGGCCTCGGCGGCGGGGGCGGCAAGACGGGCCTGCAAGGTCGGGCGAATAGGCTTTTTTGGCTGCTCAAGGTCGAGCAGCGGAGCGATGCTGGTCTCAAGCTCGTATTCTACTTGGGCTAGCCAGACGGCATGGAGATGACTCTCGACGAGATTGCGGTTGGCGAGTTCCAGCGTTGGCGCTCGGACTATGCCATGGACCATATCCGTAGCGTGCGCGAAGAACCACTGATCGTGTGGGCTCATGGCGGCGCAGTAGGTCACCACGAGGGCGGCCTGGCCGGCCCGGCCCGCACGGCCGCTGCGTTGCGCATAGTTGGCGGGCGTTGGCGGGATGTTGCGAAGGTAAACCGTGCTGAGTGAAGAAATGTCCACGCCCAGCTCCATCGTGGGCGAGCAGAAGAGAACCGGCAGGCGCGGCATGGGGCCTTTGGTGTCCGCATTTTGATCCCAATCTTTTAGGTCGCGCGGGTTTCGGCGGAATCGTTGCTCAAGCATTTTTCGCTTATCGGCGTCCACCTGGGCGGTGTGCTCGTTGGCGACGAAGTCGAAAAACGGATGCTGAGGCTGCGTGAGGACCTCGGTGATTGTGAGGTAAAGCTGGCGAAAGAATTGATTGATCGGCGCGGATTCAGGTCGAACGTCGAGCGTAAGCGTCCAGCGAAGGGCCGAGGCCTTGAGGGTCCAGCCGACGAGCTTCTGGTTGTCGAGACTCTGGCTCTGGACGTAACCGTGGGTTTCGGCGGACTTGAGAAAAGCGCGGCAGAGATCCACCCATTGTGGATTCTTTAGATGAACTGCTTGATCGGCGCAGGCCGAAGTTCTCCAAAAATCGGCGTATTTTAACTGACGAACCAGACGCGAGCCTGGACCGCCGCCGACAAGATCGAAGCGCTTCCGACCCTTGCTATCCGGACGTTTGTCGAGAAGGAGATAACACGTCGTGGCGAGTCGCTCGTCGTCTCCGAAAGACCAACGTTCAGTGAGATAGTTGTAGATTTTTCCTTTGATACTCTCGTGCTCTTGACCGTCGAGGTAGCGTGATTCGATGCAGAGATTTCTGGTGAATTCGCTGAAGACGAGCCGGGCGAATTCAGTGCGCTCTCCGGGTTTGAGCCGAGCGAGCATGGGCTGATCTTTAAATGATGCCTCATGCGCGCAAAATTCTTCCAAACCATCGTAGCCAACATCCAGAAGTTTGAGCTGATCGAGGTTGGGATTGTTGTAGCGCCAGCCCTTACGGAGGTCGCGGATCAGCCGATAACCGATGACGAAACGAAGGGCTTTTTGCGCTTCCTTGAGCGCAAGACCAAGGAGGCCCGGATCACGGAGGTATTCGGCTAAGGTGCCCGGATCACTGGCTCCAAAGCCAAGCGAGTTGAATACAGCTTCCGCTAAATTTTCATCTGTAAGGCTGCCGCCATTTTGTTTGAGTCCACCAATCAGTCCTGCACGCAGTAGCAGCAGGAAGATGAAATCATTAAAGTGGCCGGCCTGAAGAGCGGCGTCCTGACGATTGTCCGTGAAACCGAGCAATTTTCGATAGTCAGGAAAATCGGGAGCGCTAGCCTGATCAGCGAAAAGTTGTCGAAGGATTGATAGCGTGAGGATCGTGGTCGCGGACGAACGACCTTCGCCCGACAAACTCGACAGGCGGTTGATGTCGCGGCCATAGGCGTCGTGAACGGCGCTGCATTGGACGCAAAAGCGGAATTTTCCAGGAATGAACCAGTACTCAGTGCCATTGCCTTTGACGCCTTGGGGATCGACTCGAACGGCAAACGGGGCGGACGATTTGTAGGTGGGCTTGAGAACCGGTTCTTCTTTTGATGTGTCCAGCCACGTATCGGGGTATTGAGTGATCTCGCCTTGGAATTCCTGTTCGGCCGAGCGAGGGGCAAGAAAGCCGGGACGCAGTTCTTTGCTCTCATCGCTACCGGTGTCATCTATTTCACGGGGGCTGAAATGAGGCGAGTTGTTGGTGTCGTGCCACACGGGGTGGTATTCTTGCCCGCAGTCGCGGCAAAAATGGGTGCCAAAGAGAAACACCTTTTGCTCCTGTCGACTCGGAGCGAATCGCTGCGAGTCTAGGGTGATAACACGCTTCGTCGCCGGTTCCAAGGTGCAGAGCACCTTACCTGCACCGCTGATAAACTGGTGCAGCTTGAAGGCAAAGAGTGCGCGACCGTCGGACGCTTTGACATCCTGGGCGGCAATCAAGAAACGAGCTAACGCCTCTTGGGCGATTTTGATTTCAACGCGAGCGTCGAGGGCGAGCAATCGGGCTGCTTCGCTCAAAGAAATCGGCTTGGCCCGTTCTGGACGGCCGTTTTCGTTCAACGTCAGGCCGAGAGTGAGTTCAACCCATACCGCGAGCGGGTCGTTTGCGAATGCTTCTTGCGTGGCCCATGCAAATTTGGTGCGAGCGATACTCGCGGAGAGCTGTGGACGGACAGCCTGAAGGCTCAAGTGCGGATTGGTGGCGCGCTCCAAGGTCTCCCCAATAACGTTTTCTGGCGGGATGGGCTGGCCGAAAAGTCTCGTGGCCACTTCGGCGACAACTTTTTTCTTGTCCGCGTTTGAGCCCGTGCTGGACATGGTCGCAGACGTGCCGATGCAAATGAGACTCTCTGCTTTGAATCGCTCTCGCAGTCTGCGCACCAGCAAGGCAACGTCAGCCCCCTGCCGTCCGCGATAGGTGTGGAGTTCGTCTAAGACGAGAAAGCGCAATCCTCCGCAGTGCTCTACCACCTGCCGATCCACGGGCTCATAGCGCGTGAGGATCAGCTCCAGCATCATGAAGTTCGTGAGCAGGATGTCAGGCGGGTTTGCGGCGATGCGTTCTCGTGTGGATGTTTCTTCCTGGCCCGTGTAGCGTTCAACTGTGAGTTGCCCGGACGCTGAGCCGAGGTTGTCGAGGAATTTGCGCACCTCTTCCAACTGGCTATTCGCGAGCGCATTCATCGGGTAGATGATAATAGCCCGAGTGCGAGGCGTAGAGTCGGTCGCCTTTTCCCTAATTATGCGGTCGAAAATGGGGACGAAGAACGCGAGCGACTTACCGGAGCCGGTGCCGGTGGTGACAATGTAGCTTTCGGCAGCGTTCGCTTTTGAGAGCGCCTCTTGTTGATGCTGAAAAAGCCGAAGCGATTGCGAAACGCCCTTCGTGTCGTGGAAGCGAAAGATTTTCGCGCAGAGTGAATGAAGGCTGCCTTCTGCGACAAGGTCTTCGACGCTTTGCGCCCGAAGATAGTTCGGGTTGATTTGGATTAGTGGCTCCGGCCAATAGCGGGCCTTCGCGTATTCAGCCTCAACGTGGTGTGAGATGTCTTTCGCCGAGATTCTCGTGAAGCTACGAGAGAAGCTGGAGTATTCCTTTATTAGGTTCTCCCTGAACTGGAA
>DATAKE010000085.1:0-3653 GCA_036261745.1 Opitutaceae bacterium
CTGTTCCTCGTCTGCGTCAATTGACACACGGAAATACTTCGCCGCGACCTCAAGGAGACCGGCCCCGGCAAGCACCTCGACGATATTCCCGCGCACTAAGAGTGTGGTCCCCTTAGGAATTGTTCGAGCTTCCCCGTCAGCGAACGAATGCAACCTTTGACTGGCCCCCGCACTCGCCTCGGCGGTCAGGACTGCGGCTTCCTCAAGGGTTCTCAAGACACTCGCAATTCCTACGACCAGTTGCGGCTCGTCTTCGATAAGCTCAGCCACGCGTGGCGGAAACCCTATTGTGACGGGCAAATAATCGACAATTACACCACCACTCTTTCGGGCAATATCAGCCAAGGTCAGCCAATCCGCGCTCGGACGGTTGATCGATGCTGGTGCGTCCTTCTCGCTCAGCGGCGCCGTTACCGAAATTGCGCTGGTTCCCAGCAGACCGGAGATAATTCGCGCTTCGATTAGCTTAGACGGTTGGTGAGGCGACGCCTCTTCCAACTGGCGATACAGGACCGCGACAATGCTGTGGGGAAGGTAGAGAGGTGCGAACGCACGTTCAACCAAGTCCAAGATCCCAAGCTCGGAGGCGAGCAACAGACTGGTTGTATCGACGTGCAGACGATTCATCGTCGGCGGAGCGGGAGCCGCAGCTCTTCCACCATGCAATACGTAGATCGGCGCCGCTGGCGGCCAGGTGCCAGATTCAAATGGCCGAAATCTGCTGTGATAAACGCCTGCCAGAGTTCCCCCAAAGAATTCCAGCGCGAGGTGAAGCGGAATGCGTCCGCTGATATAGAGCGATTCGGCATTTACCCGGCGCTCGTTTTGCGCCCTAAGAATCTCGACCATCTTTTCTGGCCCGGCCATCATGATCGGGCCGCCGGAGGCGGCAGCCTTCACTACCGCCGGCTGCAGTTCCGCTAGTTTGTCTTCGCGATTCAGCTTGAAGCTGAGGTCCATTGCCCCGGCCACGAATTGAGGTGAGTCATTTTTCTTTGCGAGAGCGCGTTCCAAATGGGCGGCCGCCGCGGCGTGGTCCTCGACCTTTAGCGAATTTGCGAGTCGCAGGTGGGACTCTGCAGAGACATCCTCACGAGTAAGGAGCTTACGAGCGGCGATGACAGCCCCCTTGCTATCCGCACATTGTAGCCGCAACGCCACTAGGTTCATAATGTCGCGGGAATCATCCGTTTCGCGGGCTATCGCCTCCGCTTCATCGAGTGCGCGTTCCGGACTTCCAATCTGCGCCAAAGCCTGCACACGCCCGCGCCGGAAATTCACCGGAAAGATGTTATTCGGAAAAAGACTTTCACGGCCATCAAGCAGTTCGAGGCAAAGGGTAGGATTAGAGGTGCGTTGAGCGGCCTCGACCGCGAGCGCGAGAGCTGCGGGAGTTTTTACCCCGTCAACTATGGCTGCCGCATGTTTAGCCACATCGTCCCATCGTTGCACCGACTGATAGGCGTTACAGAGTTCGATGAGGTGCAGCGGATCATGGGTCTTGGCAAATCTCTCCTCAAGGGCGGCAATGAGCGGCCCACGGTCGCCATTGTCGGCCATCACGCGCTTCACCATCAACTCGATGGCTTCAATACGTTCCGGATTCTGAATCTGATCAATGTATGTGCGTGCTTCATTGAGTTGGCCAAGTAACAAAAGCGAGTGCGCCCGCCAGAAAAGCCATAGATCGCGTTCGCCGGCCTCAGTCATTTTCGCTTCTGCGCGAGCCACGGCTTCTGCGAGCCGCGAAAAATTTCCTTGGCCCGCAAGGAGGGTGAAGAGTTGAGTGACGTGAGGCGTCATGAGGTCAGGGGAAGAGTGCGGCGAAAAGTGCCTCAATACCCGCGTTCACGTCGACGGGATACCCGCGGGCATTGGCCCAGGTTAGCGCGATGGGATGCTGTGGGTGCGCTTTTACCAAGTCGCCACAATACTGTTGGGCGACTGTTTGGCGCTCCGCATCATTTGCCAATGCGGCGAGCCGCCATCCTTCCAAGATACGGCGCGTCGATTCGTCCAGGCCTCCCGCCTCGAGGAGTTTCGTGAAGGATGTTTCGGCTCGGCGGAGGGCGGCCACGGCGGCCGGATCCCGCCGGACAAACCCGAGGTCGATCGGATCAGGCCAGCCTTTGTGCACATGCGCGATAACGGCCGGCGAAAGGCTTTCATAATAGTCAACAATGGCCGCAGCGTAACGAACCCCAAACCAGTCGGGCTGCTCCGTTGAGGCGCCGTCAATCTCGGTGCGAGCCTCCGGGAGTCGATCGGAGAAGACCAAAGCGAGCGCCCGCAATCGTCGCGTCTCTGCATTGGGCATGAAGTTCGATGGCGGTTGTTCGGTCTCTGCCAGCACCTCGCTCCAGCGTTGCGTTTCTGCGAGCAACGCCAATCGAAGGTTCCACCCTTCGATCGTTCGTGGGTTTTGGAGAAGTGGTAAAGCGGCCGACGCCGTCCGGTTTTCGTGATAGGCGACCAACGCTTCAAGCGTTTCCACATTCCCTTGCGGGTCCAACTGTGCGGCCGCATGGGCGAGTCGTTTGGCACCCTCTGCGTCTCTTTCCAGCGCGAGAACCAAACTCGCCTCGAATCGGAGATATTCCGCTTTTACAGTGGGTGCCACTGCATCCCAATCCGGGCGAGCCTTCAACTCACGCACGCGTGTTAACGCGTTTCGGTCGCGGCCACCTCTCCACGCCTGGCGAATTTCTTCGAGGTCTTTTTTGCGGTCCCCGGTCGCGGCCGCGGCCATTTTTTCGAATTGAGAAGTGATGAAGGCGATTGTGGCCGGTCCTGTCGCGGCAGGCGGGGGCGCGACCGGAGCTGTGGGGGGCGGAGTTGGCGGCACTATCGCGGCGCTCGACGGCGCGGAACCGAAATCGAGGCCATCCTTCAGAAAACAAGTGGTCCAAACGGCGGCGGCACTGGCAGCGAGCCGATGAAAACAGTCATCTTTCAGCTCGTCGCCGAAATCGGAGATTCCGCGCACCACGAGCCACAGGCGCGGACGTGCCCCGGTCTCACAAGCTTTAACAAAACCACCCGCCTCCATCTCCGCCGCCCGGATGCCCTCGTGTGTGTCCATGAGTTCCAGGAAGGCGTCAGGATCGCGCAGCAACATGTCGGCAGAGGCCACCGTGCTGTCGGACACGGACGGCTTGAACGCAACATGGGCCGCAAACGCTTTTTCTTTCCCCTCGGGGACGACCGGGGGGCCAAATGTTTTCTCGCATTGATCGTGAAAGTTCGGCTGATCCAGAACGAAGCCGGCGACCATTTGCTTCACCGCGAACATTCGAGGCTTCACTTGGGGTCGGGGGCGCTTTTCCCCTTTCGTTGCCACGCTAACGCTCAGATCCGCGATTTCGCGTGGCACCACTACGTCGCCGATCTTCATCTTGTCGCGCATGCCTGCCGCGATGCCGACCAGAATGATCATCGCAGGGTCAAAGTCCTTAATAACCAACATCGTCATTGCGGCCGCATTTGCTTGGGAGGCTTCGCCGATACAGCCCAGAATCACGCTGACGTCTCGCTGCATGATTTCCGAGAATACCGTCGCTGGATAAAAGATCCCCGCATCGGAGTGTATCCGGTTCTTCTTTGCGTCGATCTTCAGCGCACGTTGAAACGCGTGCAATTCCGCAGGAATCACC
>DATAKE010000093.1:0-7842 GCA_036261745.1 Opitutaceae bacterium
ATGGTCCGAAGCGTGCCAGGTTTGGAAAAGGCAGTCCTGCTGCGCCCCGCGTACGCGGTCGAGTACGACTTTGCCCCACCCACACAACTATACGCTTCGCTTGAGTCCAAGAAAGCCGAGGGGCTTTTCTTCGCCGGTCAGATCAACGGCACGTCCGGCTATGAAGAAGCGGCGGCACAAGGGTTGGTCGCTGGAGTAAACGCCGTAAACAAGGTGAGGGGGCTTCCTCCTCTCATAATCGGGCGGCACGAAGCGTACATTGGGGTGTTGATCGATGACCTGATAAACAAGGGTACTAACGAGCCCTACCGAATGTTTACGAGCAGGGCAGAGCATCGGCTCCTATTTAATCATGGGAGTGCCGAACTTCGGCTCGCCCACCATGCAGAACGAAATCAACTCGTTGACAAAGAACGTTTAAACAAAATTGAGAACAAGCAGTCTAAAATTACCGGATGGTTGGACTTTCTGGAATCAACCCGAAAAGAGGGAGAACTCTGGGGCGACCTATTAAGAAGGGCAGGGAGCCAAAAAGAGCTTCCTGAAAAGCTGCGCCAAGAATCGCCACCTATCCGCGATGAAGTCATCTATAGAACCGCATATCGGGGCTACATAGCACGAGAAGGGAGGGAAATTGAAAAATTAAGGCACATCGAAAAAATCAAAATTCCGCCCGCGTTCGATTTTCTATCCGTACGGGCTTTGCGGCGGGAAAGTGCTTTAAAGCTCGCTGAGTTTCGGCCTTTAACCTTGGGGCAGGCGAGCCGTATCAGCGGAGTTAACCCTGTAGATATCAGCATATTAATGGTTATGTTTAGAGTCGGCAGTGAACCTGACCGTCCTTCGGTATCTTCGGACGCTCCGCCGCCCCGCGAATGACTAATCCAGTTCGCTCCGCTGAACATTTTGCCCGGGCAGATGAACGCCGAACACTATTGCGCGGCACGATCAGTCGGGCTCTACCGGCACAGAAGCGCTTCGTGTGGGAGGTCGGCTGCGGACACGGGCATTTTCTGGCGGGCTATGCCGCAACCCACCCCGAGACGACCTGCATTGGCATTGATATCGCCAGAGAGCGCATCATCCGCGCGATTCGGAAACGCGACCGCGCTAAACTCGACCATCTCCATTTCGTGCACGCCGATGCGAACGATTTCCTTGGGGCTCTGCCACCGACGGTCACTTTTTCGTCCATATTCATCCTCTTCCCAGATCCGTGGCCGAAACGGCGACACCACAAAAACCGCCTGCTTCAGTCCCTTTTTCTCGATCGGGTGCATGAGCGGGCGGCGGAGGGAACTCGCCTCTATTTTCGCACCGATCACGCGCCGTATTTCTCGGAAGTCAGCGCCACTGTCGAAACCCATCCTAAATGGGAGCGCGTCAACGATCCCTGGCCCTTCGAATTGGAAACCGTCTTTCAAGCCCGGGCTGCCAGCTACCAGTCTCTCGTCGCAGCGCCGAAGTTCTCTCATAAGATCGGCGAAAAAAATTCGTGAGGGGCCTAATTTCATGGTCGGCGGATTGAGCCGCAGCTTTCGAGGGTTGACGGGCCTTGAAGCGTTTGCCTACGTCGATTCTTTCAAAACCTCCCAAACCCTTTCATACGCCGCGCTCGATGTCCTGTGTTTCAAAATTCGTCGTTCTTTTTGCCCTGCTCTTTGCGGCAGGAACCGCCATGGCTTCGGAAGCTCATGGCGAAGCGCATGGGCTTTCTGCGGCGGCCGCACCTTTGTTTCACGTCGGCCCTCTGCCGGTGACCAACAGCATGGTGACGAGCTGGATTGTCGCCGCTGCTCTCGTGATCGTTATCCGTCTGGCGGTAAAGAAACCCAAGTTGGTCCCAACCCGCGGCCAGGCAGTTGTTGAAAAACTAGTCGAAGGCGTCCTCGAACTCACCGCGCCAATTGTTGGAAGCAAAGTTGCCAAGCACACCTTTCCGCTGCTGGTCGCCCTCTTTACCTACATTCTCATTCAAAACTGGAGCGGTCTTTTTCCCGGCGTTGGGACCATCTTCTATCACGGCGAGGAAATTGTCCGCCCGGGGAACGCCGATCTAAACGGCACAATCGCACTGGCACTGGTTTCGATCGTTTGCTGGTTCTACTTCATCATGCGATATGCCGGCCCTGCTTTGGTGCTGAAGGATATCTTCGGTAACAAGGCGGACAAAAATGAAGTGCCGGCGGCCATCTATTACCCGCTGTTCCTGGTATTTTTCGCGGTTGGTTTGATCGAGGTTATCTCCATCGCCTTCCGCCCGATTTCACTTTCGTTCCGGCTCTTCGGCAATGTGTTCGGCGGCGAGAACCTCCTGCATTCGATGTCGGCGATCACCCCTTGGGTCCTGCCGGTTCCGTTCTACTTCCTCGAGCTTCTCATCGGCTTTGTCCAAGCGCTCGTGTTCACGCTCCTGGTCAGCGTTTACATCGGACTGATCTGCAATCACGGCGACGATCACCACGCCGATGGCGGTCACGGCGAACACAAACAGCCCGCTCCCTAAATCAATTTGCCGCCGGGAGTGTGCCACGCGCGCACACGGCGATAACCACAACCAACAAAACACATCATGATTATTCAACTCCTCGCCCAAGCCAGCGGTGTCACCGGCAGCATCCAAGGCGCTTTCGGCTGTCTGGCCGCCGCCATCGGCGTAGGCCTCATCGGCGCAAAAGCCGTCGAAAGTGTCGGCCGCAATCCCGGCGCTTCCGGTAAAGTCCTTGTCCAATCCATCATTGGCATGGCCCTGGCCGAAGCCGTCGCGTTCTACGCCCTGTTCCTCGGCAAGTAATTGTTCCCTTCTCTCGCGCCGGTTTCCGCCGGCGCGAGTATTTTTCGTCCTCGTTCACCATGCTCTCCTCCTCGCTCATCGTCGCCGCGGCCAGCGGTCTCACCAAAATCACGGACGATTTCGGCATTAGCGTTCCGCTGATCCTCGCTCAGATTTTGAGCTTCTCGATTGTCGCGATCGTTCTCTGGAAGTTCGCGTTCAAGCCGGTGATGACGACGCTGGACGAGCGTCAGGGTAAGATCGAATCCGGCCTGCAGTACGCCGAGCAGATGAAGGCGCAGCTCGCCACCACGCAGCAGCAAACCGAAGCCGCGCTCAAGGAAGCCCAACAAAAAGCGCAGGCCATCATCGTGGAAGCGCAGAAGGCCGCAAAAACGCTCGCCGACAAACAGCAGCAGGACGCCGTCGAGCAAGCCGCCGCACTGATCGCGAAGGCGCAAAGTGCGATCGAGCTCGAAAAGAAAAAGATGCTCGCCGAGGCCCGTGGCGAAATCGCCCGCCTCGTCGTCGCCACGACCCAGCGCGTTCTCGCGAAGGAACTCTCCGAGGCAGACCGCGGCCGTTTCAACGACGCCGCCACCCGCGAGCTGACTTCCGTTTGATCGGCTCATTTCGCCCCTCCTTTTTGCCCTACCGCTCACGACCAACCACCGATGGCCGCCCACGCTAAAAAAGCCCAGCAGTTCGCGCGACAGCTCTTCAAGATGAGCGTCGTCAACGGCACGGTGTCGCCCGAGCGGGTCTCGGGAGTTCTCCAATACGTCGAGAAACACAAAGTCGCCAACCCCCTCATCGTCCTCAAAGCGTACGCCCGCCTGATCGCAACGGAGCTCGCCAAGAGCCACGCGACCGTCGAACACGCCGGCGAGATCAGTGCCGCCACGCTTTCCACCATCGCTGCCGCGATGAGCAAAAAATACGGCCGGCCCGTCACCGCTTCCGCCAAGCCAAATCCCGCGCTCCTCGCCGGCTTGCGCGTCCAGGTGAGCGACGACGTCTACGAATCCTCCGTCGCGGGCCAGCTCGCCGCGCTCTCCGCCGCCGTCTGAGTTTAATTTTCCATTCCCAGTTCCTAGCAACCCCCCGCTAATTTTCCGATGAGCACCGTCCTCGACCAAATCGAACAGCAGATCGCCAAGCTCTCCAGCAAAGCGGTTAAGAAAAACACCGGTAACATCCGCACCATCGCCGATGGCGTCGCCAAAATCGACGGCCTCTCCGACGTGATGTACAACGAAATGGTGCAATTCCCCGGTGGCGCCATCGGCATCGCCCTCAATCTCGAGGAAGACGAAGTCGGGTGCGTCGTTCTCGGCGACGTCTCCCAGCTCAAGGAAGGTGACGAAGTCACCACGACCGGAAAGCTCCTCTCCGTTCCCGTCGGCAAGGCGCTGCTCGGCCGCGCGGTCGATGCCCTCGGCCAGGCGGTTGACGGCAAGGGTCCGATCGACGCGAAGGAATCCTATCCCGTCGAGCGCATCGCCCCCGGCATCATCGCCCGCAAATCCGTTTCGCAGCCGCTGTTCACCGGCATCATGGCAATCGATTCGATGATTCCGATCGGCCGCGGCCAGCGCGAACTCATCATCGGCGACCGCGGCACCGGCAAGACCACCATCGCGATCGATACGATCATCAACCAGGCGAAGATCAACAAGGTCGGCCTCGCTTCCGGCGATCCGAAGTTCCGTCCGGTTTATTCGATCTACGTCGCGATCGGACAGAAGAATTCCAACATCGTCCGCACGATGGGCGCCCTCGAGGCCGCCGGGGCGCTCGAGTTCACGATCATCGTCGCCGCGCCCGCCGCCGACAACTCCGCCAACCAATACATCGCCCCGTATTCCGGCGCCGCGATGGGCGAGTGGTTCATGGAAAATGGCATGGATGCGCTGATCGTTTACGACGATCTCTCGAAGCACGCCGTCGCCTACCGCCAGATTTCGCTGATCCTGAAACGTCCCTCCGGCCGCGAAGCGTATCCGGGCGACGTATTCTATCTTCACTCACGCCTGCTCGAGCGCGCCGCCCGCCTCGAGGGCAAGGGCTCGCTCACGGCGCTCCCGATCATTGAAACGCTCGCGGGCGACGTCTCGGCCTACATCCCGACGAACGTGATCTCGATCACCGACGGACAGATCTTCCTCGAAACCGATCTCTTCAACCAGGGCATCCGGCCCGCCGTTTCCGTCGGTCTCTCCGTCTCGCGCGTCGGTTCCGCCGCGCAGATCAAGGCGACCAAGCAGGTCGGCGGCAAACTGAAGGGCGAACTCGCGCAGTTCCGCGAACTCGCCGCCTTCGCGCAGTTCGGTTCCGACCTCGATGCGAAAACCAAGGCGCAGCTGGAGCGCGGCGCCCGCATCGTCGAGCTGTTCAAACAGCCCGCGTTCAGCCCGTCGCCGATCGAACTCCAGGTCGCCGTGCTCTTCGGCATGCAGAAGGGTCTCTTCGACGCGATTGAGACGAAGAAAGTCGTCGCCGCCGCCGCCGCGCTGAAGGAATTTTTCGTCACGCGCAAGGAGCCGCTCCTCACCGAAATTCGCACCAAGGCCGCGCTCGACAAGGACCTCGAGGCAAAACTCCAAGCCGCCGCCGACGAGTGGAAGTCCGGCTACACCGCCTAAGTTGCCCTCTGCGTCTCCGTCCTTCCGCGCCTCCGCGATAAAATAACTCCTCCACCGTGGCTTCCACTCGCGATATCCGCCGCCGCATCAAGTCGGTCAAGAACACCCGCCAGATCACGAAGGCGATGGAGCTTGTCGCGGCGTCGAAGATGAAAAAGGCGCAGCAGCTCGCGCTCGCGAGCCGCCCGTATGCGCAGCTCATGTCCGGCATGCTCGCCGCCCTCGGCGCGCGGGTGGACGAATCGTTTCATCCGTTCCTCGTGCAGCGTCCGGTCAAGACCCGCGGGATTCTGGTGGTTTCGACCGACAAGGGTCTCTGCGGCCCGCTCAACTCGAATCTTTTCCGGCTGATCATGGAGATCAAAACGCCGGCGAAGTTCTACGCGATCGGCCGCAAGGGCGCGCAATTTCTCGCCCGCACCAAGCGCGACATGGTTGCCGATTTCCAAATCACCGACCGCGTTCCGTTCGCGGATGTGAAGGTCATCGTCGAGTTCATGATGAAGCAGTACCTCGAGGGCGTCATCGACACCATCGAGGTGATCTACCCGCGTTACAAAAACACCCTCGTGCAGGAGGCGCTCGTGCGCCCCGTGCTTCCGCTGCAGAACCTGCGCGACTTCGTCACGCACGTCCAGGTCGACGCCGGCGGTGCCCGCGCCCCGCAAGCCGACGATCGCGAAATTTCCTTCGAGCCCAACGCCCAGCAGGTACTCGAGGCGTTGCTGCCGTTCTACGTGAACCGCCTGGTCTATCAGCTCATCCTTTCGGCCAAGGCTTCCGAACACAGCGCGCGGATGGTCGCGATGAAAACCGCCAAGGACAACGCCACGAAGATCCTCGGCGAGCTCACGCTCGAATATAACAAGGCGCGCCAGGCCGCGATCACCCAGGAAATCCTCGAAATCGCCGCCTCGGCCTTCGCGACCGCTTAAATTTTCAACCCCCGTCTTCACTTTCCCTTTTCGTTTCACACATGAGCAACACCGGCAAAATCGTCCAAGTCATCGGCCCCGTCGTTGACGTTCAGTTCGCGGAGAACGCGATCCCGCCCATTTATCAGGCGCTCACCATCGACTTCACCGTCGCCGGCAAAACCGAGCACCTCACGCTCGAGGTGCAGCAGCATCTGGGTGCGGGGCTCGCGCGCTCGATCGCGATGTCGTCCTCCGAAGGCTTGAAGCGCGGCATGACGGTCGTCGATACCGGTGCACCGATTTCCGTTCCTGTCGGCAACGGCGTCCTCGGACGCATCTTCGACGTCACCGGCACTCCGGTGGACGGCCGCGGCCCCGTTGTGCACGACAAGAAATATCCGATTCACCGCGCGGCCCCCGCGCTCGCGGATCAGGACACGAAGGCCCAGATCCTCGAGACGGGCATCAAGGTCATCGATCTCATCTGTCCGTTCATCAAGGGCGGCAAGGCCGGGGCGTTCGGCGGCGCCGGCGTCGGCAAGACCGTCGTCATTCTCGAACTCATCAACAACATCGCGAAGGCCCACGGCGGTTTCTCCGTGTTCGCGGGAGTAGGGGAGCGCTCGCGCGAAGGTAACGACCTTTACCACGAAATGTCCGAGGCCGGCGTCATCGACCAGAAGGATCTCAGCAAATCGAAGGTGGCGCTCGTCTACGGCCAGATGAACGAGCCGCCGGGCGCCCGCATGCGCGTCGCCCTCTCGGCGCTCGCGATGACGGAATATTTCCGCGACGAGAAAAACCAGGACGTGCTGCTCTTCATCGACAATATTTTCCGTTTCTCGCAGGCCGGTTCCGAAGTGTCCGCTTTGCTCGGACGCTCGCCCTCCGCAGTCGGTTATCAACCCACGCTCTCGTCCGAAATGGGTTTGCTGCAGGAGCGCATCACTTCGACGAAGAAGGGTTCGATCACTTCCGTGCAGGCCGTCTACGTGCCCGCGGACGATCTCACCGACCCGGCGCCGGCAAACACCTTCGCCCACTTGGACTCGACGATCGTGCTCGAGCGTTCCATCGCCGAACTCGGCATCTATCCCGCCGTCGATCCGCTCGCCTCCGTTTCGAAGGCGCTCGAAGTTTCCATCGTCGGCGAGGAACACTACCGCGTCGCCCGCGAACTTCAGCGCGTGCTGCAACGCTACAAGGATCTCCAGGACATCATCGCTATTCTCGGCCTCGACGAACTTTCGCCCGAGGACAAGCAGACCGTTTACCGCGCGCGCAAAATCCAGCGGTTCCTCTCGCAGCCGTTCTCGGTCGCGGAAGTGTTCACCGGCGCTCCGGGCAAATACGTCGCGGTGAAGGACACCGTTCGCGGCTTCAAGATGATCCTCGACGGCGAACTCGACCACGTCCCCGAGGGCGACTTCTACATGAAAGGCGGCATCGACGAGGTGCTCGCCGCTTCGAAAAAGGTTTAACGTCTCGCCCACGAATCACGCGAATC
>DATAKE010000097.1:0-18716 GCA_036261745.1 Opitutaceae bacterium
CTGCTTCACCGGATCACTACCTTTTTTTTGCTTCTGACCCGCTTTCTTCAAGCGCACCTTTTCATCACGCGACAAGGCGGCGCGAAGCACGGCAACCAGCGGCCCGTTACCAGACAACAGCACCGCATGCGTTGGGTTGTCCGTTCTTACATGTTGGGTTGCTACGTTGAGTCCCACTAAAGTTTTACCTGCTCCCGGCACACCAGTTAGGAAACAGATAATTTTCCGGCCGTTCGTCTTCGCCTCATTGATCAATTCTTCAATTCGCCGCGAAGTATCACCAAGGTTCTTTTTGCCGGCGTCGAAAGCCTTAATCGCTGCGACGCCGTGATGCGCATATAGCGCTCTCGCCGCCTCGACGATAGTCGGCGTCGGCTTGTATGGCGCCTGCGCCCATTGACTCTGATCTAGGGCCTCTCCGGTAATTTTCTCCAACGCCAACTCGATTGCCACTCGAAAACCGCTCGGATGAATCTGCATCGGCCGGTAAACCCGATCTTTATCGGCAACCAATTTAATGGGCACTGACTCCTGTGTTTCGGTCGCTACCAGGATCGGCACTAAGGGCACTTGATGGCTAGATTCATGAAAATTTTTCAGATCCAGCGCGTAGTCCCAGACTTGGTCCACGTCCGTTCGATCGAACGTCGCTTTACCCACCTTGAACTCCACGAGGAAAACGAGAGGACCGATCAGCAGGATCGCATCAACCCGACTGCCCATACGTGGAATATTGAACTCCAAGAAGAGCGTGCCCGACAACCCATCGAGATTTTTCTGAAGAAAGGCTATCTGCTCTTCCCACGCCTCTTTCTGTGTCGTCGCTAGATCGAATTCAGGATTCTTGGCTAAAATTCCAAAGATCAAATCCGGCTGCGCGCTTCGGAATTCAGCAATCGAAGCACCATACCAAGCCCTCGAAACGACTGCTGTTGGTGAGTGATTCGACACCGCAGACTTACTGGCGAGTCGCCACTTCCAAGGCAAGGCTACCCATCCACCATGGCGTTGGCCGAAGATTTGGGGATGGCTGCCATGGCTGCGGTGATGTGGTTGCAAGCGCGTTAACCACGAGTGCGATCCCAGATAGATCGCTTCGTCGTCCCGCGAAGCAGGACTCCCCGCAATGACAAATCAGGCCACCGCTTCCCGTCGGGTCGTATCGCCCGCGAAGTCTTCGTTAACGCGCGCCATTCGTCCGTGGTGTGCGTCATTCTTCACAACCCCATGATAAAAATCCCTCCGTCCTGTTCTTGGCTGCCGCTTCTCGTTGTTTGGGGCGCGGTGATTTCCTCCTCCGCTCTCGCC
Source organism: Opitutaceae bacterium (assembly GCA_036261745.1). Taxonomy (GTDB): domain Bacteria; phylum Verrucomicrobiota; class Verrucomicrobiia; order Opitutales; family Opitutaceae; genus DATAKE01. Next base: position 1,309 of record DATAKE010000097.1, read on the forward strand.
GCGGAAAATCCTGTTCGCGAGGACCGGCCGGATCCGCGGGAGATTCCGGTGCCGGCGATCAAGACCGCACTCGGCACGCTGCCGGGCGTCGACGAACTGCCCGTGCGCCCGGAAATGCCGGACGTGCTGACCATGAACGATGGGACAAAAGTGAAAACCGTCGCGCAGTGGAATCAGCGCCGGCAGGAAATGCTGCGTGTCCTCGAATATTACGCGGTCGGTCACCGGCCGCCGGCCCCGGGAAATGTGAAGGGGCGCGAGGTGAAATCGGAAACGGTCGCCGACGGAAAGGTCCGCTACCGGCTCATTCACCTCACCTTTGGCCCGGAGGAGAAACTCAGCCTTGATATCGGGGTTTTCACTCCGATTGAGGGCGGACCGTTTCCAGCGATCATTTCACCGAGCGGCACGCCACCGGGCGCCACGGCACTTCCGCGGCTGCCGCAGGGACCGAACCAGGGGCGCGGGCAGAATGTGTTGCTGCTTGTCGGGCCGGCTCCGGCTGCGGGGACGGCGAACCCGGCCGCGTCGCCGGTCATCCCCGGACAGGAAAATTCCCCGCCGCCCGCGGCGCGCGAAAATCGCGGCCCAGCTGCACCGGTCACGGCCGAAGCCGTCGCCACGCGCAACGCGGAGATTTTCCGCCGCGGCTACGCGCTCGTGATGTTCAACCACAACGACTGCGCCGAGGACACCACGCTGCGCAACGCCGATGGCAGCTGGGCGTTTCGCAACACGCGTTTCTATCCCGCCTATCCCGGTTACGACTGGGGCATTCTCGCCGGCTGGGCGTGGGGCGCTTCACGCATCGCCGATTATCTCGAGACGGATCCTGCGCTCGACAAAACCAAACTCATCATCACCGGCGCGTCGCGCACCGGAAAATCCGCGATGGTCGCGGCCGCCTTCGACGAGCGGCTCATGGGCGCGCCGGTCGTCACGGGTGGCGGCGGCATCGGCGCCTATCGTTTCGCCGGTCCGCGCGGGAGCGAGACCCTCGACCTCATGCAGAAAAAATATCCGAACTGGTTTTCGCCTAACCTCCATCAGTTCTGGGGCCAGCACGAAAAGCTGCCATTCGACGAGCACTGGTTTCTCGCGCTCTGCGCCCCGCGTCCGTTCATCGCGCTCGAGGGCGACACCGATGCAATCTCGCTGCCCGAGGCGGTGCGCCAGTCGATGCTCGCCGCGCAGCCTGCGTACGCGCTCTTCGACGCGACCGACAAACTCGGCGTAAACTACGCCCATCACGGCCACGCCTTCACGGCCGATGACTGGACCGCGATGCTGGACTTCGCGGACCAGCACCTCCGCGGCAAAAAAACCGCCCGCACGTTCAACAAATTTCCGACTGAACAGGAACTCGATGCGGCAGTGGCAGCAGCGGCTGCCGCGAAAAAATAGGCCGGTTCACCGATCCACGTTGAATTCAGAAGCCGGGAGTCCAAGAACGGCAAAGCACCTAACGAACCAGGGAGCCAAACCGTTTGTCATTCTGAGCGCAGCGAAGAATCCAAAGGGAGATTCGAAGCGTTTTAGGGATGCGAATATCGAACTGGATTCTTCGCTGCGCTCAGAATGACAGAGAAAGATTTTAACCGCAGATGGCTCCGACTCCGGCCTCGTTCCTGGTTTCCTCGCTTCTGAATGCCCCTTCCGGATTTTCCGGAGCCCAGTTCACGAGGTCGGGAATTTATTCCGCTCGAACTGGGCCTGGTGCCAGTACGGATAAGTCCGCTGCTTCGCGCTCACGGCATCGAGGCGCGCGATCTGCTCGGGCGCGAGCGCCCAACCCGCGGCGCCGAGGTTTTCCTTCAGTTGCTTTTCGTCGCGCGCGCCGATGATCACGGTCGAAACCGTCGGGCGTTGCAGCACCCAGTTGATTGCCACCTGGGGCACGGATTTTCCTGTCTCCTTCGCAATCGCATCCAGCACGTCGACGATCCGGTAAATGAATTCGTCGTCCGCGGGCGGGAGGTACGGCTGAGTGGCGGGATCCTTCAACCGCGTCACCGCGGGAAGCGGCTGCCCGCGCCGCATCCGGCCGCCGAGCCGGCCCATGCCCAGCGGACTCCACACCACCGCGCCGACTTTCTGATCGAGCGCGAGCGGCATCAGCTCCCATTCGTATTCGCGGCCGATCAGCGAATAAAACGCCTGGTGCGCCACGTGCCGCGCGAGCCCGTATTTCTCCGAGATCGCGAGCGACTTCATCAAATGCCAGCCGGAAAAATTCGAGCAGCCGATGTAGCGCACCTTGCCCGCCCGGACGAGGTCATCGAGCGCTTGCAGCGTTTCCTCGATGGGCGTGAGCGGATCGAAGCCGTGCAGTTGATAAAGATCGATGTAGTCCGTGCCGAGCCGGCGCAGGCTCGCCTCGCACGCCTTCATCAAATGCTGCCGCGAAGAGCCGACATCGTTCGCGCCCGGCCCGGTGCGAAACGTCGCCTTCGTCGAGATCAGCACCTGTTCCCGCCGCCCCTTGATCGCCACGCCGAGCACTTCCTCGGCGGCGCCGTCCGAATAAATATCCCCCGAATCGAACATCGTGAGCCCGGCCTCAAGGCAGAGATCGACGAGGTGCGTGGCTTCGCGGCCATCGACGGCGCCCCAGCCCGAAAAGCGGGGCGAGCCGCCGAAGGTCGCGGTGCCGAGACTGAGCGCGGGCACCTGTAGTCCTGAACCGCCGAGTTGTCTGAATTCCATGGGAGGGGTTGGTGAGCGAGGGTTGACGTCTGTCGGGACAAAACAGACCGGCCAACAAAAGCCAAATTTGTCATTCTGCGCTTCGCCGCGAACCACAATTAAGTTTTAAGCGTCCTTCGGTTGTTCGCTGCCCGGCCCCTCCTGCCCCGGTTTCGTCCCATCTTCCCTCCCATGAAACGCCCGGTTGTCCTCCTGCTGTGTTTTCTTTCCACGCTTTCCGCTGCCACCGCCGCGTCGTTTAACGTCCGCGATCACGGCGCCACCGGTGATGGTGTGACGAAAGACACCGTCGCGTTTCAAAAAGCCCTCGACACCTGCGCCGTCAACGGAGGGGGCGATGTCGTCGTGCCCGCGGGAAAATATCTCATCGGCAGCGTCCAGATCGGTTACCGCACCACGCTGCGGCTGGAAAAAGACAGCATCATCACGGGAAGTCCCGACATCGAAGACTACCCGCTCATCGATGTGCGTTGGGAGGGACGCTGGCAGCCGGGGCGCCGCTCGCTGATTCACGCGTCGAACGTCAATCACATCGGAATCATCGGGCCGGGCGTCATTGAGGGAAATTCCATCACCGCTAACAGCAACAAGCCTCCGCGCGGCACGCTCGTGATCGAGCCGATCAACTGCACGGATGTCCGCTGGGAGGGATTTTCCGTCCGCCAGCCCGGCAACAACTGGGCGACGCATCCGACCTATTGCACCGACGTCGTGATCAAGAACGTGAACATCCGCGGCGGCCGCGACGGCATCGACATCGACTCGTGCAAAAATGTCCGCATCGAAAATTGCGACATCGAGACCGGCGACGACTGCATCAGCCTGAAATCCGGCCGCGGCATGGACGGCGCCCGCATCGGAAAACCCACCGAGGACGTGCTCATCACCGGCTGCACGATGGTCGGCCGTCGCTGGGCCTGCATCGGCATCGGCAGCGAAATCTCCGCCGGTGTCCGCAACATCCGCATCGAGCACTGCAAGTTCACCTCCAACAGCCACGCGATCTATCTGAAAACGCGGACCGGCCGCGCGGGCGTGAACGAAAACATCTCGGGTGAAGACCTCGAGGCCACCGGTGGCGGATTTCTCCGGATCAACCTCACCGTTGGCGGCAACACCAACACCGCCGACGATCCCGTCCCGGGCCTCATCGGTTACCCGACCGCCCGCAACATCAGCTTCTCCAACATCCGTCTCATCGACGTGAAGACCATTGCCGAAGTCGTTCAGGTGGCGCCCGAAAAACCGATCGAGGGACTCTCGCTCACCAGGATCACCGGCACCGCGGCCAGGGGCATCACGATGCAACACGTGAAAAACGCGGTGGTTCGCGATGTGAAGGTCGCCGTTGCCGCCGGTCCTTTGCTTTCCCTCGGCAACGTCACCGGGACCGGCCTCGAAGGGGCGGCGACCTACTCGCCTCCGGCCGCTGCGCCGGCGGCGGTTACAAAATAACTCCGTCAGGGATCAGGGTTTCCAGAGCGAAACTACTGACGTTTTCCGCCTTCCCGGCCCACCGGCCTGCGGCCGGCCCTCGCAGGCTCGGCGAGGTCCCGCTTTCGGCTCATGCCAAGAGCCATCCCAGCTTTATCCGGCCCCAAATGTGTCGATATCAAGGGGCACCTCGTTTCCCTTCAGCCGTCGCAACTTTCCGCGTGTCGCCACATCCCTTTTCCCCGGTGAAATCAAACCGCCGGCTCCGCCGTCGGTTTCTTCCCGCATTTCTTGCGTCAGTCGTCATTGGGGCTGCAAATTTCGCTCCGGAGGTTCGGGCCGCCACACCACCAGTCGACAGTTTTGTCCGCATCTCCGATGACGAAGGTCTGGCGCATTCAGACGTCCGCGCCATCGCCCAAGACCACGAAGGATTCATCTGGCTGGGCCTGCGTCTCGCCGGACTGACCCGCTACGACGGTTACGAGCTGAAGGTTCACCAGCACGATCCGACGAATTCCAAAACGATCGGAAGCCGCGTGATCTGGTCCCTGCTGGTGGACAAGCGCGGCACGCTTTGGGTCGGCACGGAGGGAGGCCTCGACCGCTACGACCGGAAGACCGACACGTTCATCCATTATCGCCACAACGAAATGCGCCCTGACAGTCTCTCGCACAACACCGTCGTGTGTCTCGCGGAAGATTCGAGCGGGCACATCTGGGCGGGCACGCGCGACGGCTTATGCCGGCTCGACGACCCGGAGCGCGGCACCTTCACCATCTTCCGCCGCCCGCAACCCTTCGACGGCAGCACGACCAAGGACACCTACCGCTCGATCATCGAAGATCCGGCCACCGGCCTGCTCTGGCTGGGCTCGAACGAAGGAGCCGCCGCTTTCGATCCGCGCACGGGCGCCTTCGCCACCTTCATTCACGACCCGCAGGATCCGGAAAGCCTCAGCCGCAACGCCGTCAACAAAGTCATTCGCGACGAGACCGGCGTCTTCTGGGCGCTGACGGAATTCGGGCTCAACTCCTTCGAGCCTTCGTTCACGAAGGTGGAAAAACATTCCGTGCAGACACCGCGGCTCGCGTTCAAACGTTTCATCCAGCCCAGCGGCGCCGGCAACTCGGGCATCAATTTCGTGCGCGACGGTTTGGTCGACCGGAAACACCGGCTGTGGCTCGCCACCCGCGGCGGACTGCAATTGCTCGACCGCTCGACGGGAACCTTCACCAGCTATCAGCGGCGGGCGGCCGACCGCACCAGCATGAGCGACGATCTCACGCAGGCGGTGTTCGAGGACCGCGCGGGATCCATTTGGGTCGGCACCTACGCGGGAGGCGCGAGCCGCCTCCGCAGTGAGGCAAAACCTTTCACCGTCCACCGCCATCTCGCCGACGACCCCGCGACGGTGAGCGACGATCGCATCGCCGGCCTCGCCTTCGACACCGCGGGGCGTCTCTGGGCGGCGACCGTGAACGGACTTAATTGCTACGATGGGAAAAAGTGGAAGCGCTTCCTGCACGAGTCGTCCGATCCCTATTCCATTCCGAACAACGATCTCTCGACCGTCGCCGCGGCGCCGGATGGCAGCGTGTGGGTGGGCACCGGTTACATGGGCGTCGCGCGCTACGATCAAAAACGTTTCCAGCCCTTTCCCACCTCGCCCGCCAACGCCCCGGCGCCGAACGGCTGGCATCCTTTCACCGGCGTGCAGGTAAACTCGATCTTCGCGGATTCACGCGGCGGAGTCTGGATCGGCGCCCGCGCCTATGGACTGGATTATTTTTGGGACGGCCGCTTCCGCCACTACAACCCGCAGGAGGCGGTCGGCGAAGCCCCCGCGCAGCCAACCGTGAACACCGTGCTCGCGATCGAGACGCCTGACGGCGGCCTGTGGTTCGCCACCGAGACCAGCGGTCTCATGCACTTCGACTACCGCACCGAACGCTTCACCGCGTATCGCCCCCCGATCGCCACGCCCGGCACGACGCGCAGCGTCCATTGCATCGCGGACGGCGGCGACGGCAGCATCTGGCTGGGCGCCGCGGATGGCCTGCTGAAGTTCGACATCAAGACCACGCGCTTCGTCCGCGAATACACCACGGTCGACGGGCTGCCGCACGCCGCGGTCATGACGATCGTCCCCGACCTGCGCGGCCATCTCTGGCTGGGCACGGCCAACGGGCTGGCCGACTTCAACCCGGCCACGGAAAAATTTCGCGTCTACGAAAAACCCGACGGGCTGCCGACCAACGTCTTTTCCCAGCGCACCGGCGTCCTCGGCCAGGACGGACGCATTCATCTCGGCACGCGCGCCGGTTTGCTTTCCTTCGCGCCGGACGAACTCCGCGACAACCCGAATCCCCCGGTCGTCGCGATCACGGAATTGCAGTGGCTCGGGACCCCGCCCCCGGCGCCAACCGGCAGCAATCCCGGCTCGGTGCTCAACGTCGGCGAGAGCATCCGCGTCCCCGCCGGCCAGCTCGGGTTCATCCTGAGATTTGCGGCGCTCGATTTCAGCGCGCCCGAAAAAAATCACTACCGCTACCGGCTGCACGGCTGGGAAAACGCCTGGCGCTCCGCCACCGCGCGCGAGCGCAGCGCGACCTACACCTCCCTCCCGCCCGGCAACTACGTTTTCCAGGTGCAGGCGAGCAACGCGGACAACGTGTGGAACGAAATCGGCCGCTCCGTGCAGATCGTCGTTGAACCGAAGGTCTGGCAGACCGTCTGGTTCCGCCTTGGGACCGGCCTCGCGATCCTCGCGATCGGCGGCGCCTCGTTGCACTGGCGGCTCCGCACCATCCGCCGCCGCAACGCCCTGCTCGAACAACAGGTCTCCCAGCGCACCGGCGAACTTCAGCAGGAGGTGTCGGTGCGGCAGAAAGCCGAGGCGGCCCTGCGCGAATCCCACAAGGATCTCGAGCGCCGCGTGCAGCTGCGCACCGCCGAACTCGCGCAGACGAACAGCAGCCTCCAGGCCGAGATCGTCGAACGAAAAAGCATCGAGGCGCAGCTCCGCCAGTCGCAGAAAATGGAGGCGATCGGCCAGCTCGCCGGCGGCGTCGCCCACGATTTCAACAACCTGCTCACCGTCATCCTCGGCCAGAGCGAACTGCTGGGCGACACCGGCATGCGGCCCGAGGAGCGCGAGGCTTCCGTGCGCGACATCAAATCGGCCGCGCAGCGCGCCACCAATCTCACCCGCCAGCTGCTCGTCTTCAGCCGCCACCAGGCGATGAACCCGGAGGAGGTCGATCTCAACCGCGTCGTCTCGGGCGTCAGCAAACTGCTGCGTCACGTCATCGGCGAACAGATCGCCTTCGAAACCCAGCTGCGGCCCGGACCGCTCGGCGTGCTCGCTGATCCGGGCATGCTCGAACAGGTGCTGCTCAACATGGCCGTGAACGCGCGCGACGCCATGAACCGCGGCGGAAGGCTCACGATTGCCACGACGCATGTCACCGTCTCGTCGGACCAGGCCCGGCGCGCGTCGCCCCACGCGACACCCGGACACTACGCGCGTTTCAGCGTGAGCGACACTGGCGCCGGCATCCCCGAAAAAATTCTCCCGCTGATTTTCGAGCCGTTTTTCACCACGAAGGAATCCGGCAAGGGCACCGGCCTCGGCCTCGCGATCTCACTCGGCATCGTCCAGCAGCACCGGGGCTGGATCGACGTCGAAACCCGCCCGGCACAGGGCACCACCTTTCACGTTTACCTTCCCAGCTATTCGATGTCGCCGGAGGTGGCGGCGCCGAAAACCGTCATCCGCACCCACGCCACCGGCGACACCACCATCCTCGTCGCCGAGGACGAATCGGCCGTGCGCAGCCTCGTGCAACACGTGCTCATGCGCCAGGGCTACCGGGTGATCGAGGCGTCGTCGGGCGGCGATGCGCTGACCCAGTGGGCGATGCACCGCGACGAAATCACCATTCTTCTCACCGACATCGTGATGCCCGGCTGGCCGGACGGCCACGAGCTCGCCGCGAAACTGGCCGGGGAAAAACCGTCGCTGCGCATCGTCACGATGAGCGGCTACGATCCCGGTGAGATCGTCAACCGCGGCGGCCTCGTCCGCCCGCACCTGCGAAAACCATTCACCGCGGACGATCTGCTCAACGCGATCGACAGCACCGTGCAGAAGTAACGCCTCGTCGCGACCCTCACTGTAGGAGCGGCTTTACGCCGCGACTCGACGCCCTCGAACGCACTCGAAATCGCGGCGTAAAGCCGCTCCTACAGTTTCAAACATCCGCTGCCTCAGCCGTCACGCGCTCCGGCGGAAAAGCTTCAGGTAGTTCCGCGGCCGTCGCACCGCGGCGGTGTAGGATGTTTCGCCCGTCACGATCTGCGTGATGAGTTCGCTCAGCCGCTGACCGTGCCGCGTAAGCAGGCCGGCACGCAGGCGCGGACAATCGTAAAGCACCCGCGCGAGCCACCGGGCGATCCGCAGGTCCGCGAGCAGCGCTTTCTCGAGCGTCTCGCGATAGATCGACGCCACTTTTTTCGCCGAAAAATCCCCGGCCATGATCGCCCGCGCCGCCAGTTGCCCGCTCAGAATCCCGGCCGTGATTCCCTCGGCGGTCACCGGATCCACAAGTCCGGCCGCATCCCCGACGAAAAGAATTTCCGGCCGGTCGAACAAACCGTCGCGCGGGCGGCACGGGATGATGTAGCCGTGCCGCTCCTCGCGCAGCGGCGTCCCGATGCCAAGCAGGTCGAGATAACGCCGGTAATATTCCGGGAGGTTGGCCGCCCCGCGTTTCGTCGTGAGCACGCCGATGGAGAGGTGCCCGTGTTTCGGAAAAACCCAGGCATAACCGGCCGGGACAAAACCGAAATCGAAACGCGCCGCCCGCATCAGCGGCGCCATCGCTGCCGGTGTGAGTGTCACCTCCGACTCGAATGCCGGCACCACGCCGCGCAACTCGGCCGCGCCGGTCTTGCGCGCGATGACGCTGTTCGCGCCGTCCGCGGCGATGACAAACCGGGCGCGAAATTCTCCCGCGCTTGTCCCGAGCCGCACCCCATCATCCGTTCGCGTCACCTCAAGCACGGCGGTCCCGGCAAAGAGTCTCGCCCCTCCCTGCACCGCGGCCCGGACAAGCAAATGGTCGAAGCGATCGCGCATCACCATCGAGATGACCGGCCGGTCGCGCTCGCAGACAAAGCGCAACGCCGGCTCATGATGAACCAGCTCCGCGGCGTGACACTCGCGTTCGACGACGGCCTGAAGATCGAGCGGCAGCAGCGCCACGGCGCGCCGCAATACACCGCCACCGCAGGTTTTGTAGCGCGGGAGCGTCGCCTTCTCGATGATGCCCACCCGCCATCCCCGACCGCGAAACTCCAGTGCGGCCGCCGCACCCGCCGGCCCCGCACCCACGATCGCAACATCGAGCTCGATGGGTTTCGCCAGGTCGGAGGAGTTGGTCTGCGGAGCAGTCACCGCAGAGGTCTATCCGGATTTACTCCCGGATGTGAACCCCGGTTTGAAGCAGGGAGGATCTGTGACCCGCCTTTTCCGCGCGTCCAAGCCAGGGCGGGCCACAGACCCGCCCTACTTCCAAGTCAGAAAACGGAAAAGCGCGGACCACACGGCCCGCGCTTTCCCCTTGTTTTGTGGACGGTGAAACCCTCCCGTCCCAAATCCTACGATGACCACGCGAACATTCGCCGGTGGTGCTCGCCCTTTTGTGGCATGCCACTGGCGGGAAATAAGTGCCCGGGTTGTGGGAGCGGCTTTACGCCGCGATGGAAACCGCGGACGCGCCTGGGTCGCGGCGTAAAGCCGCTCCTACAACCAATCACTCCGCTTACCCCTCGAATTCGACGTTTCAGAGCGGGATACGTTATCAATCCGCTCCCCCTTCAAACCATCCCATGTTCGGGTGAGGCTGTCGCGAACGTGCGTTCAGCGAGCCCCGCTCGAACCCAATGACCTTCCGCGCAGCATCCAGATCAGCAGCAGCGCGGTCGCGAGCGAACACGCCAACCCAACAAAAAACCGGGAGGGCCGGTAAAATAATTCGACGTGCTTCGCCCCGGCGGGGATGGGCACGGCGCGCATCCAGCCGTTGGCCGGCAACACGGGTTGTTCGCGGCCGTCCACTCGCGCGCGCCAGCCCGGATACCACGCTTCCGCGACGACGAGCAACGCGCGCGCCGGGGCCGTCACTTCGATCGCAATCGCGTTCGGCCGGAAATTTATGATGCGAGCCTGTCCGGTCGCTCCCGCGATTTCCGGCTCGGTGCCCGGTTCAAGCGGACGCTCGAGCAACGCGGCTTTGAGCGCGTCGTGCCCGTCGGCGAGGCGGCCGCCGGCCTCGCGCCAGTCCGCCACCACCCGCACGGCGCCATTGAGCCAGAGCCGTGGCGACTGTGCGCTGCGCACTTCGACCTGCCGCGTTTTTCCGTCGACGCCCGCGACCTGCCCGACCCACGGCACGGGAAACATCCCTCGTTCCGCGAACGCCTCAAAAAGATAAATGTCGCTGAACGTCGGCGGCTCGCGGCCCACCGCCCAGTGCACGTAATTCCACACGCGCGTGAGCGCGAGCGCCTCGGAACCGGCGAAGGTTGAAAACCCGTACACCATCCCGGCGTTCCCGCGCACGAGACGCGGCGGTGCGAACACGCGCGGCGGCGGCAGGCCCGGGCGCAGGTTTCCCGTCTCGCGCAGCGCCGCGACCAGATCGTTTTCCCCCGCGTAATTTTGCGAGGTGATGTAATCCCGCTTGAGCCACAGATCCGTCGAGACCAAGTCCGCCGCCAGCACCGCGACCGCAACCACACTCCACCCACGCTGCGCCCGGCCCGGCGTACTTCGCAGCCACGCCCAGCCCACGGCGGTGCTGATCGCAATCATCACGAGCGGTCGCACCGCCCAGCTCGACTTCGGCCAGGTCCCGGCGACCAACGAATCCGGAAGCAAAGCCATCGCGAGCATGCCCACCGCGCCGATCGCAACCACCGTCCACGCCCAGCGCTGGCGGCGCGGATCCGAAACGAGCAGCACGCCGGAAACAATCAGCGCATAAACGATCACCGCGCCCATGCGTCCGTGCACCCGAAAGGACGCGAACCCCGGCAGCCAACGGCACAACGCCTCGAACAAGGGGGTGTTCGTCCCCGCCGCGATCAACGCCGCGCCCGCCAGCACCGCGGCCAGCGCCCGGACGTTTCGCTCCCGCAGCCGGGCGATTCCCGTCAGCCCGAGCACGGTGACGAGCACGCCGGGATAAAGCAGCATTTCCCAATCGATGATCTCCGGCATCCGGGTGAACGGGGACAGCGCGGTCAGCCAGTGCGGCCAGCCCATCGATCCGATTCCGGTAAACTCGGGGCGCATCCCCGCGCGATTGCTCTCCTTGATCAGCTCCATGAGCGGCACCAGCAGCACCGCCGCCAGCGCACAACCCAGCGCGTAGCCCGCCGCCGTCCGCACCGCGTCACGAACGATGCCGCGCAACGCGATCGCCGCCGGACCGAGCGCGCGCCGTCCCACGAGAAAGAGCGAGACCGCGAGCGCGCAGTTCCAATACACCTGCGGCGCACCCGCGAGGAGTTGCACGCCGGAAATCAACCCGAGCCACGCGACCGCGCGCCGCATGTTCGCCGCCTCCTGCAGTTGCACCGCGCAGAGCAACAGCGCCGGCAGATAAAGATACGAAAACACGAACTGCACGTGCCCGGCTTGATAATGGCCGGTGAGTTTTCCGCTGAGGACAAACACGAAGCCCGACAGCAACGCGGGCACCCGCTCCGCTCCAAGCCACTGGCAAAACCGCGCCGAACTCCACACGGCGAACAACGTGTGCGCCCACGCCAGCAGCAACACGCCCCAGAAGGGGCCGGCGATGAGATAGACGAGGCCCGGCGGCCAGCAGACGATCGCCTGCGGATCGGCCGCGAACGGACGCCCCAGGCTCGAGTAGGGATTCCAGAACGGAAATTCCAGCGCGCGAAAACTGTCATGCGCGTACACGAGATATGGCAGCAGGATCGAACGGAAATCGAGCGCGTCGAACGGCGTCGGCGGGAGGGCGAAAATAAACACGACCGCCGCCACCGAACCCAATGACAGCCAACTCCACTCTCGTGCGGAGAAACGTTCGGGGGCGGGCGACATTGACGGCGGAGCGTGGCGGCGCGACCGAAAGCAGGGAAGCTAGAAACTGCCCACCCGTCGGTCTTCTGTAGCGGCGGTCCACGACCGCCGAGGGACGCCTCTCGCCTTCGCAAGCACCGGACCGCGATCATAGACCGCCGCGACAATTAAAACTTATTCAACGCTCGCGCGCTGACACTCGACACGCGCCCCCACCCGAATTGACTGTGCCCCATGGCGACCGCCCCCCTCGATCCCGCTTCCGTCAGCCGGCTGCCGGCGCCCGGCGACAACGTCGCCATCGCGGTGCGCCGGCTCGAAGCGGGAACCGCACTCGTTTTTCCCGGCGGACCGCGCGCGCTCACACACACGGTGCTCGAAGGGCATCGCTTCGCGGTGCGCGCGATCGCGCCGGATGAGCGCCTGCTCTCGTGGGGATTGCCCTTCGGCATCGCGACGCGCGCCATCGCGCCAGGCGACTACGTGTGCAACCAGTCCATGCTCGACGGCCTCAGCGTGCGGCGGGTCGAACAGGCGAGTTTCCCTTCCGAGCCAAACTTCGCGGACAAACTCGAGGTCTTCCAGCTGGAGGAAAAAAACTTTCGTCCGGCTCCCCCGGTGGGGGTTACGGCTAAACCCCGGACGTTTTCGGGTTACAAGCGGCCGGGACGCCGCGGAGTGGGAACGCGAAATTTCGTGGTGATCCTCGGCACGACGTCGCGCACCGCGGCGTTCGCCCGGCAGCTGGCGGCGCGGTTGCAGCCGCTCGCACGCGTGCATCCCGGGATCGATGGCATCGTCGCGATCGCGCACACCGAAGGCGATGGCCCCGGCCAGCCGAACAACGCCGCGGAAATTTTGCGCGCGCTCGCCGGCTTCATCGTGCACCGGAACGTCGGCGCCATCCTCGCCGTCGATTACGGCGTCGAGCCGGTCAACAACGCGCGACTCGGCGATTTCATGCGCGAGCAGCGTTACGCGCTCGACGACGTCCCCCATCAATTCCTCACCTTGAAAGGCGGACTCGCCACCGGTCTCGCCGAAGGCGAGCGCATCGTGCGCGGCTGGCTGCCCGCGGTGAACGCGCTGCGCCGCACCGACGAACCGGTCAGCGGATTGCGTGTCGCGCTGCAGTGCGGAGGATCGGATGCGTTTTCCGGTGTGTCGGGAAATCCGCTCGCCGGCGCCGTCGTGCATGAAGTCGTCCGCCACGGCGGGTCCGGCAACCTTTGCGAAACCGACGAGCTCATGGGAGCCGAGGCGTATGTGACGCGAAACGTGAAGGACTTCCCCACCGCCCGTGCGCTGCTGGAAAAAATCGCGGCCTTCAAGGACCGGCTCGCGTGGCATGGCGTGACCGCCGAGAGCAATCCCTCCGCCGGCAACAAGCTGCGCGGGCTCTACAACATCGCCCTGAAATCGCTGGGTGCTGCGCACAAAAAAGATCCGCGCACGCGCATCGACGCCGTGATTGACTACGCGCAGCCGATGGAGGCGCCGGGGTTTTATTTTATGAATAGCCCCGGCAACGATCTCGAAGGGATCGCCGGCCAGGTGGGCGCGGGCTGCAACCTCTTCCTCTTCGTGACCGGCAATGGCTCGATCACGAATTTCCCGTTCGTGCCGACGCTGAAGATCACCACGACGACGAAAAGGCACCAGCTGCTCGTGAACGAAATGGACGTGAACGCCGGCCGCTACCTCGACGGTGAGTCGTTCGAAGCGCTGACGGCAGAAACGTTTGACCTGCTGCTCGCCACCGCCTCGGGGAAAAAAACCAAGGGCGAACACGCGGGCCATTCGCAGGTTTCGCTCTGGCGCAACTGGCGGCAGACCGACACCTCGCGGCTGGAAGAACTTCGCGCCCGTGCGATGCCGGATGGCAATCCATTGCCGATCGCACCGGCTCGGCCACCCGAACTGTTGCCCGTCACCGTTTTCAGAACCGAGTGCGGGTTCGCCACGGAGCGCGTGGGACTCGTGCTGCCGACGAGCCTGTGCGCCGCGCAGATCGCAAGACTCGCCGCCGAGCGACTCAACGCAAAGGAGCTCGGCCGCGCGCAGGGGATTTCCCGTTTCGTCGCACTGACCCACACGGAGGGCTGCGGGTTCGGCGGCGAATCGATGCACAAACTGCTACACCGCACCTATCGCGGCTACGTCACGCATCCGAACGTCGCCGCCGCCCTGCTGCTCGAACACGGCTGCGAGAAAGTGCCGAACGACGTGATGCGCCGGCAGCTTGAAACCGCGGGCATTTCCCTGGACCGCTTTGGCTGGGCAAGCGTTCAGCTCGACGGCGGCATCGGCAAAGCGCTCGACAAAATCGAAGCGTGGTTCGCCCAAAAAATTTGCTCTCTTCCCGCGTCGCCGGCGGTCCTGGCTGATTTCGGCGCTCTCGCGATTGGGCTCATGACCGCCGCTCCTTTGAACCACGCCAGCGTGGCCACGCTGATTGTTTTCACCCAGCTGATCGTCGGCAGCGGAGGCTCGATTCTCATTCCCGAAAGCGACCCGCTCCTCGCCGATCCCTTTTTCCGGCGTGTGCTCCTGGAGCCGGATTTCCCGCGCGCCACCCTGGCCTACGGCCAGCCATTGAAAAAGCCAGGGCTGCACATCGTCGCGTCCGAGACCGATCACTGGGTCGAAAACCTCGCCGGCTTCGGCGGTTGCGGCGCCCATCTCGCGCTGACCGTTGTGACCGTGCATGCCCGGCCCGGACACCCGCTTTTACCGGTGATTGAAATCGCTGAAGCGAGCGAGTGTGCGAACCTGGCCGTCGAAGACGTCGACGGTTTCCTGTCCGGCGACGCCGGGGCCGACTGGGCGATGTTGCTCGCCCTGGTCACGGCCACGGTGGAACGCGAACACATCCCCGCATCCATGGCGCAGGGCTTCGTGGATTTTCAGCTCACGCGTGGCGAATTGGGAATCTCCACGTAGGGTCGGTGCGTCCGCCCTGCGCATGAGCACCCTTCCTACCCGTCGTCAGCTGCTCATCTCGGGCGCAAAATTGGTCAGCGCCGCGCTCGCGGCGTCGCTCGTGAAACTGCACGGGCAGACTCCGGCCAAAACGCGCCGCGTTTTCGATGTGCGCGACTACGGGGCGGCCGGCGACGCCACCACCCTCGACACCGCCGCCATTCAACGCGCGATCGATGAAGCCGCCGCGGCCGGCGCCAACGCGCAGGTGCTGCTCCGCGGCGGAAAACGCTATCTGGTTGGCGCACTCACGTTGAAAGGGAGCATCGAGTTTCACCTCGCCGACGATGCGGAGCTGCTGGCGAGCACGGATCCGCTGCATTTTGCCGGACGCGCGATGTTATCCGCCCTGAACGTCCCCGGACTCCGCCTCACCGGCACCGGCGCGATCAACGGACGCTCGCGCGAATTCATGACGCATTTCGACGAAGCCGAGGAATGGTGGCGGCCGAAACCCTTCCGGCCGCGGCTGGCGATTCTCACCGGCTGCAAGGATCTCGAGGTGCGCGATATCACTTTCCGCGATGCGGCGAGCTGGACGCTCCACCTCATGGGTTGCGAACGCGTCCTCGTGGATCGCGTGAAGATCCGCAACCAGCTCGACGTGCCCAACTGCGACGGCATCGATCCCGATCACTGCCGCGACGTGGAGATCAAGCGCTGCGACATCGTCTGCGGCGACGACGCGATCGTGATCAAGGCGACGCGCCAGGGCCTCGAGTATGGTCCCTCGTCGAAAATCCGCGTGAGCGACTGCGTGCTGGAAACGCAGGATTCCGGGGTAAAGATTGGCACGGAAACGGTGCAGGACATCAGCGACGTGCGCTTCGAGCGGTGCGAGATCAAAACCGGCTGCCGCGGTCTCTGCATCCAGCTCCGCGACGAGGGCAGCGTGTACGATATCGATTTCCGGGACATCAAATTCGTGTCGCGCTATTTTTCCGCGCCGTGGTGGGGGCGCGGCGAGGGCATTTCGCTGACGGCGATTCCGCGCACGCCCGAGACCAAGGTGGGAACGATCCACGACGTGCGCATCACCAACGTCACCGGTCGCGCCGAAAATTCCGCGCGCATCAGCGGCTCGCGGCAGAGCCGGATCCGCAATGTGGTGCTGGAAAACGTCGATCTCACGCTGGACCGCTGGACGAAGTATGAAGGCGGCGTCTGGGACAACCGGCCGACGAGCGCGATGGACGCACTCGAAAAGCACGGCACCCCGGGCTTCAGCGTGCGGCACGCCGACGGCGTTTCCTTCCGGGACTGCAAACTCGTCTGGGGGAAAAACCGCCCGGATTATTTCACCCATGCGCTGGAGATCGAGAACTCGACCGCAGTCGACCCCACCGGCCTGAAAGGCGAAGCCGCGCATCCGGCGAGGGATCAGGCCGTGGTGACGCGGTAAGCTAGCGTTCCTGCGATTGTAGGAGCGGCTTTACGGCGCGACTGCATGACACCGCATTCGGTCGCGGCGTAAAGCCGCTCCTACAGCGAGGCAGGATTCAGGTGGCATTGTCAGCCCGCTTGCATTCCCCCTGCACCCGGCGCATGTTGCGCGCCTCGTTCTTTGATTGGTTCGCTCTCAAAAGAGTAACCGATCACTTCCCATTTTTGGGGGTGTTCTGGATTCTACCCTTGGTTGGAGTGCGCCGCTGCCTGTCGAGAGTCGTGGGTCTCTCGTTAAACCCCCTGCGAACAAAATAAACGGCAAATCTGAACAGATGCCCTTGGCTGCCTAATTAAGCAGCCACGTTGAACCGGCGACACCTGCTAGCCGGATTTAACGTCGACAGCAGGCATAGCGCGTGGAGCGGTCCGCGGACTGCGCGTTGTATGTTCATCCGGGGACTGGCTGGAGTCTTAGCGCGTGTGGTCGCTTGGCGCCGGTGAGATTAATATCACGCTAAACAGGTAGACGCGGTGCGCGAAGGTCAGGGGCACGCGGGTTCAACTCCCGCCACCTCCACCATTTTTCACTCGTGAGAGTGAACTCGTTAACGGCACTGGTAGCCGAATTGATTTCGGCCAATGAATCCCACGATTTCATGAAGGAAACGGTAAGGGTTTGAGCGCGCAAAATGCGGTTCGAGCCGACTTTTTTGAGAAATGTGGTCAATTCTTCCCAGTTTTCCGTTTCAGCCTTATTTCCCAACGCGTTAGCCTCGT
>DATAKE010000098.1:0-26656 GCA_036261745.1 Opitutaceae bacterium
AACCAGAATGCGCTCGGTCTGCTAATTACCGTTCCTCAAGGGAGTCGGACGCCATCTCTTGCTTTGGCTGTTGGCTTCAAAACCAATCAATGGCCATTTACCTACCAAGAGGTCCAGCGGCTCCGAAATATCGCCGAACTCATGGACAACATTCTTACACGGTCGCGACTAACCACCCAGGCAGCTTTGACCGCTCGCGTCGAGTATCTCGCGATGATGTCGCGCGGTCTCGCGCACGATCTTAAAAATCTCATCACGCCGATTTCCTCCTATCTCGTCCACACCGAGAACACTTTCCCGAGCGAAAGCGCCGAGGCTGAGGTCTATTCTGCGGCGCGCCGGTCCGTCCGGGTCATGACCGACTATGTTCGCGAAGCGTTGTTTTTTTCCCAGCGGTTGTCCCCCGATTTTGGGCCAATCAATTTCCCCAAACTCTTCGACGACGTGCACGCCACCACCGTTAAGCGCGCCGCGGATCGGAGCATAATTCTCGCCTTCGATACCACCCAAACCACCGCTCTGAATCTTGTCGCGGACGCCGTCCTCCTGCAGCGGTTGTTAGCCAACCTCGTCGTCAACGCCATTGATGCTTCTCGGTCGGGTCAAACCGTGAAGGTCTCCGCCGTCGCTTCCCGAAACGGCTGGGTTAAATTGCTCGTCGCAGATCACGGAAGCGGCATCTCCTCGGACAATCTCGCCCGGATTTTCGACCCCTATTTCACAACCAAAGAGTTTGGGGACGAGGTGCGCGGTTTCGGGCTTGGTCTTACAATTTGCCAGAAAATCGCTCACCTTCACGGCGGATCAATCTCAGTGATGAGCCAGCCCCAATCGGGAACCGCCGTCACGGTGGAACTGCCTGTAAAACCACCGCCGTCAGTCTCCTCTTCCGCGACGTCCACAAATGCAGCGTAATCGAATAAACCCGTCCCCACCCAGGCGCGTTTTTCGGCAACAGTGCCCGCGCTCATGGAGAGCCTGATGCTTCAACCGGGTCGTGTGACACACGCCCCCCTTGACTAGAGCCAACCTCTATTCGTGCAATGCCTCAACCCCTCCCCGGTGATTGCCGTGACCCGTGATACCATTGCCCTTGTGACGCCGCCGCGCATCCTCGTCGTAGATGACGAGCGGCAGATCCACGCGTCACTCCGGCTGCGCCTCGGAAAAGACTACGAACTCGTTTGCTGCTGCGACGCCCGGGATGCACTGCAGACCGTCGCGAAAGAACGCTTCGACCTTTGTTTCGTCGACATCCACATGCCGGGCATGGACGGCTTCGCCTTTATTGAAGCAGCGCAACGCAGCGATAGCGGACTCGGCTACGTTGTTTTAAGCGCATTCGACACCGGAGAAAATCTCCGCCGGACGATTCCGCTGCATGTTTTCGATTTTATCGGCAAACCGCTGCCGGAACGGCACGGTTTCGAAGCCCGCGTTCCCGACTGGATCGAACTTACCCGGGCCCGCCGCCGCGAACAGAAACTCGCGCAACAGGCGGGGACCATCCATCGCGATCTGGATTCGGCGCGAGTCGAGCGCGACGTCGAACTGGTCGCGTCGGAAACGGCGCGCGATGCCCTGCTGCAGACCGCCAATTTGCTGACGACGATCCACGCCCAGCTTGTAAGCGCGGTGTCGGCCGCCGAACCCCGGGCCAAAGCAGACGCGGCGGCATTGCATCTTTTCCGCGCACTCGACGAAGCCCGCCGAACCGCCGCCGCCGCCGCCACGGTGGCGGAAAGTTTTTTCAATTCCGCGTACGCCAGTCGCGATCATTCTCCCGCTGAAATCGATTCGGGACTTCGCTATGCCACCAATATCGCCCTCCGAATGAGCCGTGCGGAGGAAGCCAACAAGGCGGTCGATCACGCCAGCCTCACCGATCGCGTTTCGGTCCGCGGGCTCTCCGGGATCGAATTTTTGCTGATGCTGGTTCCGGCCCTGGCGGCCGCCCTCACGGTGACAGCCGCCAACACCACGGTGGGGATTCGCAGCCAGCATCTGATGCGTCTCGAAGCCTTCGCGAAAGACCCGCGCTATCGCAGTTATCTTTGGATCAATCGAAAGAACGCGCTGATGAGCAACCCCGGTGCGCTGATCACCATCACCGCTTCCGGCCTTCCTTTTTCCCGCCCACAGGCGGAAGGCTGGCTCAAGGGCGAAGACGGCCCGCTGTCCACCGTGAGCCCTCGCGGCCTGATCGCTGGACTGCAAAAATCCCGCGGCTTGGTGGCGATTTCGCTGTCGCCCCACTACGGACAGTTCCAGCTGGCGATCGCCCTCCCTGTGTAAGCGGGAGGCGAAGCTGCTGCGCTCGTGATCGCGATCATTTCCAGCTCAACCAGGGAACGATCCGCCTTCGTCTCGCTTTGTGAAGACCGCCGCTGGGTCTGCGTGGAATGCGACTCAATCGGATCCTTCCGAAAGTTGCTCCGCCATACTCGCGTCGATGTGGTTCTGACCCGTCATCGGCTGGCAGATGGTTATGCCGACGACGTCGCAGCCGCCGTCCTTGAGTCCGGCTCGCCGACCCCGCCGAAAATCATTGTCCTCCTGGCCCCGGGCGTTCTCCCCACCATCGAGGCGCGTCTGGTTAGGCTCGGGTCGGATTGTGTGCTGCACGACCCCGTTCGCGTGGAGGTGCTTCTCGAGTACCTTGCCAGATATCGCCGGGCCCCCTCGCGCGCTCGCGCGACAACGCGTCCCGCCCGTGAACAAAAAATCCTGCATTTCGCGGGCGGACGCGTCCTGCTCGTCGACCGGCAATGGCAGAACGGCAAACGCATTACCCGGCTCACCCCCCGGGAAATAAGCCTCATCGAAACGCTGCTCCAGTCCGAGGGAACCGCCGTCACCTATCACAACCTCTTCAGCGATATTCTCAGCCGGCGCTTTCGTGGCGACACCGCGAATCTCCGGGTCCTGCTCGGATTGCTCGACACCTCCGCCCGCAAGATCGGCATCGACCTCCGCAGCTGGGTGGAAGTGATTCCGAAACTCGGTTATCGCTACCGCCGTCCGGCCACCCCGGCCAAATCTCCCCGGCCGAAAGCGCGACGCGCTCTTCCCGCGGCAGCGTAATTCCGCAGGCAGCCGCGTTCCACGACTGGGCTCGCTGCAGGCACCTCGATCGACAGCGGCCTGGCGCCGGCAGATTTTTTCCGCCCACCGTTTCCCTCGTTACGGAAACATTACGATAACCTGATTGGCCCGCACACGTCGGTGAAAATTGTAACGCGCCTCGCCATGAATCCAGCCCCTTCAACGTCAAGTCCACGCGTTGCCACCCCGCTCTACAAAATCTGTGTTCGCGGAGAAAATCCCGACCACCACCTCTGGAACAACCACGGTACGTGGTTTGTGCACTACACCGTCCATCCGACCTCGCGGACCAAGGAACGCGTCCGGCGGTCCTTGCAGACCAAGGATCTTTTCGAAGCGCGGGAACGTCGCGACCGCTTTTTCGAGGAGCTCCTGGCCCCGGCTCGCCCGGCCCCGCTCGAATACGCCGTCTCCTAGTTCGCAACGGGCGACGACGGGGGCCCCCGCCCCCACTTCCGCTTGCACAGGAGGCGCGCGGATCGGACGGCGAACCAGCACTCGCGGTTCGAGTTGATCTGCTGCCTACGCCCCCCATTTGCCGGCTGCAGAACGCGCCCCGCCACACCGCGAGGTTTCGTTTCTTTCGGCTTCTCGCCTCCGCTAAAATCGTGAAGCTCGGCGCGTGCAACTGACGGGGATTTTTGTCTATCCGGTGAAGTCATTGGGCGGATTTGGCGTTACCACCCGCGCCGTCGACTCGCTTGGATTGGCGGACGACCGGCGGTTCATGGTGGTGGATGCCGACGGGCGCGCCGTGACGCAGCGCAACGTTCCCCGGATGGCTCTGGTCAGCACCGAAATCAATTCAACCACCCTCGAGCTTTCAGCCCCTGGCGCCGGATCGATCGAGGTATCGCGGAGCAGCGTCTCCCCTTCCGCAACAGCGCGTCGCGTGAGCGTCTGGCGAAGCGAAGGATTGGTCGCCGACGATTGTGGCGACGAGCCCGCCTCCTGGCTGGGCAATTTTCTCCAAGTCTCCTGCCGGCTGGTCCAAATCGGCCGCCAGTTCGATCGTCCGGTGCTCGATCCGCGCGCCCTGCCCACCGACCGGGTGAGTTTCGCCGACGCACACCCCTTTCTTGTGATCAGCGAAGCGTCGCTGGCCGATCTCAACGCCCGCCTCGTCAACCAGGACAAAGCCGCGCTGCCGATGAATCGTTTCCGGCCGAACCTCGTCGTCAGCGGTTGCGCGGCCTTCGCCGAGGATGGGTGGACCCGTTTCAAAATCGGAGAGCTGATTTTCCGCTCCGCCGGGCCCTGTTCCCGCTGCGTGATCACCACGACCGATCAAGCGACGGCCGAGGTCGGCAAGGAACCCCTTCGCACCCTGGCCACCTATCGGCGCGACGCCGCGGAACCGACCAACGTCAATTTCGGCATGAACCTCATTCACGAAACCAAATCCGGCACCCTTCGCGTCGGCGACAACGTGGAGTTGCTGTAACCATTCCCCGTTCGCGCTGCACAAGCTGACCGCCGCCGCCAGGCCGGTCAGTCGTCCCAGCCGCTCCGACGCTGCTTGGTCTTCGCGCGGTGTTTCTTCGCCTCAATCATCCGCACTTTCTGCCCGCGGCTTTTCTGCCGGGTCCGCCGGCGTTCGGCCTCCCGCGCCTGCTCCGCCGCGCGGTTCGCGGCCTGCTTCCGCGCGGCGAACTTCTCGATCAGTTCCTTCCAGGCCAGTTCGCGGTTCGCCGCCTGGGAACGTTCGCGCTGACAGCGCACCTCCACCCCGCTTGGCCGGTGCCGCAGGCAGACCGTCGATGACGTCTTGTTGATCTTCTGGCCGCCGGGACCCGCGCCGCGCACGAAACGCTCCTCCACGTCCGCCAGGCTCACCCCCAGCGCGGCCAGTCGTTCAACGATTTGGGTTGGTAAGCTCATGGCTGCTGGTTTTTCTGAGGGAAACTTGTTCAGTTGCGCCGAGTCATACCGGCTCCCTTCTTCTAACCTTTATGCCTAACGGTCCAGCTTGGTCTCAAAAACTCCGCGATGAAATCGGCAAGGCCGTCATCGGCCAGGATGCGGTGGTCGAACGCCTGCTCGTCGCGTTGCTCGCGAACGGTCACGTGTTGCTCGAGGGCATGCCCGGCCTCGCGAAAACGCTCCTGGTAAAATCCCTCGGCACCGCCCTCGGCGTTCAGTTCGAACGCGTGCAGTTCACGCCCGACCTGCTGCCGAGCGACGTCGTCGGCACCATGATTTTCCAGCCGAAGACCGGCGAGTTCACGGCGCATCGCGGCCCGATCTTCGCGAACCTCGTCCTCGCCGACGAAATCAACCGCGCTCCCGCCAAGGTGCAGAGCGCCCTCCTCGAAGCCATGCAGGAGCGCCAGGTCACGATCGGCGGCCAAACGCACCCGCTGCCCAAGCCGTTCTTCGTGATGGCGACCCAGAATCCGGTCGAACAGGAAGGCACCTACCCGCTGCCCGAGGCGCAGACCGACCGTTTCCTCTTCAAGCTGCTCGTCGACTATCCCACCGCCGAGGAGGAATCGACGATGATGCAGCGCTGGGGCCAGGTCACAAAGCAGCCCGCGCTCGCGGCGGTCTCCGGCGGCGAAGAGCTGCTCGCCCTCCGCGCCGAGGTGGACCGCATCCACATGGCTCCGGTCGTGCAGGGTTACATTCTCTCCCTGGTGCGCTCGACACGCTCCCTCGCGGAAAGCGGCGCCGGCGGGAAAAAATACCTGACGTTCGGCGCGTCGCCCCGCGCTTCACTCGCCCTCTATCAGGCAGGCCGGGCCCTCGCCTGGCTGCGCGGGCAGGACTACGTTTCGCCGGCGCTCGTCCAGGACATCGCCTACGATGTTTTGCGCCACCGCATCGGCCTGACCTACGAAGCCGAGGCGGAGGAAATCACCGCGGATAAAATCATCGCCGACGTGATCAAGAAAACGCCGGTGCCCGCCGTGACCTGAGTTCGCCTGGCGGGGAGAATTTCCCGCTGTCGCCGGTGCTGTGATGCCAATCGAAAATTCCAAATCCAAAATCGAGAATCCCCTGGCCCTCCTCCGCCAGCTCGAGTGGCGCGTGCGGCATGCGGTGGAAAACGTGTTGAGCGGCGAGTATCGCTCGGCCTTTCGCGGCCGCGGCATGGAATTCGACCAGGTCGTGAAATACTCGTTTGGCGACGACGTGCGCGACATCGACTGGAACGTCACCGCGCGGCTCGGCGAACCCTACCGGAAAAAATTCGTCGAGGAACGCGAGGTCACGCTGATGGTGGTCTTCGAGGATTCGCCCTCGCTCCACTTCGGCTCCGGCGCCCAATCGAAACGCGAGGCGCTGCTCGAGCTCGCCGGGCTCGTGATGCTGCTCGGCGCCGTCAATCGCGACCGGGTGGGCTTTGTCCACGCCGCGCCCAGCGGCCACCTGTTTCGCGAACCCGTCCGCGGCCGCAACGCGATCCTTCACGCCGCCGCGACGCTCCTCGCCCGCCCCGCCCCGGCTCCGACCGAGGGAACGCCGGAAATTCCGTGGCGCCTGCTTTCGCGCGCGGCCCCGAAGCACAGCGTCCTGCTCTGGCTCGGGGATTTTCCGCCGCGCCCCGCACCCGACGGCTGGTCCGTGGTGCAACGCCGTTATCAAACGATGGGCTTTCGCGTCGACGATCCCTGGGAACGCGAGCTGCCATCGGACGAAGCGTTTGCCGCCTACGATCCGGTGGCGGGCCGGCTCGTCACCCTCGAGGGCAATGCCGCCGAGCGTGCCGCGCACGCGGCGTGGACCGGCGAACGCGAAGCCGCGTGGCAGATTTTTTTTCCCGATACCCTGAGCCGCCTCGTCGTGAGCACGAACCAGAACCGTCTCGAGGCACTCGTGCGGTTCTTCCACGCCCGCATGCGGGCCTCGCGCTGAGATGAACCACTTCATTTTCAAAGATCCGCTCTGGCTGCTCGCGTTGCTCGCGCTGCCGCTCATTGCGTGGCTGCGCAGCCGGCGCAGCGTGCCGGTGCTGCTGGTGCCTTTCGCGGCGGCGTGGCACCGCCCGTCGCTGGCGGGAGTGACGCGCCTGCCCCTCGTCTTCGGTTTTGGCGCGCTGGTGTTGTTGATCGCGGCGCTGGCGCGTCCGCAACGGGTCGAGGACAAGCGCGAGGTGCGTTCGCAGGGCTACGATATCATGCTGTCGATCGACCTTTCCGGCTCGATGCGCGCGGAGGACTACGAAAAAGGCGGCGAGCGCATCAACCGGCTGCAGGCGATCAAGCCCGTGATCCAGGCCTTCATCGAGCAGCGCCCCACGGATCGCATCGGCATCGTTCTTTTTTCCGGCAAGGCCTACACGATGGCCCCGCTCACCTTCGATCACGGATGGCTGTCGAAGCAGCTCGACCGGATGCGGCTCGGCATGATCGAGGACGGCACCGCGATCGGCGACGGCCTCGGGGTTGCGCTCACGCGACTGGAGCAGGCGAAACGCGATTCCGGCGGCAAACGCATGGGCGCCTTCGTGGTGCTGATGACCGACGGCGCGAACAACCGCGGCGCACTCACGCCGCAACAGGCCGCCGACCTGGCGAAGGCGCGCGGCATTCCCGTCTATACCATCGGCACCGGCAAAGACGGCTACGTGCCGATGCCCTACGACGATGGCAGCGGCCGCAAACGTTACCGGATGTGGTTTTCCGATCTCGACGAAGGCGCATTGCGGGAGATCGCCCAGAAAACCGGCGGCGCCTTTTTCCGCGCCGCGGATGGCGATACGATCACGGCGGCGTTCAAGGCGATCGACAAGGCCCAGAAGATCGAATTTCAGGCGCAGAGTTATCTCATCGCGACCGAGTTGTTCTGGTGGCTGGCGGGACCGGGGATTGTGCTCTTGATCGCCGCCGGCTTGCTGGCGCGTCCCTTGGGCTGGATCCGCTCCGCATCGAGCCCGGCGAAACCGCCCACCTTGGAACCCACCGCTGTCACGGAGGCGAGATCATGAGTTTCGCGTGGCCCCAGCTTCTCTGGTTGCTCTTCGTCCCGGCCGGCTGGCTGGCGTGGGAGCTCACGCATCGCCGTCGCTCGGAAGCCAGCGCTCATCCGAAAATTCTTCGCGCACAAGCGGGAGCCAGTTCGGTGAACTTGCTACCCGCAAACGCGGGTGTCGGGTCGATGCGCAGCAAACCCCGCGTCTGGCTCACGGCCGGGATCGCGCTCAGCATTTTCGCGCTCGCCCGCCCGCAGTGGGGCCGGCTCGAGGAAGCGGTTTTCGACCAGTCGCGGGAAATCCTCATCGCGATCGACCTTTCGCGTTCGATGCTCGCGCCCGATGTCAGGCCCTCCCGGCTGGAGCGCGCGAAACTGCTCATCCAGTCGCTGCTCGAGAAACTCGAAGGCGAACGCGTCGGCCTCGTGGTGTTTTCCGGCACGGCGTTCCTGCAGAGTCCGCTGAGCGCCGACTACGAGATCCTGCGCGAATTTCTCCCGAATCTCGGACCGGAATTCCTGCCGGAAGGCGGCAGCAACTATGGCGCGCTGATTGAGACTTCGCTCGCCGCCTTTGGCAGCACCGGCGCGGCGGATCGCTTCCTGATTATTCTGAGCGATGGCGAAGCAACCGACGAAGACTGGAAATCGCGGGTGTCGGAGTTGAAGAAAAAAAGCATTCGCACGATCGGGCTCGGCGTCGGCACGGGCGCGGGCGCGATGATTCCGGACGGCGCCGGCGCGTTCATCAAAGACGACCGCGGCGCCGTGGTGCTCTCCAAGCTGGAAAGCGGGACCCTGCAGGAACTCGCCAGCCAAACCGGGGGGATTTATCGCGACGCCAGTGCCTGGGTCGATCTCGCCGGCCTGCTCCGCCAGACGGTCGAGGCGGGGCAAAAAGGGAAATTCGTCGAGAAAAACACCGTGCGCCTGGTGGAGCGTTTTCAACTCCCGCTGGCCCTCGGACTCTGGTGTCTGCTCGTGAGCTTCTGTTACGAGTTCCCCGTGAAACCCCGTCCGCGGGAGGTGAAGCTCGGGACCGGTACCGGATTGTCGAAAACGGACGCCGCAAAAGTGGCGGCATCCGTCGCAATCCTCCTTTTCCTCGGCACGATTTTGTTTCCCGCCTCCGGCATCGCCGCGGACGCCGTCCCGCCACCGCCCCCTTCCCTGCCGCCGGCGGCGCAGCTTTCGAAGATGGTCGGACGGCTCTCCACCGCCGAAACGCACAGCGGCCGGGATTGGGCCGAGCTCGCCGGTGAGACCGTGACCTGGGGTCAGCGCCTGCAGTCGGAACAGCAGCCTGTGCCCGAAGGCCCGGTGAGGGATGCGCTCGCCGCCGTCGATCTCGGATCCGCTGCCGATGCAAAAACCGCCGACTGGCCGAAGTTGCGGGAAGACCTGGAAGCGCTGCTCAAAAAGCCGGAGGACAAGAAGGACGATCAGCAAAAACAGCAGGACCAGCAGCAGCAGAATCAGGATCAAAAAAACGAGGACCAGAAAAAGCAGGATCAACAGAAGCAGGATCAGCAGAAACAGGACTCGCAGCAGAAATCCTCCCCCGACCAAAAATCCGACCAGCAGCAAAAACAGGATCCCTCCCAACAGCCGCAGAACGAAAAGAATGAGCCGCCGAAATCGCCGGAATCCGCGTTCGGCGACATGAAGGAAAAACCCCAGCCGCCTCCGCCGCCCCAGGGTGACACTCAAAAAGTCGGTGGCACGCCCGAGAAACGCCCCGCCGATCCCGCGGCCGCCGACCCGGCGCTCGCGCAGCCGCTCCAAAAACTTGAACAGCTCCGCAACGAGGATTCGCCCGCCAAACTTTTCCAGCTGATGGAAGGCGAGCGAAAGCCCCCTCCGAATAAAAAAGGCAAAGATTGGTGACCCGCATGCGCCTTCGTTCCGCTCTCTTTCTCGTTTTCGCCTTCGTCCTCGTGCTGCCAGCAGCCCGCGCGCAGACCGTGCAATGGGACCCGCCGCGCGGGTCGCTCCCGGTCGGCCAGGCGCGCGCCCTCGCCCTCGTGTTTGAAGGCTGCTCTCCCAAGGGACAGCCCGTGCCCCCGAAGGTCGACGGCCTGACCCTTCAGTTTCACGGCCAGTCGTCCAACACCTCGATTATCAACCGGACCTTCTCGCATTCGACGACCCTCACCTTCGCGGCGCAGCTGACAAAAAATCAAAGGGTCGAGATCCCCTCGTTTGAAATCGAGACCGACAAGGGCAGGGTCCGCGTTCCAGCTGCGCGCTACGAGCCAACCGGCGCCACCATCGGCAACAGCGGCACGCCGCTCGACTCCGCGGCCACCGCCAAGCTCACGCCCACGCCCGCCTCCCTCTGGGCCGGAGAGGTTTTCGATCTCGTGACGGTCGTGGAAGCCGCCCGCTCCTACGTCCCGCAATTCCAGCGCAGCTTCGACTGGTCGCCCGATCCGCTCCTCGCCGAAAGCTGGTCGAGTCCGGAGCAAACCGACTTCAATGTCGGCGCCGAACCGCACATCGGCATTATGTTTCGCACGCGCGCCATGGCCCGCGCTCCCGGCAGCGTGACGTTGAATCCCGCGACGCACCTCGTGAACCTGAGCGTCGGCGTCAGTGGTTTCGGATTTTTCCAGCAACGGCAGTACGACCAGTACTCGGTCGCGAGCAACACGCCCACGCTGGAGGTAAACCCCCTTCCGCCGCAGCCGGCCGGGTTCGGGGGCGCGGTGGGCCAGTTTAAGTTCGAGTCGAAGGTGGTTCCCGCGACCGCGGCCGTGGGCGAACCCATTACCTGGACACTCGAACTCAGCGGCACGGGCAACTGGCCGGCCATCCCCGGCCTCCCGTCGCGCGATGTCTCCAAGGATTTCAACGTCGTTCAGCCGCAGGCGAAGCGCACGCCCGCCGAAGGAAAAATTTTCGACGTCACGCTCTCCGAAGATGTGGTCCTGGTTCCGACCAAGGCGGGGAGTTACACCCTCGGGCCGGTCAGCTTCGTTTATTTCGATCCCAAGAGCGGCAGCTACAAAACGATCACGGCGCCGCGCATGACCGTCACTGTCACCGCTCCCAGCGTCTCGAAGTTCACCTTCACTCCACCCGCCACCGACCCCGCCGATACCACGGGGCAGCCCGCGGAAAAATCGGGACCAGCGGGTGCGGTGCTCTCGAGCACGCCGCCGCCGGTGGCAACGTCCCCTTCCAGCATCCCGCGCGATCCGCTGACGGGAACCTATCGCGCGATTCCCACGAGGGAAATGCGGACGGTTCTCGTCATCGCGGCGTGTCCTTTCGGCGCGCTGCTGTTGCTCTGGACCGGTCTCGCGATGCGGCGGGCGCATCAGACCGATCCCGTTCTGCCGCGTCGCCTCGCCCGCATCCGCCTTGCCGCCACGCTCGTAAAACTCCGCGACGCCGGCCCGGCGCAACGTTCCGCGTTGATTCTCGCGTGGCAGCGTGACACGGCGGCGCTCTGGGAAATTCCCCACGCGGTGCCCGCCCCGTCGGCCTTCAACGATCCCACGTGGTCGACCTTGTGGCGCGATTCCGACCGGGCGCTTTACGGCGCCGAGGCCGCTCTCCCCTCGGAGTGGGTCAAACGCGCCGAGAATGCCCTGGCCGCCAAACGCGTGTCCGGCTTTGCGCCGGTCCGGCTTTTCCTGCCCCGAAATTTGGCGCCGTTTCTCTTCGCGCTCGTCGTGGCGATCGTTGTTTTTCCGGCAACCCTGGGTGCCCAGGATCCCGCGGCAGCCTATCGCGCCGGAAGTTTTGCCGCCGCGGAGAATTCGTGGCGCGATGTCCTGGCCGGCAATCCCCTCGATGCGGTCGCCCGGCACAATCTCTCGCTCGCGCTGGCGCAGCAGGATCGCTGGACGGAGGCGGCGGCGCACTCCGCCATCGCGTTCATCCATCATCCCAACGACCCCGCGGTCCGCTGGCAGTTTGCCCTCTCCTCCGAAAAGGCGGGCGCGGTGCCCGAGCCGCTCGCGGCGTTTCTCCAGCCCACCCCCGCCCGCAAGCTGGCGGCTTACGCGTCGCCCGCCGTGTGGCAGCGCGCAATCCTGGCCGCGGCGTGCGGCGTGGCGCTCGCGCTCGCCTGGATCCTGTTCAATTCCTACGGCCGCAGATCTCGGGCGATGTTGTGGAGCGGGTTGGTGCTGCTCGGACTTAGCGCCGCGTTTGGCGGAGTGTCGGTGTTCGCCGTCGCCGCCTACGGCCGGGCCGCTGACACCCGGGCAGTGATCACCTTGCGTGGCGGAACACTTCGTTCGATCCCCACCGAAGCCGACACCGCGCAAAAAACCACCTCGCTCAGCGCGGCCACGCTCGCGGTCGCCGACAGGGATTTTCTCGGCTGGACGCGCCTCGTGTTCGAAAACGGCCAGACCGGCTGGGTGCGCAAAGAAGAACTCGTCTGGATCTGGAAGTGACCGGCGTGAGCCGCGCGGTCACCGCGTCTCGAACCATTTCGATTCCACGATCAGGGAGCCGGCCGCTTCGATCTGCGTGAAAATTTCCGGCACCGTCCGGGCGACGCGAAAGACATCCATGTTCGAAGGTTTGAAAAATTTCTCCGCGAGCATCTTCTCGAACAACCGGATGAGATCGTCGTAGAAACCGTCCTGGTTGAAAAACACGCAGGGCTTTTTGACCACGTTGAGCTGGCGGAGCGTGAGGATCTCCATGATTTCCTCCAGCGTGCCGAACCCGCCCGGCAGCGTGACGAAGGCGTCGGCGCGCGTTTCCATCAGCAGCTTGCGCTCGCGCATCGTGATGACCGTCACGAGCTCGTCCGCCTCGTCGAAGGCCAGCTCCCGGATTTTCATGAACTCGGGAATCACGCCGACGACGCGGCCTCCGTTGGCTTTTACCGACCGCGCCACCGCACCCATCAGGCCGGTCTTTCCTCCTCCATAAACCAAATCCCAGCCCTGCGTCACCATCTCGCGCCCAAACTCGGTGGCGGCCGCATAGTATCGCGGGTCGAGACGGTCGCTGGACGAGCAGTAGACGCAGAGCAGTTTGGGCATGATTCGTTCAACCACGGATCGACCCGGATGCACACGGATAAAATCGCGGGCAGTGTCCTAATTTGAATCTGTCAGCGCGAGGTGCGCGCAGCGCGCCCTGGCGATCCAGCTGGATTGCTTCGTCGTCCCGCGAAGCGGAACTCCTCGCAATGACAAACCAGGACACTACCAAATCGCGGAATCGGTTGCTTCAGTCCTTTCCTCGGTGTTGATCCGTGTTCCTCCGTGGGCTCCCCATCCTCCACTTATCGCGGCCGGCTCGCTCCTTCGCCGACGGGACATCTCCATCTCGGCCACGCCCGGACCTTCTGGATCGCCGCGGAACGGGCACGCGCGGCGAACGGCACGCTGGTGCTGCGCAACGACGATCTCGACTCGACCCGCTTCCGCCTGGATTTCGTCGACGCGATGCTCGAAG
This sequence comes from Opitutaceae bacterium, assembly GCA_036261745.1. Taxonomy (GTDB): domain Bacteria; phylum Verrucomicrobiota; class Verrucomicrobiia; order Opitutales; family Opitutaceae; genus DATAKE01. Next base: position 13,450 of record DATAKE010000098.1, read on the forward strand.
ACCTGCGCTGGCTTGGCTTTGCCTGGCAGGAAGGCCCGGACCTCGGCGGACCGTACGCGCCCTACAACCAAAGCGAACGTCTCCCGATCTACCGCGCGGCGTTGGAGAAGCTTCACGCCGCCCGACTGATTTTTCCCTGCACCCATTCGCGTCGCGACGTGCTGGAGGCGATCGGCGCCCCGCATGAGGGTCCCGGTGGCGAACATGACGAACCGGTTTATCCCCCGCAGTTTCGTCCGCCGCCCGACGCCCCGCTGCCTCCCTTGGGCGACAAGATCAGTGTCAACTGGAGACTGCGGGTGCCCGACGGAGAAGAGCTGAAATTTCACGACGGGCATTTCGGCGAACAACGGGCCGTGGCGGGTCGCGACTTCGGAGACTTCCTGGTCTGGCGGAAGGACAACGTGCCCAGTTACCAAATGGCCTGCGCGGTTGACGACGCGGCAATGGCCATGACTGAAGTCGTGCGCGGCGCCGACCTGATCAAAAGCACGTTTCGCCAACTGCTGATTTTCCGTGCGCTGGGGCGTCCCGCGCCGGCGTTTTTCCACTGTCCGCTGATGAATGACGAACACGGGGTGCGACTCGCGAAGCGCCACGATGCGCTGAGCCTGCGCACGCTGCGCGAACGCGGGCACACCCCAGCGCAAATCGCGGCACAGTTTGATTCAGAAGCCATGAAACCATGAATCGGGTCTTTCCCTTCGTGGCTTCTTGGCTTCTGAATTCACCCGCATGCCAGCCAAAATCGGCGTCCTGAATATTTCCGATCGCGCCAGCGCGGGCGTCTACGAAGACACGCCGGGCAAGGCATGCGTGGCGTTGTTGCGCGAGTGGATCGCGACTCCCTTCGAGACCGACTACAAAATCATCCCCGACGAACAATCCGTGATCGAAGCGGAGTTGCGCCGGATGGCGGACGAAGCCGGGTGCTGCCTGGTCGTCACGACCGGCGGCACCGGACCGGCCCCGCGCGACGTCACGCCGGAAGCGACGACGGCGGTGTGCGAAAAATTGCTGCCCGGCTTTGGCGAACTCATGCGCGCGACCTCGCTGAAGTACGTTCCCACGGCGATTCTTTCGCGGCAGACCGCGGGAGTCCGCGGCAAGACGCTCATCGTCAATCTCCCGGGCCGCCCCAAGGCGATTCGCGAAAACCTCGAGGCCGTGTTTCCCGCGATTCCCTACTGCCTCGACCTCATCGGAGGCCCGCGGCTGGAGGCAAATGAGAAGACGATGAAGGTTTTCCGGCCGAAGCCCTAGGACCGCGGATTGTGCCACGCCGCCGGCAGGACGGACTGCGGTCCGAGGTTATAAATGCGATAGTAGAGCCAGAAAACCACGAGACCGAGGAAGACGAGGAAAAGGATCTCGCCAAGCTGGCCAGCGCCACGGCGGCTGCTGCGGTGGATGGTAGTGACGAGCACGCCGATTGCAGGCGCGACGACAAAACTCACGAGCGAAGCTCCGAAGAGCACCATGCCCATGATTGCCGCGGTGCGCAGCATCAGGTCATCCAAAACCTTCACCTTGTAGCTCACGATCTCGATGCAGAGATTGAGCAACAGCAGGCAGCAAGGCAGGACGTAGTAGTTTTGAACGACGCTGGCGTTTTTCACCCGGGAAATTCGCGAATTGAAAATCTTGAGCCTACAGCTCGGTGTACTTGTCGGCCCGGCCGCGGGCTTTTTCCACCGGATATTTTTTAGCGTTCGCCGCCATCTTGGTTTCGATGACCGCCGCAACGTCGAGGCCGGTGACGTTCGCGAACTCCAGCGCGTAGATGATCACGTCGGCGAGCTCCTCGGCGATTTTGCCGCGCTTCGCGGTGTCGGCGGCGACGGTGCGTGACTGCTCGGGCGTCGACCAAAGAAAGTGCTCCATCAGTTCCGCGGATTCGGCGGCGAGGGCCATGCTGAGGTTTTTCGGGGAGTGAAACTGCTCCCAGTCTCGCTCGCGTGCGAAGGCGAGTACGCGAGCTTTCAGTTCGGCAACAGTCGTAGCGGAATCGGTGAGCGCAGGCATGGGCGCACGATGAAAACCGCGGTTCCGTCACGCAATCTTCACCGTCATAAAAAAAATCGGACTTGGCATGCCGGCTGCAATATGCACCTTGCACCACGTTTCCAATGAATCGGGCCTCTAAACATCTCCGCAGCCACGCCGGCACTTCGTTCACGAAGGCCGTCGTCCAGCTTTGCTGCGCTACGATGCGTCCGGTCGTTATTTCCCATTGGAAACAACAAACCGGCGCGGGCTCTCAGGCCTAAACCTCCGTCTCACGGAAGAAGTTTAGCCCTCCTGAAGCCCGGCGGTCCCAGACCCCGAGGAAGCCACCGCTTTTTCCTCCCTCCCTCCACTCTCCCACTTTTCCCTCTCTTTTCTTTTCAGTCCTTCCACTTTTCCGATTTTTCCGACCATGAATACGATCACCACCGCCCCCCGTCCCGTCACTCGCAGCCGCGCCGCGGAAGTCACGTCTCCGGACCTCTTCCGCAAACCGAACTACGAATGCCAGGATCACGCTGACGCCATGAAACTGGTCGTCTTCGTCCCGGGCGTTGGCGCGAACGGCGTGGACATCGAAGCCCGGGGCGCGGACCTGTCCGTCACCGCACGAAAGACTCAGTTCGTGCGCGTGAACTGGCAGGCCCTGCACCTCGAGGGTGCGCAGCGCGACTACCGGTTGCGGCTGCGCCTCGGGGCCGGCTTCGACTACGCCGCGATGCAGGCGGAGATCGCCGATGGCGTGCTCACCGTGACCCTGCCGAAGCGCGCCGCCTATGAAGCGCGCGGGGCGGCGCCGTTGCGGCGGGTCGCATGAAACCAATTCCGGCCGTGACGGCACGCGTGAGCGGGCGCGAAATTCGCCCGCCTCATGGCAACCGTCACGGCCGGCAAACGACAAAAAAAGCGGCCCGCTTGGGCCGCTTTTTTTGTGAGCATCAAGCTCGCGGATGAAATCGAAGTTCGCGCTCCGCGTCAGACCTTTGCGGATTCCGTGCCCTCGATGTGCACCGTTTTGTACCCGCCGATGGTTTTGAAGTAGAGCAGCATTCCGAGATAGATGAGCGCCATCGTCGCGGGGATGTAAGCATCCGCCTTCAGCGTTCGCCGATCACCCATTTGGTCAGCATCGACCATCGCTTGCTGCGCCGGAGTCTTTGCCTTCGCGTCCTTGGCGTCAGCCAGCTTCTTCCCGTCGACGGGGAAGACTTCGCTGAAGAACAGGAATTTCGACGGCGTCGCGGCCTTGGCCTCGGCGTAGGCCGCCGGGTTGGTCTGCTGGAGCGTTTCCGCGGTAAAGCGATCCTTGCCGTAGCCCAGGCCGGAGCTGCCGACCAACCCACCCGCGAGCATGCCGATGCCGCCCATGAATGAAATCGCCACGGCCCCGGTCCGGGGAAACCGGTCGGAGGCAACCGCCAGCATCGTCGGCCAGAAAAAGGTTTTGCCGACCGCGTAGATGCCGAGGGCCACGAGCGCCATCGTGAACGTCTGCATCGTGCTCGCCAGGCGGAGACCGACCACGCCCAGCACGGCGCACGTAAACAGCAAGCCAACGGGCGACAGCTTCAGGTTGCGCTCAATCCAGTGAGCGCTGAAGCGCAGGCAGAACATGATCGACGAAGTCCAGATGAAGAGGAATTTGCCCTTCTCCGAATTAAAGAGATTGCCCGTGATGTTGCTCGCCCAGGTGTCGGTGCCGAGTTCCACAGAGCCGACGAGTGCATGCGCAATGAAGAGCATGAAGAGGAGAAACGAACCCATGGAAAACTTGGTGATCAGGCCGACGCCCACCAGCAACACGCCACCGATGACGTAGGAAACCGTCTGCGACCATCCGAGCGGTCCGGCGAACAACACCGTAAGGAGGTAACACACGACCGCGGCGCCGAGCAGGCCGACGTCCTTGAACATTTCGCCCAGCTTCGCGCCTTTCTGTGACGCCTCGGACTGCGGCATTTTTTGTCCCATGAACATGATTCCGTAGAGCACGGTCGGCACGAGATAGATCGCGAGCTGGGCCTTCCAGCCGACCTGCATCTTGTCGTCCAAGACCCAACCCACGGCGGCGCCGAGCACCAAGCCAGCCGGCCAGCTAGCGTGCAGAATGTTGAGGTAGTGCGTGCGCTTCGTCGGGAAGAGGGTTGCGACCAGGGGATTTGCCACCGCTTCAAGCGTCCCGTTCGCAAAGGCGAAGATGAACATGCCCCACATCAACATCATGTAGGCATTGTCCGGCGTCGAAGCGGCAAAGGTGACAACCGCCGAAAGCACATGCGTCACAAACGCCGTGATGACCAACTTGCTGTAGCCGACTTTGTCCGCCACCAGCCCGCCAACGATGATACCGAAACAAAAACCGATCAGACCCATCGCACCGATCTGGCCGAGTTGACCTGCCGTGAATCCAAACTCGCGGCTCCAGTTGTCGAAGATGCCACCACGGATGCCGAAACCTGCGCCGGCGGCGAAGATTGCCATCGAGCCGGCCCACAACAGCCGTTTGGCGTTGGGGGCAGTTGAGTCGTTGCTGATAAGATTACTCATAGGGATTTGGTTAACGAGGGAGAGAGGACCGACTCCAGAGTCGCGTCCAAAAGGGGTAACAGCGGCGAGACGTTGAGTATGAGCCGGGTGCCCGGCAAGGGGGATTTTACGAAACGCTTACACCAAATGTGGATTTAGCGGTGGATTACTCCCGGGTTCCGCCGATGTATCTCTCAATCCCGCCCCACTGATGAATTCGCCGCGCCACTTGCTGAAGTTTCACACCGCCCCGACTCGGCGCGGCGGAGAAATCTCCCGGGGCCTCCAGCAAAAACACCTCTTGGGGAGGTTCGGCCAGTTTTCTTCCCTTACCTCGCCGATGTCCCGGCTGATTCAGGACGAGCTTCCTTTTTCCGTGCATCTGCGCCGCGAAAAATAGTTCTCGAAAACATCGCCCGACGCTGCGTTCAATTTTTCTCAAAAAAAACGGCACCTCTTTAAAACCCACCGGTCAACTTTGACGCCATGTATCTCCCGCCCCCATTCGAACGCCCCGAACCCGCCATCGAGCCCCCGGCTCTGGTGCGCGTGTTGACGCGTGAGGAGATTCATTGGAACCGGCCCCTCTTCAAGGCCCCGCCTCTGAACGTTAAGCCTCCGACAGCAGATGTTAAGGGCCTCGCCGGCGAGATTCGCCGGGCTGAGCGCCTCGCACGCTAAGCCGGCTTTGGCCGGTTGGATCTTCTGCCGGGTTAAGTCGCAAAACACCGTTAGTTGGCTCGTTGCCAGTCTGCGCTTGGCGATACCGAAGAGTTCGGTTTCAGACTTTTCAGACTGAACCTCGTGCCTCCGTCTTCCCGTCCGTTTCCCGCCGCGACGTTGCGCGCCCTGCTGGACCGCATGGTGCCGCCGGATGATTTTCCGGGCGCCGTCGAAGCGGGCGTGGAAGATTACGTCCACCGGCAGCTCGCCGGCGATTGCAGCCGCGAAGCCGGCGCCCTCACCTCCGGTCTCCGGCAACTCGACGCGGAAGCTGCCGCGCGCCACAGCGTAAACTTCGATGCTCTGTCGCCGGCAAACCAGGACACCCTTCTCCGCGACTTGGAGGCCGGTCTCGTCTCTCCCACCTGGCCGGCGGAAATTTCTCCACTCACGTTCTTCGCCCGCATGGTCGAGCTCGCCCACGAGGGATACTACGCCGACCCCGCAAACGGCGGAAATCGCGACGGCAGCTCGTGGCGGATGATTGGTTACGATCCCCGCCTGCCGCCGCCTCCGCTTCCGACGGAAGCGATTCCAGCTCCGCCGAGCTCCCGTTCGCCATGACCGAATACGATGTGATCATTGTCGGCGCCGGTCTGGGCGGCGGAATCGCCGCGGGAATTTTAAGCGAGGCCGGTCTTCGCGTGCTCCTCCTTGAGCGGGGCGCCGCCCTTCGGTTCGAGGACATTCCGACCGACCATCTTCGCAACCACCGCCTTTCCCTCTATGGCGACAACACCACCCTCGACCCCGCCGCGCACCCGCGCGTTTTTGTCGATGCCAGCGGGCGTGAGCAGGTCGTTCATCCCCACGAGGGCGGCTACAACCTCAACGCCTTCACCGTCGGCGGCGGTTCCCGCATCTGGGGGATGCAAGCCTGGCGGTTTCATCCCGACGATTTTCGCATGGCTTCGCGATACGGCACGCCACCGGGAAGTTCGCTGGCCGACTGGCCCATCCGCTTCGAGGATCTCGCGCCCTGCTACGAGCGGGCTGAACAGGAAATCGGTGTCGCCGGCGATCACTCGGGCGACGATCACGCGCCCCGGCGTCAGCCGTTTCCACTTCCACCCGTGTCACCAACGCCCACCGGAGACTGGCTCGCGCGCGGTGCGAAGAACCTCGGGTGGAAAACCTTCACGCCGCCGCTCGCCGTCAACACGCGTCCCTACCAAGGCCGCGCCGCCTGCGTGCAATGTGGCCAGTGCATCGGTTTCGCCTGTCCCACCGATGCCAAAAACGGTTCGCACAACACCCTGCTCCCCCGCGCGCTCTCCACGGGTCGCTGCACCCTCGTTACGCGCGCCCATGCCGCGCGCATCACGACCGGCACCGACGGCCGCGTCGAGGGCGTGGAATACTTCGCGCCCCGCAGCAGCGATCCCACAAATCCCCGCGCCGAAGCCAGCTACGAACACCGGACCGCCCGCGCGCGGGTGGTGATTGTTGCCAGCGGCGCGATCGAAACAGCCCGCCTCCTTCTTCTTTCCAAGTCCAGCTCCCATCCAGACGGACTCGGCAATCACAGCGGGCATCTCGGGCGCCATGTCCAAGGACACTACTATCCCGTCGCCTACGGCCTGCTTCCGCGCGGTGTAGAAAATCCCAACCTCGGGCCGGGGGTTTCGATCGCCACCACCCGTTTCAACCACGGAAACCCCGGCGTCATCGGCGGAGCGATGCTCGCCAACGATTTCGTTAAACTGCCGGTCATCTTCTGGCGCTCGAGTCTTCCCCCCGATGTCCCTCGCTGGGGTCTCGAGAACAAGCGCGCGATGCGCGATCTCTATCTCCGCGGCATCGATATTCGCGGCCCCGTACAGGAAATCCCCTCGCCCGACTCCCGCGTCACGCTCGACCCGCGGATGAAAGACCGGTTTGGTCTTTCCGTCGCACGACTCAGCGGCACGACCCATCCGGAGACCTTGCGCACCGCCGAATTCATGCGCCAGCGCGCCGAGGAATGGCTGCGAGCCAGCGGCGCCGAACGCGTCTGGAGCTGGCCCGCCGAACGCAAATTCAGCGCCGGCCAACATCAAGCCGGCACGTGCCGCATGAGCGCCGATCCCCGCGACGGCGTGACCGATGCCTGGGGCCGCGTGCATGGTCACGACAACTTGTTCGTCTGCGACGGCTCGCTCCATGTCACCAACGGCGGCTTCAACCCCGCCCTCACGATCATGGCCCTCGCCTTCCGCACCGCGGAATACATCGCGGGCAAAGTGTCATCTAATAGATGACACTTTGCCGGGGCGCTGCGGGGGTTATTTTTCCGGAACGAGCCAGCTCACTTTGCCGCCGGCGCCCGGCGCCTGCGCGAGCGTTTCTCCAAGGTAATCGAGCGTGGACGCGGCCGTGCGCTCGAACTCCCACGGCGGGTTCATCACCAGCAACCCGCAGCCTCGCATTTTAATTCCCGCCTGTTCACCCGCGATCTCGAGTTCGGCGATCAGGGTCGGCGGCGGCTTCAACGCAAACACCTCCGCGAAAAATGCGTCGACGCGCGCGCGCTCGGTCAGCGGATACCAGACGGCAAACACGCCGCTCGCAAAACGCCGGAACCCTTCGCCCAGCGCCGCCCCCACCTGCGCAAATTCATTCTGCGCCTCGAACGGCGGATCGATCAGCACCAATGCCCGTCGCTCCAGCGGCGGGAGCATCGCCCGCAACGCCACATAGCCGTCCATCTCGTGCACGGTCGTCCGCGGCGAAAACTGAAATCCGTCCCGCAGCGCCGCGCATTCGTCCGGCTGCTTTTCGCACAGCGCCAGGCGGTCCTGCGGTCGCGCCAGCTGTCGCGCGAACCACGGTGAACCGGGATAAAAGCGCGGACCGCCATCCTTGTTTCCCTGGGTGCGATCGAACTCCCGCACCAGCGCCACGTAGTCGGAAATTGCCGCGGGCGCCCCGCTGTTTCCGGCCCAAAGCCGGCCGATGCCCTCGGGCCATTCAGGTTTGCGCGCGAGCGTGTCGCCTTGTGCGGCCGCGGTGAGATCGTAACCGCCGCGGCCCGCGTGCGTATCGAGGTAAAGAAATCCCTTTTCCTTCTTCTGCAGGGCGCGGAGCAGTTGCACCAGCAACGCATGCTTCGCCACGTCGGCAAAATTGCCTGCGTGGAAATGATGCCGGTAATTCACGCCGTCAGCACGGGCACCTTGACCACCACTTTCCGCACGACGACCGGGGCCGCGATCGCGATGCCTCCCAAGTGGGCATCAGGCGGAAAATAAACCGCTACGTCACCCACGCCGAGCCGGAGAACGCAGCCGCCGTCGAATGGCTGGTAGAAAATCACGTCCCGCTCCGGCGTCAGATCCTCGGCGAGCGTCATCCGGTTGCGGTCGGTCATCTCCATGAACTCCTCGCCGGCGAAGACCGCCTGGACATCGATGTACGCGCGGTGGGTTTCCCATTTTCCCTCGGCACGGGCTTTCGTGTGGTAGGCCTGCGAAAGCGCGAACGCGCCGCCCGGCAGCTCGGTGCGCTCCGTCTGCCCGGCCGCGAGGCCGAACAGCTGCCGATGAGCCGCGGAACCGGGCCGTCCCGCTTCTTCGACAAAGGAAAACGCCGCGGCAAAATGCTCGGGTCGCGCAAGCTGCGACCGGAGCGTGGACAGGGAACCATAAAGCGCCATGCCCGCGAATTCACGCGCGGCGCCCCGCACACGCAAGACTTGAAACCAAAGGTTGCCGCACGCGCGAGCGAACGTATAACCGCCGTCGCCATGAAACACCTCACGCGATTTCTCCTCTCCGCCGCGCTCCTCCTCCCCGTTGCGCTTTCCGCCGCCAGCTTCGAAGGCAAGGTCGCCATGACCATGACCATGCCAAAAGCCGACCCCATCCCGATGACCCTGAGCGTCAAGGAGGGATTTTCCCGCACCGACACGACCATGGGCAAAGGCGTGTCTGCTTCGATGATCATGGATCAGGCGAAGCAGCAAATCATCATCCTGATGCCTGAGCAGAAGATGTACATGGTCCAGCCGATGCCGAAACCGGAGGACTTTTCCGAGGGAAAGGACGCCAAGAGCGAAGTCTCTTTCGAGAAGACCGGCGATACCGACAAAATCCTGGGTTACTCCTGCACAAAATACCTCGTGAAGTACAAAGACGGGCACAGCGAAATCTGGGCGACCGACCAGCTCGGGACCTATCTCGGCACCGGCGGCGGCGGCGTGGGCGCGCAAAGAAGCAAGAACTCGCCTTCGTACGCCTGGGAAAAAGCCTTGATCGGAAAAGCGTTTTTCCCGCTTCGCACCATCGTCTACGGCAAGGATGGCAAAGAGGCGGTTCGCACCGAAGCGACGTCCGTCACCAAACAATCGCTGCCCGGCTCACTATTCGCGGCACCCGCTGATTTTCAAAAATTCGAAATGCCCCCGGTGGGCGATATGATGAAAGGCATGATGAAGGGTCTGATGAAGGGCGGTAACTGATCCCCCCGCGCTCCGGCCATTCACGCCTGACCCGCCGCGGCTGACGACCGCGGCTTTTTTGTGTCCGGACCAAAAGCGTTGCCCCGCCCGACCCCGCCGTTTTCTTTCGCTGGTTCCCGTGAGCGAATTCCTCCGCATCTTTTCCGACGTGCACTACGGCGATCGCGCCAGCCAGGCCCGATCGCTGGTTCAGCTCGCCCCGTTGTTACATGGTCCGGCCTCCCTCGTGCTCAATGGCGATACCTTGGAAACCCGGCCCGGGCCGGCTCCGGAGCGGACGGCGGCGATGCTCGCGGAGGTGCAGGCGTTTTTTCCCCGGCACACCCCCAAGGTCACGTTTCTCACCGGCAATCACGACGCGAACCTCACGACCCATCACCTGCTCGAGCTGGCCGGGGGCGAAATTTTTGTCACACACGGCGACATTCTCTACGACGATCTCGTGCCGTGGAGCCAGGACGCCCCGGCCATTCGCCATCTCCTCGCCACGGAATTCTCCACGATCCCCGCCGCGCAACACGACGTCCTGGAAACACGCCTCGCCCTCTACCGCCGGGTGGCGACTTCCATCCCCCAACGCCACCAGTCGGAGCGCAACCCGTTCAAGTATGCGATCCAGTTCGCGAACGACACCGTCTGGCCGCCGATGCGGCTCGTGCGAATTCTCCGGTCGTGGCGCGAGATGCCGGAGCTCGCCGCCGCGCTGATTCGGCGGCACCGCCCGCGGACGAAATTCATCATCATCGGGCATACCCACCGGCCGGGCGTGTGGCGCCAGCCCGACGGCCGCGTGGTCATCAACACCGGCTCTTTCTCCCGGCCGTTCGGTGGCTGCATCGTCGACGTGTTCCCCGGAAGGCTCTTCGTGCGGCGGATTGAAGCGCGCCGCGGCGAGTTTCATCCCGGGGCCACGATCGCCGAGTTTGCGCTCGCGGATGCCGGAGCTTTAACCAAGACCCATCGCCATGAGCATTGAGTTCGGCTGGTGGAACAAGGACGACGAAGGGCGAAAATTTCAGGTCAACGCTGCTGTCCACGGCGCCAACATCGAGTGGACGAAACACCAGGGGCACCACACCCCCTGGGAACCCTACGAGCCGAATGACGACGACCGCGCGCGTCTGGTTTATGAGGCGGAGAAACGCGTCCCGCGCCGGCTGATCTCCACCAAACAGTTCGAGGAAATCAAACGCCTCAGCGCCAACCAGGGACCCGGCGGACACGCCGGACGCAGCCGGCGCGAATCACCCGAGTTTTAACCGCAGCGCAGGCCGGGTATCTTTCGCCTGTCATTCTGAGCGGAGCGAAGATCCATTTGGATATTCGCATCGCGTGAAGGTTTCGCACCTCCGGCTGGATTCTTCGCTCCGCTCAAAATCAGCAGCCATTCGCAGCGATCGTCCGCCAGATCAGCTTGAACGACGGACAATAATCCCCGGGCCGCGTCGCGATCCGACGCGTCACTTCCGCCGGCGCCAGCCATTCGCCCGTTTCGATTTCCTCCGGGTGCAACGAGAACGGTCCTTCGTGCCGCAGCCGGTAAACCCACACGAACTCCCAACCCGTTTCCACCGACGGCTCGAGCCGGAACCACCGCGCCCGCTGCGCCGCAATCCCCGCGGGAATGCCGAGCTCCTCCCCCAGCTCCCGCGTAGCCGCGGTGTCGTAGTCTTCGCCGGAGTCGAGATGACCTGAGCACGAGGAGTCCCACAAACCCGGCGACAGATCCTTGGTCATCGAGCGCTTCTGCAAGAAAATCCGGCCGCTGGAATCGAACACCAGCACGTGCACCGCGCGATGCCACAGCCCGCGGGCGTGAACCTCGCGCCGCAACGCACGGCCGACCACCGCGTCGCTGGCGTCGACGACATCGAACCATTCCTCGCTCACGGCGCGATTCCTTTACTTTGCCGCCGCTTCGTGTCCTTTCGTGCTTCCCGCAAATTTACCATGGCTAAAATCGATGTCAGCAAGGTCGCCGAGATTCTTAAGAAAAACCAGATCGATCCCGCATTGTTGCGGCGCGTCATCGAGGAAATGAACCTGGCCGTGCAGCCGGAGGGCGCCGATGACGAGAAGCCGCCGGCCGTGAAGAAACAGTTCGTCATTCTCCTGAGCGATCCGGAGGGCCGGATGCCGAAAACCGATTTCGTCGGCTGGGTCCTGCAGCTCCCGGAGAACGAGAGCGTCGCCACCATCCAGGACCGCGTTTTCCGCAGCGCCTACGATTTCAACACCACAAAAAAAGGCCGCCTGCTCCCGGTGAAGACCGTCGGCGAAGCGATCGAGAACGTGCCCGCAAAATTTTTCAAGGAGGCGGAGGTCTGGGTGAAAACGAAAACCCCCGTGCTCGTCTTGAAGACCGACAACGAGATTCCGAAGGAGTAAGGCCCGCGGCCGCGCGGGCTGTTGAAAGATGAAGGTTGAAGGTTGAAAGAGCCGGAGTGCCCGAAGGCGGATCGACGGATCGATCTTTCGACTTTCAACCTCCACCTTTCAACCTCCCGCAGAAGGCTCTCCGCGCTTCACTCAGGCACGGAGCGTTCGCGCGGCGTTTTCGCCGCCGCCCGCCACGCCCCGAACTCAGGGACGCACTTTCAACTTCACTTCGAAAATCGCCGGCCAGCGCTTCCCCGTGATGAAAAGCCGGTCCGCCGCCGCATCGTAGGCGATGCCGTTGAGCATTTCCGTGTCTGGCCGCCGCTCCGACGCGGCCAGCAATCCCACAAAATCAATCTCACCCAACACCCGGCCCGTGACGGGATCGATCCGCACCACCCGGTTGGTCAGCCACACGTTCGCGAAAATCTCCCCCTTGATCCATTCGAGTTCGTTCAAGCGCTCGACGGGTTTTCCCTCGGACAACACGTCGATCGTGCGCGTCGTCTTGAACGTCGTGGGATCGAGAAAACGGATCCGATTCGTGCCATCGCTCATGATCAGCTCCCGCCCGTCCGTCGTCAGGCCCCAGCCTTCACCTTCGTAGGTGAACTCGCCTTCACGGCGAAACGTGTCGGCGTTGTACACAAATCCCCGGTGATTCCGCCACGTGAGTTGAAAGGCGCGGCCGTTCAACACCGCGAGGCCTTCGCCAAAAAATTCCGCGGGAAGCGAAAGCTGCTTCAACACCCGGCCGGTTTTTATGTCCACCTCGCGCAGGCTCGACTGCCCGTTCAATCCCGTGCTCTCGAGAAAGCTCCCGCCATGCACGAGGAGGCCTTGCGTATACGCCGCGCGGTCGTGCGGCCAGGTTTTGACGACCTCGTAGGAATAGTACGCCGGTTTGGCCGCGGCACCCGCGTCCGCCACCGCGGGCGAGGGCGGCACACTGCCATCCTTTCCGCCGGAATTCCGTCCGCAGGCCGCCAGGAAAAAAAGCAATCCCACCGCCACCGGCCAGCCCGCCCGCGAAACCAGATTTGCATTTTTCACTCGGCGTGTGGGTAATGTCCGGCACGCCGCAACTCAACTTCCGTCTCATCGTGGCCCAGAAAAAACTCCCGCCTCCCCTCC
>DATAKE010000101.1:0-89590 GCA_036261745.1 Opitutaceae bacterium
AGAACGCGCCGCGGCGAAGCAACAAGCCGAACTCATTCCGCTTCGCGAGCAGAACGACCAACTGCGGGTCGTCTCCGAGGAAAATCGCCGTCAGCTCGACGCCACGAACAAGCTGCTTCGTGACGCGATCTCGAAACGCGAGGCGGACATGTTCCGCACCGACGAGGAGATCACCAAGCTCAACACCGAGCGCATGGATGCTCTCGCCGAAGCCATCGCCAAAAAAGTTCAGCCCTACAACCCCCTCCCCAAATCGCCGGAGGAAGCGGAAAAAATCCAGAACGAGCAGGTCGATCGCGTTTCCACCCGGATGGTTGATCGCATCCAGCCGATCCTGGCGGACATGGCGAAGGATCAGAACCTCACCCGCGAATCGATCGCCGCCTACAGCCAGCGCATTTCGGATCAAGTGGGTACCGTGCTGACCGGCGAGCTCGCGAAAAATCAGCAGCTGAACAACAACCTGCAGGCCACCCAGGCCGTGGCAGCGGACGCGATGAAGCTCTCGCACGAGATCACCGCGCTCTATCTCAGCTCGTTCAAGGATCAGGGCCTCATCACCCGTCTCCTCACGCTTCCGGCCAACGTCGTCCGCGATGCCGCCAGCCTCAGCATCGTCTCGAGCAGCGACCGCAAGAAAGTCGAACAGGACCTCGTGCTGAAAATGGCCGACATCGACAAACGCCTCGCCGCCATTCAAGCGCAGGCCCCGATGAAGTAAGGCCGGGCCCAGTCACTCATTCCAGCCACGCCTCATAAGGCGTGGCTTTTTTTATCGAAATTTCTGGCGAGTCAGACGGCGCAATCAATCCGCGCGTTTCGCCGACTTCACATTCCACTTTGTCACCGTGAGACCTTTGGCGGTGCGGGTGCTCAACGGGACGGGCGTCAGATCGAAGTCGAATTCGCGGATGCGCGCACCGCTTCGTCCGTCGAGAGAGATGTGCAGTTTCTGCGGCATGTCCTTCTCGGACTTGTTCACCTCGAGAAACACCACGCGCGAGCCTTCGCTTTTGACCAGGGGGTAGAGCTTGTCGCGGGAAAGTCCGCCAATCTGGAATTTTTTGGCGAAGGCCTTCCCGGACTCCTTGTCCTGGTAGATCATCGTGTAGAAATTTTTATCCCCTTCCGCCGGGAAAACCGCGCAGTGGATGATGTCGCGGCCCATGAAAACCTTGTCCGCCACCTTGGCGACCTTGAGCGAGCCGTCCGCCATGAGGCAGAGCACGCTGTCGAGGATGGTGCATTCCTGCACGAACTCGTGCTGGCGCCAGTTGAGTCCGATGAAGCCGTCCTCGCGATTCACATAGAGCCGCTGGTTGGCCGAGACGACGGACGCCGCGCTGATCTGCTCGATGTCGTCGTAGCTCGTGCGGCGCTTGTGTCCCTTGCCATATTTTTCCTGCAACGCCTCGAACCAAGCCACCGCGTAGGCCGTGAGATTCTTGAGGTGGTGCTTCACCTCTTTCATTTCCGTCTCGATCTTCTTCATCGCCTCGTCGGCCTGGAAACGATTGTAGGCGGAGATGCGCTTGATCCGGATTTCGGTGAGGCGCGTGATATCGTCATCGGTCACCGCACGCCGGAGCTGCTTCACGAACGGCGCCAGGCCCTCGCGGATCTCGGCGAGCACGCTTTCCCAAGTCTTCGACTTTTCGATGCGGCGGTAGATGCGCTCCTCGATGAAAATCCGCTCCAGCGAATCCCAGTGCCACTGCTGATCCAGCTCCGCGAGGCGGATCTCCAGCTCGCGCTTCAGCAGCGCAACGGTTTTTTCCGCACTGCGCTTTACGATCTCCGACACGCCGAGGAAATTCGGCTTCTCGCCGTCGATCACGCAGGCCGCGGGCGAGATGCTCACCTGACAATCCGTGAACACATAGAGCTGCTGGATGATCTGGTCCGCATCGGCGCCTTGCGGCAGATGGACGAGGATCTCCACCGCTTCGGAGGTGTTGTCGTCAACGTGCTTGATCTTGATCTTGCCCTTGGCGTTCGCCGCGAGAATCGACTCGATCAGCGATTCCGTCGTCGTGCCAAACGGCAGCTCGGTGATCGCCAGCTGGTATTTGCCGCGCGCCTCGATTTTCGCGCGAACCTTCACCTTCCCGCCGCGCTCGCCGTCGTTGTATTCCGAAAAATCCGCGATGCCGCCCGTCGGGAAATCGGGATAGATCCGAAACCGTTTTCCCTGGAGATGGTTGATGCACGCGCGGCAGAGATCGTTGAAATTGTGCGGGAGAATCTTCGTGGACAGGCCCACCGCGATGCCCTCCGCGCCATCGAGCAGCACGAGTGGAAATTTCGCCGGCAGCGTGACCGGCTCCCGCGCGCGGCCGTCGTAGCTGAGCTGCCACGTGGTCGTCTTCGGATTAAACAGCACCTCGCGTGCAAAAGCCGTCAGCCGCGCCTCGATGTAGCGCGGCGCCGCCGCATCATCGCCGGTGAGGGTGTTGCCGTAGTTTCCCTGGGGCTCGATCAGAAATCCGCGCTGCCCCATGCCGACCAGCGCCGCGCCGATCGAGGCATCGCCGTGCGGATGGAAACGCATGCATGCGCCGACGACATTGGCCACCTTGTGGAAGCGTCCATCATCGATTTCCCAGAGCGTGTGGAGAATGCGGCGCTGCACAGGCTTCAAGCCGTCGTCGATGTGCGGCACCGCGCGGTCGAGGATCACGTAGCTCGCGTACTCGAGAAACCAGGAACGATAACTCGCCGCGAGCGGCGCGCCCGCATTGCCGGTCTTCTTCTCCGTGCGCGTGGGGGGAGGAGTCGACGCACTCAGACTGGGCGGTGAAACTTCCGGCACGGCCGTCGGCTCGGGCGCATTCGAGAGCGGGAGCTCCGGTTGATCGGCGTCTTTCGGTTTTTTGCGTCGGGCCATGAAAAGGTTATCGAGATTGAGCTACCGCCTTCAGCGGCTGCCGCAACTGGGAAAGAGCGGTGTTGAGCTCGGCGTCAACACCTGTCCGAAGGTCGGACAACTTTATCGGCACCTCAAAATCAGGAGTCACGCCGACTCCTTCGATGCGTTTGCCGTCGAGACCCACGTAATCCTCGACCGCCACCTGCACCCGCCCGCCGTCCGGCAAGGGATAGTCGCGCGAAAGAATCACCGCCCCCGCCGTTTTCTGTCCGATCACGACCGCGCGGCCGTGATAACGCAGCGCGTGGGTGAAAATCTCCGAGCAACTCGCCGTCGCCGGCCCCACCAGCAACGCAACCCGCCCCGCATATCGCGCGGAAAACAACTGGGAGGCCCCCTCCTCGTTTTTTGTCCCGCTGCGCCGGACAAACGTCCCCATCGGAACTTCCCTGGGGAAAAATTCCCCGAGCGCGAAATCGAGCGAAAACAGAAATCCGCCCGGATTGTTGCGCAGGTCGATCACCACCGCGGGCGACGCGCGATGCGCGCGCAGCTGTTCGCTGAGCCACCGCAGCGATTTCAAATTGAAATCATCGAACCGCAGGTAAACGACGCCGTCGGCGAGCTCGCGCGCCTCCGGCAGGGACACCGTCGAGATGACTTTGGCCGTCATGGTCAGCGCGTGCGGCTGGTCGCGCTCGTCGAGAAATTCATAAACGACCGTCTGGCCCTCCGTGAGCCGGAATTTCTGCTCTTCCAGCGCGCGGCCATCCCGCGCAACGGCGAGCCAGCCGCGCTGCACGCCCGCCGCTTCCGCGGGGCTGCCGGGATAGACATGCGTCACCACCCAGCGCCCCTCGACGCGCGAAAATCCGAGGCCGACGAGCGCCCGCTGCCGGGTGTGTTGTTCGAACCAGCGTTGCGGCGGCATCGCGCTGACATGCGATTCCTTCAGCTCCCGCAGCATCTGGTTGATCGCGGCGTAGAGTCCGTCGTCGTCCGCCGCTTTCTCCGCGTCCGGGCGGTAGCGGTCCCGCATGGCGTTCCAGTCGACGCCCCGGAATTTCGCATCGAAAAATTTCCGGTTAACGAGATCCCATGCGCGCTCGAAAACCTTGCGGTTGTGCGCCACCCGTTGCTCCGCCGACATCGCCACCGGCGGTCGCGGTGCCCGCGAAATCCCCACACACCCTGTCGTGAGCAGGGTCAGCGCCAGCACGAGGCTGCCGACCAGCGGTCGAATCGGGCGCGAATTGCGAAGAGCCATGTGCAGCATCGGTGTAGTGACTGACCGCACGACGACGGAAGCCAAAAAACGGTGCGGCGCCCACCGACGTGTGCTGCGGTTTTGCGCGGCAATTCTTACGCGACCAGCTCGGGCCAGGCGCGCACGAAGGTCGCGCGGTCGCCGGCGTTAATCCAGGTGTGGGAGCGCGCGAGCGCCGCCATCAAGTCATCCTTCGCTGACCTCCCGCAGCCTCTTCGAAGAGAGGACTCCCAACGCCTCTACCGGCTGGAAAAACGGCAGCGTCTGCCCTCAGACATCAACCAGATCTTTCTCCACACGGAGATTGTCGATGATGAATTCCTGACGCTCCGGAGTATTCTTTCCCATGAAGAACGCGAGCAGCTCGTCGCTGTTGTGGAGATGGTTCAGCGAAATGGGCTCGAGCCGGATATTTTCCCCGATGAAGTCCTTGAACTCGCTCGCCGAGATCTCGCCGAGGCCCTTGAAGCGGGTGATTTCATGGGTCGCGCCGAGTTCGACGACCGCGGCCTGTTTCTCCTCCTCGTTGTAGCAATAGATCGTGCGCTTCTTGTTCCGCACGCGGAAGAGCGGCGTTTCGAGAATGAAAAGATGCCCGTTCTTGATCAGGTCCGGGAAGAACTGCAGGAAAAACGAAATCAGCAGCAGCCGGATGTGCATGCCGTCGACGTCGGCGTCCGTGGCGATGACCACCTTGTTGTAGCGGAGGCCGTCGAGATCCTCCTCGATGTTGAGCGCGCTCTGCAGGAGGTGGAATTCCTCGTTCTCGTAGATCACCTTTTTGCTGAGCGAATAGGTGTTCAGCGGTTTGCCCTTCAACGCGAACACGGCCTGCGTCTGCACATCGCGACACGCCGTGAGCGAGCCCGCGGCGGAATCGCCCTCGACGATGAAGAGGCTCGACTGCTCGGCGCGCTCGTTTTTGTCCCCGAGGTGGAGACGGCAGTCGCGCAGCTTCCGATTGTGGAGCGAGGCCTTCTTCGCGCGTTCGCGGGCGAGATTGCGGATGCCGGCGAGTTCCTTGCGCTCATGCTCGCTGGCTTCGATCTTGTTTTTAAGGGCGTTCGCCGCCTCGGAATTCCGGTGCAGCCAGTTGTCGAGCTGCTGCTGGACGAACTGGCCCACGAACTGCCGGATGGACGGACCGCCGGGACCGATGTCGTTCGAGCCCAGTTTCGTTTTCGTCTGGGATTCGAAGACCGGCTCCTGCACGCGCACGCTGACCGCGGCGATGATCGACTGGCGGATGTCGGCGGCGTCGAAATCCTTTTTGTAGAAATTCCGGATGGTCTCGACGAAGGCCTCGCGGAACGCCGCCTGGTGCGTGCCGCCCATCGTGGTGTGCTGGCCGTTGACGAACGACCAGTACTCCTCGCCGTAGTGCGAGCCGTGCGTCAGCGCGATTTCGATGTCCTCGCCCTCGAGGTGGACGATCGGGTAAAGCGTCTCGCCCGTGAGATTTTTCTGCAGGAGATCCTTGAGGCCGTGCTCGGACTTGAACGCCTTGCCGTTGAGCGTGAGGGTGAGCCCGCGGTTGAGAAACGCGTAGTTCCACAGCATGTCCTCGATGAACTCGGTGCGGAACTTGAAGTCCTTTCCGAACAGCGCCTCGTCGGGTTTGAACTCGATGATCGTGCCGTTCTTCTCGTCGGTTTTCCCGACGCGGTGGTCCTTCTTCAGTTTTCCCTGCGAAAACTCCACCACCTTGGTCTCGCCGTCGCGGACCGACTGCGCGCGGTACTCGAACGCGAGCGCGTTGACGGCTTTCTGGCCGACGCCGTTGAGGCCGACGGATTTTTGGAACGTCTCGCTGTCGTACTTCGCACCGGTGTTGATGATCGAGACGCAGTCGATGAGTTTTCCGAGCGGGATGCCGCGGCCGTAGTCGCGCACCTTCACGCTGCGCTCGTTCACCTCGACCTCGATCTTCTTGCCGACGCCCATCGTGAATTCGTCGATCGAGTTGTCGATCGTCTCCTTGAGCAGAACGTAGATGCCGTCCTCGGCGTGGGTGCCGTTGCCGAGCCGCCCGATGTACATGCCGGGGCGGAGGCGGATGTGCTCAAGCGACGAGAGGGTCTTGATGCTGGCTTCGGTATAGGCGGCCATGGGTGATGGTGCGCACAGCGTCGGACCGCCGCGCGGAGTGACAAGCGAAATTGCGGGGCGATCTCCTACTTCGAAATCGCGATGGAATTCAAAAATTCCACGAGCACTTCGTCCTCTTCCACTTTTTTGGCGCTCGAGACGAACGTGCACGTGTAGAGTTTCTCGCCCTTCAGCGCCAACGCCGCGAAATAGTGGCGGACACCGGTTCCCGACTCCAATTCCGCCGTCAACAGCCGGGCCGGAACGCCACCGAGCTGCCCGGTTCGTTCCGCGATGATTCTAAAGCCAGGTTTTGTCGCGAGCTGTTGGGTGAACCGGTCGGCAATGGGACCAAGTTTTTTTTCGTTCGTGCTGTTTTTTCCGAGCAGGAGCGTGATCACATATCCCCCCGCGTCGTTGGTGTAGGTCCGCATGACCACGTCGTGCACCGCGTCGTCGTACTGATGCCGGAGATCCCACTTCACGGACGCGGGCAACGAGGACTTGAAACCATGTGCCGGAAAATCCGGCGCGGCGATTCCCGCCAGCGGAAAAACAAGGGCGAAGGCCACGCGGGCAACGGGGAGTTTCATGCGCTGATCCACCGGGAACGGAATTTGCAACCATTGAACCGGCGGAGCAGGCCGGGCAACGACCTTTTCGACAAAACGCCGGCCAGCCCGCCGCTCTTCCTAGCGCAGCAGCGCCGTCAGGCGGCCGCGGCTGGTGACATTCAGCTTGCCGTAGATCGATCGCAGCTGGCGCTTCACCGTGAGCACGCTTTTGCGCAACCGCTGGGCCACCTCGTCGTTGCTGTAGCCCTGCCCGACGAGCTGGGCGACTTCGCGCTCCCGCAAACTCAGGCGGGTGAGTAGGCTGATCGCCGGCTGCTTTTCCGCGCCACCGTTTTCCCGCGAGGGCCGGTTGTCTTCCAGCCGAATCAGGAACATCGGCATGCTTAGCGGCGCAGCGTCGAGCTGCAGGAGGTTGACCGAAACGCGCAGCCCGGGCTGGTCCGGATGGGAAAAATAAACTCCCGCGGGCGAGATCAGGGGACAGAGCCGGTGGTTGCAGGGATTCCACGTCGCCTTGAAACCGGTGCAGTAATCCACCACCGGCGCCGGGAGGCGGAATTCGTCGCGGCATTTTTCGCGCGCCGCCCGCTCGGGGCCGATGTTCCACCGCGCGCACAATTCGATGGCGGAACGGTTGCGCGACGCCACGCGCAGCTCCCAGTCGAGCAGCACGGTGGCAATCGGAAGATTCACGAGCAGCTGCTCGAGCGAAAGCCGCACCGCCCGTTCGCGATGCAGGCTGAGGATGCGTTGCAGCACGGTGTTGAAATGCGGATGAAGCTGCCCAAGCAGCGCCATCTCGGCGTCGGTGAAATCGTGCTGCGCGGCCGTGCGGTGCAGGCCGATCAATCCCTGGAAGAGATTGCCGTGCCAGAAATTCAGGCACGCGAAAAAGCGGTCGTCATGCGGCAGCATGAAACGCCGGAAAAATTCCGTCCGGGTCAGCTCGGAGTCGGGCACAATGTCGCTGATCCGCACGAGTGCCGTTCCGGGACGCGCCGACAAATACGCCTGCACCGGGCTGACCTCTTGAAAACGCTGAAACTCCTCCTCCGAGGCAAAAGGCGCGCGCTCCCGAAACACCGTCGAGGGCATCAGCGCGAACGGCCGCAGGCACATGCAGATGAAGTGAACCGGCAGCGCCGCGTGCAGCACTTCGCAGGCGGCCGCCCAGAAATCCTTCATTTCCTGCACGGCGTGCATGTTCAACAACGCCTGGTCCAGCTCCACGCCTCCACCCCGCAACAACGGATGACAACGCGCTCGCAAGGGAACGCTCCGGGGACGCGCCAGGGTTGCACGGGCCAGTCTCACAACGCCGCCGAGACTCGGAATTCACCGCCGCCGCGTCGACTGGAAATGCGCCCGGCCGGCAAGGATGCTTCGAAAGGAGCATCGCGCCCGGCCGTTGCTCGCCCCACCCGCCCCACGCGGATGCCTGCCGAGGGGGTATAGCCGGTCGCGCGCGGTTTCATTAGGATGAACGCGGCCTTCCCGATGCAGCGTGCCCCGGGCCGCGGCCGTAATCCTCAACCTGAAAATCCTCCCATGAATCGCTCCCAAGTGTATGCGGAGATCGAACAGATGTTCGGGACCGTCCCGGTCATGTTCAAAATCGTCCCCGACTCCTCGCTGGAGTTGGAGTGGCAGTTGTTCAAGCGCGTCCAGTTCGACGCCGGCCCGATCCCAAATAAATACCGCGAGCTGATCGGCCTCGCAGTCTCGGCCTTCGCGAAATGCGCCTACTGCATCTACTATCACACCGAGGTCGCGAAACTCGCCGGCGCAACCGACGCCGAAATCGAGGACGCGATGCACTACGCGAAATCGAGCGCCGGCTGGAGCACGTACATCAGCGGCATGCAGGTCGACCTCGACCAGTTCAAGGCCGAGGTGCGCCAGGCGTGCCAACACGTCCGCGCCCAACAGGCGAAACCCGCCTGAACGCCCGGCGCCCACCCGGAATTTTCCCCTCCCTCCAAAACAAAAATCCAATCCATGAAAACGTTCCCCGCCCTCACCGCGCTTGTCGCCGCCGCGACTCTTGCCGTCGCCTCGCTCACCGTCGCTGCCGATCCCTCGAAAAAAGCAACACCGGCCCCGCTGAAAAGCATCTCGTGCCCGCCGGAGTGCGGCTTCATGTGCCGCAGTCACGACGAAAAGGAGCTCATCGAAATCGTGAAGGCCCACGCCTTGAAAGCACACGGCAAGGTCCTCACCGACGAACAACTGAAGAGTTTCATGCAGGCCGAGCCGGCC
This sequence comes from Opitutaceae bacterium, assembly GCA_036261745.1. GTDB lineage: Bacteria > Verrucomicrobiota > Verrucomicrobiia > Opitutales > Opitutaceae > DATAKE01. Next base: position 9,059 of record DATAKE010000101.1, read on the forward strand.
GCCGCTCCCGCCGGAAAATCCTAGCGCGGGCAAAGGATCAGGGGTGGCTGGAGAACCGTCACGGGGCTTGCGGGTCAAGGGTGCTGCCGGCACCGTGACCCGCATCCCCTAGCCCCTGACCATGAAAAAGTTTCTCCTCTCCACCATCGGCGTGCTGGTCGTGCTGGCATTGATCGTCTACTTCGGCGGTCAGTTTTTCCTCGGGTCGATCGTCAAGGCGGGCGTCAACGAGTTTGGCCCGAAGATGACCCAGACCAGGGTCGAGCTCGCAAGCGCATCGGTCTCGCCGGTGACGGGCAGCGGAACGTTGAGCGGCTTCTTTGTCGGCAATCCCCCGGGGTGGAGTTCGGACAAGGCCTTCTACCTCGGCAGCGTTCACGTCGAGATCAAGCCTTCCTCCCTTTTGGGCGATCACATCATCATCAACGAAATCGTCATCGACCAGCCGGAGTTTGTCTACGAAACCAAAGTCGTTTCGAGCAACATCGGTGACCTGATGAAGAACATCGAAAACGCGACCGGCGGAAAATCCGAGACCGATCCCAAGGCGAAGGACGGAAAGCCCAAGAAGTTCGAGGTGAAAAAATTCACGCTGCGCAACGGGCGCGTCACCGTGGGCGTCGGTTCGGCCGCGATGACCATCCCGATGCCGCCGATCGAACTCACCGACATCGGCACGAAGGAAGGCGGCGTCACCGCCGGGCAGTTCACCTTCGTCGTGATGCGCGCCGTGACCGCGAGCGTGATCGCATCGTCGACCCAGGCGGTCATGAAAAATCTCCCCAACATGGGATCTGCCGCGGGCGAGGCCGTTAAAAAAACCGGCGAAGCGATCAAGGGACTTTTCGATCAGAAGAAGAAATAAGCGGTGCTGGAGAAGAAGAACCGACATTCACGCCGCTGCGAGCGTGAGCCAGTGGATGCGGACCACTCGCCCACGCTCGCAGCGACACTACAGTTTAACCGCCATCGGCTGACATGCTGTGTTCGTCACACAGCGCTTCACTCGTTGACCCGCTCTGCAGCCTCGGCTGCGCTCGCTGCATGAAAGTCACCTACTACGTCGAAATTCTCTCTTCTTGGTGCACGTGGGCCGACCCGATGTGGGCGGAACTGAAGGCGCGCTATGCGGCCCGCGGCGTTACTTTTGAATGGAAGATCGCGCTGATGAACCCGGGCGATTTCCCGGTCTCCCGCGCGCAGTGCGACTGGTTTTATCAGCGTAGCGGCGGCACCGTGATGCATTCGCCGTTCAAGCTAAACTCCGGCTGGTTCGAGCTGGCGCGCAAGGGACACTACGAAGCTCCGAATCTCGTCGCCGAAGCCGGCAAGGATTTTGGTTTCACCGGCGACGAACTCCGGCTCGCCCTGACACACGCCGCTTTGCGCGAAGGCAAAAAGATCGGTGACATCGCCGAAGCGGTCGCGGTCGCGGCGAAAGCCGGCAAGCTGAATGCCAAAAAGCTCCGCGCCGCCGCAGATTCCCCCGCCGTGAAAGCGCGCGTCGCGGCGAGCACGGCGGAATTTCACGCGCACCAGATCAACCAGCGCCCGGCCTTCATCCTCACCGATGCGATCGGCGACAAGGCGGTCTTCTCCGGCCTCGTTCGGATCGAACCGCTGGCCGCGACCGTTGAAGCCATGATGGCGGACACCGCCGCCTACGCCGCGCACGCTGTTCACCAGGGAAAACCGCCCGCGAGCTAAAATCAGCCGGGTGTGAACGTCTGAACTAACTGTAGGAGCGGCTTTACGCCGCGACCGGTTGGCCGGTCGGGTGAGGTCGCGGCGTAAAGCCGCTCCTACAGCTAGAGTCACTGAAACGCCGCTGACGTCTACGTGCCGCCCGCGTGTCCGGAAACGCCGGTCGACCGCTGCTGTTCCTGGGCCAGTGAGTTGGGATCCTGTTCTTCCGGTTCGTGACGTTCCTCGGGCGGCTTGGGAACGGGACGATCCCCGCCTTTCGCGTCCGCCTTTCCTTTTTCACGTCTCGGAACATCCGCGACCGATGCGCCGGGATTGACGGCGTCGGCGCGCGTTCCAAGGCCGGGCCGGCCTTCATTCGCGAGACCGACATTGCCCGGACGTTCCGTCCGCAACGGAAATGTCTCAAGGGAGGCGGGCGATTCCTTCGCACCAGGATGCTGACCGGACTTCGCGGTCGGTTTGTTCGATTCGGGGTTGCTCATGATCAGCTTACCGACCCCTGACCGTGGCGGTGGTTGCGGGCCTCCCATCGCGGCCGGCGTGAGGGACAAAAGACAAAGTAACCTAATAGGTTACTTTATCGCCCCGCGGGACCAGGGGTAGAAATAGCTTCGCCACCCGCGTTGACCGGGAGGGGGAAACTAAATTGGTTAGCCCGATGTCGCTCAACCGCCACCTCTCCTACGCCCGGGGTTACCTCGAGCTCGGCATGGTCGCGGAAGCGGCGGCGGAACTGGACCAGGTGCCGGTCTCAGCGGAAGAGTCGATCGATCTGCTCGGTCTTCGGATGGCGGTGCTGCAGGAGCAAAAAAAGTGGAAGGCGCTGCAAACCCTGGCCGCGGAGTTTGTCGAGCGCCGTCCGGAGGAAGCGGGCGGCTGGATCACATGGGCCTATGCCACCCGGCGGGCAAGTTCGCTCGCCGCCGCCGAACAAATTCTCCGCGCCGCGGAACGCCTGCATGCAAAGGAGCCGGTGATCCACTTCAATCTTGGCTGCTATGCCTGCCAGCTTGGCGATCTCGCCGAAGCCCGCACCCGTGTGGACCGCGCGATCGGGCTCGACGAAACCTTCCGCGCCATGGCGGCGACCGACTCCGATCTCGCGCCGTTGCGCGCGGCGGAAAACGCGGACTGTCCACCCAGCCCCTGATTTGACAGGGGGTTTGACGGTAGCCGCCATCAACCCTTTTCTCCCCAGCCCCGCATGTCATCGCCTCCCCTGCTTGAACTCCGCGCCCTCGCCAAATCGTTCGGCGGCGCGCGTGCGCTCCGCGGGGTGGACTTCGATTTGAAAGCCGGCGAAGTGCATGCACTTCTCGGGGAAAATGGCGCGGGCAAAAGCACGCTGATCAAGATCGTCACCGGCGCGCACCGCCCCGATCGCGGCACGATTTCCGTCGCGGGCCACACCGTCCCGGGACTCACCCCCGCGGCGGCGCGCAAGCTCGGCATCGCATGCATCTATCAACAGCCGGCGCTGTTTCCCGATCTCACCGTGGCGGAAAACATCGGACTCCGCCTCGAGGGAGCCGCGGCTTTCCGCCGGGTCGACTGGACGGCCCGCCGCGACCGCGTGCGCGGTCTCCTCGATCGCATCGGCGCCGCCATTTCGCCGGAGGCCGAGGTGCGTTCGCTGTCGATGCCGGAACAGCAACTCGTCGAGATCGCCTGCGCGCTCGGCGCCGGCGCGCGCATCGTCATCATGGACGAGCCCACCGCTTCGCTGACCCAGAAGGAGCAGCACCTGCTCTTTGCCGTCGTGCACGAGCTGCGCAAGAGCGGTGTCGGCGTCATCTACATTTCCCACCGCCTTGAGGAAATCTTCGCGCTGGCGGACCGGGTCACGGTGTTGCGCGATGGCGAGAGCGTCGGGACCAGCGCGGTCAGCGACATCAATGAGTCCTCGCTCATCCGCATGATGGTCGGACGCGAGCTGACGCAGATTTATCCTCCGAGCGAATCCGCACCGAGCCAGGTCGTGCTCTCGTTGCGGGACGTCGGCTGCCGCGCCTCCGGGGTGCGGGGCGTGACCTTTGACGTCCGGGCCGGCGAGGTGTTCGGGCTGGCCGGACTCGTGGGCGCGGGCCGGACGGAACTCGCGCGCATCCTCTTCGGCATCACGCCCGCCGATTCGGGCGAGATCACGCTCAACGGTGAACGCGTGCGCCTGCCCACGCCAAAGGACGCAATCGCGCGCGGCATCGCCTATGTACCCGAAGACCGCCGCCGTCACGGCGTCGTGCTCGACCTGCCGATCGCGCACAACATGACGATGGCGATTCACCCGCGTTTTTTTCCCGCGACCTGGCTGAGCCTGGGCAAGGAACGCCAGCTCGCGCTCGATTACATTCGCGATCTGGCGATCAAGTGCGCCGGACCCGAGGCGCCGGGCGGAAGTCTCTCCGGCGGCAACCAGCAGAAAGTTTCCCTCGCCCGCTGGCTCGCGACGAAACCGAAGCTGCTCATCCTCGACGAACCCACGCAGGGCGTGGATGTCGGCGCGAAAGGCGAGATTCACAAAATCATCCGCCGTCTCGCGAGGGAGGGCCTCGCCGTGTTGCTGATCTCGAGCGATCTCCCGGAAGCGCTGGGCATGAGCGATCGCATCGGCGTGATGCGCGGCGGCACGGTCTCCGCCATTCTCCCCGGCAAAAGCGATGCGCACACCGTGATGGCGGCGGCGCTGGGAACGGAAAAAGGGGCCGCTGCATGAGCCGTTACTTCCGGGAACTCTCGGTCGCGGCGGCGCTCGCCGTGGTGCTGGCCGCGCTCGCGATTTTCGCCCCGGCATTTTATCAGCCGCAGCCGCTGCTCACGCTGATCACGAGCCAGGTCGCGCCGACGCTCGTCGTCGCCTGCGGCATGACGCTCGTGATCATCTGCCGGCAAATCGACATCTCGGTCGGGTCCGTCTTCGCGATCTGCGGCGTCTGCGGCGGACTCATGCTCAGCAACGGCATGCCGATCGCGGTCGCGTTGCCGGCGTCGGTTTTGCTCGGCGCGCTCTTCGGTGCGTTCAACGGCGCGCTCATCGCCGGCCTCGGCCTGCCTTCGATTGTCGTGACGCTCGCCACCATGGTGACCTGGCGCGAGGCGCTGCGCTGGTTGCGCGAAGGCGTCTACGTGAACATCGGCGCGAAAGCGCAGTGGTTCGGCATGAGCCAGGGTGCGGGGCAATGGACGATCATCATCGTGGCCGCGGTCATCATGCTGCTGCTTGCGGTGGCGATGAAACACCTCTCGGCCGGCCGTTTCGTCTACGCCGTCGGCACCGATGCGGAAGCGGCGCGACTCGCGGGCATCCGGCCGCGGCTGGTGACGTTTTTGTGCTTCGTTTTTATCGGCGGGCTCACTGGCCTGGCCGCGATGATGTCGGCCGTGCAATCGCCGCAGGTCGATCCCACCGCGGGCGGCGGGCTCGAGTTGCGCACCATTGCGGCCGTGGTCGTCGGCGGCGTGTCGATCTCGGGCGGACGCGGCAACCTCTGGGGTGTCGTGGTCGGGCTGCTGCTGCTCTCGAGCATCAATCCCGCCCTCACCTATCTCGGCGTCTCGGCCTTTTGGGAAAAGGCGATCCAGGGCGCGATCATCCTCCTGGCCGTCGTGGCGGACGGCGTGCGCAGCCGGAAACAGAAATGATTTTTAAACCACAGATGGCACCGATGGGCACAGATCAGGGACCCGATCCCCTCGCCAGTCATTCTGAACGCAGCGAAGAATCCAGCAGGAGCTTGAACGCACTTTCTCTTCACGAACATCCAAGTGGATTCTTCGCTGCGCTCAGAATGACAACCCATGGGATTTTATCTGTGTTCATCGGTGCAATCTGTGGTCCTTCTGTCTTCGTTTTCTGATGTCCGCCCACCCTTCAACTCCCCCGTGGAAAGCCGTTCTCTTCCGTCACGAGACGCTGCTGCTGCTCGTGCTCATCGTGGAGTGGGTGTTTTTCTATTTCGGCGGCACCACCACCAATTTTTCCGGACAGACGGTGGGCTTCGGCACCGCCGGCGCGCAGATCGATATTCTCCGGCACTCCTGTGAAATCGGGCTGCTCGCGCTCGTGATGACCCCGGTGATCCTTTCCGGCGGCATCGATCTTTCGGTCGGCTCGCTGATGGGATTGAGCGCGGTGGTGTTCGGCAAACTCTGGCGCGACGCGGGACTGCCGATTCCCGCCGCCATCGCCGCGACGCTCGCGCTCGGCGCGCTCGCCGGCGGACTCAACGCCACGCTCATCACCGTGCTGCGACTGCCGCCGCTCATCGTCACGCTGGGCACGTTTTCGCTCTTCCGCGGACTCGCCGAGGCGCTCACCCGGGGCGCCGATACGTTCACCGGATTTCCCGCGGGCTTTCAATCGATCGGCCAGGACAACTGGTTTGGTTTGCCCGCGCAGGCGCTGATCTTCGCGGCCGTTGCAATCGGCATCTGGCTGCTGGTCCACCGGACGACGCTCGGCCGCTCTTTCCGCACGATCGGTTATTCGCCGGATGGCGCCCGCTACGCCGGACTGCCCGTGGCGCGACGGCTGACCACTGTCTATGTGCTGGCCGGCGTGGGGGCCTCGCTGGCGGGCCTCGTGTTCACCGCGCGACTCAATCAAGCCGGCGCCAACACCGGCACGGGCTACGAACTTTTCGCCATCACGGCTGTCGTGCTCGGCGGCACGAGCATTTTCGGCGGCGCCGGCAGCGTCCACGGCACGTTGCTCGGCTGGGCCGCGGTCGCCGTGCTCAGCGACAGTCTTCCCTATGTGGACTGGCCGCGCGAAGTCGGCGGCATGCTCACCGGTCTGTTGCTCATCGTCGCACTCTCGGCCGGCGTCCTGCCAAAATTCTTGTCAGCGTGGCGCGCGCGCCGTCACTCTGCCCGTCCCTCAAACCCTCAAACGTCCCCTCCCCATGAAGCGTCTTCTCCTCCTTTCCCTCGTTAGCACCAGCCTGATTTTCTCGGCTTGCGGCAAAAAAGAATCCGCGGCCGGTTCCGCTCCCAACGGTGGCAAAAAATTGACGGTCGCGATGCTGCCCAAGTCCAAGGGCAACGCCTATTTCCTCTCGGCCTACAAGGGCGCGCAAAAAGCCGCGGATCAGCTCGGCGACACAATCCTGTTCGACGGACCGACGCAGACCGACCCCGCGAAGCAGAACGAAATCGTCGAGGGTTGGATCAACAAGGGCGTGGACGTCATCGCCGTCGCCGCCGAGGACAAGGCCGCTCTTTCCACCGCGCTCCGCAAAGCCCAGGGCAAAGGCATCAAGGTCGTGAGCTTCGACGCCGACGTCATGCCCGATGCGCGCACCTTCTTCGTGAACCAGGCCACGCCCCAGGGCATCGGCGAAGCGCTGATGGACGAAGCCGCCCGCCTGTGTAACAGCGAAGGCGAGTTTGCGATCATCACCGCCTCGCTCACCGCCGCGAATCAGAACGAGTGGAAGAAGCACATCGACGAGCGCCTGAAAACCTACCCGAAGATGAAGCTCGCCGACTTCCGCCCCTGCGACGACGACAAGGCCAAGGCCCAGCAGGAAGCGACGACCCTGATGAGCGCCCACCCGAACGTGAAGCTCATCATGTCGATCTGCTCGCCCGGCGTCCCCGGCGCCGCTGAAGCGGTGAAACAGGCCGGCAAGACCGGCAAGGTGAAGGTCATCGGCCTCGGTCTTCCGAACGAAAACAAAATCTACGTCCATGGCGGAGTCACCGAGAGCGTGATCCTCTGGAACACCGAGGAGCTTGGCGCCCTCGCGGTTCACGCCGCCGACGCCGTCGCCCGCGGCAAACTCAAGGCGGGGGACAAGAGCTTCACCGTCGGCGACAAGACCTACGAGATCTCCGGCGACAACATCATGCTCGGAAAGCCTTTCATCTTTAACAAAGGCAACATCGACCAATTCGACTTCTGAGTCGTCGCGAATGACGACCCCAACTTTCGAACGCGGCCCGCAAGGCCGCGTTTTTTTCTAACCCCGCCAAGCGACCGTTGCGCCGACGCCGGCGTTTTTATCTCAACCCCATGAATCCGCTCCGCTTCTTCCTCGCCCTTCTTTTGGTCAGCTACACCGCCGGCCCAGTCATCGCCGCCGAACCCGCAAAGGTCGCGAATGTGACTGAACTTCTTGCTCACTGGGAGGGACTGGCTCCGGACGGCTCTAAAGTGAGCTATTTGTTCTCGGCCGATGGTCGCGTTATCTGGACGATCGGTGCGAACAAACCGGTCAACGGCCGGTACGAAGCGAAAAAAAAGGCGGCCTTGGTCGAACTGGATATTTTTGACTTCGATCTGCCTCACCTTGCTGGATTCCGTTTCCTCGGAATCGCCGAGATCAAAGGCGAAAAGATGAAGTTTTTTGGCATCCCGTCAAAAGGCGGAAAGAATCGCGACGGGTCTCCCGCCACGCATCCGAAGGAGTTTCCGGGCGACGCAATCGTCTTTTCGAAAGTCCCCTGACGGAGCGACGCGGGAGCGTGGGGGAGGTCGAAGACCCGTCGGTCACGGACCGGGCCTGTTTTGAAGACAACATCGCCCGCGGCCGCCACACCACCCGCGCGCTCCTGCCGCGCATGTCGAAAAAGATGCGTCTCTCGATTGAGAAAGTCATGGGCTGGACGAAGGAATGAATTGAAAAAACCACCTGCGATCTTTCCGTTCGGTGCTAAATTGTCCGCATGAAGCCACGTCCAAAATTATTGATCGCCGGTGCCGCGTCTTTCCTCGCCAGCGCCGCGCTCGTCTTCGCTGCCGAAACGAAACCGGCAACTCCCGCGGCCCAAGCGTCGGGCGCGCCCGCGGCCAGAAGTGCACCGACCGCGTTGCAGGAAGGAATGACGGCCGAGGAAGTGCAGCGGATCATCGGCAAACCCGCGGAAATCAAGCCGATGGAATCGCCGGAAGGAAAAGCCGAGACGTGGACCTACCGCCGCGTCCTCGGCAAGGAGACGACGCAGGAAGCCGTTTCCACTTCATCGGTCCCCGCTTTCAACGGCCTCCCGAACACCATGGGTGCTGCCGTCACGCTCCAGTATCGCCTGAAGCACACCGTTACGCACCAAGTGACGACGCTGCTGATGTTCGAAGGGAAGCTCGTGAAAGCGAGACAGTGGGTCTCCAAGAGCGTGAGCTACGACAGCTGACCGGCGCACAGGCGCGTTTCAAATCTGATTCGAGTCCTTCGATTGTCATTCTGAGCGCAGCGAAGAATCCAACAGGGGATACGAAGCGCTGCAGCGGTGGTGAAATCAAAATGGATTCTTCGCTGCGCTCAGAATGACAGAGGATGGGAAGGCACGCCCTACCGCCCTACCGCCCGGAGCGATCCATCGAACCGATGACTGCTGCCGGGAGTTGTCGGAAGTTCGACCGTTTTATCGCCGAGTCGCACCCGGGCGGGACCGCCGAGCGTTGAACGGATTTCCGCCGACGCCAGCTTTCCGTCCTGCCAGGTGAGATCGACTTCGAAGCCGCCGCGCGCGCGGAGGCCTTTGACGGAGCCGGTTGGCCACGCCGACGGCAGCGCCGGCAGCAGGTCGATCTCGCCGAGATGACTTTGCAGCAGCATCTCCGAGACCCCGGCGGTGAACGCGAAATTCCCGTCGATCTGAAAGGGCGGATGCGCATCGAAGAGATTCGGGTAGACTCCCCCGCCCGCTCCGTAGGTGGTGCGTGCATTGCCGCCGACGGGGCGCAGCAGGTTCTTTACGAGGATGTGCGCGTGATCTCCATCGCGGAAGCGGGCCCAGAAATTAATTTTCCAGCCGAGCGACCAGCCGGTGCCGTCGTCGCCGCGAATCTCGAGCGCCTTGCGCGCGGCGGCGAAAAGCTCCGGCGTCGCCGGGGTGATCTGCCGGCCGGGATGCACCCCGAAGAGATGCGACACGTGACGATGATGCACATCCGTCTCGGTGAAATCCTCAAACCACTCCTGCAGATTCCCGCGCTTGCCGATCTTCAGCGGATAGAGCTTCGCGCGCGCGGCCTCGATCTTCGCCGCGAATTCGCCCTCGGTTCCGAGCACCCGGGCGGCGTCGAGACAGTTCGTGAACAGGTCCCAGATGATCGACATGTCCATCGTCGACGCCATCGAGGTGTTCGCGCGTTTCCCCTCGGCCGTGAGAAACCCGATCTCCGGCGAACCCGAGGGCGCCGTGACCAGGTGGCCTTTGCCGTCCTCGATCAACCAGTCGAGGCAGAACTCCGCCGCGCCCTTCATCACCGGCCAGGCACGTTCCCGCAGAAAATTTTTATCGCCGCCAAACGTGTAGTGCTCCCAGAGATGCTGGCTCAGCCACGGGCTGCTCATCGCCCAGTTGGCCCAGACCGGATCGCCGCCGCCAAAGTCGCCCACGGGACCGGTCTGGCCCCAAAGATCGGCGTTGTGATGCGCCACCCAGCCGCGCGCCCCGTAGTTTACCGCGGCAGTCTTGCGGCCGTTCACCGCGAGTTTCTCGATGAAATCGAAAAACGGCTCGTGACACTCGGCGAGATTCGCGATCTCCGCGGGCCAGTAGTTCATCTGCGCGTTGATGTTGATCGTCCAGTTGCTGCTCCACGGCGGACGCATCGAATCGTTCCAAATTCCCTGGAGATTCGCCGGCAGGCCGCCGGGCCGGGAACTCGCGATCAGCAGATAACGGCCGTATTGGTAAAGCAGCGTGGAGAGGCCCGGATCCGCCTCGCCCTTCACAAAACGCACCAACCGGTCATCGGTCGCCAGTTCGCCCGCCCCCGCCGCGGAACCGAGGTCGAGTGCCACGCGGCGGAAAAGTTTCTGGTGATCGGCCACGTGGCGCGCGAGCAGGTCCGCATAGGGAATCTTTTCCGCCGCGGCGAGCGGACGCATCGCCTCGGCCGTGGCGTCGCGCCCTTCGCGGCCGGGGGATTTTCCCGGTCCATTGAAACTGGTGCCCGCCGAGACCAGCAGCGTGACGGAATCAGCACGCGAAACAGTGATGTTCGAACCGCCGTTGATGACCATGCCGCCCTCCGCCAGCACGCGCACCCGGAGATCGAAGGTCATGCCCTCCGGATTCGGGCCGTCGTCGTAGCGGATGGGGTTGGTCGAACGCAGATAGCTCGGATCGACATGCAGCGGAGCCTTCCCGCGGAGAATAAGCAGGTCCTTGCCCTCGGCTTGCACCGCGTAGCGGAGAAGGCTGTCGGCCGAGAGGGTGAAATTGATTTTCCGCGGCTGGTCGCAGGTGATGCGAACGACCATCACCTGATCGGGATAGCTGCTGAAAATCTCCCGGGTGAACGTCGCGTCACCCTGCCGGTAACGCACCGTCGCCACCGCGCGATCAAGATCGAGGCCGCGTTCGTAGTCGGTGACCGGGGTGCGATCGTCGGGGACAAACGCCAGCCGCAAATCGCCGAGCGGCTGGTAGGATTCGTTGTACGGTCCCTGCATTTTTTTGCAGAGCTCGCCCGCCTTCACGTAGTCGCCGGCAAAGATCGCGGCGCGCACCTGCGGGAGAATTTCCTTCGCGCCGGGATTATTCCAATCGCGCGGGCCGCCCGACCAGAGTGTGGCTTCGTTCAGCTGCAGCCGCTCGTCGTTCAAACCGCCGAAGACCATCGCGCCCAGTCTTCCATTGCCCACGGGCAGCGCCTCGGTCCAGCGCTCGGCCGGATGGGCGTACTTGAGGCGGAGGTTTTCTGCCGCCGCCGAAAGCGGAACGACACCAAGCACGAGGAGAAAAATTTTGAGCAACGATTTCATGACTAAAATGAAGGGAGGGGGGAAGCAGCCGCCCACCGCGGTCGGCGGGCGAAAATCACCCCGCTACGATCAGAGCTGCAGCCGTCCCGGAGCAAGCCCCCGCATGGCCGCCAACGCCCGGCGAAGTGTCATCTAATAGATGACACTTCGCGAAAATCACCTCTGAGAACCAAACCGACATGTCATCTATTGGATGACATGTCGGTTTTAGACCGGAGGGTGTTTCAAGGGCGATGGCGGCTCCCGCGACCCTCCGGCTGGCCGGCGTTAACGATATGAATAAACCCGTTGTCGCCAGCGGCGGATCCCCCGCGATGATGCCGCGGTCAGTCATCCCTTCACCCACCCCGCGCCCAATTCATGACCCGCTACGACTACGCGGTTCTCGTTTTCTATTTCGGTTTCATGGTCGCGATCAGCTGGATCTTCCGGCGGTTCGTGACGAACGTGAGCGACTACTTCCGCGGCGGCGGCAAGGCGTTGTGGTGGATGGTGGGCGCCTCCGCCTTCATGGCGGCATTCAGCGCGTGGACTTTCACCGGCGCCGCGAGCAAGGCCTACACCGACGGCTGGCCGATCACCGTGATCTATGTCGCCAACGCCGCCGGCTTCCTCCTCAACGCCGTGTACTTCGCGCCGCGGTTTCGCCAGCTGCGCGTGATCACCGCGGTGGAGGCGGTGCGGCAGCGCTTCGGCCGCACCAGCGAACAGGTTTTCACCTGGCTCCAGCTGCCCCTGAGCACCCTGCAGGCGGCGATTCACCTCAACGCGCTGGGCGTTTTCTTTGCCGCGATCTTCGGCCTCGATCTGTTCTGGACGATGACGGTCACCGGCGCCGTGGTCCTCTGCATGGCGCTGCTCGGGGGCAGCTGGGCGGTCATGGCCGGCGATTTCATCCAGGTGCTGATTCTCATGCCGGTGTGCCTCGCCGTCACGGGGCTCGCGCTGGCGCGTCTCGGGGGATGGGACGGCTTTGTCGCGGGCCTGCCCGCGGCGCACCTCAATCTCGGGGAAATTTTCTCCCAGGAATTTCTCGGGCTGTGGGGTCTGGCGATGCTGCTCAAACAAATCGTGAGCACGAACAACCTTTTCGAAGCCGGCCGCTATCTGAGCGTGAAAGACAGCCGTCATGCCCGCTGGGCCGGTTATCTCGGTGCGGTGCTCTTTCTCATCGGAATCGTCATCTGGTTTCTTCCGCCGATGGCCGCGCGGGCGCTGAATCTTGATTTGGCCGCGCTTTTCCCGGGGCTGCGCAACGCAGACGAGGCCTCCTTCATCGCCATCTCCCAAGCGGTGATGCCAGTGGGAATGCTGGGCTTGCTGGTCAGCGGGATCTTCGCCGCCACCATGTCGGGCATGGATTCCGGGCTGAACAAAAATGCCGGGATCTTCATCAAGAATTTCTACCAGCCGTTTTTCCGCCCGAACGCCACCGACGCCGAAATGCTGAGGCTCGGCCACTGGATTACCATCGGGCTTGGCATCGCGGTCATCGCCATCGCGGTGCAGATGAGCCAGCTGAAAGACCTCGGACTTTTTCTGATGATGCAGCGAGTGAGCATCCTCGTGGCCGTTCCCGTCGCCGTGCCGTTGTTGCTCGGCTTGGTCATCCGCCACACGCCCCCGTGGTCGGCTTGGAGCACGGTGCTGGTGGGATTCCTCGGCTCGATCTTTGCGGGAGGACTCTTCTCCCCGGAATGGGCGTCGCGGGTTTTCGGACTCGCCGGGCCGCTCGACGCCGCGTCGCGGGAGTACTGGGTGCAGGGATTCCAGTTCTTCGCCAACGTGACGCTCGCTTCCGCCTGGTTTATCGCGACGAAACTTTTCTGGGGTCGCACCGCGCCGGCCGACCGCGAGCAAATCGCCGAATTTTTCCAACGCATGAACACCCCCGTGGATTTCGACCGCGAGGAAGGCGCCGCCAACGCGAACGATGCGCGCCAGGCGTCCACCATCGGCTGGCTTTCAATCGCCTATGGGGGATTCGTCCTGCTGCTCGCGTTGATTCCCAATCCGTGGATCGGGCGGCTCGCCTTCATCGGCTGTGGCGCGCTCGTGTTGCTCGTCGGATTTTTTCTGCTCCGAGCCTCGCGCGCTGCCTCTTCCGAACTGTAGGAGCGGCTTTACGCCGCGACCGGTTACCGGCACGACGGAGCCCCCGATCGCGGCATAAAGCCGCTCCTACAGCTTTCGCCTTCAGATCTGCCGCAGCGTCTTTCCGGGATTCCACACACCTTCGACCATCACGGTGTGAGCCTGCGGCGGGAGACCGCGCTCGTTGCGTTCGAGCATGCTGATGAGCGTGTCCATGCCCGTGGCGCCGATCAGCGCGCCGTTCTGCCAGATGCCGCTGGTCGTGTGCTTGGGTTCCGGGCACGCGAGCGAAGCCAGGCCGATGTCCTTCGGGACGCGCCAGCCGAGCCGTTTCAAATACGGCATGAGGACATCGACGGAAGGCGTCACAATCACGTCTGCGCTCTCCCGCTCCAGCCAGTCCTCGACCCCGGAAAGATCCTCCCATTTTTCGAGCAGCAAAGTCGGCGCCGGTTCGAGTCCCTCGAGGAGAAGCTGCCCCACCAGCAAACCGGCGTCCCAGCGGCCATGAAACCGCTCGCGGTGGCTGCGCAGGATCGCGAGACCGGGCCGGCGATAACCGAGTTTGTGGCAATGCCGCACCGCCTGCAGCGCGGAGAAATAATGGTCGTTCGCCACCGTCGTGATCGTGAGCGAGGGCAGCGGCACGCCGAGCCGCACCGCGGAAAAATGCTCCCAGCGCAGCGCGGGCGTCGGCGCATCGTAAGCCAGCGGCCCCAGCAGCAGCCCGTGAATCCCGCGGGCGTGCAGCATGCCGCTGAAGCGCTCCGGCGACATTCCGTCCTGGTGCAGCCAGAATTCCTCCGTGCGATAACCGCGCAACTTCGCCCGCTCCACCGCTCCCTCGAGCATCAAGCGGACGGTGGGCGGCGCGGTCTGGCGCCACGCGTTCGGATGATCGAGTCCGTTCACCAGCGCGATGACCGGCCCGTCGCGATGCGGCTGACCGCGACGGCGCACGCGCATCAAAGCGGAAACATACGGATTCGGCCGGTAGCCCAGACGCGCCGCCAGCGCCTGGATGCGCGTACGCGTGCGGCTCGGGATGCGCGGATTGTTGGCGAGACACATCGAGACGGTCGCCTGCGTGACGCCCGCCTGCGCCGCGATCGTCTTCATCGTTACGTGGTCACGCATGGCGAAAGTTTCGGTTAAGGATATAAGTATCACTGGGCTTCAGCCAACGCGGGCCAAGGAAATACGTTGCCGCCCGTCAGTTCTCCCCGCCCCCACCCGGCGCGGATCCCCTACCCCAAACCCCGACACCTCCCATGAAAGCAAACCTTTGCTGGCGGCCCGCCAGCCTCCTTGTCTCCTCGCTCGCGCTGCTCGCCAGCAGTGTCTCCGGTCAGCCCGCGGCGGCCCGCGCCGCCCAGAATGATGAAAAGGTCGAACTGTCGCCCTTCGAAGTTCGCGCCCTCGACGAGCGCGGCTACGTCGCCTCCGAAACGCTGACCGGCACACGCGTCGCCACGCAGATCAAGGACCTCCCCTACACGGTGAACGTCATCACCAGCGAGTTCTTCGAGGACTTCGGGATGTTTCAAATCGACGACACGCTCACGCAGATCGGCGGACTGACGGGCGTCGACATCGGCGGCGGTTTCAATCTCCGCGGTTTCACCTCCAGCTCGCAGCTGCGCGACGGCTTCTACCGTCTCGGCCGCTACGGCCAGACCAACATCGACCGCATTGAAGTCATCAAGGGGCCGAACGCCGGCATCTACGGCCGCACCTCACCCGGCGGCATGATCAACATGATTTCCAAGGCGCCGCAGCGGAAGAACCAGGCGAAGCTCACCGCGCGCTACGGCGACTTCGACACCACGCAGGGCTCCCTCGAGGCCACGGGTTCGCTGACGCCCAACACCTATTACATTCTCACGCTCAGTCATTTTAACCGCGGGGCGGACATGGACTGGTTTCACATCCGGGAAAACCAGGGGATGCTCTCGGTGAAACATCATTTCGCTAACGGCGGCCGGCTCCTGCTCTCCGCGGAATACTTCATGCAATACCGGAACGCGCCGATGGCCGCGGCCCCGATCGTGACCGATCAAAAAAACACCGCCAGCACCGCCGACGACGAAGCGATCGGCTACGCCAAAAATCTCGCGCGCTACAATGCCTACGGTCCGAACAGCGAACTCGAACGCGGCTCCAACACCGGGCTGATCACCTACGACCGGAAACTGAACGGCATTTTCAGCATGCGGCTGGGGGGACAGATTTTCCAGGCACGGCGCTGGGACTACAACCAGAACACCGGCTTCGGCGCGGTCGCGATCAACAGCACCAGCGCGACCGGGAGCCTTCGCTCCACGCGCGGCGCGACCCCCAACCGCGGACTCATCTTCGAGGATGGCGGCGGCGTGCAAGCCGACGTGGTCGCCAACTACCCGCTCTTTAAAAACGTCGTGAACAAGACCCTCGTGACCGTCGATTTCAACGACTACTACCGCTACGATCCCACGCGAAACAGCGGCGCCGCCGCGGCCATCGCCTCGTGGACCGCGGGCACTTCGGGCCGGGTGATCCTGCTCAATCCCGACTACTCGCCGACCGCGCCGCTGACGTATTTCACCTCGAGTCTCGACGACGGCGGCCAGGCCGCATTGACGCGCCTCACGCGGCGGCGCACGACCGTCTTCGGCGGACAATTCCGCCAGGAGTCCCACTGGATGCAGGATCGCCTGCTCACCTATTTCGGTGCGCGTTTCGACTCCGCCCGTTTCCGGGAACGCGACTACACCGCCACGGTGAACGGTGTGCCCTCGACCCTGGCCTCCCCGTACACGATCGACCGCACGGTCAAACAGACGAAGCCCAACGTCGGCGCGCTGTTCAAGGTGCGGCCGAACTTCCGCATCTACGGCAACTACAGCGAAAGTTACTTCGTCAACCAGACCGACAACCCCGCCGACATCGGCAGCATCTACTACAAGCCGGAAACGGCCAAGGGCTACGACTTCGGTTTCAAGGGCTCGTTCTTCGAGGAACGCCTGAACTACACGATCGGCGGTTTCTACATCGAGCGTTTCAACGTCTCCGTTTCCGACAGCGTGGAGACGCCGCCGGGCTCGGGTTCTTTCGTCACCGTCACGCGACGCGAAGGCGATCAGCTGGACCGCGGCATCGAGGCGGACGTCAACTGGAAGATCAGTCCGAATTTATCGACCGGGCTCAGCTACGGCCACGTGAACGCAATCTACACGGACTTCGGTTCCGCTTTTCCGAGCGCGATCGGTCGCGACGTTCAGAACATTTCCCCCACGAACGGAAGCGTCTACCTCAAGTTTGACGGGCGCACCGGTCGTTTGAAGGGATTCTCCGCGAACCTCGGTGTCACCTACGTCTCGGCCACTCCAACGGAAGCCCCCAACGCGGGCGACGCAGCCGCGGGAGCCAACGGCATCCAGCCCACCACCTCCACCTACCAATGGAAACTGCGGGTGCCGTCGTACACGCTCTGGAATCTGGGCCTCTCCTATAACTGGGGCTCGAAGGAACGCTTCAGCCACACGGTGCGGCTCAATCTCAACAACGTCCTTGATCGCGACTACCTGAAAGTGAACAAGACCTTCGGCGATCCCCGCGGCATCTACCTGAGCTACACGCTCGGTGCGGCGCACAGCCTGCTGAAGTTCTGAGCGGGACCGCACGCCGCTTCGTCGCCACCGTTTCATGCGTCCCGTTTCCATCCTCGCCGCACTCTCCGCGCAGGAGCTGGGAGAGTTTCTCCCCGATCCGCTGGCCGCGGAGATGCGCGCGCTCGGCAGACCGTTCGACCATTTGGAGACGGAGAATCTCGGGACGGCGGAATTTCACCGGCTACTCGCCGAGCGTGATCCTGAGATCCTGCTGACGTGTTGGAAAACGCCCCCGCTGCCGAAGCAATTGCCGCCCCGCCTGCGCTACGTGTGCCATCTCTCCGGCTCGATCAAAAAAATCGTGACGCGGGAGCACCTCGAGCGTGGGTTGCTCGCTTCCAATTGGGGCGGCTCGATCAGCCGCATCGTGGCGGAGTGGGCGCTGTTTCACATTCTCTCGTGCCTGCGTCGCGCCACGTTCTGGACGCTCGCGATGCACCGGGAGAGCGGCTGGAAAAACGGCCACACCGAAACGGCGTCCCTGTTCGGCCGGCGCGTGGGGCTGCATGGCTTCGGTCAGGTCGCGCGCGAACTCACCGGCTTGCTGCGTCCGTTCTCGTGCGAGATTTCGGCGTTCGCTCCCGACGTCGATGCCGCGGCCGAAGCGAAATTCGGCGTGAAGCGCGCGGCGTCTTTGGAAGATCTGTTTGGGAACAACGAAATCATCGTGGAACTGGCGCCCCTCATCCCGGCCACAGCCGGCAGTGTCACGGAGGCGCTGCTGCGGCGCATTCCCGCGGGCGGCGTGTTCGTCAACGTCGGCCGCGGCGCCGTGGTTGACGAAGCCGCGCTGGTGCAAATCGCGCGGGAGGGAAAAATCATGGTCGGTCTCGATGTCTTCACCGTTGAGCCGCTGCCCGCGGATTCGGGACTGCGCGGTCTGCCAAACGTGACGCTCACGCCCCATCTCGCCGGGCCGACCACCGACCGGCGGCGCGACGCCGGCGAATTTGCACTCGAGAACCTTCGGGCGTATGCCAACGGACGACCGCTCAAAGCCGTGATCACTCCCGAGACGTTCGACGTCACCACCTGAGCAAACCAGCCCAGCATGAATCTCCGCCGCTCCCTGCTTTTCGCCTGCGCCGTCATCGCCCCGTGCCTGGGCGGTGTCGCGACGCTGCGCTCCGCGGAGAATCCGCGCGTCTTTGCCGTGTCTCCGCAGGCGTTGATCGAGACGCGCGCGCGGCTGGCGCGAGGCGACACAACGCTTCAACCCGCCCTGGACCAGCTGCGAAAGGACGCCGACGCGGCGCTGCGGATCAAGCCGCCATCCGTCCTCGACAAACCCTCGGTGGCGGCGAGCGGCGACAAGCGCGATTACTTCAGCTACGGCCCCTACTGGTGGCCCGACCCGACGAAGCCCGATGGACTGCCCTACATCCGGCGCGACGGCGATTTGAATCCGGCCAGCAAGAAAGGCACCGACGATGCCGCGTTCGACCTCGTGGTCGATTCATTGCAGACGCTGGGCCTCGCCTATTTTTTCACCGGCCACGAACCCTACGCGATCCACGCGGCGCGCATTGCACGGGTGTGGTTTCTCGATCCGTCCACGGGCATGAAGCCCAATCTCGATCACGCGCAGGCGATCCCGGGGATCACCAAGGGGCGCGGCATCGGCATCATCGAGAGCCGGGATCTCGGTCGTGTCGCCGACGCGCTCGCGCTGCTGGGGAAATCCGCCGCATGGACCGACGCCGATCGCGCTGCCTTCACCGCGTGGACGGGAAATTATCTCCATTGGTTGCGCACCAGCCCAAATGGCACCGACGAACAGGATGAGCTCAACAACCACGGCACCTGGTACGATGTCCAGGCCGCGCACCTCTGCCTCGTCCTCGGTGAGAAATCGGAAGCCCGGAAAATCCTCACCCAAGGCCTCACGCTCCGTCTCGCCGCCCAGATCGAGCCCGACGGCAGGCAGCCGCGCGAACTGCTCCGGACGAAGTCGCTCGATTACTCGCTCTTCAATCTGGAGGCGTTGTTTCTCTGCGCGCAGCTCGGCGGCGAAGCCGGCGTCGATTGGTGGGGCTACCAAACCGCCGACGGCCGCAGTCTGCGGGCGGCGCTCGCCTACCTGGCCCCGTACGCGGACCCGGCGAAAGCGTGGCCAAAAAAAGATCTCGTCGAAGCGGATCGCGCGCGGCTGCTGCCACTCTTTGCCCAATACCTCGCGCATCGCGACGATCCGACGATTCGGGAACTGCACGAAAAATTCTCGGCGACCACCGAGCCGGCCGCCCGCTGGCGTTTGCTCTGGCCGGTCGCCCGCGAAGAGGCGCCGGTCGTCACGCATTAAGCCTCGCTTTCGACGTGCAGGCAGCCGGTGACCGGGGCACGTTCGCCCTGTGACCTACCTCCGCGCCTTTTCCACGCTGGGATGCCCCGAGCTTTCCCTCGACGAGGTTTTTGCCCTCGCCGAACGACACGACATCGCGGGAGTCGAATTGCGCGCGCTCGGCGGCACGCTGGATCTTCCCGCCTACTTCACGCAACGGTTCCAAACCCCGGCGCAAGCGGCGCCAGCCGGGCGGGCGGCTCGGACTCAAATTCTTGCGTTTAACACCTCGTTCAGTCTCTCCGACACCTCCGATTCCGCGCGTGAGGCTCTCTTGCAGATTATTCCGTGGGCCGAGGCGCTGGGTGTGCCGCGACTGCGCGTGTTCGACGGCGGCCACACCGGGGCGGTCGGGGAACTCGCCCGCGCGGCAGCGACGTTTCGCTGGTGGAACGCCCTTCGTCAGCGTCACGGGTGGAAAACCGACCTCATGGTCGAAACGCACAACTCCCTGCTTACCGCCGAGGCGATCCTTCGCTTTCTCACCCTCGTCCCGAACGCGGCAATCCTCTGGGATGCGCACCACACGTGGAGACAAGGCGACGAAGACCCCGTCGCAACCTGGCGCGCGATCAAACGCCACGTGGTGCATGTGCACGTGAAGGACAGCGTGGGCCAGCCGAGTGCGCGGCATCCGTTCACCTATGTGCTGCCGGGAACCGGGGAATTCCCCGCGGCGGCGCTGCTTGGGCAGATGCGCGCGAGCGGGTTTTCCGGCCCGGTTTCGCTGGAGTGGGAAAAACTCTGGCATCCTTATCTCCCCCCTCTCGAAGACGCGCTGGCGGCCGCGAACCTAGCGCGATGGTAGCGACGGCCTGACGCCTTTGATCCTCAGCGCGATCGCGTGCTCGCTCGGCAACTCCGCCGGGAGCTCGACCCGCAGACCGCCCTCGTCCTGCGACCACGCGAGTTTTCCCGGGTGGCCGAGCAGCGAGACCTCGGTGACCTTGCGACCGGCGATGTGCGGCGACGGCGTGGCGAGCGATTTGACGAGGAGTGTTTTCTCCGTGGGCAGTTCCATCACCACGGCGTAAAGCGTGTCGCCCTTTGCGGTGAACCGCAGGTCGGCCGACGTGTAGGGTTTGCTGCGGACATCGCGCGCGCCGCCAAAGTGGCCGGCCTCGGCTTTTTCCTCGACCGATGGGCCCTCGCCGTAAACCGCCCACGGGCGCGTCGCGAAAATCGCCTCGCCGTTCACATCCATCCAGCGCGCCATGCCTTCGAGGAACGCGACTTCGAGTTCGTCGATCGTGCCGTCGCCGCGCACCGGGATGCTGAGCAGCAGATTCCCGTTTTTGCTCACGATGTCGGTCAGCATGCGCACGACCTGGGCAACGGTCTTGTAACGGTTGCGCGTGTAGATGCTGCGCTCGTAATGCCAGGAGCCGATGCAGGTGTCCGTCTGCCACGGGGCGGGCCGGATGCCCTCCGCCACACCGCGCTCGATGTCGTCGATCACGGCGCCGCGGCGCTCGGGCGAGACACCCTTTATATTGAGCACCGCCTCCTGCTGGCCGCCGTGCCACTGCAGGCTGGCGTTGTAGTAGTGCGCGGCGATGTCGAGACCGGCCTGTCCGAGCGGAAGCGCAAAGTTGTCGAAGTAGACGAGATCGGGCCGGTATTTGTCGACGAGGTCCTGCGTCCGCAGAAACCATTTTTCGGTGAACGTCGGATTCATTTCCGGTGCGCGTTCGGTCCAGCGGCGGTCGTTGCGCTCGTGCCATTCGTTCGCCGCTTTGATCGTCGTGATGCCGTGGGGCATCACCAGATTCGGGCCGGTGTAGAGTTCCTGCGGGTCGAGGCCCTCCCACCACTTTCCCTTGCCGTCCTCCTTCTTCAGTTTGAACGCGTCGTAGCGCACACCCGCCTTCGGGCCCTCGGCGTCGTAGCCGTACGCGGTTTGAAACCAGTGCCAGGCGTGCGCCGAATGATTGCTGACGCCGAAGCGCAATCCCCGGGCGCGGGCGATTTTTTCCCACGTGCCGACGATGTCCTTCTTCGGCCCGACGTTGACCGAGTTCCACGCGTGGTGCTTCGAATCGTAGGCGTCGAAGTTGTCGTGGTGGTTCGCAAGCGCGACGAAGTACTTCGCCCCGGCGCGGACGTAGAGGTTCATCAACTTCTCCGGGTCCCAGTTCTCCGCCTTCCAGCGGTTCTCGATCTCCATGAACCCGACTTCCGAGGGGTGGCCGTAGGTTTTCACGGCGTGCTCATAATTTCGATGACCCTGGGTATACATCTGGCGCGCGTACCAGTCTCCTTCCTCGGGCACGCACTGCGCCGACCAGTGGGCCCAGATGCCAAACTTCGCGTCGCGAAACCATTCCGGTGCCCGGTAATTCTGCGCGAGCGATTCCCAGGTGGGCTGAAAAGGTCCCGGCGCCAGTTCGCGTGCCGCTGCCGCGGCTGCCATCGGTGGAGCGGCGGGCGCGACCCGTTTCGCCACGAGTTGTTCGGTCGCAAAATCGCCAACGGTCCGCGTCAGCTTCAGTTCATCGCCGGCGAGTTTGCCCACGTAGGTCACGCGCAGCTCCATGTCGGGGATCAGGATGATTTCGACGAACGACACCGTGTCGTCCGCCAGCTTCAGTTCCTTGAGGAGCGTCTCCCCTTTCTGCTCCATCCGCTCGAACTGCGCTTTGCCTTCGAGCCGGGTGCCGTGTGTGGTCTCGAACTCGAAAACATATTTCTGCAGTCCGACCTGCGTGTCGAATTCCGCGGCCCACCTGCCCTCGAGGCCGGCGGCCAGGCCCATCGCGAGGGAAA
The DNA here is from genome assembly GCA_036261745.1 of Opitutaceae bacterium. Classification (GTDB taxonomy): domain Bacteria; phylum Verrucomicrobiota; class Verrucomicrobiia; order Opitutales; family Opitutaceae; genus DATAKE01. The sequence goes on from DATAKE010000101.1 coordinate 31,333, forward strand.
GGAAAAAGAGTGCGAGATAACGGGTGAGTTTCAGAGGGGTTTTCATGGGACTGGTTGGTTCGACAACGGATCAGCGGAATAGAAGCTGGGAAAAATGATAGAGGGCGCCGCGCCATTCCGGCGTATCGTGGGCGTTGCCGTCCACGTGCCAGAGGTGCGGGACATTTTTTTCTTTGAGGTAAGCGTGGGTGCGCTGGCCGATAGCGATCAGGCCATCGCGGTTGCCGCAGGAAAGCCAGAGCAGTTTGAGCTTCTGCGTCGCGGCGGCGGGGTCGGGCACGAGCTGTTCGGGCGGCTTGGTGTTGGGCGCCGGGGAAAATGCCCCCACCCAGGCGAAGCGGTCGAGGTTAACCAGTCCAAAATTCAGCGCCTGCCCTCCGCCCATCGAAAGTCCCGCGAGCGCGCGGTGCTCGCGACCGGTCAGCGTCGAATAGCGCGCCTCGATCGCGGGGATGACATGGTCCAGCAAATCGCGCTCGAACGCGGCGAAGGCCGGCGCGCTGCGGAAAATGTCGCCCGTCGCCCGGTCGTCGGGCTGCGCGCGGCCGTTGGGCATCACCACGATCATCGGCGCGATTTTCCCCTCGGCGAGCAGGTTCTCCAAAATCACGTCCGGCACCGCGAACCGCTTCCATTCCGTCTCGTCGCCGCCGATGCCGTGCAGGAGATAAAGCACCGGATATTTTTTCCCGGGCGCATAAGCCGGCGGGGTGTAGACCATCATCTTCCGGCGCGTGCCGACGGATCTCGACTCGTATTCGACCAGCTCCATCGCTCCGTGCGGGATGGTTGCGCGCGGGGCGTCGAATCCGGCCGGGGGATCGGGGAATATGGGTTGGTCATCCGGCCCGAGCACGATCGCCCGGTTCAGATCGCCCCGGGCGCGAACTGCGGGTGTTTCGGTGACGGCAGCGGCCGCTTGCGGCTGCGACGAAGGAGCACCGGCTTCCTCACCGCGCAAGACCCCGCCGGCGAGCAACGGGAGGAGCAAAAGCATGCCAAGGGATTTCATCGAGACGCGAAGCGTTGCGCGAGTTATCAAGGCGAAGGCGGACTCGGCGTGCGTTCCGGTTGTTCGTCCGCGAAGCCAGCCGGCGTGATACCGCTGACATCGACAAAGACCCGGGACGGACGCGCGTCCGGAACGGCGACGGTCGTGCGGACGTTTTTGAAAACCACCCCGCGAACGTGCCGCGCATAGATGCCGGAGGCCGGCATCGCCGGGCCAAACATGCGGATCTCGGGATAGGCTTTTTCGTTCTCCGCGAGGGCCACCGGCTCGTGCACGGTCTGCCCGCCGGCCATCTGAAGCTCGATGTTTTCGAGGGCGAGCGACTCCACGGGGTGGTCGGGGATTCCGCTGATGAGCATGCCGATCTGCCGGGCATTCGTGGCGCGAACGTTCTTGATCGTGACGTCACGCAGCGAGCCGACCGGTTTCTTCGTGTCGCCGGTTCGGAAGGTTTTCAGGCGCGCGCCAAGCCGCACCATGATCGGAACGGTCACCTCGTGCATCGTGATGTCGGAAATCACCACGTCGCGGAGGTGCGCGCCGTCGACCGAGAAGAGCTTGATGCCGCCGAGGCGCGTGTCGCGAACCTCACAGCGCTCGATGCGGATGTGTTCGAAATCGCCCAGCGACTCCGTCCCGAACTTGATCGCGGCGCAGTGACTCGCGAGTTTGCAGCCGGCGACCGTGATGTTCCGCGTCGGCTGCGCGCTGGTGGCCTTCAGGCAGATCGCGTCGTCACCGGTGTCGATGTCGCAGTCGCTGACTCGAACGTCCTCGCTGGAGTCGATATCGATGCCGTCGTTGTTCGCGAGGCCCCGGCTGCGAATGGCGACGCGCTCGACCACGGCGTTTTTCGATTGGAAGAAATGCATCGTCCACGCGCCCGAGTTGCGCAGTTGCACGTCGCGCACCGTCACGCCGGTGCACCGCACCCACCGAATCAGAAAAGGGCGGACGGTGTAGGTGCCCTGTGCCGCCTTGAGGGCGGCGCCCTGGCCATCGATCGCGCCTGCGCCTTCGATCCCCACGCGTTTGGCGTCGACGGCGACGATGAGCGCATCCCCCAGCGGCGCGCCCGTGCCGTCGGCGAACGGATCGAGATTGCGGTAATGGCCGGCGACCGTGCTTCCCAGCAGGACGGCATCGGCGGCGAGGCGGAGTCTGACGCCGTCCTTGAGCTGAATGGTGCCGGTGAGGTAACGGCCGGCCGGGAGGTGCAGGGTACCGCCGCCGCCGGCGCTGCACGCATCGATCGCGCGTTGCAGCGCAGCCGTGTCGAGCGTAACGCCATCGCCCGCGGCGCCAAAATCGGCGACCGAGGTGTCCGCCTTCGCGGCACGCGGCAAGGCGAGGAACAGAATCAGAACGGCGGAAACAAAAGCATTCATCGCCGGGTTTCTATCGGTGAAAACGCAGCCCGCACTTCATTTCGCAAGCTGGATCGCGAGAACCACGGCGTGGCGCGTGGGCGCCTCCGCGGGGAGCTCCACCTTGAGCCCGGTTTCGTCGCGGCTGGTTTTCAGGTCGCCATCCGCCCCGAGCAGGCGCACCGCACCCACCGCGGTTTCGTCGGGCCCGGTGGCGAGCGACTTGATTACGAGCGCGCCGCCTTCCGGCCAGCCGAGCACGATGGCGTAGAGCGTGTCGCCCTTGGTGGTGAAACGGATATCCTCGGCGGTGTATTTCGTCCGGCCCTCGACCAGGCGGCCCTTCGCGATCGTGCTTGGGCCTTCGCCGTACACCCGCCAGGGCCGCGTGCCGAAGATCGCCTCGCCGTTCACGGGCATCCACGCCGCAAGTTCATCGAGAATCAGCTCGGACTCGGGCGCGAGCGTACCGTCGGGGTGCTGGGTGAAGTTGAGCAGGAGATTGCCGTTCTTGCTGACGATATCCGCGAGCAGGTGGATCGCCCAGGCGGGGGTTTTGACGCGGTAACGTTTGCTGTAAAACCAGTCGGCCACGCTGGAGCAGGTCTGCCAAGGCTCGGCCTTGATGCCGTCCAGCGCCGCGCGCTCGAGATCCTCGACGGCGATGCCGTCCACGTATTCGCCGTGCTGGTGGCGCGGGTCATTCTTGATGTTGTAGACGGCCTCGAGTTTTCCGCCGTGGCGGGCGAGGTTGAGGTTGTAGAAGTGCGCGATGAGCGAGCGGCCGACCCCGCCGAACGGCACGCCGCCGTCCGTGTAGACGAGATCGGGGTGATAATTCTCCACGAGATCGGAGACGCGGTCGTACCAATGCTGCCGCCACCACGCCGGCGGATCGATGGGGTAGACCTCGCGCGTGTCGTCGTGCTTGGTGAGATAGAAATCGGAAAAGCGCGGGTCGTTGCCGTCGTAGGGCACGCCGGCCTTCGGGCCCGTTTTGTCCGCGCCCTTGTTGGTGTTGAACCACGCGTAGGTGCGCTCGAGGTGTTCGCTCACGCCGAAACGCAGCCCGTGCCTCCGGGCGGCCGCGGCCCAGTCGCCGACGATGTCGCGGTGCGGTCCCATCTTCACGGCATTCCACGTCGTGTGCCTGGAATTCCAGAGGTCGAAGTTGTCGTGATGCACGCCCATCGAAACGAAATATTTCGCGCCGGCCTTCACGTACTTCGCCATCAGCGCATCGGGATCGAACTTCTCGGCCTTCCAGAGTTTCACGATGTCCTTGTAGCCAAACTCCGACGGATGGCCGTAGGTGGCGACGTGGTGCTTGTAGTGCGGACTGCCCTCCCGGTAGAGGTTGCGCGCGTACCAGTCGCCCTGCTCCGGCACGCATTGCGGGCCCCAGTGCGACCAGATGCCGAACTTCGCATCCTTAAACCACTCGGGGCAGCGGTATTGTCGCAGCGATTCCCACGTGGGCTGGAACGGCCCCGGTGCGATCGCGATCGTGCCAAGCTTCACGGGCAATTCCGCAGCGCCGGCGGCGAAACGGCTCACCCCGGCGAACAGGAAGGCTGCGCCGGCCAACCGGGCTTGCCAGGACGAACGGGGATTCAGGGCGGTCATGAAGGGGAATCGCGAAGCGGAAAGAAGGACATCCTCGCGCGGGCGTGCCCGGGCGCACCAAAGGATAAACCAGGGAGAAACCACGGAGGTTCGGCGGTCGCGATTTCCGACGGGCGGCCGCTACTTCGACACCGCCGCTTTGCTTCCGCGCCATCGCGCCGGTGTTCCCTCACGTAGAACGAAAGCCGGCTGCTCCGCCGCGATCACGATGGTGTGGTCCGGGGCGAAATCGATCTGGACGAGCGCCGGCTTCTCCCGAAACGGCGACGCTTCGTCATTGCCGAAGTACGTGCAAAACCAGCGGCCCGCGTCGTCCTGAAAATAGTTGCCGCCGCCGCCGCACGCGACGGCCTCGTGCCATTGCCGGTAGGGACCGTGGATGTTTTCCGAGATCATGATGGCGCTGCTGTAGCGACCGTTCCGGCCCGTTGCGCGGTCGATCCCGCCGATGAAAATCGCGCCGCCGAGGTAGTATTTGCCGTCCCGTTTGAAGAGTGACGCACCCTCGAAGGCGGCGCTCTGGCCTTTGCCGAACTCCTTTGCACGCGCCAGACTCGCGGGCTCGATCTGCACGTCGACACCGGCGCCGGCAAAGCCGCTCAGGTCATCCTTCATGCGAAAAATTTTCGTGCCGCGGCCCCAGGTGAAATACACCGCGCCATCCGTGTCCTCGAAAAGCGTGGCATCGATGCCGCCGGTGAGCCGGGCGTCGGTCGCGGTTGCGTTCACGTAGGGTCCTTCGGGCTTTCCGCTCGTGCTTTTCAGAATTCCGGTGCCGCCGTTCGGCCCGCCGGACATGCAATAACTCAGGTAGTAGTTGCCCTTGATGAAATGAATCTCCGGCGCCCAGACATAGCGGCACTGCTTCTGCCAGGTGCCGTCGCGCTCGATCTCCCATACTACACCCCTGTAGTCCCACTGCTGCAGATCGCGCGAACGCCAGAGTTCGATACCGTCATTGCGGTCCCAAATATTGTCGCCGGTGGAACCGGTGAGATAGTAAAAGCCGTCGCCTCCCTTGCGGATGATCGTATCGCGCAGATGCAGTTCCAACAGCGGCCGGATCGGAGGGAGCAATCCGAGCTCGATCACTTCGTCAGAGGAGGTCCGCTTCTCATCCCAATCGAGCTGCCAGCCCGGCTTGGGCGAATCGCCTTTGTAACGGATTCCCTCGCGGCCGCTGCGCCAGCCTCCGAGTCCCGCGCCCTGCACCCTTTTGCCGGCGCCGCTGAAACCGGAGTAAACCGCCGCGGACGACGTGAACGGCGGTGCGCTGCGGTCGGGCACCGGTCGCGCGGAACGGACAGCCGCGGGTGCGGGTGTGCCGGGCGTTCGGTTGGAATCGAAGTGATCCGGCGGCGCGGCGGATTCGGCGGCGGAAAGCGCCGACACGACGACGACGGGAACAAGGCAGCGGAAAAACGGGAGGAAACAGCGTGACACGGCGGCAAGTTTCCCCGGCGCGCCGGAAGTGAAGCGAGACCGCAAATGTGCTTTTTCTGGCGACTTTTGTGCGGATTCTGGCGTCCTGCCCCGCGTGTCCGCCGGCCCGACCGCACCTCGTTCTTCCGCCCCGCGCCTGCGGCGGCGTTCCGTGTTGCTCGCGCAAACGTGGTGGGAGGACCGCGTGTTGCGCGGCGTGGCGGCCTATGCGGCGGCGCACCACTGGGAACTCCAGTGCCGCATGCACTGGACGCACCAGCTGCCGAATCGAAACGAATGGCGCGGCGACGGAATCATCGCCTACGCCGGAATCTCGAAGGCGATGCGACCGGCGCGCCGCCGCCTCCTCGCGTTCGCGCAGGCAGCCAACGTCCCCGTCGTGGACACCCAGGCGCTGGGCGATTTTCTGGGCGCACCGAAAGTGTTCGTGCCCCATGAGGCAATCGGCGCGATGGCGGCGCAGTATTTTCTCGCGCTGAACTTCCGCCACCTGGGTTTCGTGACCTTCGACGAGAACCCGCTCGAGCGGCAGCGGTGTGCAGCGTTTCAACGCGTGGCCGGGGAAGCGGGCTGCGCGTTTCACGCCCTGACGCCGCGCAGCCTCAGCCGGAACCTCGCGCGCCTGCCAAGGCCCATGGCGCTGTTCGCGGTGAACGATCCCAATGCGCTCGAGGTCCTGCTGACCTGCCGTGACGCCGGGTTCGGGGTGCCGGAGGATTTCGCGGTGATGGGCGTCGACGACACCGAGATCATCTGCGATCTCGCCGCCGTTCCCCTCACCAGCATCAACTGCGACTTCGAACGCCAGGGATATGAAGCCGCCGCGTTGCTCGACCGGCTCATGAACGGGGAACGAAAACCCACGGCGCCCATCCTCGTGTCGCCACGCGGAATCACCGTGCGACGTTCGACCGACACCATCGCGATTCCGGACCGGGAGACGGCCCGCGTGCTCCGTTTCCTGCGGGATCACTACCGAGAGCCGCGCAGCATCGGGCAGATCGCCGGCGACCTCGGCGTGCCGCTGCGGCGGGTGCACGGGCGGTTTCGCCAGCATGTCGGATGCACCTTGCTCCAAGAACTCACGCGGCTCCGGGTGGAGCACGCGAAACGGCTGCTGCCCGATCCAAAATTGAAGCTGGAAACGGTCGGCTTGGAGAGCGGCTTCTCGAATCGCTTCCACTTTGTGCAGGCCTTTCGCCGCGTCACCGGACAGACGCCGAGCGAGTACCGGCGTGCGGAGATCGGCGCGCTTTAGCGGCGGCCCACGGCGCGGTAGCGCGGGGGCTGTGGCCCGCGTCTTTAAAGTCCGGCTGTCATTCTGAGCGCAGCGAAGAATGACAATCCAAGGAGACGAAACCGGATAGAATCCCTTCTGAAGACACGTCCGGGCCCGGGCGTGCGCGTTTCGAAACGCGGGGTGAAGCACCGCGCCACGCGATCTCTTCCGGCAGCCCGACTATTTCCGCGTGCCCGGCGCCAGCGTGCTCTTCGAGCCGCCGCTGAGGCGGTAGACTTCGCTGCCGGCGAGCAGAAATGCGCCCACGCCGTAAATCTCCGTGGAATCCTCCGCGAATTTTTTCGGGTCGGCACCGATCGGCTGGACGTGCGTGAGTTTGCCGTCGGCGGCGACGCAGGCGTTGAGTGCCGTCCAGGCTTTGATCACCGCCGGCGCATAGGTGGCGCGGTCGAGAATTTTTTCGTTCACGCCATACGCGAGGGCGTAGGTGTAGAAACCGGAGCCGCTGGTTTCCTTGAGCGGATAACTCGCGGCATCGAGCAGGCTGGAGCGCCACAGGCCGTCGTCCTGCTGCAGCGTCACGATCTTTCCCGCCATCTCGCGGAACTGCTCCACAAAACGGGCGCGTGCCGGATGGTCGGCCGGCAGATACTGCAGCACACGCACCAAGCCGCCCATCACCCAGCCGTTGCCCCGGCTCCAGAAAACTTTTTTGCCGTTCGCCTCACGCTTGTCGAAATAGGTGCTGTCGCGGAAATAGAGGTGCTCCTCCTTGTCGTAGAGATAGGCCGAGGTTTTCCACCAGTTGGTGACGGCGAAATCGAGATACGCGGGCTGATCCGTGACAGACCAGAGGCGGACCCAGGCGGGCGGACCCATGAAGAGCGCGTCGCACCACGACCACTTGGTGTCCCGGTCGGGATTTTTTTTCGCATCGAAGTCGAGGTTGTCGTTTTTCGGATTCGCCAGGATGTGGTCGAAGCCTGCCCGCAGCGGCGCGATGAAGCGGGGATCCCGGCGTTTCTGGTAGAGCTCGACGTAGGTCTGGCCGACCACGTGGTCGTCCGCGTGATAGGGGCGGCGGCCGAGTTTCCATTCGTTGGCTTCGCCCATCTTCAGCATCGCCTCTTCGAAGCGCGTACTCGTCGAGATATTCGAGAGGACCATGATGCCCGCGTAACCCGCGCCCTGCGTCCAGTCGGTCGGACGGTGGCGGGAGGGATTTGCGATCTGCCAGTCAGCAACGCGCTCCATTGTGGCGACGACGTCGGCGGGCTTGAAGCCCGTGTTGTAGGAGGAGGTGGCGCAACCGCCGGCGAAAACGGCCGCGGCGAGACAAAGCGCGCGGAGCAACGGGGAGTGAGAGGTCATGGGAAATAGCGAGGGGAAGGGCGTGGGTAGTTCAACCCGCGATTTCCGCATCGTCTGCCGGACGGTTCAGCGAGCCGGCATCGGCAGACGGTCGGTGCGAGAGGGCATCGGCGCGTAATCGGGCCGCTTCAATCCCGGCACGAGCTCGGCCACCGACACCTGGCGGCCGCTGCGGATGCTTTCGTTGGCCGCGATGCCGACCAGAATCGAGCAGGCGCCGGCGCGCTGGTCGGCGGCCCGGAGGTATTTGTCCACGGGCGCCTGCGGCAGGAGAATATCGTCGAGCATCAGTTTGTCGCCGCCGCCGTGATCGCCGACGCCGGTCCACGGCACGATGTCGCGGGCCTCGCCCCGCAGCGGAATGACGCGCGTTTTCACGCCGCCGGCCTGGATCTCGCCCTGCACGGTGGCGGTGCCGTTCACGTAAACCGATTCCACGATGCTGTGCTCGATGCGGCCCTTGGTGCCGTTGAAGGCGATCGTGTAGCCCTCCCACGAATTGAACGCGTTGAGCGAATAGCTGAGCGTCACGCCGCTGTCGTAGCCGACGATCACGTTCATCGTGTCCTCGATATCGATGTCGGGCCGCCAGACACAGCGGTCGCGCTGGTAGCCGTCGTGTTTTTCCTGGTCGAAGTAGAGCGATTTCAATCCCGGCACCGCGGTGAGATCCAGATGGAACGCGCACGCCGCCTTCTCCGGGCAGGTGTGGCAGCGTTCATGGGGTCCGCTCAACCCGAGGCGGCGCGCCATCGCGGGCGTGTAGAACTCCCGCTTGCCTGTGGCGGTGACCGACACCGGCATCGCGCTCAGCCACCAGTTCACGAGGTCGAAATGATGGGTGGACTTGTGGACCATCAGGCCGCCGGAATTTTTTTTGTGGCTGTGCCAGCGGCGGAAGTAGTCGGCGCCGTGGTGGGTGTTGAGCAGCCAGTGGAAATCCACGGAGAGCACGTCGCCGATTTCTCCGCTCATCAGGAGGTCCTTCACCTGGGCGCGCGGCGGCGAATAGCGGTAATTGAAAGTGACGCGGCACTTTTTCCCGGTCCGCGCCTGGGCGTCGAGGATCTGGCGGCACGCCGCGGCGTCGGTCGTCATCGGTTTTTCGGTGATGACGTCGCAGCCCGCCTCCATGGCGCGGACGATATATTCGTGGTGAAACGCATCGACGGTCGTCACGACGACGACCGCGGGTTTCGTTTCCGCGAGCATGCGGGAGAAATCGGCGGCCGCATAACCCGGCGGCACGGCCGCGCCGTTTTTCGCCGAGCGCTGGCGGGCGAGTTCGACCCGGCCGGCGTTCGCATCGCACACGCCGACCAGCTGGGCCCACTGGCGGTGGGTGGTTTCGATCGCGTCCTGATAAAGCTCGTGCCGCGAGCCGAGGCCGACGATGGCGTAGCGAGTGCGCGTGGGATTGAGCGGTCCGGGGGAGTTAGCCGCCGCAGCGGCGTTCGAGGAAAGCATGGCGCGTAAAAGCGAAGGGCCGCATAGGGACATGACTGCCCGCACCCGGCAAGCGCTCAATCGTGTTACGCAGCGGCAGTTGCCAAAATTGCGCAAGTGAGCTAGCCGTCTCCACCGAAACAACCCATGCCCCAGCCCGATCGCAGTCGCAGTTTTCCGGCGCCCTTAATCTGTGCGGGAGCGGCCCTCCTCCTCGGAGCGTGCGCGGTCTTCGTGCCCACGCACACCATCGCTGTCGACGCGATCAGCGGGCCGGTCACTTCTCTCGGGACCGCTTACCGGCTCGCGGACAAGGATCCGATGGCGATTCGGAACGCGGCGCAGCACAAGCTGGTGTTTACCTGCGTTGGAGCCGCGCTCGACACCAAGGGGATTTTCGAGGCGCCGGCGGGCACGAAGCAGGATTTCAACGTGGAAGTGGACTACGGTGTCAACCGCGGCACCGGCGTTCCGCGCATGATGGGAGTGATGGGCACAACCGAATTGTTTCTCCAGCTTTCCGCGCGACGCCCCAAAGCCGAGGGCGCCCGCGGCAAGGGCGAGGAAGTTTGGAATGTCCGGGTGTCGGTCATGGAAGACGGTGCCGACCTCGGCTCCGTCATTTCGGTGCTGGCGATCGCCGCGGCGGACTATGCCGGCCTCGACACCCAGACGGAAAAATCGATCAAGGTTTCCGAGAAAGACCCGCGGGTCCTGCACGTGAAGAGCGTGGCGCGCACCGTTCTGCAGCCGCCGCGCAAGGCGCCTTAACCGGAATCGCGGCCGCGGGCTTATCGCAGCAGTTCCGCGAGGGGCTGTTTGATCGCGGCGGCCCAGATCGCATAGCCGACTTCGTTCGGGTGCAGCAGATCGGGCATGAAATCGCGGGGAAGCGTTCCGTCCGGCCAGAGAAATTTCGCGTTGATGTCGAGAAAGCGGACGGCCTTTCCGTCGTCGAGCCGCGCGATCGCGGCATTGACCTCGGCGACCTGCGCGCGCTGCGGGGAGTCTTTTTCGCCGCGCGGAAAAATCGCGAGCAGCAAGATTTTCGCCTCCGGCAGTTTTGCGCGCAATCCTTCCACCACGGCCGTGACGCCCCCGACCGTTTCGGGGACGGTGTTGCGGGGGGTGACTTTGTCGCGTTCGAAACCGGTGTTGTTCGTGCCGATCATCAGGACGACCACCTTGGGAGCGATTCCGTCGAGTTCGCCGTTCTGCATCCGCCACAGGACATGCTGGGTGCGATCGCCGCCGATTCCGAAATTCGCCGAACGCAGCGGCGCGAAATGTTCGTCCCAGAGCACCTTCCCCACCCGGCGCCAGCCGTCGGTGATGGAATCGCCGAGGAAGAGCACGTCGACGCCACCCGCCTTGGCGATTTCCACGAACCCTTCATGGCGTTTCACCCAGGCAGCATCGCGCGGTTCGGGTTGAACCGCGGTGTTTCCTTCCGCGGCAAAAGCGGACGCGGAAAGTCCGAGACCCAGCGCGAGCGCGCGGAAAAAGGCAGGACGGAAGCGCATCATTTCTTCGGCGCCGCGGGCTTGGAGTCGGTGGTGAGCTTGTAGATCTCGGTGCCGGCGAGCAAAACACAGCCGAGCCCGTAATCCTCGAAGTCGGGCACCTTGTCGTACGTGACGGGCTGGCCGTCTTTCGGCTCCTTGCCGGTCCCCTGCACGTAACCGAGAAATCCATTGGGATGAACCGCCTCGGTCGCGATCGCGTTCCAGCCCTTCGCGATCACGGGGCGATACACCGCCGCATCGAGGACGTTGTTTCGGACGCCCCACGCCATTCCATAAATAAAGAGCGCCGTGCCCGTGGTCTCCTTGCCGCCGAAGTTAGTCGGGTCATGCAAACTGGCGTTCCAAAAACCGTCCGAACGCTGCACCTTGCGCAGCGCCTCGCACATTTCGCGCAGGGTCTGCACGTATTCCTCGCGATACTTCGAATCGGCCGGGAGCAAATCCAGAACGCGCACGAGCGCCGCCACCACCCAGCCGTTCCCGCGCGACCAGTAGCAATCCTCGCCATTCGGTTCTTTGTAAGGCGGGACGAAATCCGCGTCGCGCCACCACAGGCCGTCCGCCTTGTTGTAGAGACCCTTGCCGCCCTGCTGGTCCCGCATGAACCGGTAGATGGCGTGCATCTTGTCGAAATATTTCGGCTCCTTCAGCAACACGCCGAGCTGTGCATACACCGGCATCGCCATCTGCGCGGCATCGATCCATGTCCAGTCATCGTTGCGTTCCCCGGCGACCACATGGTCCAGGTTGAGTTTGATGTCCCGGATCCGCTCGGGCTTCGGGTCAATCAGGTAGAGCTCGATATAGGTCTGTCCGCAGCACTGATCATCGGCGTTGCGGGTGCGGGTGCCGGAGCGGAGTCCCCAGCGATGCGCTTCACCCCACCGCACGGCGTAGTCGTAATATCGAGGATCCCGGTCGACGCGATGCAGCGCCATCAGCCCTTCGTAATAAACTCCGCGGGTCCAGATGTTGCTGGGCCGTTCGCGATTGGTGACGATCGATTTGCCCGGGTCAGGCCACTTCTGCATGAAGTAGCCGTTCACGCTGCGAAGCTTCGCCAGGATCGCTTCACCCTCCGGCAGCGTCTGCGCGAAAGCGGCGGAAGTCCCCGCGAGGGCGAGGAGCGAGAAAACGAAAAGGGGCTTGGACAATCTCATAAAAAAAATCGATGGGTGCGTCGGGGTAAAAACGGACGGAAATTCATCGGCGCGGATTAGCGACTCAAATGAGGCCGAGCCGGACAGTCCCCGGATCGATCACCCACGCTGGGAACAGCCGTGGACCGCACGCGGACCGGGCGCCCTAACGGGCGGAGAAACAAAAACCCCTCTTTTACCACGAACTGCCAGCTACGATTGGCTGGCGCCGCAGCGACTGAAAACATCCCGCGTGGGATGAAACGATGCCGAGTCGGGAAACGACTCCGGTGTGATTGATCGACACCAGGATTGGACAAGGGGGAACCCAGTTCCAACGCACCGAAACCTAGGATCTGCTTATTTCTTTTTACCACCTCTCGCACTTTTCTTCGCAGCTTTTTTAACCGGTTTTTTTGCAGAACGGGATTTGGATGTTTGTTTTTTCACGCCGCACTGTCGGCGTTTTTATGCGGCGTTGCACGCACTATCGCCGCTCCCGTGCAACTTTCTCGCCGCGTCGGATGATGCGGACCAAAGGTCATCCCGCAAAAAAAACGGGATGACTTCGTGGCGCCGCTGCGATTCGCGGCGATTATTTTTTCCGCGTCGCGACCCAGTCGCTCTTCTGCGGCGCGCCGCCATCGCGGCCGGGACGCTCCCTCGAGCCTTTGATCGTGTCGCCCTCAAGCTTGCCCTCGTATTTCGAGGTGCGCTTGTTGCCGTTGAATTCACGGGTGACGGTAAATGAAACAACACCGTCTTTGAATGAGGCGTCGGCAATCGCGACATCCGGGATCTGTCCTTGCGGTCCCTGCATGCCGATAACGGCGCCCGTCAGTTTGCCGTCCTTGTATTCCAAGTGAGCCGTCATTTCCATGGACTGGTTGCCCCCTTGCTGAGTCCATTTCCAATCGCCGGAGGGGGAGGCAGCGGGAGCGGCCGGAGCCGTCTCTGCGGCAAAGGCCGCGACGGTGAAGCAACAAGCGGCGATCAGCGCCGCGATGAATTTGGGATATGATTTCATAGGGTTATTTTGAGGAGCTCCCGGTTTGACGGCCCGGGCTTGGAAAAGTTGTGCCTTCGCAGGCGCCGTCGAGCGCACGTCAATCTTGACACCGGTGCGGCCGGACGCCTTTTTCCACGCGAACTTCATGATCCTCCACGGCTCGACGACTTTCGCAGCGGCCCTCGCCCACATTTCCGTGGTCGTTAGTTCCGTCGTATCCGTCGTTCGACGCGCGCCGCGAGGACTTTGATCGTTCCCCAACGACTTTGCCCCTCCGGTGCCAACCGGAGGGGCTTTTTTTGTCCCCCGGCAAGGCAAGTGGAGCGGGCTCCCATCACCGCAAAAACATCATGCAAACCCGAGGAGCCGACACCCAAACCCTGCTTGAAGCGCAGGACATTTATCAGACCACGAACTTCCGTGGCCGGATCACCGCCCTCACGCGACGTGAAACCGGGGACCGGCCGCGGCCGGAACCGCACGATTTCCTCGTGCTCTGCCCGCTGCCGGACCTCCTGCCGGAAAAACCCGCGCAAAAAATCGCTCAGAGCTGCGAACGAAACATGCCGCAGAAATGATCCACCGCTTTCTGCCAGGTGGGGCGCCCCTCGAATTCCGTCCGCGTGAGCGGCTTCGATTTCGCCAGGTCGTCGGCAAACACCTTCAGGTGCTGCGCTGCGACCCGGCGGTCGAGGACGTTCACGTTCACCTCGTCATTGATCCGGAAGGAGCGGTTGTCGAAATTCGTCGAGCCGACCGTGACGAAGACGTCGTCCACGATCATCACTTTGCAGTGATACATCGCCGGCAGGTACTGGTGAAACTTGACGCCGGCCTCGAGCAGCTTGCCCCATCGCGAGCGCGATGCGGCGCGTCCGAATCGCGAATCGTTGATCGCCGGAATGATCACCTCGATCTCGACGCCGCGGCGGCGCGCCGCGAGCAGCATGCCGACCGCGAGGTCGTCGGGCACGAAGTACGCGTGGGCGATCCGGATCGATTTCCGGGCTGACGCGATCGCCAGCAGGTAGGCGATGCGCGCATTTTCCGGATCCTCCTGCGGACCGCTCTTGAAACATTGCACCAGCGCCGAGCCGCCTTTCACCGCCTTCGGAAAATAATCCGGGCCCACCAGCAGCCGCTGCGTGGTCTGCAGCCAGTTCGTCGCGAACACCGACTGCATCTGCCGGACCGCCGGGCCTTCGACGCGCACCACCGTTTCGCGCCAGTGCTTGGGGTCGTCAGCATTGCCCAGCCAGAGATCGTCGACGCACATGCCGCCGGTAAAACCGACCAGCCCATCGATCATGAGGAGCTTCCGGTGGGTGCGGTGGTTGATGTTCGCCTTGAAATCGTACCAGTGCTCGCGGCCATAGCTGAAGAATTCGACGCCGGCCGCCTTCATCAAATCGATGTCCGAATCCTTCAGCTTCAGCGTTCCCATGCCGTCCGCGAGCACGTGAACCTTCACGCCGTGCCGCGCCCGCTCGCTCAGCACTTCCATGAACTGGTTGCTGATCTTCCCGCTGGTCCAGATGTAAGTCTCCATCGTGACGCTTTTTTTCGCCGCGCGAATCGCGTCCAACATCACGGGAAAAAACGCGTCGCCGTTGACCAGCGTCTCGACGGAATTGCCGTCAACGAGTTCAACGCCGAGCAGCGGACCAATCGTCTCCGCGAAGGCGGGATCCTCCGCGCCGTAGGCAAACTCGATCGGCTCCCCCAGGATTTTTGCCGACGTGAACCAGAAATACAAAGCGACCAGCACCACGAGCACGGCCGCCACCAGCCACCACCGCCGGCTCTCCGGATCGCGGGGCCGCGGAGGTTTTTTCGCATCGGCTGAACGCGACGAATTGCGACGAAGATCGATTTTTTCGAGCTGGCTCATGCGGGGTGTCATTGATCGCTGCCGCAGAAACCGCCGGGCAGCAGGGAATTGATGTCGTGCACTTGACCCAAGGAACCGACCCCAGTTCCGCGGTGAAGAGAGCCCGCGCCACCCTCCGTTCACCGGCCGCCACCTGCCTCGATTTTCGCGGTCTCAGGTGCGCACGATTTCAACCCCCGGGCCTCATGTCCAAATCCTCCCACCGCCATTCCGCTCACGCCGGCCGTCGCGAACCGCGACATAAAATCCGCCGCCTCGTCCTGATCGGTTTCGCCGTCGCCGCGGTGGGGATCGCGGCGATCCCGATGCTCAGCGGCTTCGACTGGGCCGCTCTGCAGCAGCGGATCGAGGGGCTGAATCCGTTTCTGCTTTTCGGTTTGATGGCGACGCTCCCGGTGGCGGGATTTTCGATCGGCATCGTCTACCTGATCGCCGGCGCGAAGTTCGGCCCCCTTCTCGGCGGCGTCGTGGTCGCGGGGGCGACGGCCGTCCATTTGCTGCTCACGCATTGGATTTGCCGGAGTTTTCTCCGCCAGCCGCTCGAGCGGATGATTGCGAAACGAAAGCACCATCTGCCCGACATCCCGCCGTCGGAGCATGGCGCGATTTCGGTGATGGCGGCGCTCATCCCCGGCCCGCCCTACTTCATCCGCAACTACCTCCTCGCGCTCTCCGGCGTCCCGTTCCGGGTTTATTTCTGGATCTGCCTTTCGATCTATGTGGCGCGCTCGTACGTCGCGATTTTCCTGGGCGACCTCAGCGGCGATCCCAACCGCCGCGGCTTTTTTGTGCTCGTCGCCGTGTACATCGTGAAGCTCGGCATCTGCGCCTTCCTGATCGCGCGGATGCGAAAGCGCTACAAGCTGCGCCAGACGAAGCAGGGCGGGACCAAGCCTCCGGACGGCGGCGAAAAAAGCCGGGGGTCAAAGACCAGCCGCGGCCTGGTCCGATCCGCCTAGCCGTTGGGCGCCCCGGCGCGGCTGGCGGCGAACAGGCGGTCCATCACCTCGGCGTTGCGCAACGACTCGCTCAACGGGAATTGCGGCGCGCGCCGTTGCAGGATCGCATCGGCGAAATCCTCGACCTCGAGCCGGTAGCGGTCGCTTTCCTCCACCGCGATTTCGCGCCGGGTTTCGCCGGTGGTGAGCGTGAGCAATCCCGCGTTGTCGAAAAACGTGTCCGGCACTTCGAGCACGCCAAGCGTTCCGATGATCTCGGAGTACACGCGCCGGTGCGCGTTCAGCCCGCAATGCACCGCGCCGATCAGGCCGCTGCCGTACTTGAGCAGCGCGGATAAATTCATGTCGACGCCCCCGCTGCGCTCGCACTGCACCGACACGGTCTCGGGTTTGACGCTGCCGGGCGTCACCGGACCCCGCGCGCTTTCGTCCGCGACCATGCCGATGAAATTCACGGGATAGCACCCGACATCGTAGAGCCCGCCTCCCCCCAATTCCGGCCGCAGCTTGATCGACGCCGGATTCGCCAGCAGGAAACGAAAACTCGAGGTCACATGCCGGATCTCTCCGAGGGCGCCACTGCGCAGCACCTCGCGCACGAGCCGGGTGCGCGCGTTGTAGCGGTACATGAACGCTTCCATCAGGAGCACGCCATTGGCCTGGCACACCGCGACCATTTCCCGGCATTCCGCCGCATTCAGCCCGAGCGGTTTTTCGCACAGGACATGTTTGCCCTGCTCCGCGGCCTTGATCGTCCATTCGCGATGCAGCGAATTCGGCAGCGGAATATAGACCGCGTTGATCGCGGCATCGCGGAGCAGCTCGTCGTAACTGGAATAACTTTTCGGCACCCCATGACGCTCGCGGCACTGCGCGAGCTTCGCTTCGTCGCGCGAGGCCAGCGCGTGGAACTCAGAATTCGCGGCGCGGCGAATCGCGGGAATAACCGTCTCACGGGCAATGCGGGCGTAGCCCAGAACGCCCCATCGGATTTTTTGTTCCGCCATGCGCAAAAATTGCGGACGCTCCGGCGCGAATGGCAAGGTCCCAAATGACCCCGTTCCGGAACTGATGGCGTCCGGGCCAGTCCATGCTCGCAAGGCGCGTCTTTCGCTTGGAAGGCGTGCCCGTTTAATTTTGAGCACCATCCTCGCCATCAAACGCACCGCCTCCGCCGTCTGGAACGGCTCCCACAAAGACGGGAGCGGAAATCTCACCGCCCCGAGCGGCGTGTTGCACTCCACGCAATACACCTTCGGCTCCCGCTTCGAATCGAGCCCGGGCGTCAGCCCGGACGAGCTGATCGCGGCGGCGCACGCCGGTTGTTACGCGATGGCCCTGTCCGCCGCCTTGGGCGACGCCGGATTCGATCCGGACCGGCTGGAAGTCAACGCGGAGGTGACGCTGGAAGACCATCCGCCGCTGGGTTGGACGCTGACCTCCTCCCACCTCACCGTGACCGCGCGGGTCGCGAGCATTACCTCGGAAAAATTCCTGACGGTGGCCGAACAGGCCAAGGCCTGCGCGGTGTCGCGGGCGCTAAACGTTCCCACGACGCTCGAAGCGAAGTTGGTTTGAACCGGACTTTGGGATCGCGCATTAGCGCGCGGGAGCGGTGTGGCGCGTCGTCCTGATTCCCGCAGCCCAGCGGCGAGAGGAAACCTCGTGGGGCGGGAACCTTCCTCCCAGCGCCGCTACCATGACGCACAGAGTAAACCATCCCTGATCGCTAACCCTTAAATCACCACTCCCATGAACTCCTTTGCCCTCATTCCGCTTGTGCAGCCTGTCGCCGCCGCCGGTTATTCCCTTCTCTATCTGCTTTTCGGCGGCGGATTGTTTGGCGCGATCATCATTTTCATCGTCGCCAAAATCTTCCGGAAATAACCAACCGCCGGCCGCAGCGGGCCGGCGTCAGCTGTCCTCCAGCCTGACGTTTTTCCGCTGCAAAAACGGCACGAGTTCCTCCACGCCGAAGTCCGCGAGGATCTCTCCCCGCCAGTCGAGGGTCGGTGCCTTTGTCTGGCCGGATTTGCGCTTCATCTCCTCGAACGCCGCGGGATCGCCGATCACGTCTTTCTCGCGATAGCCGACGCCATTCGACGTCATGAATTCGACGACTTCCGTGCACCACGGACAGCCTGGTTTGATGTATAGAATCGGAAGTTCGGCAGCCATGAGAGGAAGGAAGGAAAGAAGGGGTTTCGGAAATGGTCCGCAATGCGCAGATGAGGTTCCCCTAGCCTAGAGCGCCGACGCCGCCCAGGCGGGCACCTCAAAGCGGCGATCCCGGGTGAAATCGTTAATCGCGCGCTCCAGCCAGGGACGCGAACAGGTGCAGCCGGCCACCCGCACGTATTTTTTCCCGCCGGCACTTTCCAGTTCGTAGCGATCGACGCTGACCTCGATCGGCGAGACTTCGCCCTCGAGCAGACAGACGAGCTCCACCCGCCCTTGTCCCGAATCGAGTTTCAGCCGCTGGACCGTGCCATAGCGCGCGATCAGGTTGTTCAGGTAACTCTGCGCGGCGCGGGCGGCGATGGCATCTTTGGCGGCGTTAAACATGGCTGCGAGTCGGACAATGCACCGTCCCGAGTCGCGGGCTAGCTGAACCGTGATCCCGGGGAGATGTTCCCGTTTCCCCTCAACTCCGAGGCCAATCTTTTCGTCCGGGCCCGTGTCCGCCGCCGAACCCGCTCCCCGCGCGGGTGTCGAGTGCGTGTCCCCTTTTTCCTCCCAGCCTCTCCCTCATGAAACTCTCCACCCACCACCTGAAGCGCTACCGCGAGATCGCCTCGCTCCTTTGGAAATACGGCCGCTCCGACCTCGTGGACCGGCTGCGCGCCACCGACGGTTTCGAATCCGCGGATTTCAAGGCGCCGTCCACGGAGAGCAAAGCTTCGCCGGAAGATCTCGCGTCCGACCTCGAGGCGATGGGGCCCACCTATGTGAAACTGGGACAGGTGCTGGCCGGCCGTCCCGACCTGCTGCCCGACGCTTATCTCCAAGCGCTCGAGCGGCTGCAGGACAAAGTGAAGCCGTTCCCCTACGCCGAGGTGGAGGAGATCGTGATGAACGAACTCGGCGTGCGCATCTCGAAGGCGTTCTCGCGTTTCGACATCGAGCCGATGGCCGCCGCTTCGCTCGGGCAGGTTCACTTTGCCACGCTGCGCGACGGCCGGCCCGTGGTCGTGAAGGTGCAGCGTCCGAACATCCGCGCGCAAATTGCCGAGGACTTCGAGGTGCTCGCGCAGATCGCCAGCTTCATGGATGAACACACGGACGCCGGACAGCGGTTCCGGTTTGCGAGCGTCGTCGAGGAATTCCGGCTGACGATCCAGCAGGAGCTCAACTACGAGCGCGAGGCGCAGAATCTCATCACGGTCGGAAAAAATCTCCAGGAGTTCGAACTGATCCAGATTCCGCAGCCGGTGCCGGACTACAGCACGCGCTCGATCCTCACGATGGACTACGTGCGCGGACGGAAAATCACCTCGCTCAGCCCGCTCGCGCGGCTCGACGTGAAAGGCGGCCCGCTCGCGGAGGAATTGTTCAGGGCCTATCTGAAGCAGGTTCTCCTCGACGGGATTTTCCACGCCGATCCGCATCCGGGAAATGTTTTCATCACCGATGACAGCCGCATCGCGCTGCTCGACCTCGGCATGGTCGGGCACACCGCGCCGGGCATGCAGGAAAGTCTGCTGAAGCTCCTGCTCGCGATCAGCGAAGGCAAAGGCGAGGAGGCGGCCGAAATCGTGATTCGCACGAGCGAGCGCACGGAGGAATTCAACGCCGTCGAATTCCGCCGGCGGATCAGCCAGCTCGTCGCCATGCGCCGGGACCAGGGCCTCGAACAGCTGAACGTGGGGCTCTCGCTCCTCGACGTCAGCCGCAACGCGCGCGACAACGGCCTGTTCGTTCCGAGTGAACTGACGCTCCTCGGCAAAACCCTGCTCCAGCTGGACGAAGTCGGCCGCATCCTGGATCCCACCTTCGATCCCAACGCTTCGATCCGCCGCAACGTCGGCGACCTGATGTCGAAGCGCATGCGCCAGGATCTGTCGCAGGGAAACGTTTTCGCCTCGCTGCTCGAGGTGAAGGATTTCATGCGCAGCCTGCCCTCGCGCCTGAACCGGATTTTCGACGCGATCACGAATTCCGAGCTGGAGATCAAGGTGAAGGCGGTCGACGCGAAGGTCATCCTCGACGGCATGCAGAAAATCGCCAACCGGATCACGACAGGTTTGATTCTCGCCGCGCTCATCATCGGCGCCTCGCTGCTAATGCGCGTGGAAACCGCCTTCCGGCTGTTCGGGTATCCGGGCCTCGCGATCCTCTGTTTTATCGCGGCGGCAGGCGGCGGCTTCTGGCTCATCACGAGCATTTTTGTCCAGGACTACAAAAGCCGGAAAAAACTGACGCGGTAGACGGAAGGTTACAGAAATAAAGCGACCGCGCTGTTTTCCCCCTTCTCCACTCTGTCGCGTCGAACCGCGAGAGAGGCGGGATGTCCTTAGGGGTCGTCATGGACACGACTTCATACTGGATCGATTCGGCGTCGGCCCCGCGTTTTCCGAGAATTGAATCCGACGTCGACGTCGATGTCGCGATCATCGGTGGAGGCATTGTCGGACTCACGGCGGCTTACCTGCTGAAACGCGCCGGCAAAACCGTGGCTGTGCTCGAGCGCGGGCGGCTGGCGTCCATCGACACGGGTCACACGACGGCGCACCTCACGTCCGTGACCGATCTGCGGCTCCAGGAAATCGCCCGCGCATTTGGGAAAGACGCGGCGCAGGCAACCTGGGAGGCCGGCGCGGCGGCGATCGACCAGATCGTGGCGAACATCCGCCGGGAGGACATCGCGTGCGATTTCCGCTGGCTGCCGGGATTTCTGCTCACGCCGCTTGGCCGGAAGCCCGACGAAAAAGCGATGGATGAACTCAAGGCCGAGGCGGAGCTCGCGAAGAAACTCGGCATCACCGCCGCCTACCTGGACGCGGCGCCGTATTTCAACCTTCCCGGGGTAAAGTTTAACCAGCAGGCGCTGTTTCATCCACGGAAGTATCTCGCGGCCCTCGCGGCGAAAATCCCCGGCGCCGGCAGCCACGTCTTCGAGCACAGCGAGGCCGGGGAAATCGAGGACGATCCCCTCACCGTCCACGTCGACAAATTCAAGGTCCACTGCAGCTACCTCGTGCTCGCCACCCACAATCCCCTGATGGGAAAAGCGAACATGCTTCGAGCCACCCTGTTTCAAACCAAGCTCGCGCTCTACAGCTCGTACGCGGTCGGCGCGAAAATTCCGCCGAACACCATTCCGGACGGGCTCTATTGGGACACGAACGATCCCTACTACTATCTCCGGGTGGAACCGCGCCGGGGCTACGACTACGCGATCTTCGGAGGCGAGGACCACAAGACCGGGCAGGAAACGGACACGACCGCGGTGTTCGAGCGGTTGGAAAAAAAATTTCTGCGTCACGTGCCACTCGCCGAAATCGACCACCGCTGGTCCGGCCAGGTGATCGAAACCAACGACGGGCTCCCGTTCATCGGCGAAATGACTGAACGCCAGTTCACGGCCACGGGTTTCGCCGGCAACGGCATGACCTTTGGCACGCTCGGCGGAATGATGGCGGTCGATGCGGTGCTGAAGAAAAAGAACCCGTGGCAGGATTTGTTCGACGTGCACCGCGCTAAACTCCGCGGGGGCACGTGGACCTACCTGCAGGAAAACAAGGATTTTCCCTACTATCTCCTGCGGGACTGGCTCGGAGGAGCCGAAGCCAAATCGCTGGACGCCGTCAAAAACGGGGAGGGAAAAATCCTGCACCTCAGCGGAAAGAAGGTGGCCGCCTACCGCGCTGACGACGGCAGGATCACGCTCTGCTCGCCGGTCTGCACCCACTTGAAATGCATCGTCGGTTGGAACGATGCCGAGCGGACTTGGGATTGCCCGTGTCACGGATCGCGATTCAAACCGACCGGGGAAGTCATTTCCGGGCCGGCCGAGGAACCGCTGGAGCGCCTGCCCGGACCCGACGAGCACCAGAAAAGCTGATCGCGCTCGAGCTGATCCTGGCTTTCTGCCGCGGTGGTCCATGACCGCCGCGACCGTTTCAATCGACCCAGCGCACGGTTTGAAACGCACTCCCGCGGCGTACGCTATTACACTACCCATTTACAGCTTCCCTCACCGGAGGCCTATCCGTAGCCTGCCGGCTCCTCTTCCGGAATTTCCGCGTCCTCCAGGCCACTCCTTTTCGAGCAATCGCGTCATCTCTTATCAATGGAAACCTCCTCTTCGTCACCCGCTCCCTCGGCGAACTCGCGCTGGATCCTGCTGGTGGACGATGAACCTGCGATCATCCCCCTCATCACGACCATCCTGAAGAAGGAAGGCTGGACGGTGAAGGAAGCCAGCAACGGGGAGGCGGCCATGGCCGCGATCGAAACGGCGGCCACCCCCCCTTCCCTGCTCATCTGCGACGTCCTGATGCCCGGCATCGACGGGCTTGAGCTCACGCGGCGCATCTTGGGACGACTGCCGAAGCTCAAGGTGATTTTCATCAGCGGCCATCTCACCGACGTTTCCTGGTGGCCGGCTGACCTCCGAGGTCATCGGTTCGTGGCAAAGCCGTTTTCGATTGAAGTGCTCGCCACGGCGGTGAGCGAAGCGTTGGACGATCGTGATGGGACGAACTGAGCAGCGTCATGGATCACAACCTCATTCTCACCGCCCAGACCCTGGTCCTGGCGCCGCATCTGCGGGAAAGCGCCCCCATCAAGGGGATCATCGTGGTGAAGAATATCCCGGCGAAAACGTATCTTCACGTCACGCCGGAGCAGTGGTTGTTGCTGAAACAATTCCACCAGCCGCGCACCGTGCCCACGGTTCTGGGAACCGCGATTGAGGAACGCTTCTGCCTGCCGCTCGGGGAAGTTTTCGAACTGGTGCTCAAAGCCGTCCGCGCGAAAATCCTCCTCGAGCCACAATCCGCCCCGACCGAGGTCGCCTCGTATGGCTGGCGCGCGACCGTCCGCGCGGAAACCGTGGCGCGGCCCCTGGTGATTTTGTTTTTCGTGGGCTTGGTGATGACGCTGGCCTTCCGGCCGCAGCTGCCCGGGACCTACCTCGATGTCGTCATCGGGCTTGGCGTTCTCAGCGCGGCCTTGAGCGCGGGAACCGTCATCGCCGGCTGCATCATACGCGGCAGCAGCGGCGAGGTTTATAAACCGCGGTGGGAATGGCTGGCTCTCCCTCCCCGGTTTGAAGTCGATCGCAGCGATTCGACCATGCTCCCCCTGCTCGCGCAGCAAGCCGTCGCGCTGGCCCGGCCGGCCATCCTCGCCACGGCCACCGGCCTGATTGCCTGGCATCGCCCCGCGTGGAATTTTCTGCCGCTGATCGGTCTGCTCCTCACCCTCCGCCCCATCCTGGGCGGGCAGGTTCCCAGCGTGCTCCGCCTCGGGAAAAAACGCAGCCTCAGCGACGCCGAACACGATTTTATCTTTCCGCCCAACCTTCGCCGGCGCATCCGCTGGGCGATGTTCGGCCGCGCCCTCGCCCTGCCGGAAACGTGGGTCAAGGTCGCCTACAGCGTGATCTGGACGCTCGTCGTCATCTACCTTGCCGGCCGCCTCAGCGAAACGCCGCCCTGGACAATCGAATTCTGGCAGGCCAACGGCGTGCGGGTCGGCATCGGCGCCGGAGGTTCGCTGGTCGTCCTCGGCGTCGGCTATGCGGCCTGGGAAGTCCTGCAGCATCTGCGCAATCGCGTGCGTCATCGCCAGCAGGCGCTCTCGCTGCTGAAAAAGCGCTGGTTCGACGGCCGGAAAATCGCGCTCGATGAAGGCAGCCGCATCAAACTGGTTTCAAACTCGGCCCTCTTCCGCGTGCTTCCGGCCGCCGAGCGCCAGGCCATCGCCCGCTGGATGCAGCCGGCCCACCACCCCGCCCGCAAATGGCTCCCCGAATTTGGCGACACGCCCACCAGCGTCGGCCTGATCGTAAACGGCACCGCCGGACTCTATCGGGTCCTCCCTTCCGGGCGCACCGTCCGGGTCCATATTCTCACCGAAGGCGATGTGATCGGACTGCACGACGTCGCCGATCCGCTTCTGCCCACCTACCGGGTTCGGGCCATGACGCCACTCACCCTCCTCACGGTCGATCGCGCCACGGCGAAAATCATCATCGAGCGCGTCCCGGAAAACACCCTGACCAACCTGCTGCTCAAGCTGCCGTTCCTCCGCCGCGCCGGGCTCTGCCGGAACTGGCACCACCAGGCCATCGAGCGCTTCGCCCATCTTTCACGCATCACGGAATGCGCCGGCGACGGCGTCATCGTCCAGGAGGGCGAGTTCAACCAGCATTTCTACATCATCTTCGAACAGGACGCCATCGTCACCCGGGGCGGAAAACGCGTGGCGATCATCCAGGCCGGCGAATTTTTCGGCGAGATCGGCCTGCTCCAAAACAGCGGCTCCACCGCGGGCGTGACCGCGCGGCACGGCACGCGATGCCTCTGCATCCCACGGCAGGACTTTCTCCGGTTCGTCACGCACAACCACACGGTCGCCCTCGAACTTGAACGAGTGAGTTCCTCGCGGCTTGGCCGGCCCATCTTCCCGCTCCAAGGCGGAAATTTCCGGATCAACTGAACCCGGTCAGGAATGGCGGCGCGCCACCCGGTGGCCCCGCCGTCCGCGTCTCATCCCGGAAAACATCCCGCGGATTTTCATTTCCGTGGCGTCGAGCGCCCGGGCAAAGCGGAGCGATTCCGCCGCGAGAATCGTCGCGGCCACGAAAAAGAAAACAAAGCCGGGGATGCCGGGGATCAGTGAAAAGATCACCCCGAGGACCACCATCGCGATCGCCCCGAGAATCCGCAGCAGGCGCCAGGTGCGCGCCTTCGGGTCACTCGTTTCCTTCGCGCGCCGGTGACTGATTTGGAAACGCTCGCCCGGTTCGCGCCCCCGGAATTCCTTCCACTGCTGTTTAAGTCCGCGTCCCATGCGAACATCGACCGCAGGCAACCCGATCCGTTCGCGCCAATCCGCCGGCGGCGCCGTTTCCCACCCGCCGACGCGGGCACCCCGCGCAATCTCCCAAGTGGAACCGTAAAAAGCCGGGGTGGTCGGTGCAAAAAACCTCGGCGTCCGGGGCAAATTCAACCACTTCACCACCATGACACCGCTGACACCCCTCCGCACCGCTTCGGAAGCCGATATCGCCCGTCGCGCCCGCGCCCTCTGGGCCGCCCGGGGTTGTCCCGAGGGTTGTGATGTGGAGATCTGGCTCGAAGCCGAGCGCGCCGTCTCCGCGGAACTCGCCGCCGAAGCAGCCATACCCAGCCGGCGCGCCCACACCTCCACCTCGATTTCAGCGAAAGGCCTTCCTCCCAGCGGAGACGAAAATCCCGTCGACAATCAGGCGCTCGAAGAACGGCTCGACGATTTTGGCGAGCCACCGCGCCGGAGCGCCACCTCCGTCGACCTCACCTGAGCGCCGGCGCCGCGGTTGACTTCCCTCCTCACGCGGACGCGAATCGCCGCCATGGCTTACGCCTGCGAAGAACTTGAGCCGGGGCGTCCGCTCGCGACCGACGATATTCGCACCCACTACGACCAGCTCTCGCCGCTCTATCGCGCATTCTGGGGCGAACACATCCACCACGGTTTCTGGCGGGCCGAGGAATCGACGGCGGTCGCCCAGCAAAACCTCACCCATGAACTCGCGCGCCGCGCGGGCATCGCCGGCGGCGAACGCGTGCTCGACATCGGATGCGGGCTCGGCGGGTCCTCAATGCTCCTCGCCGCCGACTACGGCTGCACCGTCAGGGGAATCAGCATCAGCCCCAATCAGATCCGCGCGGCCACCAAGGAAGCCGGCCGCCGCCGGCTCGAGGATCGCGTGACCTTCGCCGTCGAGGACGCCAATCACCTCAACGTGGAGTCGGAATCGCACGACATCGTCTGGACGGTCGAATGCAGCGAACATCTCTTCGACAAGCCGCGCTTCATCGCCGCCTGCGCCCGCGCGTTGAAGCCCGGCGGACGCCTCGCGATCTGCGCCTGGCTCGCGGGGGAAAATCTCGACGGCGCCCAACAGCGCATCGTCGGCGAAGTTTGCCGCGGCATGTTGTGTCCCTCGCTCGGCACGATGAACGACTACGTCGCGTGGATGCGCGCCAGCGGCCTGGAAATTTCCTGCGCCGACGACGTGACGTCACACGTCGCCCGCACATGGAAACTGTGTCACCCCATCCTGAACTTCCCCCTCGTGAAAACCTTTCTCGCCCACAGCGGAAAGCGGATCCACGAATTCGCCTCGTCGTTCCAATCGATCGACAACGCGTACGCAACGGGCGCCATGGCTTACGGCATGATCGTCGCGGTGAAACCTTCGTGACGATGCGCCTCCACCGAATTCTTTTCCCGGTTTTCCTTTTCCTCGGCGTGTCCGCCTCGCCGGCCGGCATGCTCAGCTCTTCGGCCGAACAACCGGCATGGGACGCGTTCAACCAGTCCGGCCCGCCCGCTGAGACCGTCCGCTATCTCCCCGGCTCAAACCCACTCCACGAACTCGATCTCTATCCGGCCTCGTCGCGGTTCACGAAAAATGGCGGACAGCCGCCCGTGCTGATTCTCATTCACGGCGGAGGCTGGGGCGGCGGCACGCGGGAAGCGCTCGCACCGCACGCCCGCTATTTCGCCGCGCTCGGCTGGGAGTGCGTGAATATTTCCTACCGGCTCACCAACGCGCCCGGCGTCACGCTGATGAACGCGCAGGAAGATGTGCGCGCCGCGTTCGACTGGGTTCGCGCCGAAGCGGGGAAGCGCGGCTGGGACGCGACCCACCTCGTCGCCTTGGGTGAATCCGCCGGCGGACAACTCGCCTGCGCCCTGGGCATTCTGCCGCCCGATCCGAAACGCTCGCGCGCGCATTCGCTCGTGCTCATCAACCCGGTCCTCGACCTTACAAAACTCAGCTGGGCTTTGAACCAACCCGGTCTGCGCGAAGCGGGCGCCTTCAACGATGCGTCCGCCAAGGAACACCCCGCACGGCTCGTCTCGCCCGTCTTTAACCTGAACGCGGAGTGTCCGCCGGTGCTGCTCGTGCATGGCCGCGACGACTCCGTGGTTCCCTTTTCCCAGGCCGAGGCATTCGCGGCCCGGGCGAAACAGGTGAACGCGAACGTGAGCCTGGTTCCGCTGGAGAAAACCAACCACGCCTTCCTTCTGCGCGAATACGGCAGTCCGGACGTCATGCGTTCGACGCTAAAGCAAATTGCCGAATATCTCGGACCGCACTGAGCGGCCGCGCCCACTGGGCTGAAAGCCACCCGGCCCGTCGCACCACGACCGGCGGCAGCGGTCAATTCCGGGATGGCGAAACGTTCCAAACCGGAAGCGACGGAAGTTAAGTTTTCCAACCTCGATAAAATCCTTTTCCCCGAGGCGAAGTTCACGAAGGGCGAAATGATCCGCTACTACGTGGATGCGGCGCCGTACCTTCTGCCGCATCTCAAGGACCGGCCCGTGACGCTGATCCGGTTTCCCGACGGCGTGCAGGGCGAAAGCTTCTACGAAAAAAACGCGCCGCACTTCGCGCCCAGCTGGATCGAGACCTTTCCCGTTCCGCGCCAGCATCACGAGGGAACGATCAACTACATTCTGATCAACGACGCCCGCACCCTCGCGTGGTGCGCCAACCTCGCGGCGATCGAGCTGCATCCGTTTCTCCATCGCGCGCAGTCGCTCGACACGCCCACGCACATCGCGTTCGACCTCGATCCCGGCGAGGGAGCCGACCTCCTCACCTGCGCCGAAGTGGCCTTTCTGGTGAAAGAGGTCCTCGACGGACTCGGCTTGGAAGCGTTCCCGAAAGTCTCCGGATCGAAAGGTGTGCAGCTCTATGTGCCGCTCAACGGCCGCGCGACCTACGCGATCACGCAGCCGTTCGCGAAAGCGGTCGCCGAGCTGCTCGAACAACAGCACCCGAAGAAAGTCGTGAGCAACATGTCGAAAGCCCTGCGCAAAAACCGCGTGCTCATCGACTGGAGCCAGAACACCCGCGCGAAAACCACCGTCTGTGTCTACTCGCTCCGCGGCAAGCGCCAGTCCCCGTTCGTCTCCATGCCGGTCACGTGGAAGGAACTGCAGACCGCTCTGAAGAAGAAAGACGCTTCCGCGCTGGTCTTCACGCCCGATGCCGCGCTGAAGCGGATGAAGAAACTCGGCGACCTGTTCGCGCCGGTTCTGAAGCTCAAGCAGAAGCTGCCCGGCCGTTTCGTCGAAAGCGCGAAAGACTCCGCGCCCAAAACCACCCGCGCCGCAAAAACGAAGTCCACCGCCACGGCTGCGCTCCGCGCCTATGAGAAAAAACGCGATTTCTCGAAAACCGCCGAACCCACGGCCAAGTCCTCCTCGCCGGCCAAGGCGGAAGGCCCGCGCCGTTTCGTGATTCAAAAGCACGCCGCGTCGCGCCTGCATTTCGATTTCCGTCTCGAGATGGACGGCACGCTCAAATCCTGGGCGGTCCCGAAAGGCCTGCCCTACGAACCCGGGGTGAGGCGCGCTGCCTTCGAGGTCGAGGATCATCCGCTCGACTACATGCAGTTCGAGGGGACGATTCCGAAGGGACAATACGGCGGCGGCACGGTGATGGTCTGGGACATCGGCACCTACGAACTGCTCAAGGGCAGCCACGCCGGGGGCGACTTGAAGCTCGTCCTGCACGGCAAAAAACTGAAAGGCGAATGGCATCTTTTCCACATCCGCAGTGAAGACGACAAGCCGGTCTGGCTGATCGTGAAAGCCGGCAAGGCCATGAAACCGCTCAGCGCCCGCGCTGAAGACAGCTCCATCCTGACCCGGCGCTCCATGGCGCGGATCGCGAAAGACAACGACGCCCAGTGGCAAAGCCACCGCTGATTCCCGCCCCTCCACCCGGCCAACATGTCACCTATTAAGTGACATCTAAAATCAGCTCAGAGCGGAAAATCGAAAACCCGTCCTTCAACATGTCACTTAATAAGTGACATGTTGGCTGGCGGCCTTGGCGTCGTGGCGTGGGCGCGGCGGCTGGACGCGGTGGCTGAGCGTAGTGGCGTGGGCGTGGTGGCTGGGCATATTTTTCATTTCAGGCGGCCGGACGGGTGGAATAACCCGCGTCTTGATTTTTGCGGAGGGTCGCGGGATAAGCCTGCACCGCCAAAAATTCGCGCACCCGCTGCGAGCTTCGCGGTCTGCCTGACCGCACCGAGCCCCCGCATGCTGCCCTTCGCCTTCACGATTTTCGCCGGCGCGTTTTTGCTTTTCGCAGTCCAGCCGCTGATCGGAAAATTTATTCTTCCCTGGTTCGGCGGCGGTCCCGGCGTGTGGGCGACCTGCCTGCTGTTCTTCCAAATGCTGCTGCTCGCCGGCTACGCGTACGCGCATTTCACGACGTCGCGCCTGACTCCGCGGCGTCAGGCCCTCGTTCATCTCGGGCTGCTGGTGCTGGCGCTGGCCGTTCTCCCGATCATCCCCGACGCGCGATGGAAGCCCGCCGGCGGCTCGGATCCCGTTTGGGGAATTCTGCTGCTTCTCACCGTCACTCTCGGCCTCCCCTATTTCGTGCTCTCTTCGACCGGGCCCCTGATGCAGCAATGGTCGAGTCGAACGTTGAATGCCGGATCGCCGTACCGGCTTTATGCGCTGTCGAACGCGGGCTCGCTGCTGGCGTTGCTCGGCTACCCTTTTTATTTCGAGCGCGTCCTCTCGCGGCAGGCGCAGGCCGGCTTGTGGTCGGTGGGTTTTGGAATTTTCGCGCTCGGGTGCGCCTGGTGCGCGTGGCGGGTCGCGCGAACCGCCGGTCCGCTTCCGGCCGCGGCCCCCGCCGCCACCGGTGAAACCGAAACGCCCGCTCCGCCTCCCGCGGCAGGCGACCGCGTGCTCTGGTTCACCCTGTCGGGCGCGGCCTCGATCCTCCTCATGGCAACGACGAACAAGCTTTGCCAGGACCTCGCGGTCATCCCGTTCCTGTGGGTGCTCCCGCTCAGTCTCTACCTGGTCTCGTTCATTTTGTGCTTCGACCATCCGCGGTGGTATTCGCGCGGTTTCTTCGGCGGTCTTTTCATTCTCGGCGCCCTGGTCGACTGCCAGCTGTTGTTTTCCGGACACACCGCGCCGCTCATGCACCAGGTCGTGGGATATTCGACCACGCTTTTCGCCGGATGCATGCTTTGCCATGGCGAACTCTACCGGCTGCGTCCGCCCGCGACCCATCTCACCTCCTTTTATCTGTCGATCGCCGGCGGCGGCGCTGCGGGCGGCGTGCTCGTGGCGTTGATCGCACCGCTGGTCTTCAACCGTTTTCTCGAACTGCATATCGGCTTGTGGCTGCTGAGCTACCTGCTCGGCGTTCTGTGCTTCCGGCAGCGCAGCCGCGCGCTGGCTCTCGGCGCGGCCGCCGGAGCGCTGGCCGCGACGTTCGTGATTCCCCTGCTGAAAACGCTGCAGGAACACTCGGACACGCCGTTCGCGTCGTTTGGGATCCAGTTGCAACGATTCCATGGCGAACACTGGTCACTCATGGCTGTGTTCGTGATCGTGCTCCTGGTCGGCACGATGGAAAAACGCCGGTTTATCCGGGAATGGCGGCCGCGGCTGGGCGCGTTTCCCATGACACTTTCGCTCGGCCTCGGAATTTTGCTGATGTTTCTCGTCCACGAGGACGAGCGCCTCGTGATCAGCACCTCGCGAAATTTCTACGGCGTGCTGAAGGTGTTCGAACACAGCCCGGACGATCCGCAGTCC
Source organism: Opitutaceae bacterium (assembly GCA_036261745.1). Lineage (GTDB taxonomy): Bacteria > Verrucomicrobiota > Verrucomicrobiia > Opitutales > Opitutaceae > DATAKE01. The sequence goes on from DATAKE010000101.1 coordinate 62,170, forward strand.
CACTATTTTTCCCTGGTGCACGGCGTCACCGCCCACGGCCTGCAATTCGCGGAGATGCCCCAGGCCGCCTGGGCGACCACGTACTACGGGAATCGGAGCGGGGTTGGTCTGGCCATCGAGCACACCCCGCGCGGCTCCGGCCGGAAAATCGGCCTCGTCGGCCTCGGCACCGGCACCCTCGCGATTCATGGCCGCGCCGACGACAAAATGCGCATCTACGAGATCGATCCCGACGTGGAACGCCTCGCCCGGAGCCGTTTCACCTATCTCGCACTCTCGCCGGCGGACGTCGAAGTCGTGCTCGGCGACGCGCGTCTCTCGATGGAACGCGAACTCGCCAACGGGCAGCGGCAAAATTTCGACGTGCTCGCGCTCGATGCGTTCAGCAGCGACGCGATCCCGGTGCATTTGCTGACCGTCGAAGCGTTCACCACTTACCTCGCCCACCTGAAACCCAACGGCGTGATCGCGGTGCATACCTCGAACCGCTACCTTGACCTGCGTCCGGTGGTGGAAAACGCGGCGAAGCATTTCGGCTTGGAAAGCGCCGTCATCTCGGACGATGAAAACGAGGACTGGTGGGTCTATCGCACGACGTGGATCCTGCTGACGAAGAACCAGGCCCTGCTCGACAACGAGGAAATCGCCAAGGTCACCGAAATACTCACGCCCCCAAAACGCGCCGTCCCCCTCTGGACCGACGACCACGCGAGCCTGATCGAGATTTTAAAGTAATTCCCAAAGGCGGAATGCAATCCCGCGCGGGGATTTCATGCATTTTGTCGTCAGCCCGTCGTGCGCGAAAAACGGGGCGGAGGCACAAGCTTTTCCCGTTCTCCCGCTTAGCGAAAATGCGCGCGACGGCATGCGCCAAGCAATGCGTGCGGCTCCGGCTCTTTCGAACGATCAACCCTCAACCAGGAGCATCGATGAACCAAGAGCAGTCCCTAAACGGTAAACGAATCGCCATCCTCGCGACGGATGGCTTTGAACAAAGCGAATTGGAAAAACCCCGCCGCGCGCTCGAGGACGCCGGCGCAATTGCCCAGATCGTCTCGCCCGCCGACGAAAGCATCACTGGCTGGGCTGAAGGCGATTTCGGCGACAGCGTCCCCGTTGACGTCAATTTGCGCGACGCCGATCCCGCCGACTACGACGGGCTGTTGCTGCCCGGCGGGGTGATGAACCCCGACAAACTGCGCACCGTGCCAAGCGCCGTCGCGTTCGTCCGCGAGTTTTTCGACACCGGAAAACCCGTCGCCGCCATCTGTCATGGCCCGCAGATCCTGATCGACGCGGACGTCCTCAAGGGGCGCACCGTCACGTCCTACGCCTCGATCAAAACCGATCTCATCAACGCCGGCGCCAGCTGGGTCGACCAGCCGGTCGTCACCGACAACGGCCTCGTCACCAGTCGCAAGCCGGCCGACATCCCCGAATTCAACCGCAAGATGATCGAGGAATTTGCCGAAGGCATCCACACCGGTCAGAAGCCGGCCACGGGACATCGCTAACCTTTCTTACCCCGCTCCGCGGCGCGTTTCGCAGCGGAGCGGGTTGTTCCCACATGAAAACGCACACCGAATCCCTGCTCCGCAGTCATCCGCGCGGAGACAAAACGCGCACGAAGGATTACTCCGACGCGCTCACTGCCCTCGCCGCCTGCGCCGAAGCCTGCTCCGTCTGCGCTGACGCGTGTCTCGCCGAAAACAGCCACGTCGAAATGTTGCGGCGATGCATCACCACCGACCTCGATTGTGCGGACGTTTGCACAACGACCTCCCGGCTTCTCCTCCGGCAGACCGATGCGCCGAACGATCTCGTTCATGCGCAACTGCACGCCTGCGTTGTCGCCTGCCAGCTCTGTTTTGAAGAATGCGCGAGGCACGCGACCGCCCACGCCCACTGCAAGTTTTGCGCGGAAGCGTGCCGCCACTGCCAGGAACGATGCAATTTTCTGCTCGGCGAAATTTCGTCGTCCGGAACCGCCGAGGAAACCGATCCCGCGGAGAGTTCGGTATTGTCAGTGTGAAGTTCCCGGTCTGGTTCGGAGGGAAGGGCTCCGCTCTCGTCAATCTCGGGAGGAGCGGTTCTACGCCGTGACCTCTGCAGCCGTGCGCGTCGCGGCGTAAAGCCGCTCCTACAATTGATGTGCGCGTCAATTCACCGCGACGTGAGATGCCACTGTTGGCAAATCTGGCAGAGGTAGGCTTTTCGCTGCCGCTCCACGCCCGCGATCATCGCCGCCTCGAGTGCATCGCCTTGCGACCGGTAGCGGCGTTTGCCCGTGCACATGCGCTGGCGCTCATCTCGGGTGGGTTTTTTCACGGCTGTGGAAGTGAACCCCCGATCGCCACCCGCGCAACGCCACAGTCGCCTCCCGGAACACGACTGCCGCGAATGTCACTTAATAAGTGACGTTGCCCGGGAAAGCCTTCCTCACTTCATCCTCTTCGCCGGGAAACCAATCAAACATGTCACCTATTAAGTGACATGTTGTTTTTTCGAGGGAGGAAGGAACCACGGCATCGCTTCGAGATCGTGTCGGATCTTGGGATTTTCCGGATCCTTGATCGCTGGATCTTTGGATCGCTGCGTCTTTCCGATCGCGGGGGCTTTGCATTGCAGCGTCTTTCCGGTCGCGGGGTCTTTCGGATCACGGCGTCTTCGATCGCTTCGTCTCGCGATCGCCGGGCGCGGCGTGAATTTGCGTGTTGCGGTTCGCGCGGCGGCTGCGTGCATATCGGCGTCCGCACGGCGTTGTTCGCAGGAGAGCCGCTTCCAGATGGACTCTGCCGTTTCCCCAGCGCCGGCCTGTGTACGATCCGTTCGGGCAACTTGCGCAGCCGTCCGCTTTTCCCCGCCACCTCCCACCGAATGCCAGCCTCCACCCACGAACCTCCCGCCGAACCCGCGAACCGCCGCGCTTCGGAGGAAGCCGCCTCGTGTGCCGCCCTGCTCGCCGTCGCCACCCCCGCGCTCTACCTGGAAAATCCGTTCCGTCGCCTGGGACTGCAGGTGCTGGCCACGCCACGCGAAGTCGCGCGGCGGATCGATGAACTCAAGATGTCCGTGGAACTCGGCTCGACCGTGCCGCGGTGGGCTTTCGCCCCGGAAACGGAAATCACCGGCATCGTCATCCGTGAAGCGGGTCAGAAACTCAAAAGTCCCCGCGAGCGGCTGATCAGCGAATTTTTCTGGTTCTGGCCGGAAAGCTATCCGGCGGAATCGACCGACGAAGCGCTGGGCTTTCTCGCCCGCGGCGAAACCGCGCCGGCGCTCGAACGCTGGCTGCAGGCGGCGGAAGCAGGCAGCAACGTCGCGCGGCACAATCTCGCCGTTTACCACCATCTCCTCGTGCTCGATTGGGAGCGGCTGCCGGAAGACGAGGAGTCCCGGCTCGACGAGGTGTGGCCGCAAACGCTCGAATACTGGCAGGACCTCGTCAGCCACCCGCCGATGTGGGACCTGCTCCGCCAGCGCGTCGAAAAGATCGCCGATCCGCAGGTGCCCCCGAGTTATGTCGGCGAAATCCGCGCCTCCCTTTCCGCCGCGATCGCAAAAATCAACGCCGCCCTGCTCCTGGCCGATGCCGAGCGCGGCCGCCAGGATCGCGCGGCGCTGCACACCTCGCTGATTGCGATGATCCACCGCGATGGCGTCGGCGTGCGCCGCACACTCGAGGCCTCGGCCGCACCGGTCGCACAACGGATCGACACCTTTGTGGCGGCGGCGCGGCGGGGATTGCACGACGAGTCCGCGAATGCCCTGACCATCGGCTGCAACCTCGTCCGGAACTGCGACGACGATCTGCGCCTGGTCGAAATCCTCTGCGGTCGCGACGATGCCTACACCGAACTCTCCCACGGGGTCGCCGACGCGGCGGTCGCGTGTCTCGTCGCCCACCAGCGGCGCACGCAGGACGACGATGCGTGCCTGCCGCTGCTGGTCTACGTGATGAACATGGCCGTGACTCCCGAACTGCGTCACCGGCTCGAGGAGACCTACCAGGTGATCCGCGGCAACGTCGTCGTCACCGGCGGCACCGCCGACGAAGTCGCCGGCGCGGAGCACGAACTCGAACACCGGCTCATCGTGGAAAAAATCATCCCGCAGCTCAGCATGCTGCAGCTCAGCGCGGCTGGCCGGCTCCGGTTCACGACCCGCGTCGCGGAATGGCTGGGAAACCTCGCGAGCACGGCATGGCGCGACCTGGACCGCCTCGATCTCGCCGACGCCGTGCTGACGACGGCCCTTGGGTTGCCGTGCGATCCCGCCACGCGGGCGCCGCTCGAGCGGAACCAGGATTCGCTCCAAGCCGAGCGCGTACGCCGCGCGAAAATTTTCCAGCTCGAACGCCACGGACACACCGTGCGGATCGATGCCGACGAGATTTGCTACGACGACGTTCGCCTCTCGATCCCGGAGATCACCGGACTTCGTTATGGCGTGCTGGAGGATGGCGGACTCGCGATCGCGTGGTGTTCCGCCGAGGTCGTCGTCTCGCTCGACGCGAGCAACGTGTTGGACGGTGAAACCGCGGTGGACGACTACCAGGCAATCATGCGGGCGATCGACCGGCTGCTCGTGCCGGCGCTGGGCGTGCAGTTGATCGAAGCGTTGCGCGGCGACGCCACCATCCTGCTCGGGGAAACGCCCGTCTCGAAAGCGGGAATCCATCTGGGTGCTTCGCCCGACTCTCCGGCCGACACGCCGACGCTTGTCCCGTTTGAGCGGCTGAAGGTCCGGTCGGACACGACGACCCTGATCCTTTCCGACGCCGACAACCCGGCGCTCAAGCAACATCACAAGCTGAGCGAAGTTTGGAACGCGGTCCTCATCGCCACGGTCGTCGAGGCGTGGTCCCACCCCTCGTCGAATCCCCCTTTTTAACCGATCATGTCCAACCATTCCGTTGTCGCCCAGCTGCTGGCGAAGAACCCGCGCTCGCAGGCGCGTTTCCCCGATGTGCCCGTGGACCAGGCGCTGCGCGAGTTCGAGCAACTGCAGCAAAAAATTTCCCCGCCCGCACCCGCCCAGCCCGCGGCCGCTCCTGCCAGCGGCGGCGAAATGGCGGCGGCGTTGAACGGTTCGGTCGCGGCGATCGTCACGAATCTCTGGCGCGCGAAAATGAAAATGGTCGAGCCCGGCACCAATGAGCCAAAGGAGGACACCCGCCGGATTTACCGCCACGTCGAGGGGGCGTTGGAAACATTCACCCAGCTCGGGCTGACGATCACCGAGATGGTGAACCAGCCGTACGACGCGGGTCTGCCGGTGAAAGTGCTGACGTTTCAGCCGACGCCCGGACTCAAACGCGACACGATCCTCGAAGTCGTGCGGCCCACGATCATCTGGCAGGATACCCTGTTGCAAATGGGGGAGATCGTAGTTGGCATCCCCGCCGAATCTCCGAATAAAAACGCATGAGCAGAGCTACCGTTGACTACGGCATCGACCTCGGCACCACCAACAGTTCCATCGCCGTTGCGGCTGGCACCCACACCGAGGTGCTGAAAAACAACGTCGACGCCGACATCACCCCCTCCGCGGTCTACATCAACCGCGCCGGCAACCTCTGGGTGGGCCAGAGCGCCCGCTCGAAAATCGGGGACGAACGCGCCGAGGACGACGTGTTCCTCGAGTTCAAACGCCGGATGGGGACGGGCTTCGAATACAATTTCCGCGCGAGCAACCGGCGCATGCGTCCGGAGGAGCTTTCGGCCGAGGTGCTCAAATCGCTCCGCAGCGATGTCACCCAGAAGAAAGGCGAGGAAATCTCCGCAGCTGTCATCGCGGTGCCGGCGGCCTTTGAGCTTCACCAGTGCGAGGCGACCAAGCGCGCCGCCGAGCTCGCGGGCCTGAAGACGGTTTCGCTCGTGCAGGAGCCGGTGGCCGCCGCCCTCGCGTACGGTTACCAAAAACTGAACGCACGCGCCTACTGGCTGGTGTTCGACTTTGGTGGCGGGACGTTCGACGCCGCGCTGATCCGCGCCGAGGAGGGCATGATGGTCGTCGCCAACCACGGCGGGGATAATTTTCTCGGCGGCTCCGATATCGACTGGAGAATCGTCGAGCAGTTTCTCGCGCCCCGCGTCGCGAAGGAGTTCAACGTGCCGGATTTCAAACGCGGCACCGAGATCTACAAATACGACCTGATCCGCCTCAAGGCCGCCGCCGAGGCCGCGAAAATCGATCTCTCGCGCAAGGAATCCACGTTCATCGAGGCGACGCTCCGGAAGGTCTCGGGCGAGACCGTGACGTTCGAGACGCAGCTGACGCGTCATGACGTCACGAGCGCCGCCCGGCCCATCATCGAGAAAGCCGTCGACATCGCGAACCGGGTGCTCGCGCAGAAAGGCCTCGAGCCCTCCGTGATTGAGCGGCTCATCTTTGTCGGCGGGCCGACGCTGGCCCCGTACTTCCGCGACATCGTCAAGGAACGCCTCGGCATCGCGTTCGATCTGACGGTCGACCCGCTCACGGTCGTCGCGCGCGGCGCGGCGATTTTCGCCAGTGCACAAAAACTGACGGTGAAACCGTCGGGCCGCGCCTCGGAGGCGAAGTCCACCGTGTTTCCCCTCGACCTCATCTACAAACCCGTCGGTCCCGACACGGAATCGCTCGTGGGTGGCAAGGTCACCGCCGCCAAAGGCGCGTCCGGACTCGCGGGCTACACGATCGAGATCGTGAACCAGCAGTCGAAATGGCGGAGCGGCAAGGTGCCGCTCAAGGACAACGCTTCCTTCCAGATGACCGTGCGCGCGGAGAAGGGCCTGCAAAACACGTTTCACCTCGAGCTGAGAAACGCCACGGGAACGCTCTGCGAAACCGAGCCCTCGCAGTTCACCTACACCGTCGGGCTGGTGCTCGAGGAGCAGACGATCATCCACAACATGGGTGTCGCCACGACGGACAACAAAGTCGCGCTGCACTTCAGCCGCGGCCAGGGCCTGCCGGCGAAGTACACCAAGACCTATCGCACCGCCGCCGAGCTGAGCCAGGGCCAGTCGGGCAGCGTGATTAAAATCCCCATCATCGAGGGCGACCGCGAACTCGCCGACCGCAACGTCCTGATCGGCACGGTCGAAATCCGTTCGGACAAAATCAAGCGCGACCTCCCCGCCGGCAGCGAAATCGAGGTCACGTTGAACATGGACGTCTCGCGCCTCCTGACGGTGGTCGCGTACGTGCCGCTGCTCGACGAGGAGTTTCCCGCGAAGATCGAGCTCGGAGGAAAAATCCGCCAGCCCGACCTCCACATCCTCCGGCAGGAGCTCAGCCGCGAAGTGCAACGGCTCATGGAGCTGAAAGCCTCGCCGCCGAAGCTCGCCGAACCGACCGCGTTGAAAAAACTGGAATCGCTGGAAGCCTCCTCCGCGTGGCGGCAGCTGCTGCAAATTCTCAGCCGCGACGGCGCCGACTTCGACGCCTTGCTCAAGGCCGACCGCGAGCTGCTCGAGTTCAAGGTGCAGCTCGACGACATCGCCACGCAAATCGAGTGGCCGACCGCCATTCAGGCGGCGGAAAACGGCCTCGCCGATCTCGACCGCCTCGTCGGCATGCATGGCACCAGCGACGAAAAAACCCGCGCCCGCAGTCTGCGCGAACAGGTGCGTGCAATCGTCTCCGAGGAAAATCCCGAGCGGCTGAAGAAAAAAATCAGCGAGATCGCCGATGTGCATTCGTCGGTGCTTTACCGGCAGCCCTCGTTCTGGACCGGCTACTTCGACTCCCTGGCGCAGCATGAATCGAACATGCGCGACCCGGTTCGCGCCGCCGCGTTGTTGAAGGAAGGCCGGATGCATGCGGCGAACCTCAATCTGGTGGAATTGAAAAGCGTCACCTACCAGCTCCAGGATTTGCTTCCCGCCCAAATGGCCGAGGAGGCGCGTCGCGGCTACGGCTCGAGTCTCCTGAGTTCCTCGTGATGCCATGCCGGACGCTCCCGAATCCGCAATTTCCACCAGCCTGCGCCTGACCAAGGCGCTCGGTCTGGCGCGCCAAGGGAAGCTCCAGCCCGCGGAGCAATTGCTCGCGCCGCAGAACACCATTCCGTCCAGCGCGGTGGAGCTGCATGCGCTGGCGGCGCTCGTCACGCACCAGGGCGACTACGAACGTGCGCTCCGGCTCTGGCGCCTGCTGCTCCAAAAACAACCCGGTCATCCGGAAGCGCGGCGCATGATTCCGATGATCGAGCTGTGGGTGGGCCGCCCCGCGTGGCATCGCTTTGTCCCGCTCGGTGCCGGCGTGCTGGCGTCGCTGGTCGTCGGCGTTGTTCTCCTCTGGGCGTTCGGCGCATTCAGTTCTCCCGCGCCGGCAAAAACCGCGACGCCCCCTCCGAGTGCAACGCCATCGCCGACGGTCACTCCCGCTCCGGCGACTCCGGCGCCGACGCCTGCGCCGATCCGCGTCGCTCCTCCGAAAAAACAGGGGACGCGCTAGACCCGCCTCCGGCTCCGCTGTAGCGGCGGTCTATGCCGCCGAGGAACACCGCGGGTATTCGCAAGCTCCCGGACGGCGGTCATAGATCGCCGCTACAGTTCCAGAAGAATCGGAGTGAGCGCTGAGGAGTTTTTACCAAAACTATTTCTTGCTTCAGCGGCGTTTTCAGCCCCCGTAGTGGCAGTCCGGTCAGTGTCCAGATGCACGGTTGAGATCGTGGTTTGAGTCCGACAGCGAGACAGCGTTACGGCGTCAGTGACTTGTGCAGGAGCAAGGTCAGGATCCGTTAGCATTTGAGTTTTAGCATGCGCAGCCGATGAGGACGCAGCGCGGGAGCATGCTGCAGCGAGTCCGAGGTTTGGATCATGCCAGGCATCTGGAGACCCGATCGGGAATGGAATCATCAACCTTAACCAACGTTCACCACGGAGGCACACCTATGAAACTTTCCACCCTTCTCACTCAACGCGAGCGGCTGCTGCAGCAGTCGCGGCTGGCCAGTCTCGCGTTCGCGTACGCGAGGCTCGCGGATTTCAGCGCGCGCATCGCCCGCGCCCGCCTCACCGGCGAAGTCGCGCTCCGCCACGCCGCCCCGGAAATGGAACGCTACTGCGCTTCGCTCACCGCGCTCGAAGGCCGGCAATCCGTCATCGAGGAGCACTTCACCGACGAGGACCTGATGGATCTCGCCGACGTCGTGGGCTTTCTCTTCGGGGAACGCGAAGTGGAGCGCACGTTCCGCCTCGAGGAAATGGCCGGGACCTTTCTCGCGCCGCTGCGCCACGAACTCGAACGGAGCGGAGTGAACATCGATGCGCCGCCGCCGCTGGCCGCTCCGAGCGGGGATGGCTCGCACGGTTGTCCGCAGGTGGACGGGACGGGTTAAGCGACGGGGTTGCCGTGGCTGTAGGAGCGGCTTTACGCCGCGACCGTATGCGCCTGTGCCACCGCAGTCGGTCGCGGCGTAAAGCCGCTCCTACAGCTGGCGGCATCGCGCCGGGATCACTTCTTTGCCGCGTTGGGCTTCGGGAGCTGGTACGGCTCGCCATTCACCCTGACGTTCTTCAACTGAAGATTCTCGATCTGGCCGAGCTGGAGTTGTTTGTCGGTCAGCTTCAGGTCGATGTTTTCCAGCGTGATGTCGCGGATGACGTCGCCCTTGTTACCCCGAAGCGAACCGAGCGTACGGAATTCCCCGGTGACGTTGCGGATCGTAATATTGTTCACGGTGCGCGTCGGCGGGGGAAGGCCTTTCAAGTCGAAGAACTGGGTCCAGGGCGCGACGTTCAGCATGCGGCCGCTGCCCGCGAGTTTGATGCCGTCCATCACGATGTTTTCGTAATGCTGCGGGGTGTCGGGGCGGAGTTTCAGGGTCAGCATCGTCGAGCGGCCGGAGATTGTGCAGTTGCGCACGGTGACGTTCCGGATCGTGGTCGCCTCGCTGCCGCAGGTCACGAGGCCGTTGCCGTCGCCGACCTCGCAGTCCTCGACGAGAATATTTTCCACGGGCGGGCTGTTGGCGTCCTTGTCAGCGAGCGGGCCTTTGCTGCCTTTCAGCGCGATGTTGTCGTCGTGAACCGAGATGAAGCATTTCCGGATGGTGACGTTTTGCGAGCTGTCGACATCGATGCCATCGGTGCTCGGGCCGCGCAGGGCTTCCGTCGCGCTCGGGATGGTGATGCTCAAACCCTGCAGCAGGACATCGCGGCATTTGTAGAGGTGTAGATTCCAGAAACCGGAATCCTGCAGGCCGATGCCCTCGACGCGCACGTCGTTGCAGCGATCGATGAACAGGAGGCGCGGGCGCTCCACCTCGAGATTCGTGCAATTCGGGTTTTCGCGGCGGCGCTGCCAGAAAGCGGTCCAGAACTTCACCCCGTTGCCGTCGAGCTTTCCCTTCCCGGTGATGCGCACGCGGTCCATCTGCTGGACGTTGAGCAGCGCCATGCGCCACTGCGGAAAATGGCCCTCGATGCGCGTCTCGCGTTTCGGGTAGTCCTCGATGTTATTCGAGCCGAAGAGAACGGCGCCTTCGTCAAGGTAAAGCTCAACGCCCGGCTTCAGAAAAATCGCCCCGCTCAGAAATTTGCCCTTGGGAATGTGAACCACCCCGCCCCCCGTGGCGCTCGCCTGGTCGATCGTCTTTTGGATCGCGACGGTGTTGAGCGTCGTCCCGTCGGCGACGGCGCCGAAATCGGAGATAACGTAGGATTTTAGTTTGGCCTCGCTCGAGGCGACGCCGGCGCAACCTTGCATAAGGGTCATGGCAATAATGGAGACAGCAAGAATCGCAGCTCCAAAGAGTCGATGATGATTCGGGGTAATCACGGGAGAGGCACCAGAAGCCACGAAGGGGGAAAGTTCAACCCGCCGGGGCGCGATTGTCGACGGACGGTTTGAGGCGGAAACCCGCTCCGCGCGAAATCGGTCCCCGGAAACCCGCCGCCTGAAGCGCCGCGCTTCCGCTCACCCGGTCAGCGTTGACCCAGCGTTTTCTGCAGCCAGGTGACCATCCTCTGCTTGTAGGTGGGATCCACCGTTTCCCAGGAACCCATCCCGTGATCGCCCCCTTCCACCGTGATAAGCTCGCACGGAACACCCACGGCCTTGAACGCGCGCTCGAGCCGCACGGAATTCGCGTGCGGCACTTTCGGGTCGGCGCTGCCGTGGATAAGCAGCACCTGGGGCATGCCCGGTTTCGCGTAGGAGATCGGCGAACCTTCCCTCATCAACGCGGCCAGATCGTCACTCTCCTTCACGCCCCAATACTCGCGGCTGCGCGGGCCCATCCTTCCTTTCGGCATGATATATTCCAGATCGGCGGGAGTGTAGAACGCGACCACCGCGTCGACGGTGGCGCCCGGCTCGGCCCGGCCCGCCACCACGCAGGCGAAAATCCCGCCGGTCGATTCTCCAATCAAAGCCAGGCGGCGCGGGTCGCCTCTGTAGGTAGCGGCGTTGGCCTTGATCCAGCGAATCGCTGCCTCGATATCAGCCACTCCGGCCGCAATACCCTCCTTCACCGGCCGGAAATCGAGCGTGAACCAGGTGAAGTTCGCGGTGCTTAGGGGACTGAACAGCGGCGTCACGTAGGACTGCTTGTTGCCGTTGTTGCCGCCCCCATGAAGGAGAATCGCGATCGGAAAGGGACCGTCACCGTCCGGAACACTCACGTCGAGTTTCAGGCTCCCGCTTTCCCGCTTCAGATATTCCACATCGCTCGTCACCCCGGCAGATGCCCGCAGGCAAACGCCGAACAGCAGGAAACCGACGACGATCACGCTCCAGCTTCGTTTCAACATCATGGGAGAGCCGAAGGTGCCTCCGGCAACGCGCGACGCAAGGCGCGCCTTTGCCGGGACGCGGCTACGGGTGCCTCCCCTGGATTTTGAAATTCGCCTCGAGCCGGCCGGTGCGGGCGGGCTCCGCGACACGGGCGATCAAGGCCGCCCGTTGCGCTTCATCGAGCGGCTTGAAGCGCGCGGCGTAACCCGCGTTTTCCCTCACATGAGCGGCGAGCCCCATGCCGGAGACCAGGGTTGAAACCGGCAGCGACCACACGAACCGGAACGCCTCCTCGATTGAAACCAGATCCGGAATGATCGGCGCCAATCCGCCGCGTCCGCGCAGAAAATCCCCCGCCGCCAGCGTCTTCATCGCCAGCACGCCCATCTTTCGTTCCGTGAGCGCCGGCAGAATATTCAGGATGAAACTCTCGTAGAACGGATCGGCGACGTTGATGGGCATCAGGCAGGTCTCGAACACATCCGTCTGCTTCAACAGGTGGGCATGCGCGTGCCACGTCGCATGACCGGTGAAGCCGATGTGCCGGACCTTGCCCGACGCTTTCGCCTTCTGCATCACGTCGAGGACGCCGCCGCGAAGGCGTTCGTCCACGTCCTCCGGGCTGGCGATGTCGTGCATCTGCCACAGGTCGATCTGGTCGATCTTCATCCGCCGCAGCGATCCCTCGAGGTGGCTCTCGGCGGTGCGCGCGTCGGTCGCCATCGTCTTGGTGAAAATCTGGACGTGCTCCCGGTATTTTGGCGTGAGGAATTTTCCGTACCGCTCCTCGCTGCCGCCGTTCTGGTAGAGCTGCGCCGTCTCAAAGGTCCGGACGCCACCCTCGAGCGCCGCCTCGATGATCCGTTGCGCCTCCGCTTCGGCGGGCCGCCCAACGTGCGAGCCGCCGCACGTGAGCATGCTGACTTTCAGACCGGTGCGCCCGAGGTCGCGCTCGGGAAGACGGACACCCAGTTTGTCGCGCATCGCGGCGGGTTCGGCCGCCCCTGCCCTGCCTGCGGCGAACCTCGTCGCCGTCAGCAACGCGATCGCACGCAAAGCATCGCGACGGGTGATCGGGGTCATGGCCGAACCATGGCGCTCCGCCGCCCAGTCTCAAGCGCGGCCGGCAAAATCTCCGCTTACGTTTTGTCCGCCGGCTCGCCGGGGAGTTCGCGGTCGAGAAGGGGGAGCTCGATGACAAACGTGGATCCCCGGTTCGCACCGGCGCTTTTCGCATGGATGCGTCCGCCATGCATGCGGACCAGATAGTGCGCGATGGCGAGTCCCAGGCCGAGACCGCCGAATTTGTGCGAGCCGCTGGAGGTCGCGTGGTCGCCCTGCGAAAACGCCTCGAAGATCCGGGCGATCTCCTCGCTCGTCATCCCGATGCCGGTGTCGGTCACTTCAATGTGCATGTCCCCGGATTTGTCGGGGTTGAACGTGTGAATCGTGACGCGGCCCTTGTCCGGCGTGAACTTCACGGCATTGCGGAGCACGTTCCAGAAAATCTGCTGCAACCGCACCGCGTCGCCCATCACGCGGGTCTTCGCCGCGTTGAACGTCGAGGAGATGACGATGGTTTTCCCCTCGGCGTCCCGCCGGACGGTGGCAATCGCCTCGTGCAGGATGCCGTGAATTTCCACCGGCCGCATGTCGAGTGACATCTTCCGGCGGGTGATGCGCGTGAGGTCGAGCAGGTCGTCGATCAAGCGCGCCTCCAGCTCGACGTTGCGCTGGATCATTTCGAAATCCGCGCGGATGTCCGGCGCGAGCCCGGGGTTTTGCGCCGCTTCGCTCGCGATCAGCAACACCGGGTTCAACGGATTCCGGAGCTCGTGGGAAAGGGTGGCGAGAAAATCGTCCTTCGCCTTGTTCGCTCGCTCGGCGGAGGCGCGGGCCATCTGTTCCGCCTCGTACAGGCGCGCGTTGTCCATCGCCGCGGCGGCCTGCGCGGCCACGCCCACGATGATCTTTTCGTCGCGTTCGGTGAAAACCGCGGGCTCGGGATGCCCGAAAAACAACCCGCCCAGCACCTGCCCCCCGCGCGAAATCACCGGCACCGCGAGGTAGCTCACAACCGGGAGGTGGCCCTGGGGCATGCCGTGATGCGGCGCGTTTTTGCCGAAGCGCCCGTCCTGGCGGACATCGTCGAGGCGGATGACGCCCTCGCCGCGAAAGGTCGGCCCGAACATCTGCGTGGCGCGCGGCATCGGAAATTTCGAGAAGGCGTCGCGGGCGACGCCCGATAGCGCGTAAAGCATGTACGACTCCCCCTCGGCGTTGATGCGGTTGTAGAAAAACGCGCCGAACTGCGCGCGTGTGATCCGCGTCCCGGCGTCGGTGATGATCTGCACGATCCGGGCGAGATCGAGCTCGGTCGCGAGCGCGCGCGCCACGCCGTTGAGCTGCTCCGTGACAATGTATTCCTCGCGCAGCGCCTCGGCCGTGAGCTTGTGCTGGTGGATGTCGGTGGCCGAGCCATACCAGCGGACGATCTTCCCGTCCGGATCGCGCAAAGGCACCGCGCGCGCGACGAACCACCGGAATTCCCCGTCATGGCGGCGGAGTCGGTATTCGATCTCCAGCGGTTCCCCTGTCGCCAGCGATTTTTGCCAGGCCGCGATGGAAGCGTCGCGGTCCGCCGGATGGATCGCCGCCTGGCGGGTGGTTTTGTCCGCCTGAATTGACCGGCCGATGTAGGTTTCCATCCGTTCGTTGTAGTAGTCGATCGTGCCATCCGGATCCGCCGTCCAAAGCATCTGCGGCGCCACTTCGCTCAGCAGCCGGAAGCGCGTCTCGCTGCTGCTCAAGGCATCTTCCTTCTCGCGACTTTCACTCACGTCGTGAAACACCATTACGGCCCCGATGATTTCGCCGGCGGCGTTTTTGATCGGCGCCGCGCTGTCCTCGATTGGAATCCCCTCCCCTGAACGCGAGACGAGCCGGCTGTGGTTCGCCAGCCCCACCACCGCCCCGGCCGCCAGGGCGCGATCGATGGGATTCTGCGCGGGCTCGAGGGTGTCTTCGTTCATAATCTTCAACACTTCGTCCACCGGGCGTCCGAGCGCCTCGGCCTGGCTCCAGCCCGTCAGCCGTTCCGCCACCGGATTTAAAAATGCGACGCGCCGGTTGGTGTTCACGGTCAGCACCGCGTCCCCGATGCTGGAAAGCGTGACCTTGAACCATTCGCCCTGCTCGCGCAGTTCGCGCTCGGCGTTCACACGGCTCGTGATGTCGCGAAAGCTCCAGACCCGGCCGACATTGCGGTCCGCGACGCGCTGAATTTTCGAGTAGCGCTCGATCACCCGCCCATCGGCGAGGGTGAGGCGGTCGAAGGTCTCCGGCGGCCATGTTTGATAGATTTCGTCGGTTCGCGCGTGAAACTGAGCGGGATCGGTGAATTGTCGGGCGAGGGTCTCCCGGATTTCTCGGTGCTCGGCCGCCTGCATCGCCGCGCGTGGAATCCCCCACAGCTCGAGAAATTTTTCGTTGAAGTCGGTGATCTGGCCGCGCTCATCGGTCACGATGATTCCGTCGGTGGTGGATTCCAAGGTCGCCCGGATCATCGCGAGCGTATGCGCGAGTTCGCGGGTTTTCCGCTCCAGCTCCTCCTTCGCGCGCACGAGGTCGTGTTCGGCACGCTGGCGCGCGAGCAGGATGGTGTTGGCGTTCTGCAGCGCGACCGAGCGCAGCAGCTTTTCCTCCTCTTTGTCGGGCTCCATCAGCCGCCTCCGATCACTTTTCCCGCCAGGGCGGTTCCCAGGACGCGCGCGCGGATTTTGGCAAACGCGGTGTCGCGGGTCGTCGAGGTGTCGTCGCAAAACGGCGAGAAGCCGCAGTCATCGGTCGTGCCGAGCTGGTCGGCCGGGATGTATTTCGCCGCCTCCAGCGTGCGATCGCGGACCTCCTCGGGCGTGTCGATCCGCGGATCGATCGGGGAAATCACGCCGACAAAAACCCGCTGGTCCGGCTTGAGGTGCTGGCGGATGATCTTCAGCACGCGGACGCGATCCTGTTCGCCGGCGAGCGCGACAAAGAAGTTTCCCACCTGCAGCTCGAACAAGCTCGGGAGCAACTCGGAGTAGTCGACGTCGGCGCTGTGGGTGGAATCGCAATCTCCTCCCGGGCAGGTGTGCACGCCGATGCGTTTCCGCTCCTCGGGGGAAAACCGCGTGAGCACGAGGTTGTTCAGGTGAATGAAGCTGTTGAGCAGCGTGCCGGTCGGATCGAGTTTCACCGCCAGGCGTCCCTCGGTGAAATCGACCTGCACCGTGTGCGCGCCTTTCTGGAGGCAGCGGCGCACTTCGGTTTCGTGCTCGAAGAGAAGGTCGTCGATGAAATCCTCGCGCGCGTAGCCGGAAATTCCCTGCGCCGGGTACATCAGGCTGAGCGCCGAGGGCGAAATCACCGCCTGCTTCACCGGCACCCGGGCATAACGCTTCGCCTCTTCCAGAAAACGATCGGCGTAGCGTCCGTAGCGAAACGGGCCGGCGGTCAGCCGCGGCATGCGGCGGGTGTGACCGGCGGCGAACGGGATCTTGAAGCCATCGGGCGCGGTGTTGGCGAGCCCGTGCACGGAGTAGGTCCAGAAGTTGTGAAACTTGCGCTGCTCGCCGTCGCTGATGACCGGCGAGCCCGTGGCTTCGAAGCGCTGCACGGTGTCGCGAATCGCCTCCGCATACAGCGGCTCGAGTTTCGGATCGCCGCCGTCGGTGGTCCGGAGGGCGTCGATCAACGGCAGCGGTCGCGGAATGCTGCCAATCGGCTCGGTCGGAATAGTCATCGGATCGGTGTCGCTCGCGCTGGCTGGTTTACGCTCGGCCGTCTTGCGGAGACGCAACTCGGCCAACGTGTTCTTTGTCAATCGCCGCCGGGGTAAGTTCAGTCCTTCGACCTTTTTTTGACCAGGCTGACCGGATCCGGCGGGCGCCTCCCGCGGGTTGTTCCGCCTCAGGGAATGAAATGGCCCACCACCACCAGGACCAGCGACACAAACAAGCTGGTCACCGCCATCGGCTGGTCGCTGAGGCTGGCCACGAGGCGGTTTTCCGGCACGGGCTGGTCGCGGGGGATTTTCCGGGTCCGCAGGAGATCGCCCTCATACCAGATCACGAGCCGGTACGGGGCCCGGGCGAAAACCCGCGCGGGCGCGCCGCAAACCAGCACGAGAAAATATTGCGCCGGCACGACCACGACCAGCCACACGATCAGCGCGGCCACCAAAACGAGCAGCAGGGGCAGCCCGAACAGAATTTCGTGCAACGGCACCGGCCGCGGTTTGCCCGGGTCGGACTGCAGCTGCACGCCCATGGTCTCGATGCAGGCGCCGATCACCTGGAAATGAGCGCCATAATAAACCCGAGGCTCCGCCGAAACCAAATCCGGCCGCGACTCGAAAAACTCCTTCCACACCAGCGCCACCGCGGCGCTGACGAATCCGATCTCCACGCCGTTCTCGAGATACCACCGCCAGTGCTCGATCTGGAACCACCGGCGGAAAATCACCGAGTCCACCCAGAGGATGACCAGCAGCAGGACGAAGATGATCAGGTTGTCGACCAGGCGCTTCGAATGGGGAGTCATGGCGGGAGGGGCAGGCGCGGCGACGCGCATTGAGGCGGCGCGACTCCACGTTTTTTCACGGCGCGCGACAAGACCGGAACCAGCACGGGCTAGCCGCGGCCGTGGTTCGCCAGCGTTTCACCGATGAACCCGAGCAGCTCGGCGCGTCCTTTTTTCGTCTTGGCGGAGCTCGCGAAAACGGCGGGGGCTTCCACGCCGCCCTCGGCCAGCGTGCGCGTGAACTCGTCCATGCTGGCGCGGGTCCGGGTGTCCGACTGCTTGTCGGTCTTCGTGAACACGAGCGCGAACGGCACGGAAGCGTCCGTCAGCCACCGCAGGAATTGCAGGTCGATGCGCTGCGGGGGCAGGCGCGAGTCGATCAACACAAACACACACACGAGGCCCTTCCGCTTTTCCAGGAAGTCGCTGACCGCGGCGTTGAATTCGTCGCGCTCCTTGTGTCCCACCACCGCAAAGCCATAGCCGGGCAGATCGACGAGGCTCCAGCGGTCGTTGATCACGAAAAAATTGAGCAGCTTGGTTTTGCCGGGAGTGACGGACACCTTGGCGAGGTCGCGGCGGCCCGTGAGCATGTTCAGCAAAGAGGATTTGCCGACGTTCGACCGGCCGATGAACGCAAATTCCGGCAGCGCCCAGCGCGGACAGGATTTCAAGTCGGGCGCGCTGAGCTCAAACCGGGCGGAATCGATCTTCATGCCGTGAGTGACCGGGCAAACGCCCGCGTAGGCAATCCCACAGAAAACCGGCTACGGTTTCCCAAGCACGCGCGGCAGCAAAGCCTCCAGCTCGTTCGCCCACACCTCGTAGCCTTCCGTGCTGAGGTGGAGCTTGTCGCGCGTGAGGCCAACCCAGTTGCCATCGCCCGTCGGGGGAAATTTCGCCGCGAGATCGAAATAGAACACGCTCTTTTCATCGGCAAACTGCGCGATGAACCGGTTTGCCGCCGCCATTTTCTCGGTGGCGCGCGCATTGGGCAGGATGCTCACGAGCACGATCTTGATTCCGGGAAAGGTTGTCTTGGTGGCTTCCACCACCGCCAGCACGCCGGCCGCGATGTCCTCCGGCGTATCGCCCACGTTGTTCGTGCCGATGAGAATCACCGCCACTTTCGGCGACCAGCCTTTCAGGTCGATGTTCTGCAGCCGCCAGATCGTGTGCTGGGTGCGATCGGACCCGAGGCCGAAGTTCAGCGCGCGACCCTCGAAACGTTTTTTCCAAACGGGCGAACCGGGGCCCCAGCGCCACTGCTCGGTGATCGAGTCGCCAATGAAGATGAGGTCGACCGGCTTGCCCCGCATCAGGGTGAGGTAGTCGGCAAAGTAAGTCTGATAATTAAACCGCGGCTGATAGTTCTGGTTGCTGGGAACCGTGCTTGTCACCACCGCGGTGGCCGGCGCCGGTGCGGCAGCAGAGGCGGCAGCGGCAGCGGCGGCCTCCGAGGTCTGGCCAACCGCGTTGCACGCGAGGGCGAACAAAGAGGCGGCAATCGCCGAAAAAACAGAGGGGCGTTTCATCGCGGGCCAGCGTGCGAAGCGCGCCGAGCCTGACAAGGCAGTTTCAGGGCGCGGGTGCCTTGCTGCTCGAGATCGTTTTCGGATGGTCTCCGAAGCTGTAGGAGCGGCTTTACGCCGCGACGGGAAGTCGGACCCGCTGAGGTCGCGGCGTAAAGCCGCTCCTACAGCCAACCGGGGCCAGCCAACCGGGCTGGCCAGCCGGGCTGGCCGGCACCGAACTACTCTTTCAACAACTGCCGCGCCGCCTCGATGAAGGCTTTTTCGTAGGGCTTCGGCGGTCCTTTGGTGACGAGCAGCAGCGGGATCAAAACTTCCGCGTCGGTCTTGATGAGACTCGTGGGCCCTTTCACATGCGCCGTGCTGATGATCCCGATGGCATTGGCATCCTGGGCCACCACGCCGGGAATCTGCGCCGCATTCGGCACGAGCCGCGCGGCGGAAGTCACCTCGGCGCCGCCGAGCAAACTGGTTTTCAAAACCGACCCGGCATTCGAAAGTCCCACCACCACCACCGGCGCATTGCTCCCGCCCACCTGCTGCCAGTTTTTAATTTTTCCCGTGAGCAGGTCCGCGAGTTGCGCGGCGCTCAACGCCCGCACGCGATTCCGGGGATTGACGATGAAGGCGATTCTCACGTGTCCGACTTCGCTCGCTTGAAATTCGCGCCCGTCCACCGAGCCGGGCATTTTCGCGTTCAACATCCCCACGGTCTCCGCGAGCGGATTCGCAAGCATCGCGATCTCCGCGCGGCCCGCCGCCAGGCTGGCGAGTCCCATCGTGCTGCCGGTGCCGCTGAATTCCACCTTGCGACCGATCAGCGTCTCGATCTGGGCCTGCTTCGGTTCAAGCGCGCCACGCACGGTGGTCGACCCATGAACTTGCAGCGTGGTTTCCGCGCGCGCCGCGACCGCCAGACCAAAAAGGGCAAAAGGAAAAAGAAGTCTCATTCCGCAAAAGAGGGAGCTTCCCACTCTTAACGGCCGAAACACCTCCCACTGAAATGAAATTCCGGACGGCTGCCTCTCCCCAGGAATCGGCCGCGCCATCACCGGCGTGTCATGAAACGTCGGGGGAAGCCTGAAACCGTCTCCAGTGCAGCCATATGACGGGTTACGCCGTTGCCCGGGCCGCCGCGCGGTGAGCTCTCACGCGCCTCCCGCCATGAACATCCCTCCCCTCCTCCGCACCGTCTTCTCGGTCGCAGGCCTCCTCGGCCTCGCCTCCTTCGCCCAGGCCCAAGTGATCATCAACACGACCGGCCTCTACCGCCAAAATTTCAACACCCTGCCGCTGAGCGGCACGACCCCCTGGGTCAACAACACCACACTCGCCGGCTGGTATGCGCAGCGCGCGGTCGGGACCTTGGAAATCGCCGCCTCCACCGGCAGCGCCACCGGGGGCGCCCTCTACAGCTTCGGCCCGGCGGCTTCCCCTGAACGCGCCCTCGGTTCACTGGGCAGCAGCGGCACGGGCAATCTGGCGTGGGGCGTGATCTTTCAAAACACCTCGCTCACGAATCTCACCTTCACCGACGTCACGTTCGCGGGCGAACTCTGGCGGCGCGGGGCGACCGGCAAGATCGACACGATCGAGTTCGACTACCGCCTCGGCCCGGTTGCCTTCACCGACTTGCTCGCCGCGAGCGGCTGGACCGCCGTGAACGCGCTCGATTTCAGCAACCCAAACACGGCCGGTGGAGCCGCCGCGCTCGACGGCAACAACGCCGCCAACCGCCTCGCCCTCTCGAGCAACCTCAATCTCGTGCTCGCCCCCGGGCAGTTCGTCACGTTTCGCTGGCTCGATATCGATCACACCGGAACCGACAACGGCATCGCCATCGACGACGTGTCGATCGCCTACGTCGCCGCCGCACCGGTCATCGTCATCGCGTCAGCCGTGCCGGAGCCTTCGACCTACGGTTTGTTCGCCGCCGCGTTGCTTGCGGGACTGGCTGCCTTTCGCCGCCGCCGGCGATGAAGAGGTTTCTTCAAACCCTTTCCACCTTTCGTGATTGTCATTTTGAGCGAAGCGAAGAACCCCGCAGGAGATTCGAAGCCCTTCACCTTGACCCGAAGTCAAAATGGATTCTTCGCTGCGCTCAGAATGACAGGGTAAACCTGGATTGCCGAAGCACACGACATCCCCCTACACCCCCACGGTCGCGGGCGCGTTCTTACGTGGGAGCGCATCGCGAACCTGGGCAACCAGTTCAAACGAGCGCAGCCGTGCGCGATGATCGTGGATGGCCGCGGTGATCATGAGTTCGTCGACATTTGTTCGCCGGAGAAATGCTTCGACCCCCGCGCGCACGGTCGCGGGGGACCCGACCACGGCTTCGCTGAAAGCATGCTGAACTCCCGCGCGTTCGACCGGCGTCCACAGGCCGTCGAGCGTGTCAACCGGCGGCGGCAACGGCCCGGGAAGACCGCGGCGCAAGTTGAGAAAACTCTGCTGCAGCGAGGTGAACAGGCGCGCGGCCTCGCGATCGGTGTCCGCCGCCACGACGCCAATCGCCGCCATCGCGTAAGGCCGCTGCAATGTCTCCGACGGTTGAAATCCCTCGCGGTAAAGACCAAGCGCCTCCTCCAAAGAGTCCGGCGCAAAATGCGAAGCGAACACGTAGGGCAGCCCGTAAGCCGCCGCGAGCTGCGCACTGAATAAACTCGAACCGAGCAGCCAGATCGGGACGACCGACCCAGCTCCAGGCACAGCCTGCACCGCCTGGCCGGGTTTGACCGGAGCGAGATACGCCTGCAGCTCACGCACATCCTGCGGAAACGTATCGGCGGTGTTCAACTGCCCGCGCCGCAGCGCCCGGGCCGTGAGCTGGTCGGAACCCGGGGCGCGCCCCAACCCCAGATCGATCCGCCCGGGGAAGAGCGCCTCCAGCGTTCCAAACTGCTCCGCGATCACGAGCGGCGCATGGTTCGGCAGCATGATGCCTCCGGCCCCAACGCGAATCTTCGCGGTACCCGCGGCCACGTGCTGAATCACCAGGGCCGTCGCGGCGCTCGCGATCCCCGGCATGTTGTGATGCTCAGCGAGCCAGTAACGCCGGTAACCGAGCTGCTCCGCATGGCGCGCGAGATCGCGCGCGCGATGCAATGCATCCGCGGCGGTGCCGCCTTGCACGATGGGCGCCAGATCGAGAACTGAAAACGGAACCATCGCCCACCTTGCGCACAATGCCGGAATTTTCCAGCGCGCGGAGTAGCGGGATTTTGAAAACAAAGTGTCATCTAATAGATGACACTTTGTTTTTCCCCGCACGACGCTGCCGCTGCGGCGCGGGCGCGGACCTCGGCCGAATGGGAACAAGCGGGGCAAGCGCGACGTTTCGTGGGCGGTGTGCTTGAAAGCGTCAGCGCACTTCCCCACCCTGCCCGGGTGATCCCTCCCGCGAGCCGTTTGTCCGGAGTCATGCTTTTCCTGCTCCTCGCGGCCACCGCGCCATTGACCGCGGCCGTCGGTGTCTCGACCGGCACAATCAGGATTGGCCTGCAGCAGGTCTTCAACGTCGGCGGTCCGCCCGTCAGCATGACGACCGGCCCGGACAACCGCTTCTACATTTGCACGCTTGAGGGAAAAATCCGCGTGGTGGAAAACGGCGCCGTCACCACCGCGCTCGATCTCGCGACCGCACCCGTTCCTTTTTTCCCCGATGGCGCGAACGGCCTCTACGGCATCGCGTTTCATCCCGGCTTCAACGACCCCGCCAGCGCGGGCTATCGAAAATGCTACACCTACGCGGACGAACGGAAATTCGTCAGCGGCAGCGGCGGTCCGCTCACCGGACTGCCCGACCTTTGGCCGCCGGAAAAATATACACCCGGTTCACCGACTCCTTCCGTCAGCAACTACGCCGTGGCGACCTTCGGTCATTTCAACGTCATCCGCGAATGGACGGTCAATGCCGGCGCCTCCCCGCCGATGATCGACCCCGCCTCGTCGCGCGTCGTGCTGCGTCTCGCCCATCCGACCGATCCGGGCCACAACGGCTCCGGCCCGCGTTTCGGTCCCGACGGTTTTCTCTACGTCGCCGTGGGCGATGGCGGCGGAAGCGGCAACGACTACAGCGGCGACATCAACAGCACGACCGACGGTTTCACCAACGGGTCCGGCAACGCCCAGGATCGCACCAACCCGTTCGGCAAGCTGCTCCGCATCGATCCGCTGCCGGGCGCAACCACGGGCACGTTGAGCCCGAACGGCCAGTATCGCATCCCCGCCGGCAATCCGTTCGCCGACGGGGCGGGCGGCAATGCCGACGAGATCTACGCCTACGGTTTCCGCAATCCGTGGGGCTTCAGCTGGGACACCCGCACCGGCGGCGACGGCCGGTTGTTCCTCGCCAACGTCGGCTCCCATCATCGCGAGGAAATCAATGTCGTGACGTCCGGCGGCAATTTCGGCTGGGGTTACATGGAAGGCAGCGTGCCGTTGATCCAGCAGGACAATTATTCTGGCGAAAATTTAACCGCCGCCGTCACGTTTCACCGCACGCCACCCGGCGGCTTCACCGCCTTTTCCTCCCTCGCGCCGCTCGCGGAATATAAAACCCGCCGCCAGTACGCGCCCGATGGCGCCGCCACCGTGACCGCGAATCTGACCGGCGACGGCACCGCCGTGACCGGGGGATTTGTCTATCGCGGCACGGCAATCCCGGCGCTGGGCGGACAATATGTTTTCGGCGACTACTCGGTCAGCGACACCACGCCGCCGCCCGGTTTCTCTGCGGGACAGGCCCGGCTTTTTTATCTCAACCCCGCGCAGGCGAGCCCCTCGATTCTCGAATTCATCTACGCCGCCGGCACCACCGTGCCGGGATTTTTGCTCGGCTTCGGACAGGACAACACTGGCGAACTCTACGCGCTGTTCGCCAGCGGCGACGTCAAAAAAATCGTGCCGCCGCCGACCGCCGGAGCTCCGGAAATCGCCACCGCCCCCGCGTCGCAAACCGCGACCGCGGGGGACCCGGTGTCCTTCTCCGTCGCGGCGAACGGCAGCGGTCCGTTCACTTATCAGTGGTATCTCAACGGCACCGCGATCGCCGGCGCAACGGCCGCGACCTATTCCATTCCGGCCGCGCAACGCTTTCACGCCGGCGCGCTCTCGGTCATCGTGACGAACGCCGCCGGCTCAACCTCCAGCAATTCCGCGACTCTGACCGTGAATGCCGCACCCGCCTCCACCGCCCGACTCTACGGACTCTCCACGCGCGGCTTCATCGGCATCAACGACGCGATCATGATTCCGGGGCTCGTGATCTCGCCCGGCTCGCCGAAGACGCTGCTGATTCGAGCCATCGGTCCGAGCCTGGCGCTTCCGCCTTACAACGTCTCCGGCGCACTCACCGATCCCAAGATCACCATCTACTCCGGCGGAATTCCCATTCTGCAAAACGACGATTGGGGCGCCAACCCCGACGTCGCCAGCACCGTGGCCGCCTCGCTGCAAATCGGCGCCTATCCGCTCGCGGCGGGAAGCAAGGACGCCTCGTTCGTCGTCACGCTGCCCAGCGGCAACTACACGGTCCAGGCCACCGCAGCCAATGGCACCAGCACCGGGATCGCTCTCGTCGAAGTCTACGAGGTGCCTTGAACGCGTTCCGCAAGTAGTGTCCTGGTTTATCAGCGCGAGGATTCCGCTCGGCGGAACGAAGCAATCCAGCTGGATCGCGCCGACCGCCACGCACATGGGGCCACGGCTGCTCCGCGCCGGTGGCCGCGGCGCGCTTCGCGCACCTCGCGACAACAAAATTCAAATCGGGACTTCTTCCCGCACGCCGCCTTGCACCCGGCCCGGACGGCGTCGACCATGCCGTCCCGAAAAATGTCCCGTCTGAACTTCAGCCTCGAAAAAAAATCCAGTGGATCGAAGGCCCGCGTCGGAAAATTCCAAACGCTTCACGGCGAAGTGCAGACCCCCGTCTTCATGCCCGTCGGCACGCAGGCGACGGTGAAGGGCCTCACGGTCGACACGCTCAAGGCCGCCGGTTCGCGCGTGCTCCTGGCCAACACTTATCACCTGTTGCTCCGCCCCGGTCCGGACGTTTTCAAAAAATTTGGCGGCATCCACCGCTTCATGAACTGGGACGGCCCCGTCCTGACCGACTCGGGCGGCTTTCAGATTTTTTCCCTGCCGAGCGAACGGGCGATGAACGAAGACGGCGCGCGTTTTAAAAGCTACGTCGACGGCGACGAATATCTCCTCTCCCCCGAATCGAGCATCGGAATGCAGAAGGCGATCGGCAGCGACATCATGATGGTGCTCGACCAGTGCATTCCCTCCACCGCGGCACACGATCAAGCCGAGGCCGCGATGCTGCTCACCCACCGCTGGGCGGAACGCTCGCTGCAGGCGCGCGGCGATTCGCCGCAGGCGCTTTTCGGCATCGTGCAGGGCGCCTGCCATCACGACCTGCGCAAACGCAGCGCCGCTTTTCTCAGCAACCTGCCCTTCGACGGCCTGGCGATCGGCGGACTCGCCGTCGGGGAAACGCACGAACAGCGCTACGAATTCACCGGCCTCGTCACCAATCACCTGCCGGAAAACCTCCCGCGCTACCTCATGGGCGTCGGCACGCCGATCGACATTCTCGAAGCGGTGCATCGCGGCGTGGACATGTTCGACTGCATCATTCCCTCGCAGCTCGCCCAGCGCGGCACCGCCTTCACCTCGCACGGGAAACTCCACTGCCGGCGCTCGGTGTACAAATTGTCCGAGGCGCCGCTCGACGCGAAGTGCGACTGCTCCACGTGCCGCGACTACTCCCGCGCCTACATCCACCACCTCATCAAGGCCGACGAGATTCTCGGCTGGCACCTGCTGGCGGTGCACAACCTTTCGTTCTACCACCGGCTGATGCGGGAGATTCGCGCGAGCATCTTCGCCGGCGATTTCACCGCCTTCTACGAGCGGAAGAAGCCGGAGCTCGTGCGCTCCGACGAGGACAACCCCAGCCTCATTCCAAAAAAGCTGCGCATCTACCGTCCGCCGCAACTGGGCGACTACGAGGTGCAGGTTTCTCCCGAGGGTTTTTCCAGCATTCGCCAGCTCAGCTCCGGCGAGGTCATGCACTCGGTCAACCGCCCCTGCGACGAGGCGAACAAACTCTACGTCGAGCAGTCGTCGCTCGCCGCGCGTTTGCTTAAAACCGATCCCACCGCGACCGAACTCATCGTGTGGGACGTCGGCCTCGGCGCCGCTTCGAACGCGATGGCCGCGCTCCAGTGCTTCGAACGCGTCCACGCGGAAAAAGGCGCGGACGCCGTCCGGCCGGTGCGCCTCGTCAGTTTCGAGTGCGACCTGGATCCGCTGCGTCTCGTCGCGAGAAACGCCGCGCGCTTCCCGCATGTCCGGCACGGCGCGCCCCACGAAATTCTCGGGCGCGGCCGGTGGACGCATGCGTCCGCGCTCTTCGACTGGGAGCTGCGCGAGGGCGATTTCCTCGCTCATCTCGAATCCTCACCGGTTCCGGACGTGATCTTCTACGATCCGTTTTCCTCGAAAACGGATTCCGCCCTGTGGACGTCGGCGGTTTTCGCGCGGATTTTCCGTCACTGCCTGCCGAAGCCGGCGGCCTTGTTCACCTATTCATCGGCGACCTCCGTGCGGGTGGCGCTGCTGAACGCGGGTTTTTTCGTCGCCGCCGGCGTCGGCACGGGCCCGAAGGCGGACACGACGATCGCCTTCACGCAAAAACCGGAAAGCGAAGCGCGTCTCCTCGGACAAGACTGGCTGGCGCGCTGGCGCCGCAGCGGCTCGAAATTTCCGACCGACCTTCCGGAAACGGAAAAAGCCGAATTCGAAAAACGGATCGAGGCGCACCCGCAGTTTTCGCGGGAAAACCAGCCCGCGCTGTAGCGGGCGGCGCTACTTCCCGTTCGCCGCCGGTTGTTCGGCCCAGCCTTTGATCCATCCGCGAACCAGCCGTCCGGATTCGGTGAGATCGCTGTCGGCCCAGCCGCCGGTGGACGATGCACCTGGCACCACGATCGAGGCCGTTTCTTTTTTATCCGACACCGACCAGTTGCAGTGACTCAGCTGCCATTCGCGCATGAACGTCATCCAGGCGTTCGCCGATTCGAAGTCCACCTTGCCATTCCCGTTGGAATTGCACGTGCCCCACTCGGTGACGAAAAGCGGCAGCCCTTTGCGCAATGCCTTCACCGCCTTGTCGCGCAGCCCCTGCTTGTGCGTGCCGGCGTAGAAATGAAGTGAGTAAGCGACGTTGGCGTCCTTCAGCGGATCCTCCGCGGCGATGTCGACGTCCTGTGACCAGTGCGGCGAGCCGACGACAATGAGGTTGTCCGGATCGATCGCTCGGATCGCCGCAATGACTTTTTCGGCGTACGGCTTCACGTCGCGACTCCAGGAGGCATTGGCCAGAGGCTCGTTGAAAATTTCGTAGATCACATTCGGCTGCCTCCCGTAGATCCGCGCCATCTCCTCGAAAAACGCGATGGCCTCCACCGTGTGCTGATGCGCGTGGTGGTCGTGCCAGTCGATGATCACATAGAGATCGGCCGCGATCGCCGCGTCGATCACCGCGAGGATCTTGGGTTTCTCAGTCACGGGTTTTTCCAGGTAGC
>DATAKE010000024.1:0-38182 GCA_036261745.1 Opitutaceae bacterium
CCCTGCAATCGAGCCGCTTTGTCCTCGCCGTGGGATTTTTCGCCCTCGTCCCGGTTTCGCTCGGGTACCGGCGGATCATTTACCTGCGCATCATGCGGTCGCGGGGACAACGCAGCCTGGTTTTCCTGGGCGACTACGCGAGCTGCTGTGGCTTCCGGGAGGAATGCGAAAAAATGCAGACGACGCAGCCCGTCATCTACTCCGTCGTCAGCGACGCGTCGGTGGCCCCCTTCATGCGACCGGGCGGCGGCGAAGGCGGAATCCTCCGGCCGTTTTATGAGGTGCTCGACGAAGTACAGGCGGGAAAAATCCCCGTGGAGGCGATCGTGCTGCGCGAATCGAACCGCGACCTGCAACCCGAGGTATCCCGCCGCCTCGTGCAGCTCTACTTCAGCGGTGTGCCGACCTACACCCTCGAGCTGTTCCACCAGGTTTACTGGCAGAAAATTCCCCTCTACCGGATGAACCAGACCTGGCTCTTCCAGGAGGGGTTTCAAATCGCCCGCGAACCCGTATTCGAACGCTTGAAGCGCCTGAGCGACGTGGGGCTGGCCCTCATCGGCCTTGTCCTTGCCGCGCCGATCATCGCGCTGTCCGCGATCGCCATCTGGCTCGAGGACCGCGGTCCGGTTTTTTTCCACCAGACGCGGATCGGGAAAAATCACGTGCCTTTCCGCCTCGTGAAACTGCGCACGATGCGCGTGAGCAACGGCGAAGGAAACCGCTACACCCAGGCGGGCGATGCGCGCATCACGCGCGTCGGGCGTTTCCTCCGCGCGGCGCGCTTTGACGAGTTCCCGCAGATGTGGAATGTGCTCACCGGCCAGATGAGCCTCATCGGCCCGCGCGCCGAATGGGACCAGCTCGTCGAAGGCTATGAACGCGAAATCGGTTGT
Source organism: Opitutaceae bacterium (assembly GCA_036261745.1). Lineage (GTDB taxonomy): Bacteria > Verrucomicrobiota > Verrucomicrobiia > Opitutales > Opitutaceae > DATAKE01. The sequence continues at coordinate 897 of DATAKE010000024.1, forward strand.
TATCATTTCCGGCACCTCGTGAAGCCGGGCATCACCGGCTGGGCTCAGGTGAACTACCCGTACGGCGCCAACATGGAGGACACGCTCCGGAAGCTGGAATACGACCTCTACTACATCCGCCATTTTTCCTTCCTGCTCGATGCGTCGATCGTGCTGAAGACGATTCACATCATGCTTTTTGGCAAAGGGCGCTGAGCCGCATGAAATCGTACGACTTCCTCGTGATCGGCGGCGGCAGCGCGGGCTACAACGCCGCGCGCGTCGCGGTTTCGCTCGGACTCCGCACCGCGGTGATCGATGGCGCCCGGGAACTCGGCGGTCTCTGCATCCTGCGCGGCTGCATGCCTTCGAAGACACTTCTCTACATGGCCGAAGTGCTGCACCTGGCGCAGAAAGGAAAAACCTTCGGACTCAAAATCCCCTCCGCCCGCGCCGACATGAAGGCGATCCATGCGCGAAAGAAAAAAATCATCGCCGAATTCGCCGCGTCCCGCCTCGAGGGGCTCACCGCGGGAAAATTCGACCTCATCCGCAGCCAGGCCCGCTTTCTCGGCGCACATAAGGTCGAGCTGGACAGCGGCGACAAGGTTCGCGGTAAACACATCCTGATCGGCACCGGCTCCAAAGTGTGCACGCCTCCCATTCCCGGACTGGCGGAGACAAAATTCTGGACGAGCGACGACGTGCTCGACCTCGATTTCATCCCGAAAAGCGTGATCGTGCTCGGCGGAGGAATCGTCGCCTGTGAACTCACGCAGTTTCTCCAGCGCATCGGCGCGCGGGTCACCCTGATTCAGCGCAGCGCCAACATTCTTCGCGATCACTCCGCCGAAGCGTCGTCCGTGGTGCAACGGGCGTTCGTCGCGGAAGGGGTCGAGCTTTTCGCCGGCACCCAGATCCAGAACATCAGCGAGGACCGGCGCGGCGTCACGGTGACATTTAATCACGACGGAAAACTCATCACCCGCCGGGCGGCGCATCTTTTCAACGCGCTCGGACGCGAGCCCAACACCGGCAAACTCAATCTCGGCGGCGCCGGGGTGAAAACCCGGCCGGACGGGCAAATCATCATCAACCGCTGGACCCAGACCAGCGTGCCGCACATCTACGCCGCCGGCGATTGCTCGGGTCCCGCGGAGATCGTGCACATCGCGATCCAGCAGGGCGAACTCGCCGCCCGCCACGCCGCGGGAGTGAAAAAATTAAAACCGGTCGACTGGTCGCTGCTGCTCAATGTGGTCTTCACCGATCCGCAACTCGCCACCATCGGACGCCTCGAGCGCGAACTCACGGCCGAGGGCACGCCGTACCTCGTCGCGAGTTATCCGTTCAACGACCACGGCAAATCGATCCTGATGGAGGCGAACTACGGTTATGTGAAGGTGATCGCGGAGCCGAAGCGCGGGCGGATTCTCGGAGCGGAAATCGTCGGCAAGGACGCGGGCGAATTGATCCATGCGTTCAGCGGTCCGCTCGCGATGCGCGCGACGGTGTTCGATCTGCTGCGCGCTCCCTGGTATCACCCGACCCTCGCGGAGATCGTCACCTACCCCCTGGAAGAAATCGCCGAAAAAATCGGAGCCCCGTGAACGCCACTCTCGAACGCTGCCTTCGCCGCGTGCTGTCGCTCCCCGCGATCGCCACCCTGCCAACGCGCGTGCGCAGGGGCGTCGCCGCCGGCGCGGCCTGGACGTGTTTTCCGTACAGCGCCTATTGGCGCGGCACCCACGAGCCCGAGGCGCAGCAAGCCGTCGAGGGCTTGATGGACTGGACCGGGAAATCCGTGTGGGACCTCGGAAGCCACTTCGGTTTGTTCGCCGTTGGGCTCGGCCGCCGCGTGGGACCGACGGGTTATGTCGCCGCTTTCGAACCGTTCCCGGAAAACTTCGCGCGACTCGCGCTGCACATTCGCCGCAACCGGCTGGACTGGGTTCATCCTTTTCAGATCGCCGCCTCCGATCATCGCGCGAAGGACCGGTTTCTCCTCTATAAAGACGGAGCATCCACCACGGCACACCTCCTCTACGAAGGCGAAACCTGGGATCCATCGATCCCCACGATTACGGTCGAACTGCACGCACTCGACGATCTGGTGGACGCGGGAAAATTGCGGTTGCCCGACTTCGTGAAAATCGACGTCGAAGGTCACGGGCACAAAGCCATTGCCGGCGCGATTCGCGCCATCGCGGCGAGCCGGCCGATCATTCTCATGGGAATGCATTCTCCGCTTGAAGTCGCCGAAACCGAAAAGCTGCTTCTCCCCCTTGGCTACCGCTTCGAATCGGTAAAACCCGGCGCGCCCGCGGACAAGGTCGGCTGGGACTATTTGCTCCGGCCCGGCGGCGGTTAACCCGCCGCGGCAATCGCGAGCAGGTCGCCGAGCTCGACGCGCTTTTCGTAAAGCGCCTTGCCGACGATCACGCCATCCAGGTTGGCGTAGCGCCGCGCGAGCTCCGCCAGTTTCACGACGTCTTCGCGCCGGCTCACGCCACCGCTCGCGATCACGTTGAATTTGCCCGCCGCGAGCATCGCTTCCTGCGCGGCGAAGTTCGGCCCGGTCAGCATGCCGTCGGTCCCGATATCCGTGTAGATCAAGGTGCGCACCCCGAGCGCGTCCATGCGGCGCGCGAGCGTGAGGGCCCCGGTGCCGGTGGTGTCGACCCAGCCTTTGACGGCCACCATGCCATTCTTGGCGTCGATCCCGACGGCGATTTTTTCGCCGAACGCCTGCACGAGTTCGCCGACGAAAGCCTCGCTTTCCGCGGCACGCGTGCCGATCACGACGCGACTCACCCCGAAACCCAGCGCCCGCTCGACGATCGCTCGCGTGCGCATTCCTCCCCCGAGCTGCACTTTCATGCCGAGGGCGGCGATGGCCTGCACCGCAGTGAGATTCTTGGGCTCGCCCGCGAAGGCGCCGTCGAGATCGACCACATGCACCCAGGCGCTCCCCGCCGCTTTAAACTCCCGGGCCACCGACGCCGGATCCTCGGCGTACACGGTCTCCTGGTCGGCGCGTCCCTGCGTGAGCCGCACACAGCGGCCACCCTTGATGTCGATGGCGGGATAAATGGTCATTCGCAAAAACGTTTTGCGCCCCCGCACGAAGGCGCGAGACTAAAACCCATGTCGTCCTACCAAGTCCCCGCGTTTCTCGCCGACCTCCTCCACGCCCGCTCCCCTTCCGGTTACGAGACAGAGGCCCAGGCCGTGTTTGACCGCCATGTGAAGCCCGCGGCCGACGCCTACGCGAACGATGCCCTCGGCAACCGCATCGCGACGCTCAATCCTTCCGGCGATCCGGTCCTCATGCTCGCGGGCCACATGGACGAGCTCGGCCTCATCATCACCTACGTCAACAAGGAGGGCTTTCTCTATTTCGACACGATCGGCGGCCATGACCTCAGCGTGATTTCCGGCCGGCGCGTGATCATTCAAACCGAGAATGGCCCCGTCAAAGGCGTCACCGGCAAACGCGCCATCCATCTGATGGATGAGGACGACCGGAAAAAAGTGCCGAAGAAACACGAGATCTGGATCGATATCGGCGTGAGCTCGAAGAAAGACGCGCTCGCCCGCGTGAGCATCGGCGACGTCGCCACCTACGACCACGAACTGGAGCTGTTCAGCGGCAGCATCGGCACGGCGCGCGCCTTCGACAACAAGGTCGGCGCCTACGTCGTGGGTGAAACCTTGATCCGCCTTTCCCAGGAAAAGAAAAAGTTCGCTGCCAGGATCGTCAGCGTCGCGACCTCACAGGAAGAGATCGGCACCCGCGGCGCGACCACCGCGGCCTACGCCGTGAATCCGCACATCGCGCTCGCCGTCGACGTCGGGCACGCGACCGATCATCCGGATTGCGACAACCGCAAGTTCGGCGAGACCAAACTCGGCGGCGGGCCGATCATCTGCCGCGGCGCGAACATCAATCCGAAGATCTACGACCGCCTCATCAAGGCGGCGAAGAAACTGAAAATTCCCTACCAGCTCGACGCCGACCCGCGTCCGACCGGCACCGATGCGCGCGCCATCCAGATGGGACGCGGCGGCGTGGCGACGGGCCTCGTCAGCATTCCACTGCGCTACATGCACACGCCGAGCGAGGTCGTGGACTTGGAGGACGTGGAGCGTTGCGTGAAACTTTTCGTCGAGTTCGCGAAGGGCTTGGAAAAGGGCGACTACGCCCACTGGTGAACCGGAAGCGTTCGCGGCGCTGCTGTAGGAGCGGCTTTGCGCCGCGACTTTCGCGGGTGCGTTCCCAAATCGTCGCGGCGTAAAGCCGCTCCTACAGCTCTGAAGAGGTGGTGTGCGCTTAGAGACCGAAGCGGAACGTCAGCGAGCCCTCGTAGTTTCCCGATGCTTTGGCCGGCAGACTCGCGGGCCCGGTTTTCTCCGGCGTGATGAATTTCGAACCGATCGCCGGAATGGCGTGCAGGAACGAAACATCGCCGGAGGGAAACAGCACCGTGGTATTCTGGTGGCTGACGCGCGGCGTGCCGATGCGGAGATAAATCTCCGGCGACGCGCTGGTCACCGTGAGCGGGCCCGAGGCCGTGTCGAGCCGTGCCCAGCGCAGGCCGGCGAAGCAGCCTTGAAACTCGGGGAACGTCCACGCTTCGCCGGGCTGGATGTCGTTGCGCGCGATCTCATGCACGCCGAGCCACGGTCCGCGCAGACGGTTCTGCCAGACACGCGTCGGGCCGGCGCCGAGCCAGCGGAGCGACTTCATTTTCTCCTCGGGATGATCGAAGGTGATCCCGTGGTAGAGAAATTCGCCCGCCAGCGCGTAGCTGTAATCGACACGCAGCGAGCCGTCGCCGCGCAAGGTCCAGCGCGAGCGGTCGAGTCCCGCCGCCCCACGGCTTTCCAGCCAGGCGACGTTCTCACCGGTCTGTTCATCGCGGGCGATCCCGCTGCTGATTTTGACCGGCGCCGCCGAGTCAGCCGGAAAACGCGCAGGAGCATAACCAATGCGCGCTGACTTGATGGCAATCGGTTCGCCCGTCGGACGGAGGGCATGCGAGAGACGGATCGCCGCGACGACCTGCGGCGGAAAAATATAACTCTTCCCGTCACCGGCACGGCGCGAGGAATCGTGGATGGTTTTCCAGGCCTGGCCGTCGGGAGAAATCTCCACCTTCAAACTCGCCCACGCCGCCGTGCGGTCGAAGTCCAGTTCGACCTCGATCACATTTGCGGGAAGCGGGGATGCGAGCCGGCGGATTTGCGTGGCGGGATCTTCGCTCGCAAACGCCAGCCATTCCACCGCGCCTGCGGTTTCCGGCCGCGCAAAGGCGAGCCGGGGGCCGTTTGCCAGCGCACTCACTTGGGCGCCGCGGCGAACGCTCCGCAGCAATGCCGTGACCGGATCGAAATCCGCCGTCACGTCACCCGCAATCAGGCGAATCCCACTCGCGTCGGCGTCAACCTTGGGCGCCGCGTCACTTTTGCGCGCGCCGAGCTGCGCGACCCGTTTCGCGAGCGCCGGCGTTGGCCAGGACCAGGTGAACAATTCCTGCTGGTCCGGCCCCACCGCCACGACCGAAAGCGCATCAGCGTCCTGCCAGTTCGCGGGCAGCGACAGCGCGAGTTGTCCGGTCGCATGCGGCGCGATCGCGGGCGATGCGATATTTCCTTCAGCCAAAATCGTGGGGGCCGTTTCCTTCTCAGCCGGATCCCGATGCCGCAGGAGTTTCCAGGCGAAGCGACATTGTGCGAGCGAGGTGAAATCGTAGCGGTTGGTCACTGCGAGTTTTCCGTGGAACCGCGGATCGAGCACCGGCGCGGCGATCTGCACGGGCGACCACAGATCGCGCAACGTATAAAAACTCCCCTTCTTCTCGTGGCGCGGACCCACCACGCCGTCCGGCGCGTAGGTGCTGAACACATCGACGCGACCACCCTGATCGGTGCGGGCGATGCCTTCGTCGGCGAGAACCCAGATAAACGCCCCGGCGCCGAAGGGAGAATTCTCGATCGCGCGCCAGTAGTCCTCCATGCCGGCGGCGCCGCCGCCGTCGTAAAGCGCATGGATGATTTCCGTGGGCATCACGAGATTCGGCCCGCGCAAGCGGCGGACGTGATCGTCGTAGGTGGTGTAGTGTTTGGTGTCGACGCCACCGAACGGATCCCACGGATGCAGCACGCGCCGCTGCTGCGGATCGTAGAGCGCGTAGTCGCCGTCGAGGTCGCGGTTCCATCCGCCTTCGTTGCCGTTGTCCCAGAAAATAATGCTCGGATGGTTCACATCGCGCTCCACCAGTTCGCGCACGAGCAGACGGCCGATCGTGGTGCCATGCGCGTGCTGCCAGCCGCTGAGCTCGTCGAGGACGTAGAGGCCGATTTCATCGCACGCCTCGAGAAACGCCTCGTCGGGCGGATAGTGCGACATGCGCACCGCGTTCATATTCATCTGCCGGAGCAAACGGACATCGGCGTAACAATCCTCGCGCGTGAGCGCCCGCCCGGTGTCAGGACGGAAGCTGTGCCGGTTGACGCCTTTCAGGAGAATGCGCTGGCCGTTCAGAAAAAAGCCTTCGCCATCGCGAACCTCAAACGTCCGGAAGCCGAAGCGGGTCGTGACCGTGTGGAGCGTTTCGTCGCCGCGCAGCCGCGAGATGCGCAGTGAATAAAGATTCGGGGTCTCCGCGGTCCACAGCCGCGGCGAAACAAATTTATTCGCGATCCGCAGCCGGCCAATTCCGCCCGCGGGGATCTTCGTGGAAAAGGATTCGCCCACCGGTTTGCCGTCGGCATCGAGGAGCTGCGCCTCGACCCGCTCGGGCAGGAGCGCCGGGCCGTCGGGTCGCGGAGCGGGCAGCGAGGTGAGCGTGACATCCGCCGTCAGCGCGCCGTCGGCGCGGGCATCGATCGCGACGTGTTCGATTGAAACCGCGGGCGACGCCTCGAGCCAGACCGGCCGGTAGATTCCACCGAACACCCAGTAGTCGCCGCCGCGCTCGGCGCGTTCGGTATTCGCATCCGCGGAAACTTTCGCGACGGTGACTTCCAGCAGGTTTTCCCCGTCGAATTTCACCAGCGGTGTGATCTCGTAGCGAAATTGCGTGAATCCTCCCTGGTGGATGGGCCCGGCGGAGCGGCCGTTCAGTTTTACCGTGGTGTCCGTCATCGCTGCGCCGAACACGAGGCGGATGCGGCGCCCCTTCCATTCGGGCGGAAGCGCGAAGCGCGTCGCATACGAGCCGCGCTCATCCGACTTCTCCGCAGTCTGGCCGTAATTGTAGGCGCCGAAGCCGTGCTGCTCCCAGTGTGACGGAACCGGGATGGTCGTTTTCTCACCCGCCCTCCGGCCGCCGCTGACGGTGAATTCCCAGGGCACCGCGTCGTTCGGCCCGCGGCCGGAAAGATAGTGTCGCTCTGTTTCCGTGGGCGAGGCCCGGAGCGGCAGCGCGGCCAAAAACAATCCGCTTACGACGACACAGGCGATTCGCCGGACAATCAGGGTAACCATAAGAATCACGAGAGCACTGCAGCCTCGGAGTCGAGAAAAGCACAATCGACTCGCGGAAAATTGGGACAGTCCGCCTTGGCGGATCACTCACGCGTCGAGCACGCTGTCCGCGAGTCCCGCCGGCAACGCGGTGGGTCGCGCACAGGTGCCGTGGATGCGTTCGTGGCGCTCTCCGGTCGAACTGCGCTCGAACGCCTCCATCACCTCGACCACATGATGGGCGAGTTCGCCACTGGCGCGGTGCGGGCGGTCCCGGCGCAAAATCGAATAAGCCATGTCCGCCACACCGGTCCCTCGACCGCGCAGGAGCGAATGGGCGGGGGAGAGCGTTTCCGCTTCCTTCACACCCGGCCGGAAAAAACGCACGCTGCCGTCGAACATGTTGGGATCGGGAATATCGAGGGTGCCGTCGGATCCGTAGACGACGATGCGCGGCAGCACCGGCCCCGGCCACACATCGAAGCTCATGGTGAGCGTCGCCACCGCGCCGCCGGCAAAATCCATCGTTCCCGTGTAATGCGTGGGCACCTCGACACGGACCTTCTTGCCGGCGAGCGGCTGGCTCGTGATCAGGCGTTCCGGAAAACTCGCTTGCGCCGAACCGCACACGCGCGCAACCGGGCCCAGCAGGTTCACGAGCGCGGTGATATAGTACGGCCCCATGTCGAACATCGGACCGCCGCCGCGTTGATAATAAAATTCCGGCGACGGATGCCACGATTCCGGCCCATGTCCGAGCATGAAGCCAAACGCCGCGACCGGACGGCCGATCAAACCGTCGTCGAGCGCCTTGCGCGCGGTCTGGAAACCGCCGCCGAGAAAGGTGTCGGGCGCGCAGCCGACCAGCAGTCCACGTTCGCGCGCGAGGGCGAGGACCTTGGCGCCGTCGTGGGAATTGAGCGCAAAAGGTTTTTCAGCGTAGACGTGTTTGCCTGCGAGCAAGGCCGCTTCGTTCACCTCGGCGTGGGCCTGCGGCACGGTGAGATTCACCACGAGATCGATGTCCGGTGCGGCGAGCAGTTCCGCCACGCTGCTCGCGCGGGGCACGCCGTACTCGAGCGCCTTCGCGCGGGCGCGGGCCACGTCGAGATCGGCGCAGGCCACCACCTCGAGAACCTCGTAGGCGCGGCAGCCCTTGAAGTATTGATCGCAGATTTTGCCGCAGCCGATGATGCCAACCTTGATTTTACGGGACATGAAAGCGTGCCCGGTAATTGGCGGGCCCGTGGGAGCAATGCAAGTTGCCACCGGCGAAAAAAACTCACCTCGATTTGGCTCGCCCGCTTTTGCCCGCTGCGGCGGAGTCCGTGCGCCGCGATGAAAGACGATCCCGCTCACGATCCTTATGGCGCGCTGCGCGTGTCGAATTTCCGCGACTACCTTGTGGGGAGCTTTCTGTCCTCGATCGCGCGGCAGGCGCTGATGGTCGCCGTGAGCTGGGAGATTTATCAATGGACCCATTCCGCGACGGCGCTCGGCCTCATGGGCCTGGTCACGGTGCTGCCGCTGCTCGTGCTGTCGCTTCCGGCGGGGGCGATCGCGGATCATCACGACCGGAAAAAGCTCATCCAGCTCGGCTCAAAAATCAGCGTGGTCCTCTGCGTCCTGCTCGCCGCCCTCTCCTACTGGCATCGTGCCGTGCCGAACCTCGCGCCCCTCCGCTGGGCGAACGCGTTGCTCCGGCAGATCGCACTCGTCTTCGAACGGCAGGTCGATCCGGCCACCCTGCGTTTCGACGAGCCGGCGCTGCCGCTGCTTTTTCTCCTGCTCCTCGTGCTGGCCTCGGTGCGAATTCTCGTCTGGCCCGCGCGCTCGAGCATCGCGCCGCTGCTGCTGCCGAACGACAAACTGAGCAACGCGATCACGTGGAATGCGAGTGCGTTTGAAATCGCCACGGTGGCCGGCCCGGCGCTGGGCGGATTCCTGATCGCGGCCGGGGATTTCGCGTCCGTCTATGCGCTCAGTGGCGCGCTGGAGCTGGTTTTCGTTCTCCTGCTCGCACGCGTGCGGTATCTGCAGGCTCCCGCGATCACCGGAGTTCGCCGGACCTGGCGGGACGTCCTCGCGGGCGCGGATTTCATCTGGCGGCGGAAGGTCATTCTCGGCGCGAGCAGCCTCGATCTGTTCGCGGTGCTGCTCGGCGGGGCGACGGCGCTGCTGCCGGTGTATGCGGACAAAATCCTGCACGTTGGTCCGATCGGTCTGGGCTGGCTGCGGGCCGCGCCCTCGATCGGTGCGTTCGCGATGGCAATGTGGCTGGCGCATCGCGCGCCCCTGCGGCGGCCGGGCCTCGCCCTCCTGTGGTCGGTGGTGGGTTTTGGCGCGGCGATCATGGTGTTCGGGTATTCCCGCTGGTACTGGCTTTCGCTCGTGGCACTGGTCTTCACGGGGGCCTTCGACAACGTCAGCGTCGTCGTCCGGCAATCGCTCGTGCAACTGCTGACGCCGGATGCGCTCCGCGGCCGAGTCACCGCGGTGAACCAGATTTTCATCGGCTCCTCGAACGAGATTGGCGCGCTCCGCGCCGGATTGATGGGAGCGCTGATCGGGCCGGTGGCGGCGGTGATCTGGGGAGGAATCGGCACCATCGCGGTCGCCGTGGCGGTGGCGCGGGCGGTGCCGGGACTTCGAAACCTGCCCGCTTTGCACACGTTGAAACCGGACGAGTGATCCCGGCCGGACGCCCGGCGGTTTTTTCATTAGACTTCGCCGCCGAACCGGCGCACGTTCCCGCCCGATGGATTCGACGCGACGGAAGACGTTTTTCATTCTGTCCCTGGCGCTCAGCCTCGTGGTCGCGCTGATTGCGATCCTCCTGGACGACGAATTGTTGAACCGGCTTGGCGACAGCTACTGGTTCGTCGCGCTCGTGATCATCGCGTGTGTGCTGATCGTACTCTCCGGTTACGCCTTCGATCTCACGCTGCAGAAGCGGTTGAAAACGCTGCGCGCCCAGACGATCGCCCCCTTCGAAACCGAGGACAAGCCGAACGAGCCCGACCACGACGAGATCATCGGCCTCGCCCGCAACATCGAGCGCATGGCCCGCTCGCTGCAAAAAGTGGAGGCGAACTACCGCGCGATCGTGGAGGATCAAATCGATTTGATCTGCCGGTACCGGCCGGACGGGAAAACCGTCTTCGTCAACGGTGCGTACGCCCGCGCCTTCGGCCGCAAGCGCAGCGATCTCACCGGGCAGCTGTTTCCCTTTTATGCGCCGCAGGAAGTGATCGGGGATGCCCCGCACACCTTTGAACGGGATCTCGTCCTGGCCGACGGACGGCGCACGGTCTATCTCTGGTCGCAACGCGCGATCCGGGACGACGCCGGTGCGATCATCGAATATCAGGCCGTGGGGCACGACATCACGCTGCAGAAGGAATCGGAGGCCGCGCTGCTTCGCGCCAAGGAGGCCGCCGAGACCGCGGACCGCGCCAAAAGCGAATTCCTCGCCGTCGTGAGCCACGAAATCCGCACGCCGATCAACGGCGTCATCGGTTTCGCCAAGATGCTGGAAGATTCCCCGCTCACCGCCGAACAGCGGGAGCACGTCGCGATGATCCACACCAGCGGCCACGCGCTGGAGAAGCTGATCAGCGACATCCTCGACCTTTCGAAAATCGAAGCGGGCCGGATCGACATCGAGCACAGCGCGTTCGCCCTGCATCGCACCGTCGAGGAGGTTTGCACCCTGTTCGTCCCGGAGGCGCGCGCCGCGGGGCTGACGCTCGATGTGGCCATCGAGCCCGGCGTCCCCCCGATCATCAACGGCGACAGCGCGCGGCTCCGGCAGATCCTCACGAACCTCGTCGGCAACGCGCTGAAATTCACGGAGCGCGGCGGCGTGAAAATCCACGTCTCGTGCGCCCGAGGCGAGGCGCTGATGGATGGGATCCACCACAGCGTGCGCGTGTTTTTTTCCGTGAGCGACACGGGCATCGGCATCCCCGAGGAAAAAATCGGCGAACTCTTCAAGCCGTTCATGCAAGTCGACGCCTCATCGAAACGCCGGCGCGGCGGAACCGGGCTCGGGCTCGCGATCTCGAAACGCCTGTGCGGCCTGATGGGCGGGGCCATTTCCGTCGACACGCGCCTGGGGCACGGCTCGACCTTCCGTTTCTCGGTCGTGGCTGATTACGATCCGCGGGATTCCGCACTCCCGGTGAAACCGGTCACCCTGCCGGCCTTTCGCCCGGGATTCGCCACCAGCTAGCCGGCCGGACGTGCGCCGCGGCGGGGAATTTCCCAACCGGGCCGCGCGGCGTGGGGTGCCGCCGCATTTTTTTCGGGCTATTTGGAAAGAATCCTTTCAGAACAAGTGAGATAGGGCCGATACCTGCGCCAGATATGAATCTGTTCTTATCTCAGATCGGGCGATCTCCAGCATCGTACGTTCTGCTTTGGAACCCCCTGGTACAGCCATTGTTTTCATGTCTCTCGAGAAAATCCTCATCATCGAAGACGAATCGATCGTTCGAAATCTGCTCCAAAGCATTTTTATCCGCCACCGGTACCATGTAACCTGCGCCACCACACTTGCCGAGGCGACGACGTGCATCACCCGCGATACGTTTGACCTGGTGATGCTCGACCTTCGGTTGCCCGATGGAGACGGACAGAAGTTTCTCGAACAACTCACCGTCCTTCCCCACTCGCCGCTGGTGGTGATGGTTACCGGTTATGGAACCATCGAATCGGCCGTTGGGTGCATGCGGGCCGGCGCATTCGACTACGTGCTGAAGCCATTTTCGCCGAACCAGATCGATGTCGTCCTCAGAAAAGCGCACGCGTACCGGCAGCTCCTGAGTGTCAACCAGCTCTTGAGCGACGATGCCGAGGAAAAGGCCGGGATGCTGCCGGGGCGCAGTCCGGCCATGCTGAGCCTGAAGACCGCGATCGACCGGGTGGCGACAACCGATGCGACGGTTCTGATCACCGGCGAAAGCGGAACGGGCAAGGAAGTGATCGCACGCGAATTTTACCGGCGCAGCGCCCGCCGCAACCAGCCCTTCATCAAGGTCAACTGCGCCGCGATCTCGGAAAAGCTCATCGAAAGCGAATTCTTCGGTCACGAGCGGGGCGCGTTTACCGGGGCCACTGAGCGACGCGAAGGTCGTTTCGAACTGGCCAATCAAGGCACGCTGCTCCTCGACGAGGTCAGCGAGATCCCGCCCAATCTTCAGGCAAAACTACTCCGCGTGTTGCAAGAGCGGGAATTCGAACGCGTGGGCGGCAGCCGCACGATCAAGGTCAACGTCCGGATCATCGCCACTTCCAACCGGGATCTCATGAGCCATGTCGAGAAGGGGGATTTCCGGCAGGATCTTTATTACCGGCTCAACGTTTTCCCCGTTCATATCCCCTCGCTGCGCGAGCGGCCGGAAGACATTCCCACGCTTGCACAGCACTTTTTGCAGCGCTTCGTCCGCAAACACGGCATTCGCGTCACTGGCTTTTCCGATTCCGCCTGGGCGGCATTGATGGCCTATCGCTGGCCCGGGAATGTGCGGGAGCTGCAAAACATGGTGGAACGCGCCATCATTCTTTCCGAGAGCGGGCGCCCGGTTGCCGCGGCGTCGCTCGGTCTGCCGACCGATCTGACGTTCTCCACCGAACCCCCGCCGGAAATTCCGGCTTTCCACACGTTGAACCCCTTGGGGCCGAAGCACGACACTCCCCAAGGCGCGGCGGTGGCCGTCACGGGTGGACAAGGCGTCGTCCGGCTCGACGAACTCGAAAAGCAGGCGATCCGCGAAGCCCTCCGGCAGTCGGCGGGCAGCCGGGCGGAAGCAGCCACGACCTTGGGGATCAGCGTTCGCACCTTGCGGAATAAACTTCAGCAATATCGCGACGCCGGCGACGACTCCGTCGAGGTGCTGGCCTGCGAAAGTACTTCGGCCTGACCTGTCTTTCCGTTCGCGGAACGAGGCTTTGGGCGGAGGCAAAAACCTCCCGGCGCGGAGTATTTTTACTCATCATGGGATGACGCACGACGTTACATCCCGGTGAAACAGTTTCCTTAAACGAAACGCAAAATCCGCCGATATCGGGGCACGCCTCCGACAGGCGTTGCCATTTATTATGACTGCAACCCTGGGAAGCATCGAAAATCTAATTCGCGAGAACATTGTCCGAGCGGTTGGACATGTTTTCCAAACCATGCTGGAGACCATGCCTCCCGTCGTGGAAGTGCCTCAGGCGGCCCCCGGCGCAACCGCCGCGCCGTCGAACGGCAACGGACATGGCACCATCAATGTCGTCGGGAACGTCGGGTTTACCGGCAAGGCGAACGGCTTGGTTTACATCCACCTTCCCCTTCCCTTTGCGCAGCTCTGCACCTGCACTTTGCTCGGCATGACCGCAAAAGAGCTCGATACCGCCGGTGACGAGCCCGTCAACGATGCGGTCGGTGAGTTCACCAACATGATTGCGGGCAATTTTAAAAACGGGTTCTGCGACGTCGGCTACCCGTGCACGCTCACGATGCCGTCCATCCTGCGGAGCACCGATCTTTCGATTCAATCCGTCAGCTCCTCGATCCGCCGCCGGCACGCCTTCGAGTGTGCGGGCCACCGGATCATTGCGGATATCCATCTGAAGATGGAGGAGTGAAAAACGACCAGTCCGGGCATGCGCTATAAAATTCTTACGGTAGATGATTCAAAAACGGTTCGTGTGATCGTTCGACGGGCCTTCCGGTCTTTTGACTGCGAAGTTTTCGAGGCGAACAACGGCGAGGAAGGCCTCGCGGTCGCAACGAAGGAACTCCCGCATCTGATCCTGCTCGACATCACCATGCCGGTGATGGACGGCGTCGAAATGCTGACGCGCCTCAAAGCCGCGCCCGCCCTCAAGGCGATTCCGGTCATCATGCTGACGGCCGAAGGCGGGCGGGATAACGTGCTAAAAATCGCGAAAATCGGCGTGCGGGATTATTTGATCAAGCCGTTCAAGGAATCCGTCCTCATTGCGAAGGTGGCCCGCGTGCTCGATTTGCAGCCGACCAAGCCGCAGTCCATTTCCGATCCGGCGCAGATTTTGGTCATCGAGGATCAGCCCGAGGTCGTGCAGGAAATCCAGGACGGGTTGAAACACCTCCCGTGGAAAATCAATCGCGTCGCAACCCTGGCGGAGGCGACCGCCTCCTGCACCCAGACGGTGCCTGATATCGTCGTTGCGAGCCTTTCGCTGGCCAATCACACCGCTTACACGTTCCTGCGCGAGGTGCGCGTGAGCCCGAAGCTGAAAACCACCCCGGTGTTCGCCCTCACCCACAAGGGCGATATCCAGTTCCAAAAAGCGGTTACCGCCGGTTTCAACGCGATCGTCACGAAACCGCTGGATTTCGCCGACCTCGAATTGAAGTTTGCGCGGGCGATGCACCTCGACATGTCCCATCGCTACTTCTCCATCGATGGCGACGCGGTCACGTTGGTCGTCCCGGAGAACTCCTCCCAAGTCGAACTCGACGAAATCGCCACCTGCCTCCCTCCCAAGCTCACCCAGGCCAAGGCGGGCGGGTGCACCAAACTTCTGATCGATGTCCACGAGCCCAAGGGTCTGAACATCGCGATGATCAAGGTCATCCTCCAGGCGATGAAGGCGGGACAGGAGATGGGTATCCCATTCGCGATCATCGGAAACGAACAGATTGTGAACGACTGCCGGACATTCGAAGACACGCGGGACTGGACCATCTTCGAAACGGCTGACCGGGCGCGGCGCGCCTTTGGCGTCAGCGCGGACCATCCCACCCAGCTCACGGCCAGCTAAGCCGCATGGGGCGCCAGACTCGGGAACCCTCAAAAAAATCGCGTAAACTCTTCAAGTTAACACCGGAAGCGGTCGATAAGACCACCGCCACTCCAACGCTATTCCTCATCCACCCCTTCCTTTCATGGCGACGCGATTGCTTTCTTTTCTGAACGACGTTGAGCAGGCCCTGATCAAACAGTCGGCCTCCTCCGGTCAATCCTGGGACACCAATCGGATGGTTAACTATCACCACGGACTGGCGCGGCTCACCATGACCCCCGCCTCAGGCAGCAACCCCGCCCAAATCCGCGGCGCGATTTTCATTCAAAGCTTTGAACTGGCGGACGGTTCACACTGCTCCAAGGCCAGCCTCAACTGGCAGGGGGTCGATTCCTTTCCGGTTCTCGCCGTGTACGCCAAGCCCGGCACCGACTGGCAGGCGGAGGCAGGGCGGATTGCCAGCGCATGGCTGGCAGGCGGTGCACCGTCACTCACGTCCGCCGAGACCCCGGAACTGTCACCGCTGGCCGCTCAGGCAAGCTGACGCCAGGGATCGCTCGCTGGCCGATACGTCAGCGCTTGGTTAATGGACGCCGTGGCGTGTTGTTCACCTGGCGCGCTCGTGTCGCCGTCCCACAGACAAGGGCAGCCGTGGGCCGCCGGGAGACGTTGACACGGTTTGTCGGACTGCATGGTCGCCGCTCCACCTGATCGACCTTGCGCCTCAGCTGCGGACGGAAAGCCGGGAGGTTTCCGTGGAGGCACCGCGCAGGCCGTAGGCCGGTGCCACGCGTGCAATGCGCCGGCGGCTGAGCTCGAGCTGCACCATTTCCTCCCGCATCTTCCCCACTTCCGTGGCGATTCGTTCCTGCGTGCGATCGCGCCGGGCGACGAACGACACGATTCGCTCGCGCAACGTCAGGTCGGCCGCGGCCTTTTCTTCGACGAGAAAATAGACCAGGGGAGCCATCCGCTCCTGCACGGCGGCAACTTCGGTGTAATCCTCGGCGCGCACCAGGAGTTCTTCCTGCGACGCGAGATCCTCCAAAGCGCTCAGGACGCGACTGACCTGGCCGTGGGTCGTCGGCATGTTACGCCACTCCGCTTAAATGTCCGATGGCAGTGCCCTGATTTTGCTGACCCAGCATTTCGGCCCACGCATCACGCAAATCCCGCAGGAGGCGTTCGACCTCGAGAATGGGTGCGATGTCCTTGCGCAGATTCGCCTCGAACAGGCGGCGGTTATGATAGTCGTACAAACGGTACATGGTCTGGGCGAACTCCCCGCCGGCCTCCATGTTCAATCCGCTCTGCAGTTCGGCAATGATCGCCTGGGCCTTGATCAATTGCCGGTTGATATTCTCGATCCGGCGCGGTTCGGCCACGGGCTCGGCGAAAGCCTGCTGGGCCAGGGCAAGGGCCTTCAGCGTGCCATCGTAAAGCATGAGCACCAGTTGGCCGGGGCTCGCGGTGAGAACCGCATTTGCGCGATATGTCCGCGCATATCCTTGAGCGAGCATCGGCATCCTAGGATTCGTCTGAACTCAAGTCGGGCGTCGACAGAAGATACTGCGCCAGCTGCTTCATCATCACTGCGGGCGGATGAGCCGAGTCAGCCGCGAGTTCGCGGGCGCGGGCGAGCATTTCAGGACGGACGGCCGGCTGGCGTTCCAGGGCGGCCTTCAAATGGGAACCGCTTTCCGTGGAAAGCTGGTCGCTGCGCGGGGCGCGGGGGGCCGGGGCGGGCTGACCCGCCGGGGAAAGCGAGGGAGGCAGAGGCGCGCGGTTAGTCGAAGATGATGGAATAATCATGCGGAAGTCGGGTTTGCGAAACGGTCAGCCGCTGACTGCGATCCAGGGAACGCCGTTGATTGATGAGCGAAATATCGTCTGTCGGAGGCAAAACTTGAGCGGATTTGATTCATTTTTCACCGACCGGGACACCCGCAAAAACCGGGGGCAGCGTCGCAAACGTCGCGGCCGCGGCGTACTCCCCAAAACGCGAGGGGGACTGGAGGACGGAGTGGCTGAGATCCATCGGAGCCCCCGCCCCACTCCCCTTCAGAAAATGGCGGCGGGCGCTGTTGACGACAGTTGTATCGGACGCGGAAAAAACGGAATCGAAGTTCCACAACAGGCGCACGTCCTCAACGGTCGCGAGCTTCGCGCGCACGCCCAAATTGAGCGGCGGGTAGGCCTGCAGGCTCGTGAGATCGACGAAAAGCACCGCGTCGACCGCATAATCCCGGCGCAGTTTCTGCATGAAATCGTTCGGCAGCGCCGAGGTGGAGGAAAGCTCCTCAACGCCGAACCGGCGGCGGCATTCCTCGCGCGTCAGCACCACCATCTCGAAGCGGTTTTCCTTCAACAGCGCGGTGGCAAAAACACGATCGAGCGCCTCCGCCATTTCCGGAGTTGTCACGGTTCCCCCACACACAGGCAGGAGCACCACGCGGCGAAGCGCCGCGGGCAGCATCGGCACGCCGCCGTGATTCGACGGCGCAAAGAAGGGACCGCGGACCGCGGGATCCATCGTCGGCATCGACGTGCACCCGGTGACAAAAGCCACCGTCGCGATCGCGACGAAACGCACCAGGAAGGAAGTCGTGCGGGTCATCATTTGGTCGAAGTCGGGAACGCGCGCGTCAAAGCCGCCTGCTGCGACTGCAGTGTCGATTGCGCCGATTCCATTTTGATGAACGCCGCCTCCATCAAGGCGCGCTGCTGCGTCAGCCGGCGTTCGATGTCGGCAATCTGCTTGGTCAGCGACGTATTCGAGCGATTCAAATTCGTCTGCTGCGTGGTGTTCTGCGCCGCGACGCCGGTGAGAAACGTTTTGAATTTTTCGGCAAAGCCCGTCGTGGTCGTTTGAAAAAACGCACTCACCTCGCTGGATTTGTCGCGAAGCGCCGCATCCAGTTTCGTCCCGTCCGTGACCTGGAGCTGGCTGGTCGAAGACTTGAAATCGATGCCGAGGTTTTCGAGCCGGGTGATGGTTCCGCTCAGTCCTGAAATGGCGCCAAAGGCGATCGAGCGCAGCGAACTGCCCCACGCCTGAATCTCCCGGTTGCCGGAGAGCGCCGCGGCCGTGACTTTGCCCTGCGAGTCCGTGGTGATCTTGGTGGCGGTGTCGAGAAACGACTGCACCGCGTTGAACTTCGAAATGAAATCGTCGATCCGGCTGCGCATGCCCTTCGCATCGGCCGCGACCTGGATGGTCTGCGTTTCCTCCGTGGTGACCGTGATGTTCAGCCCGGTGATTCCGTGGGAAGTCGCATCCAGGGTGTTCGAGGCGCTGGTGAGCATGGCGCCCCCGTTCAGCGTGAATTCCGCATTCTGCCCGTGAACCAAGGTTCCCCCCGTGGTGAGGCCGAGCGCTGCGAGCAACCCGCCGGCGGATTCACTGAGCCCGATTCCGACGTCGCCCGTGGTCTTGTTGCTCAGCGTCATCCGGTCGGCGGACGCGTCGTAGGCGGCGGTCACACCGGCGGTGGACTGATTGATCCGGGTGATGATCGAGGACAGCGTGTCGGTGTTGATATTGTAGGCGATGGCGACGCCGTTGACGCTGAAGGTCCCGTTCCCCGAGCCGTCGACCGCCGTGATCGGAGTCGTGAGATTCGCATTCGCCAGCCCCGCGTTCGTCTTGATGGTGCCGAGTTTTCCTGAACTCGTGACGCTCGGGCCGCCATTGTTTCCGAGCTTCAGTGCGGCGAGAAAATTGCTCGTGTCATTCGCCGCGCCGAGCACGACTTCGCCACTCCCCGTGAGGGTGATTTTGTCGGTGGTCTCGTCGTAGCTCGCCGTGATCGGATTGCTGGTGGCAGCGGTCGCGGTGGCAATGGCCGACAAAACCGACTGCAACGTGTCGGTGAGCGCGACGGTGATCTGTTGGTCGTTAACCGTGAAAGTTCCGGCGGTGATCGCGCTGCCGATGGGAAGATTGGCGATCGTGAGAGCGGAAACGTCCGAAGTCGCGCTGAGTTGCGTCCCGAGATCCGACGCTCCCTGGCGGCGGGCGACGGTCGCGAGCTGCGAGACCGCAATCTGGTAGTTTCCCACGGCCGTGTCTGTGGCAGCCGAATTCACCCACGAAGATCCCGTGAGGGTTGAAACCGCCGTGCGCTGCCCAAATGCGCCCGAGGCGCCTAGGGCGGTCGCGGAGTCCTGCAGCGCGGTGAGCTTGGTCCCCAGGTCCGCTAGAAGAGTTACCTTCTGGCTGTTCTGGGTCTTTTCGGCCGCCAGCCGATCCGCCGGGCTGTGCGCGACGGTCATCAACTGGTCGACCAGCGACTTCCAATCCAATCCGGATGCCAGGCCTGAAAGTTGTAGGGATGCCATGATCAATAGGCCGTAATAGCCCGTTAATAGATCGGCATTTTAGCCCATGGGTTTAGCTCTAAACCGCGATTCGGGGGTAAACCGAAAAATGCGATTTTCGTACAAATCGATGTTAAGGTTTTTCGGGTTCCTCCGTTATTGGCCCCGTCGCAACAAATGTTGTGACCAGCGCGATCCGGAGCTGCCCCCCCGGATACGAACGCGACACGGAAGTCGCACTAAGGATCAAGGAAGATCACCATGTCAGTTGTCATCAATACAAACTACTCGGCTACGGTTGCCTCAAACAATCTGGCCTCTTCGAATGCGATGCTGCAAAAGAGCCTGAACCGGCTCTCCAGCGGATCGAAAATTGTCAGCCCCTCGGACGACGCCGGCGGCCTTGCCGTCTCGATGAAGTTGTCCGCCTCCGCCCGCCGTCAGGGCGCCGTGGCCTCGAATATCGGCAACGCCGTTTCCCTGCTCCAATCGCAGGATGGCGCGTTGAAAGTCACCGGCAAGGTCCTCGAGCGCATCAGCGAACTCAAGGTGCTCTACACCGACGTGACCAAGAGCTCGAGCGACAAGTCCAACTACGATTCGGAATTCACTTCCCTCACCGCGCAGCTCCGCGCCACCGCCGGTGAAACGTTCAACGGCGTCTCCCTCTTCGGCTCCTCGTCCCCTGGCGACGTCGGTGTCAATGAGAGCGGCAGCACCGTGGTCGCCATCGGCGCCCGCGATCTCCTCAGCTCCAGCAGCGGTGTCGGCGTGATCTCGGACACGAGCGTCGCCTCGCTCGCCACCGTCCAGCTGTCGGACATCTCCACGGCGATCGAAAAAGTCGCCACGATGCGCGCCACGAACGGTTCGGAGCAAAGCCGCTTCGACTTCGCCAGCGAGCTCGTGACGGTCAACAAGGCCAACCTCGAGGCCGCGACCAGCCGCATCGTCGATGTCGACGTCGCCTCGGAATCCACCCAGCTCGCCCGCTGGAACATCCTGGTGCAGGCCGGCACGTCGATGCTCGCCCAGGCAAACGCCAGCGCGCAGACCGCGCTCAAGCTGCTCCAGTAAGAAGTCAGCGGACCTCGCTCCACTGGTCGCGGCCCCGGAGGTTGATTCCTCCGACCGCGGCCAGCCGGAGCCCACCTTCCCTCCCGGAAGCCGGTTCAATTCTTGATTGAAATCACTCCTACTTTTTCACGCTGCTCCAAACAGCGTGAAGCAAATTTGAGACCTATGTCTCAAACGGCCTGGCCCTGCGCCGTCTAGCGGGGCCCGTGGCGACGACGGATAGTCGCGTTAGATCAAGGAAAGAAATACCATGGCTGTCGTAATCAATACCAACTACTCGGCGACCGTTGCCTCCAACAACCTCGCCACGTCCAACTCGATGCTGCAAAAGAGCCTCAACCGGCTCTCCAGCGGCTCGAAAATCGTCAATCCTTCCGATGATGCGGGTGGGCTGGCTGTCTCGATGAAATTGTCTGCCGCCGCCCGCCGTCAAGGCGCCGTCGACTCCAACATCGGGAACGCCGTTTCACTCCTTCAGACGCAGGATGGAGCGCTCAAGGTCGGTGGCAAAATCCTCGAGCGTATCAGCGAACTCAAGGTCCTCTACAGCGATGTGACCAAGAGCTCGAGCGACAAGGCGAACTACGATTCAGAGTTCACCGCTCTGACCGCGCAGCTTCGCGCCACCTCTGGCGAAACGTTCAACGGTGTGGCGCTCTTCGGATCCGCCTCCCCCGGTGACGTCGGCGTGACCGAAGGCGGCACCACCACGGTGACGCTCGCCGCTCGCGACCTCACCAGCTCCTCGAGCGGTGTCGGCGTGATCTCGTCCACCGGTGTGACGTCGCTCGCGTCGGTTGCGCTGTCGGACATCTCGACCGCCATCGAGCGCGTCGCCACGATGCGCGCGACGAACGGTTCGGAGCAGAGCCGCCTCGGCTTCGCGAGCGAGCTCGTCACGGTGAACAAGGCCAACCTGGAAGCGGCCAACAGCCGCATCGTCGACGTCGACGTCGCATCCGAATCCACCCAGCTCGCCCGCTGGAACATTCTGGTGCAGGCCGGTACGTCGATGCTGGCCCAGGCGAATCAGAGCGCCCAAACCGCTCTGCGTCTCCTCCAGTAAGACCAAGAGTAGTAAACCAAAACAGTTCAGGAATACTCCTGATTAGCCCAAGCCCGGTCACCACCTCGGTGGTGACCGGGCCCGGGGCCGGTCAGACCAGTGATCCACTCGGCAAAAGCCCCGGTTCACTCCGGGGCTTTCGCATTTCCGGCTTCCGCGATCCGCCGGCCCCCCGCTCCCGCGTTGACTCACCGCGCACCGCCCGGTCCCATCCGCCGCACGCCATGTCGTCTTCCTCCGCGCTTCTTGCCTCCGCCGTCGCACACCACCGCGCCGGCCGGCTCGACGAAGCCGCGGCGATCTACCGGCAAGTTCTCACCGGCGATCCCCGGCAGCCCGACGCGCTTCACCTCCTCGGCCAGATCGCGCTTCATCGGAACGACGCGGCCCTCGCCGAATCGCTTTTCACCCGGGCTCTCGCCGTCCTTCCCAACGTCGCGCCGCTTCATCTCCAGCACGGCCTTGCCCTCCGTGCGCTCCGGCGCCCCGACGACGCTCTCGCCGCTTTCCAACGCGCGAGCGGCCTCGATCCCAAACTCGGGGAAGCCCATCACCAGGCAGGCAACGTCCTGAAATCCCTGGGTCGTCTTCCCGAAGCCGTCGCCGCCCTGCAACAGGCCGCAAAACTTGTCCCCGACTCCCCGGTTGTCTGGCTCAACCTCGGTGTCGCCACGCTCGAAGCCGGCGACACCGCCGAAGCAATCACCCGCTTCCGCCGCGCCCTCGCCCTCGAACCCGCGCGCGCCGAAACCCACAACATCCTCGGCCACGCCCTCGCTGCGGCGGGAAAATCCGCCGAGGCCCACGCCGCCTTTGCCGAGGCACTTCGCCTCCGCCCCGGCTATGCCGCCGCTCACGACAATCTCGGCCGGCTGTGCAAAACCGAGGGCCGTCTCGCCAGCGCGATCGAACATTATCGCGCCGCGCTCGCGTCCGCGCCGTCGCCGGCGACGCACAGCAATCTCCTGCTCGCCCTCAACTACCTCCCGGAAATCCCGCCCGCCGCCGTTTTCGCCGAGCATCGCCAGTGGCATGAAGCTCACGCCGCTTCACTCGCGCCGCCGGCAAAAGGTCCCGTCTCTCCGGCCGCGCACGCCGCGCCATCTGGCCGGCGGCTTCGCGTCGGCTATCTCTCCCCGGATTTCGTCCACCACGCCGTCGCCTATTTTATCGAACCCGTGCTGGCCGCCCACGATCGCAACCGGGTCGAGGTTTTTTGCTATTCCAACGTGCTCCACCCCGATGGCGTCACCGCGCGCCTGCGCGGCCAGGTCGAACACTGGCGCGAAATCGCACGGCTCGACGACGACGCGGCCGCGGACCTGGTCCGTCGCGATGAACTCGACCTGCTCGTGGATCTCGCAGGACATACCGCCAACCATCGCCTGCTCGTTTTTGCCCGACGCCCCGCGCCCGTGCAGGTGACCTGGATCGGCTATCCGAATACGACAGGCCTCGACGCGATCGACTGCCGCATTACCGATGCGATCAGCGATCCCCCGGGTAAAACCGAAGCCTTTCACTCGGAAAAACTCCTCCGGCTGCCCACCACCTTTTCGTGCTATCGCCCCGACGACAACGCGCCTCCGGTCAACGCCCTCCCCGCTTCCAAAGCCGGCGCGATCACTTTTGGCTGCTTCAATAATTTTTCCAAGGTGACTCCCGCGGTCCTCGGGTTGTGGTCGCGGCTGCTGCGCGAACTCCCCGCCTCGCGCCTGCTGCTAAAATCCCGCGCGTTCTCCGATCCCGACATCGTTGAACACGTCCACGCGGCATTCGCGGCCGAAGGGGTCGCGTCCCGCCGGGTGAGTCTGCACGGCGCGGATCTCTCCGTCCGCGACCACCTCTCGCTCTATCACGGGGTCGATGTCGCGCTCGATCCGTTCCCCTACAACGGCACCACCACGACGTGTGAAGCGCTGTGGATGGGCGTGCCCGTGATCACGCTGGCCGGCCGGGTCCATGCCGCTCGCGTCGGCGCGAGTTTGCTCACTCATGCCGGAATGGCCGATTGGATCGCGAGCTCGCCCAACGACTACGTGCGACTTTCCGTGGCGGCAGCGCAGGATTTGCCCCGGCTCGCGGAACTGCGCCGCACGCTTCGCGACCGCCTGCGGCTCAGTCCACTCTGCGATGCCCCGCGTTTCACGCGCGGGTTGGAGGACGCTTTCTTCGCGATGGCCCGTCCGGGCTGAACTCAGTTAACTTCGCGTAAACGGTAGCTGCCGAGGTAACGAGGCTGATTTGGATGTCCCCCCGTTCTCAGCCTCGTTACCTAGGCTCCTACGTTACCCCGGCTGCTACGTTCAAGGACGTGCGGTCGCTTTCGCGATCGCTTCCGCGACCACGACGCCGACGGTCTCGTGGCGGTTGAAATGATCGTAGATCCGGCGCCGTTCGCCGTTCGGCAGCGCCAGGGCGCGCTCACAGGCCTCCGCGAGGGCCGGCAAATCACCGTGCGGATAGCGCAGAATTAATTTCTCCTCGTGCAGTTTTTGCAGCCGCCCGCCCGTTGCGGAATCTTCACTCACCGGCACCAGCCCCAGGCAGCCCGACCAAAACGGGCGATCGGTGTGAGCCGCACTCATGGCAGGCGTGGTGAATCTGCGGCCCTCGGGACACAGCCCGACTTTATACCGGCCAAGGCCATCACGGGCGGACACCGCGATCGAATGATCGGAGAACGCCACGAATCGATCCGGGAATTTCTTCTGCAGGAAATCGATCTGCCGCTGCCGGTGCGGCGTCATGCCCAGCTGCGAACCCAGAAACAAAATCTTATCCTCCGGCGCTTCCTGGAACGGCACGGCAAACGGCACCACGTTCGCGACCCAGCTGCGGTGCTGGATCACGCATTTTGGTGACAGCTTCGCCCGACCGCTCTCGCTCAGCGGCAGTTCATCGTGAATCAAAACCGCGAGGTGCGGCGCAACTTCGTCGAAGCACGGCATGAACCGGCTCGCCTCGTCGAAGGCATAAAAAAGATGTCGCACCCCTTCGCGCGCCAGCAACGCGAAGACGCGCCCCGCCACCGCCCCGAGCGCCTGCGGCTGGTGTCCCATCGTCACGAGCCAGCGTTCCTCGCCGTGCTCCCGTGGAGCGCGGGCGAGTTCCAGCAGGCTCGCCACGCCGCACACCCACGCGGGCAAAAACTCGATGCGTTCAGGTTGCATCGCTGCGAAGCAGCGCGCGTTCTCCGCATACCAGTCGCAATCCAGCCGGGCCTT
Organism: Opitutaceae bacterium; assembly: GCA_036261745.1. Taxonomy (GTDB): domain Bacteria; phylum Verrucomicrobiota; class Verrucomicrobiia; order Opitutales; family Opitutaceae; genus DATAKE01. The sequence goes on from DATAKE010000024.1 coordinate 25,813, forward strand.
TTTCATCAACGCTGCATCCGCTGGATTCGCCACAAGCGGTGCGAGGTCGATCGCGGGGACACGGGCGAGATAGGACGCGACCTCCTCCAGCGGACCTGCCCAGGCGTTGAAGTAACAGACCCGCACGCGAAGGCCCGGACGCGCAGGGTCTGAAACGGAAATGGGACCGCTCATGCCATCCACTTTTTTGGCCCCGCCGTTTCGGTTCGAGTGGGACGCGACGGTTTTAAAATCCCCCAAAGCATCGCCGTAGTAATCGGTCACGCTGCGGAAATTTCAAGAGCCGGCGCTTCTCATCCGGATAATTTTTCCGCATCTCGCCTTGCCGGAAATCCCCCGGAGTCCCTTGCTCCTGGGTGATGTCCACCGTTCTCGTCACCGGCGCCGCGGGATTCATCGGCAGCCACACCTGCGATCAACTGCTCGCCGCCGGGCACTCCGTGGTCGGCCTCGATAACTTTCGCACGGGGCGCAAATCGAACCTCGCGCTCGCCGGAAAAAACCCGGCGTTTCGTTTTGTCGAAGGCGATTTCACCGCCGGTGCGGCGCTCGACGAGCTGGTCGCGGCGTCCAAGCCGGAAGCCATCATTCATCTCGCGGCGCTCGTGAGCGTCCAGGAAAGCATCCAGAACCCCGAGCTGAATTTCCGGCTCAACGTGGTGGGAACCCAGATCGTCGCCGAAGCCGCGCGGCGGAACGGCGTCGGGCGCGTCGTGTTTGCCTCCTCCGCCGCCGTCTACGGCGACGCCCGGCAACTCCCGCTCAGCGAAAAATCGGAGACTCGCCCGATCAGTCCCTACGGCGCCGCCAAGCTGGCCTCCGAAGCCATCCTGCTCGGCCACGCCGCCGCGTTCGGGTTCACCGCCCGCTGTCAGCGCTACTTCAATGTATATGGCCCGCGGCAGGATCCCAAGTCGCCCTACTCCGGAGTCATTTCGATTTTTGCGGACCGGCTCCGAACCGGCGGCGCCCCAAAAATCTTCGGCGACGGCGAGCAAACCCGCGATTTCATCTCGGTGCGCGACGTGGCCCGCGCCAACGTGATCGCCGCCACTGCCGCCGGCCTCGCGAGTGGCGTGGCAAACATTTGCACGGGCGAGGCAACGAGCCTCAACCGGTTGATCGAGGTGCTGCGCGGCCAGTTCGCCAAGGCCCCCGCCCCGGTTTACGCGGAGGCCAAGGCATCGGACATCAGGCATTCGCTGGGTTTGCCCGCGGCGGCAAAAAACGAATTCGGCTTCGCCGCGAACGTCTCATTGCAAGACGGCCTCGCCGCGATGCTTGCGGCCCCGGATCAGGTGTGAGCGAGTTCGGGCACGGGCTCGGACAACCGCGGCGGCGGAGTTTTTTCACCGCTCACCAGGGATTCCAACAACCGGCCCAGGCCTTGGGCATACGCCGCCGCGTTCACGAATTTGGGACCACGGGCCATCGCGGTGCGGATGCGTTCGTTGAGCTGCCGGCGATACGCGGCGTCCGTCGCAAGGCGCACCGAAAGGGCCACGTAAGCAGCCTCGTTTTCCGTGATCAACTCCGGCAGGCCGAGTTCGCGAAGCAGCGAGGCCGCCATGCGCGAGCGATGCGTTTCAGCCTGCCAACCAACCACGGGGATGCCGAGCTCGAGGGGATCGATCACCGAGATGCTCCCCGAGAATGGAAACGTATCGAGGTACACGTCCGCGACGCTTTCGAGTGCCTTGACGTCGGCGCGCGATGGCAGGGAGTCCGCCATGATAAACCGGTCGCGGCTCACCCCGTGACGTTCGCACGCTTCCGCGAGCGTCCGCTCGAATTGTTTCACCGGAAACGCACTCGACCAGTTGGGATTGAACGGCAGCAGCAGCAGGCGCGATTTCGGAACGGTCTTCAGGATCTTCGCCCAGGTTTCCTGCATTTCCGGGAGGATCTTGAAGCAGGCTGCCGCATTGACGAAGACGACCTCGTCCTCCGCGATTCCCAGCTTCGCGCGACTAAAGCCACCCGAGGACGCCTTGGCTTCGACGGTGTAGTCGAGGCAACCGGGAGGTCCCTCGCAGAAATGAAGTTTCTCGCTGAAGTGCTCCTGCACGCCGGGAAAGTCGTTGAACGTGCCGGTCAGGTAGCCGTCGATGTGCCGCATGCCGGTGCTGACCGGTGAGCAGTAGGACGCGAGCTGCAGCGGCGCGAGCCGGTGCAGGGCGATCAGGGAAACGGCATTGGTGACGGCGGTCACGTTCGTCCCGATGATGATCACGTCGAGCGCGGCGTCGCGGAGGGTTTTCACCTGCTGGTGGATGTTCTGCGAAAGCGTCGTGAACGAGTCCGCGAAGGAACGGCACCGGTCCTCGATCGCTCCGCCCGCGCTCGCGAGCGCGAACAGGCAAATCTCGAACTTGCTCCGGTCGAGCTGCAAGGTGGGCAGCGTGACGTGCGTCTCGGTCTGCGCCCCGAAGTGCGCGCTGAGATAACCCACCTTGATCCGGGTGCGGTTCTTCGGCCGTTTCGGAAGCCTGGCATCGATCGCCGCGCCGTTTTTCAAGAGTACAAACTCCATGATCCCGGCCCGTTTTTCGGCGGCCTCGCGGGTGTTTCGATTGCTGAAGTAGAGCGGAATGTAGTTCGCCTTCATCGCGAAGAAGTGAGCGATGGTCATCGTCAGCTTCTCGTGCGGTGCCGTGCGGGTGCGCTGCGAAATCGCGCGCGCCCAAGCCAGCAGGTGAGCGTGATACTGTTCCGCCTCGCCCCCGGTGACGAATACCTGCGGGGCATGCAGGACGTAGCCGAGATAATCCCCGAGGAACCAGGCCGGGATTTTTTCCGGTGCGATCGTCACGGAACCGCGGTGCGCGGGTACGCGCAGCATGCGCGCCATAAGCGGCCGGTAGTCAAACGCTGTTGCGGAGGAAACGGCGAGCCCGAGCGCTTCGTCGAGAATCGCCGCTTGGGCCTGCACGTCCTCCGTCGGCGGTTCGGAAGACAATCCGCTTTTGACCAACGCGCGGAATACCTCGCCGAAATTGCCCTGAAAAAGGCCGGCGAGTTTGTCCGTTTCCGCGGTGACGAGGAAATTCATCAAACCCTGCTGAAGTTCCAGCAGCTGTTCGCGCACCGGATCAGCGGGATTCCCGCCATAGGTCGCGATCATCTGCTGAACGTTTTGGACTTCTTCCGCTCCGAAAATCTCCTCGGATGCTGACGTGGCGCCGGCTTGTGAGGCCGCGGCCGACGTCTGTTCCTGTTTGGCCGTCCGGAGCATTTCGAGAATTTCCGTGGCGCGGGTCACGCATTCGGCGGTCGGGGCGATTTGCAGCGCCCGCTCCATCCGGGCGATCGCCTCGTCGAACTGCCCATTTTGCAACAGGCCTTCGGTCGCGCTGATCACCTGCTGAAATTCCTGCAACCGATCGTTGCCGCTGGCCGCTGCGGTTGACGCACCCGGGCCGATCGTGGATTTCAACGCGGTTTCGCCGGCGGCGACCGTCAGTACGGCCAGGGTTTTTTCGATCATCACTTCTTCGCGGAACATGGCCCGCGCGCGTTCGCGGCCCGTTTCCCCGACTTTTTTTCTCAGGTCTGCGTTGCCCGCCCATTGCTCCAGCGTTTTCGTCAGTTCGAGCACGGTCCGCTTCGGATCGACATTGGGATCGGACAACAGCGCTCCCGTGTTGCCCAGCTCCTCGGGAATTCCGCCCACGGCGCACGATGCGACCGGGAGACCCTTGGCCATCGCTTCCATCAGGCAGAGGGGCAGCGCTTCGCTGATGCTCGTGAGCACAAACGCATCGGAGGCGTCCATCAGGTCGGCGATATCCCAGCGGTAGCCGAGAAACCGGACCCGGGACTGCAGCTGGTTTTGTTCGACGATCTTCTCGAGCTGAGCGCGCACATCGCCCTCCCCCGCCCAGGCGAAATAAAGCGGGCCGAGCCGTTGGGCGCCGTGCAACTGACGGATGGCCTCGAGTTGAAACTGGAAACCCTTCGCGGAATCGAGCCGCGCGGCGGTGAAACAGAGCACACCGTCGGCGGGGATGCCGAGTTCTGCGCGGAGACGTTCCCGCGTCGCGGCATTCGGCGCCGCGAAATACCGCGCCGGCCGGCCGCTGTAGATGACGGTTCCCTTGTCGGGAGGCAGGTTGAAATTTTTTCGCAGTACTTCGCGGCTGTGTTCGGAAACCGCCACGACCTGGCGGGCGTGGGCGAGCAGTTCTTTCACAGCTCCGAGCACCTGCGGGAAACGCTCCGCGAGATAACCGGCTTCGGAGTGGCAGATCAGCGCGTAGGGAATCCCGCGTTTCAATGCCACCTGCTTCGCCGCGATATTGGACACCGCGCAACAATCGCTGAAATAAACCAGGTCGGGCTGCACCTCGGCCAGGATGCGTTCCGCATCGGCGCCATCGGTGAAGGAACGAACGAAGGACGTGACGGGATCGTAGGAAATCCAGAAATGGCTCACCCCGGCTTGCTGCTGTTCGAGCAGCAACGGACTCTCGCTCTTCGGCTGCGCGCTGTAGACCTTCGCCCCGGCGCGAGCGAGGGCGAGCAAGACGGTATGGTTGTAATGCGCCGCGCCGCCCAGTCCCGGATCGTCGGAATAGATCAGGACTTTTTTCCCGGCCAAACTGGCGGACTGCACCGCAGGGTCGCGGCCATGGATCAGCGTGCGGGCCTGCTGGACCTGTTCACGCGCGTAGGCGGCGGGATTGTTCAGCATGATCTGCGCAATCCGGGTCTGATGATGGGCCACGGTCTGTGAATAGACGCCGGTGTCCTTCTGATTGTAGATGAGGCCGACGCACTTGACCGCCACCGCGGTCGCGCCCGTCAGGCAGACCGCGAGCCAGAAATCCCAGTCTTCGTAACCGCGGACGTTGTCGCGATAACCGCCGATCTGCTCCCACACCTTGCGGCGGTAAACGCAGCAGTAAACCAGCTGGTTGCCGGCGCTCAGCGCTTTCACGGTGAAAGGGCCGGGCCAGGTGCGGGTCTGCTTTTTGCCGTCGTCGAAAAGTGAATCGGCACAGACCAGGTCCACCTTGGGATTGGCGTCGATCGCCTTGAATGCGGCCGCGAGATAGCCCGGATCGATCTGGTCGTCGGCATCGATCGGCAGGATGAACTCGCCCTTCGCCTGACGGATGCCCGCGTTGCGCGCGAGCGCCGGCTGGCCGGAGTTTGGCTGGTTGATCAGCGTGATCCGGAGCGCGGGAAATTCCTCGATGCAGGCCTCGGCGACTTTCTGCGAATCGTCGGTGCTGCCATCGTTCACGATGATCAGCTCGAAGTCCTTGAAGGTTTGTTGAGCGACGCTGCGCACGCAGCCGCGGAGAAATTTGCCGTAGTTGTAGCAGGTGATGACGACGCTCGCGCGAATCGCCGGCGGCGGCACCTCGACGGACGCGGCCGGTTTGGCGGCCAGGGTTTTCAGGCCGAAGCGCAACGCTTCGATTTCCTCCTGCTGGGCGCCCTTGCGAAGGGGCGCGCCTGCGACCGGGACCGAAGGACGGAGACCGAGCACAATCTCGGCGCAGTAATCGAGGCAGGCATGCACCCCGGGCTTCAGCTCTTCCAGGCTCTTGGCGGCGAGCTGCCCGTTATGAATATCCGGCATGCTCACCAGCGGGAACGGGATGTTCCAGCGATGCATGAAAGCGTAAGCGAAGCGGTAGGCGGCCTGGGCGATTTTCTCGACCTCAGCCGTGTCGGGTGTTTTCGAGACGTGGCTGGCAAGGAGTGCGTGATAGGTTTCCGGCTCGGTCAGCAGCTTGATTGACGAGCACGACATCCACGGGGTGCGCGCCGCGAGCAACACCGGCTTGCCACGACAGGCCATTTCAAGGGCGACCGTGCTGCCATAGACCAATCCGAGATCGGTGCGGTCGATCAGCGCGTAGCTGCTCACCTTGTCGTCGGGCATGACCAGCACGGCGTTGACCGGAAGCGTGGCCCGCAATTGCTGGAAGAAATTGAGCTCCTCGAGATTTCGACCGGTCGAGTTCTTGCCGCCGGAATTCGGATGAACGCGAATCACCAGGGCGATGGCGGGATTGTTGCGCGCAAAAGCAACGGTCTCCTCGACCCAGCGATACTGCGTCACGAAAACCGAGCTGTATTCGGGATCCGTCACGATCTCGTCCATGCTGCTCGTGAAGAGGCTCCAGATTTTTTTGCCGCGGTTGGCCTCGAGGAAATCCCCGACGACCCCGAGGGAGCTTTGCACGCTGAAGGTTTTCCAGTTGAGATTCGCGCCCTGCGCGCGGTCGACGAGCCACTGCGTGACTTGGGCAACCTCGGGTCTGGCCAGCGGGACATTTCCCCATTGTTCCCAGAGCTGGCCGTAGGGCCGGAGCGCGAGGCAGGATTCGTTTTCCCAGAGTAGCAGCGTTTCCCTGGCCAGGCCGCGCTCGTGGCACACCACGCGAATGCCACGTTGCATGGCGAGTTCCATCGCGATGCGGGTTGCGGCCATCCGACCGTTGAACAGCAGCATGATGGTCGGCTGCAGATCATCCAGCATCCGGTTGATGCAGTTGATCGCGATCACTCCGCTGTAAAGGTAGCTGCGCAGTGCCGCGCAGTGCCTCGGATTGGCGAGATCAACGGTGTTGATCCGGAGATGACTGTGAACGGACGATTTCACCCAAGTTCCGACGGGGTATTCCTTGAACACCGCGTCCAGCAGCTCGGCGTCCTTGAGACCGTTGACGAAGGCGCGGGCGGAAGCCTCGCCGTCCGGCAGCTTGTATTTGCCAAGCCAGGAATTCGGGATGAGGCAGTCTTTCAGCATGGTTTTCACCTGCGACTGGCAGGCGACACAAAAGCCCGCCGGCCGAGGGCCAACCGTGGCTTCCCAGTAGATATCGCAATCGCTGAACAGCCCGTCGCAGCTCACGTAATCGTAGCTGTGGCCGCGCCACTTCAGGTTGTGACAAAGCGCGACTTCATAAAGCGCGTGGAGCTTCCAGTAGGCGAAGGGAGAGAAACTCAGAATCTTTTCGGTCTTGTTCATTGGAAGAAGCGCTGGGTCAAGGGGACGTCGCCAGAACCGCCGGCGAAATGAATTTCATCTGCATGGCCGTGCCGCGTTTCACATCGCAGGCGACGGGCTGGCCGAGGAGCTGATCATAAAATTTCGGGGCGAGGCCGTAGCCCGGCCGGATGCAACGCAGGTTCTCCTTCGTGAGAAGGTCGCCCGCCTTGAGATCCTTCACGACATAGAGCGAGCGGCGGAACTGGATGGATTTCTTTTCCGTCTCGGTCGCGCCGTAACTCACCTTGCCCAGGGCTCGCCAGGCGCGGTCGGTCTCCTGCACCAGCTGGCTCATTTCCGCCGGCTCCATGGAAAACGTGCTGTCGACTCCGCCTTCAGCCCGATCGAGCGTGAAATGTTTTTCGATGACGCTGGCACCCAGCGCCACGCTCGCGACCGCGACGCCGATTCCCCCGGTGTGATCGGAAAGCCCCACCTCGCAATTGAAACGACGGCGCAGGTCCGGGATCGTGAGAATGTTGGTATGCTCCGCGCTGGCGGGATAGGTGCTCGTACATTTCAGGAGCACCAGCTGCCGGCAACCCGCCTCACGCGCCGCCACGACGGTTTCCTCGAGTTCCTCCAATGACGCCATCCCCGTGGAAATGATCAGGGGCTTGCCGGTTGCCGCGACCAGGCGGATCAGGGGCAGGTCCGTGTTTTCGAACGAGGCGATTTTGTAACACGGAACATTCAGATCTTCGAGGAAGGCGACCGACGTCGCGTCAAAGGGCGTGCTGAAAGCGATGAGCCCCAGTTCCCGGGCGCGCGTGAAAATCGCCTGGTGCCAGTCCCAGGGTGTGTAGGCCTGGCCATAGAGTTTGTACAACGACGTACCGGCCCACGGACTTTTCGGGTCGCTGATGAAAAACTCCCGCTCGCTGAGATCGAGCGTCATCGTGTCGGGCGTGTAGGTCTGGATCTTCAACGCGTGCGCTCCCGCCCTGGCCGCCGCCTCCACAATCTGCAGGGCGCGATCGATGGACTGGTTGTGGTTGCCCGACATTTCCGCGATGACGAAAGGCGGGTGGTTGGGGCCAATGGGACGCCCGGCGATGGTGAAGGAGCTGCGGTTGCTCATGGGGAAGTTTTCTCGATTTTAAGGACGTAGCGGTGTCCGCGATGCTCGAAGAACGCCGGGAAACGCTGCGCATCGACCACCCGCAAAAGATCGAACTGCTCGGCGAGGGTCTTGTTCACATCGAGCCGGCTGTCCGCGGGTGTACGACGTGGGAGCGATTGTCCCGGCTCGCCCGCTTGGGGCACGGGGCGGATTGCCTGGAACTTTTCCACCGCCTGCGTCATGAGCGACAGCTCGGCGGCAAAAAGCTTTGCTTCGATTTCCGGCAGCAGTTCGTGCCCCTCGAGCGAGCACGTCGTCTTCAGCCAGATCGCCCCGCTGTCCACCGGTTCGGCGGCTTCCAGCAGAGTCACCGTGAATCCCGTGCCACCGCGCAAAACCGACCAGATATGCGGAGACCAGCCGCGACCCTCCGGCAGATCGCTCGCATGCAAAACCAGCGTGGCTTTGAATCTCGCGCGCACGTCCGGACGAATCAGCTGCGTGCAGGAAACGAGAAAGAGGATATCGCCATCCGTCAGGCCGCTCTTGTCGTGCACGAGTCGGATGTCATGTCCGCGGGTCGCGCCATCGCGGACCCAACCCTGCAGGTGAGAGACCACCGGATGCTTTTCGTCGCTGCAAAGGATCGAGATTTTCATGTCAGGCGGCGAGTGAGGTCAGGACACGATCCACGCCGAGGCCGTCGACGAGGTTGCGGCCCTTGCGACTCTGCGTCTGCCGCCGTGCCTGGTCGGCCAGGAGCGCGCGAAGGGCATCGGCGACAGGTGCGGCCGTGAGAGTCGCGCCGGCGCCCAGATTCTGGCTGACGCCCTCGCGGGCCAGCGCGGCCGCGATGCCGGCCTGATTTTCGGCCACCACAATCAACAACGAAGGAAGGCCCATGTAGGCGAGTTCCCAGGCGGTAGAGCCCGCGGCGGAAATCGCCACGTCTGCCCAAGCCATCAGCTCCGGCATGTTCGTCGCATTGATCTCCAGGCGGCAGGGAAACCCGCACGTGGCAACGGCCCGCTTCACCGCGTCGAGATGCGGATTGCTGCCACCGACGACCACCACGACTTCCATCTCCGAAATTTGGCCGAGCGCTCCGATCACCCGGCTGGTGAGATTGTCCGGATCGCTCCCTCCGAGCGTGACCAGGATCTTCCGGGCAATCGCCGGAATCGCCCGCGTCGCAGGCCGGGCGGTGAGAAATTCCTGCCGCAGCAGAACAAACGGTGCGCCGAGCAAGAGTCGCGTCGCGGCCTCGCGTGCGTTGTAGAGATTTTCGGGAGCGGACGCGTTTTGATTCAGGATCAGGTCGGCGTGGTAGTGGCCGGCGTGTCCGTAGTCATCGACTACGAGCAGCCGAAATCCGGCGGCCTTGACCTGTTTCTGCCACGGGCTGCCAAAGCGATAGCCGTCGGCAACGATCCACGCGGCCTGCGCGGCGCGGGCATGGGCGATGGTGGAACTGGCGTCGTCGGGGCTCCCCGCCGCGACGGCCAGTGAGAGGCAGGAGAAGCCCTCCGCCCGCAGACGCCCGTTCAATGCCGGAGTGGTTTCCGCCAGCGCCCACACGACCTGTCCACCCCCACGAACCCACGACTGCGCCAGCGCGAGGCAACGCATCACGTGGCCGGTTCCCAGGGTGGAGGAACCGTCGGCACGAATGAAAAGCACGTTGGGCATGACCGGTGGCTTACGTCAGGACGAGCGGCGCTCGCGAATAAACGGCACGGACCGGCACACCATGGCCGGCCAGAAAATTTTTCGCCTCGAGCGGCGTTTGTTCGGTGAAGTGAAAGATGCTCGCCGCCGCGACCGCCGACGCTCCATGGGTGACCGCCTCGGCCATGTGCTGGTAGTTGCCCGCTCCACCCGACGCGATGACAGGAATCCCAACTTCGGCGGTGACGGCCTCGATCAGGTCGAGAGCGTAGCCCTGCATCAAACCATCGCGCTCGATGGACGTGAGGAGAATTTCGCCGGCGCCGAGCGATTCGAGCTGCTTCGCCCAAGCCACGGGCTCCCGGCCGGTCGGAAGGCTGCCGCCCTGGCCGTAACATTCATAGCGGCCCTCGGCGTTTTTCCGCACATCGATGCTGGCGACCACGCATTGCGAGCCGAAGCGCTGCGCCGCCTGTTCGACCAGCGCGGGCGACTCGTAGGCGGCGGTGTTGAGGGTGATCTTGTCCGCGCCCGCGTGAAGCAGCCTGGTGATGTGATCGATGTGCCGGATGCCCCCGCCGACCGTCAGCGGAATGAAACATTCGGCGGAATATTCCGCCACCGATTCGTAGTCCGGCTCGCGGTTTTCGCCGCTCGCGGTGATGTCGACCAGGATCAGCTCATCCACCTCGCGCGTGTTGTACACCTTGATGGCGGGCAGCACGGTGCCCACACGGCGCCAGCTGTCGAAGCCCTGCCCCTTGACGAGGCCGAAGTTCTTCCAAAGCAGCGTGGGAATGATGCGGACCTTCAGCATGCGAGGAAATTCCGGATCAACTGAAAGCCCTGCTTCGAACTTTTCTCGGGATGAAACTGGGTGCCGACGACGTTGCGCGTTCCGACGATCGACGCGAAATCCCCGCAATACGGCGTCCGGGCCAGACTGCTTTCCGGAGCCTTCGGCTGGAAATGATAGCTGTGGACAAAATAGAAATCGGTGCCGTCGGGAATTTCCTCGAGCAGGGGATGAGGCTGCGCCGCGTGAATTTCGTTCCAACCGACGTGCGGGATTCTTTCCCCGCCGGGAGGCTGGAGCCGTTTCACCGTTCCCGGAATCAGGCCGAGACCGGCCGTCTCTTCCCCCTCGAAGCCACGATCGGCCAGCAGCTGCATCCCCAGACAAATTCCCAGGAGCCGTACGTCGGGATCCTTGAGTGCCGCGTGCAATTTTCCCGGCCACCCCGCCGAGGTTAGATTGTTCATGCCGTCCGGAAAGGCGCCGACTCCCGGGAGGACGATCCGGTCGATGCCGTTGAGATCATCGGGATTGTCGGAGACGAGCACCGTCGCTCCGCATTCCTCGAAAGCACGACGGACCGAGGCGAGATTCCCCATGCCGTAGTTGATAACGAGAACGTTCATGTCGTGAGCGGTCAGGCTGCGGACCCCAGGGCGGCGTTGTCGTAGTTGATCTTGGTCAGGTTGCCGTGGCGGTCCTTCACCAGGTTGCCTTTGCCGTCGCGCAGGAAAATTTTCTTATTGGTGAACCGGTCGCAGATCTTGATGAACTCGTCGACGCTCAGCTCGAGCGGCTCGAGGATTTTCTCGAGCGGTTTTCCGAGGTAGGTCCACGGGAATTTTCCGTCCTGCCGCTTGACGATCTCCACGGCGTCCTGCCGCGTGATGCGGTCGCGTCGCCGGTGCATGCAGACCATGTCCGTCGCGCGCCCGAAGCCGAATTTCAGGAATTTGAAATAGTCGTGGATGCCGGTGTGGTGATTATCGAGGTTCTCGTAGTTCACCGCCGAGCCTTCGATCACCGTCGGATGCGATTCGAAACCGTGGGCCTGGGCGATGAGCGTGTTGGAGAGACCGTCCCATGGCAGGTAGTGTCCGAGAAAGAGCCCGGTGACGCCGACGCGTTTCAATTCCTCGTCATCCGGATAGCGGTACGGAATGAGATCCTTCGCCGTGATGCCCTGGAGGCCGATGAGGTCGGTTACCCGCAAACCGAGCATGCCGCCAAATTCCTCGAGCCAGCGGCGGTCGAGCACGTTGTTTTCCGCGGCGGCCGCGGGGCCGCCATATTCGTTCTGGGAATTTTCGCCCCAGACGAGCAGCGGCACGTTGTACTGCACCGCAGCGCGCACCGGAATCGTGAAGATGCCCACATGCTCGGGCCACGAGATGTCCCCGACCTGTTCCAGCCCGATGCGGTTGAGTTTCCGGCGAACGACGGGGTTTGGGGAAAACTCCACGTAGTCCACCCCGAGATTTTTCAGATTCTGGATGTTGCGCCGCCCGAGATCGGAAAGATCGCAGGTGGTCGAAGTCACGCACAGCGGATTGAGTCCGAGCTGAAGCATGCGAATGACCTGGAAGGTGCTGTCCTTGCCGCCGCTCACGGGGACGATGCAGTCCCAGTTGGAACCGTTGGTGCGGCGATAACGCTCCAGCAGCTTCAACAGTTCAGCCTGTCGCTTCTGCCAGTCCACCGCGCTGCGTTGCTCGAAGGAACGGCAGGCATTGCAGACCCCGTGCTCGTCGAGCTTCAGGTCTGGTTTCGTGTCGGGCATGACACATTTGGTGCAGTATCGGAGCATGGGAGGAGAAAGAGGCGGCGGGTTAGC
>DATAKE010000035.1:0-3828 GCA_036261745.1 Opitutaceae bacterium
CGCGCCGCCATTCGCGACATCGGTTATGTGAACAATGACGATGTATTTCACGCCGACACGGTTTTCATCAACAACTACCTCACCAGGCAGTCGCCCGATATCTCCCAAGGCGTCGATGCGAAGAAGGTGAAGGGCAAGAAGACCGCGGAGCAGGGTGCCGGCGACCAGGGAATCATGTTCGGCTATGCGTGCAACGAGACGCCCGAGCTCATGCCGTCGCCCATCATGTTTGCCCACCGCCTCGGCCGCGTGCTGACGAAAATCCGCAAATCCGGCAGTGTGCCGTGGCTTCGTCCCGACGCGAAGTCGCAGGTCTCCGTTCGCTACGAAAACGGCAAGCCGGTGGAGGTCGTCAACGTCGTGATCTCGACCCAGCACACGGCTGATGTCGCCCACGGCACGATCGAAAGCTATCTCATCGATAACGTCATCAAGAAGGTCATTCCCGCCCGCCTGCTCAGCAAGAAGACCGAATACCTCATCAACCCGACCGGTCGTTTCGTCGTCGGTGGACCGCAGGGCGACTCCGGTCTCACGGGCCGCAAGATCATCGTCGACAGCTACGGTGGCTGGGGCCGCCACGGCGGCGGCGCCTTCTCCGGCAAGGATCCGTCGAAGGTCGACCGCTCCGCCGCCTACATGGGCCGCTGGGTCGCCAAGAACATTGTCGCGGCTGGCCTGGCCACGCATTGCGAAATCCAGTTTGCCTACGCGATCGGTCATCCGAAGCCGGTGTCGGTCTGCGTCGACACCTTCGGCACGGGAAAACCTGGCGTCTCGGACGAACAGATCACCGCCGCCGTCCAGGAGGTCTTCAGCTTCAAGCCCGCTGACATCGTCTCGCAGCTCAATTTGCTCCGCCCGATTTACCGCCAGACGACCAATTACGGTCACTTCGGCAAATCCAGTCTCCCTTGGGAGCAGGCCAGCAAGGTCGCCGCACTCCGTGCCGCGATTTGAAGACCGCACCCACTCGCTCCGGATAATTTAAACACCCTCATTCTCATGGCCAAAGCTGCTACCCGCGCCAAACGCGCCCCCGATTATTTCGTCAAGGACATCACTCTCGCCGAGTGGGGTCGCAAAGAAATCTCCATCGCCGAGCACGAAATGCCCGGCCTGATGTCGGTGCGGAAAAAGTTCGGCCCGGGCAAGCCGCTCGCGGGTGTGCGCATCACCGGATCGCTGCACATGACGATTCAGACCGCGGTGCTGATCGAGACGCTGAAGACCCTCGGCGCCGATGTGCGCTGGGCTTCGTGCAACATCTTCTCGACCCAGGACCACGCCGCCGCCGCCATCGCGAAATCCGGCACACCGGTCTTCGCCTGGAAAGGCGAAACACTCGAGGAATACTGGGATCTCACGCTGCGCGCGATTTCCTTCCCGGGCGGCAAGGGGCCGCAACTCGTGGTCGACGACGGCGGCGACGTCACGCTCCTCATCCACAAAGGCTGCGAGCTCGAAGAGGGCAGCGATTGGGTGAACACCCCGTCAGGTTCCCACGAGGAGCAGGTCATCAAGGACACGCTCAAGCGCGTGCACAAAGAAGACCCGCTGCGCTGGACCACGATCGCGAAGGAATGGCGCGGCGTCTCCGAGGAGACGACCACCGGCGTGCACCGCCTCTATCAAATGCTCGAGAAGGGCAAACTCCGCGTCCCGGCAATCAACGTCAACGACTCGGTCACCAAGTCGAAGTTCGACAATCTCTACGGCTGCCGCGAGTCGCTCGCCGACGGTTTGAAGCGCGCGACGGATGTGATGATCGCCGGCAAGGTTGCCTGCGTGTGCGGTTACGGCGACGTCGGCAAGGGCTCGGCGTTTTCGCTGAAGGGTTTTGGCGCCCGCGTCATTGTCACCGAAATCGATCCGATCAACGCGCTGCAGGCGGCGATGGAAGGTTTCGAGGTTAACACGATCGAAAGCACGCTCGGCACCGCGGACATCTACGTCACGACCACCGGCAACAAGGACATCATCACGCTCGAGCACATGCGGAAGATGAAGGACCAGGCGATCGTTTGTAACATCGGCCATTTCGACAACGAGATCCAGGTTGACCGCCTGAACACGTCCAATGCGAAACGCATCAACGTGAAGCCGCAGTACGACCTCTACACCTTCCCGAACGGCAACAGCATCTATCTGCTCGCCGAAGGGCGTCTCGTGAATCTCGGTTGTGCGACGGGCCACCCGTCGTTCGTGATGTCGAACAGCTTCACCAACCAGACGCTCGCGCAGCTCGATCTCTGGAAGAACAAGGACACGTACGCGATCGGCGTTTACCGCCTGCCGAAGCATCTCGACGAGGAAGTCGCGCGTCTCCACCTCGAGAAAATCGGCGCGAAGCTCACGAAGCTCACGAAGGATCAGGCCGCCTATCTCGGGGTTCCGGTGGGCGGACCCTACAAACCGGATCACTACCGGTACTAAAAAACGGCGGCCTTCGGGCCGCCTTTTTTTTGGCAGCGTGTCTGGCTGGCTTCCGTTCGTTCGTTGAAGGCATTGAAGGCATCCTCCCTCAACGAAACCACCCCGACCCTCACTCCTCATGAATTCGAACACCGCTCCGAGCGAAACCGCCGGTTCCCATCGCGAACTCGTCCTCACCCGCATCCTCAACGCTCCCCGCGAAAAAGTTTACCAGGCCTGGACCGATCCCGAGATCATGAAGCAGTGGTTTGCGCCCAAGCCCTGGACCACGCCCAAGGTGGAGATCGATCTTCGTGTCGGCGGCTCGAGCCTCGTGGTCATGCGCGGCCCGGACGGCGTCGAGTTTCCCAATCGCGGGGTTTATCTCGAGATCGTGCCGAATGAGCGGCTGGTTGCCACCGATGCCTACACAAAGGGGTGGGAGCCTTCGGAAAAACCTTTCATGACGATGGTGCTCACGTTCGAAGACGCCGGCGCCGGAAAAACGAAATACACGGCCCGCGTTTTGCACTGGACGGTCGCCGACCGCGAGGCGCACGAGAAGATGGGCTTCCACGAAGGTTGGGGAAAGTGCGCCGACCAGTTGGAAGCGATCGCCGCGAAACGGTAACCGCTGTTCGGGTCGCAGCTGTTCGAGCCAGCCGCCAAGCCGGATCGCCCGTTGCGCTGATCGCCAGTCCTATGATTCCTGCCGGGCGGTCCTTTGCCGTTTCGGCGAACCGCAGCGACCATTGCGCAAAGAAAGCCGCCTCTAGCGGCATCGTGGACGACATAGACCCGCCGATCGGGCGCGGGATGTCCGTTGTGAATAACTTGTGGAGCGTCGGAGTAACTCAATCGGTTCCCGGGAGCGGAGCTTTTTTCAATGGCCAGGATGGGAAACGGCTCATTGTTGGCTGAGTCATTATTTGCCTGCGGTTTAGCGGCGGGAATCAGGGGGTTTCTCGAAGCGGGTTTCAGTAAGGGCGCACGACCGAAATGGGAGTGAAGTTTGGCTCCGGTGGGCCGATTTGACCAAGGACAGGTTTATGTCCGGTCAGTCCAATTGAATGCCGCAGCCATTCCCATGGCGGCGGCTTCCTCTTGGGTTGTCGCCGTGCAGGTCTGTTACCCACCTCAACTTATCGAAATGCTTCGTTTGGTTGCTCCTCTTCTCTCCCGCTTGGATTCCGCCTATCGGGACCAGCCTTTTTTCGTCGGGCTGAAAGCACGCCTGTTGGGAGCCATCACGTTGTTGGTGCTCATCTTTGTCCCGTTCAACATCGCCAAAACGCTGTGGGTGATGCCGCCGGCCCTGCTGCCGCGCATCGGCGTCAATCTGATCATCGGGTTCTCGGCCCTGATTTTTCTGCGATCGTTGTTCCGGGGAAACCTGGAGCGGGCGGGCAACGG
>DATAKE010000049.1:0-6330 GCA_036261745.1 Opitutaceae bacterium
TCGTCACGTCGGTCGTCGGCATCGGCGGCATCTGCGTGTGGGCCTACCTGAAGAGTTTCCCGACGACGAAACTGATCCCGATCCGCGACCCGCGCATCTCCGAGAGCCTCACCCACCATGAGTGATCTTTCCACCACCTCCTCCCCGCGGCCCGTTTCGCTGTTCACCGTGGCGGCCGTTTTTGTCGGCTTCGCCCTTTTCCTGGGAGTCGTGTATTATTTTTATACCTCCAATCGGAAGCCGGCGGATGCCCGTGACGGTGTTCGCTCGACCGCGCAGCGGCGGGAAATGCTGGTTGAGCTGCGCAAGAAGGAAGCGGAGCTGACGACGAAATACGGCTGGGTTGATCAAAAGGCGGGTGTCGTACGTCTCCCGATCGAGCGCGCGATGGACCTCACCGTGCAACAATACGGAGCGAAGAAATAATTTTTGAGATGACCACTGCTCCGACACATGCCAGCCAGCCGCCCGTTGAAGGGTCCGCTTCGGCCGAGGTCACTGCCATCGATTCGACCGCGCGCGGTCCGTTGCTCCTGCTCGTCGGCGCAGCCGTCAAATGGCTCGTCATCGGCAGCGTGCTGGCGCTGATCACTTCGATTCAGCTGTTCAAGCCGGCCTTCCTCGCCGACTGCTCCTGGTTCACCCACGGGCGCGCGGAAGCGATGCGGGAGACGATCTTCATCTACGGCTGGGCGGCAAACGCCGGTCTCGCGATCGCACTTTGGGTGCTGGCCCGCCTGGGTGGCTCGCCGTTGCGCGCCGGCAACTGGATCGGCGCTGGCGCGATCTTCTGGAATCTCGGATTGCTCGTCGGCCTCATCGGCATCGCCACGGGCGACGCGACATCGATTTCGTTCCTGCAACTGCCGCGCTACGTTCAACCCTTCATGCTCTTCGCCTATGGCGCCATCGCCATCGCGGGGGTGCTGGCGTGGACCGGCCGCCGTCATGATCAGACGTTCGCCTCGCACTGGTATGCGGTCGCGGCGCTCTTCCTCTTCCCTTGGATTTTCTCGGTCGCGCAGGTAATGCTCCTCTGGGCGCCGGTGCGCGGAACGCTTCAGGCGGTTGTCGCCGGCTGGTACGTGCAGGGTGCGTGGACGCTGTGGCTCGCGCCGCTCGCCCTCTCGGGGGCCTATTATCTTGTCCCGAAAATCACGGGCCGCGTGATTCCGAGTTACGTTTTCTGGACCTCGCTGAGTTTCTGGACGCTCGTGTTTGTCGGCGCATGGACGGGTGGACGCCACTTGGTGGGCGGACCGGTGCCGGCGTGGATTCCGACGTTCGCGATCGGGTCGTGCTCACTGCTGCTGTTCCACTACTTCATGGTGCTGCTGAATCTCCGCCATGCGTTCCGCGGTGGCAGCGTGGCGCTCAACTTCATCGCCTTCGGATTGGTCGCCTACGTGGCGGGCGGTGCGGCCGATGCGGTGACCTCGCTGCGATTCGTCGCAAAGGTCACGCAGTTCACCCATTTCATCGAGGCCCAGCAGCAGCTCGCGCTGTACGGCGGCGTTTCGATGATGTTCTTCGGCGCGATTTATTTCCTGGTTCCCCGTGTGGCTGGCCGTGTTTGGGCCTCCGGCGCATTGGTGCGCGGACACTTTTTCCTCACCGCGGTGGGGGTCCTGTTGCTCGTTGCCGCTCTGGCGAAGGCGGGCTTGACCCAGGGTCACGGCCTCAACACCGCCAGCGTTTCTTTCGCGCAGATCGCGGCGGACACCCGCACCTCGCTCCTCATTGCGACGGCCGCGCAGGGGATTCTGCTGCTGGGTAATCTGATCTTTGCCTTCAACTTTTTCCACACGGCGTGCTCCTTCTCTCCCAGCAAGAGCGGCGTGCCCGTGACGGACTTGCTCCGCCAGCCTTCGACGATGGAGGCGCCTGCGTCATGAAAAACGGTCCGCTTTTCTTCTTAGGTCTGTTCATCGCCCTCGTGCTTTCCTGGGGCGTCGTGATGGAGGCCAATCACCAGCTCGGTTCGCTCGCCCCGTATCTCGACGAAAACGAGGGCAGGGCCTATCCGGATCGTGCCTCGGGCCTGGCGGCTCGCGGGCAGTTTGTTTACGCCGATCTCGGTTGTGCGGCGTGTCACACGCAGCAGGTGCGCCGGCCCGACTTCGGCAGCGACCAGGCACGCGGCTGGGGCGATCGTCAGAGCTTCGCGCGCGACTACATTCACCAGACACGCGTCCTCCTCGGCGAATCGCGGGTCGGCCCGGATCTCGCGAACCTCGCGACGCGCAAGCCGCCGTACGATGCGGAGGATTTGCTCAAGTTGCTTTACACCGGTTCGGCGCAGCATCCGGCCTACAAGTTCCTGTTTCACGAACGCGCGACCGGCACGGTCCAGTCGTCGCAAAACGCGCTCAAGCTCGGCAGCGGCGCCGTCGTCCCCGCGGGGCGCGAAATCGTGCCGACCGAACGCGCCCAATCCCTCGTGGCCTACCTGTTGAGTTTGAATAATTCCTACGCCTACCCGGCCGAGACCGCGACAAACACCGTCGCTCCGGCCAAAGAAGGTGCGCACAACGCCGCCGCTCCCGCGGCCGACGCCGCCGGCAAATCCGCCCCGGCGCACCCCGCCCATTCCAAATGAGCTCGCCCTTGGACAATGATCCGCGCCTCGACCAGGCCGCGGCCACCGATGAGAGCCTGCTGGCCGCCCACGAAAAACTTCTGGGCCGGCAGCCGGACGAAAAGGCGAACTACAGCCTCATGCCGCTGGCGCTGCTTTTCGTTTTCAGCGGTTTGATTTTCTGGGCGGGCACCTATCTCAATCGCTACGCCGGCAGTTTCGATCCCACGGTTTTCAACGAAAATGCCCACTCGAAAAAGGGGCAGGTTGTCGCGGCCCCTGCCGCGGATCCAATGGTTGTGGGTGCGGCGGCTTACACCTCGGCCTGTGTGGCCTGCCACCTCCCCACGGGCGTTGGCCAGCCCGGTGCCATTCCTCCTCTCGCCGGATCGGAATGGGTGACCGGCTCCGAAGAGCGCCTCGTGCGCATCGTCCTCTACGGGCTGAAGGGCCCGATCAAGGTCAAGGGTGCGGACTACAATTCCGCGATGCCCGCCTTCGGCAAGGTGGCTGGTTCCGGCTACAATTGGAGCGATGAAAAAGTCGCCGCCGTGCTCACTTACATTCGCCAGTCATTCGGCAATACCGCCGCTCCGGTTACCAAGGAGCAGGTTGCTGCGATCCATGCGAAGGATGGCAGCCATCCCGAAATGACGCAGGAAGAGCTGCTCAAGCTCCCCTGAGCTCTGGGATCTGTTGCTGTAGGAGCGGCTTTACGCCGCGATTGCGTGGTGCCTCCGGTCGGTCGCGGCGTAAAGCCGCTCCTACAGGTGGAGCGATGAGCTGATTTCTTAAGGTGGATCAGTCGCCGAGCTTTTTGCCCGGCACCAGATATTCCTGCACGTAGTCGCGGACGGCTTCGTCGAGCAGGGTCATCTCGCGCGTATAACCGGTTTCGCGCAGCTTCCCGATGTCGGCCTGGGTGAAATACTGATATTTGCCGCGCAGCACCTCGGGCATGTCGATGAACTCAATCGACGGCGCGCGATCGAGCGCGACGAAGATCGCCTGCGTGAGCGTGATCCACGTGTTGGCCTGGCCGCTCCCGAGATTGAAAAGTCCGCCGGCGGTCGTCGCCGTCTCGGCGAAGTGGATCGTCATTTCGACGGCGTCCTTCACGTAGAGAAAATCCCGCGCCTGTTCGCCGTCCGCGTATTCCGGCTTGTGGCTCCTGAAGAGCTGCACGGTGCCGTTCGTGAGAATCTGGTGGTAGGCCTTGTTCACGAGCGAACGCATGTCGCCCTTGTGATCCTCATTCGGACCGAAGACGTTGAAATACTTCAGCCCGACAACACGATTCAGCCAGCCGCTGCGCTGCGCATGGAGATCGAAGAGGTGTTTGGAATACCCGTACATGTTCAACGGGCGCAGCGCATTCAGTTCTTCGCTGCGGTCATCCATGCCTTGCGAGCCATCGCCGTACGTCGCCGCCGACGAGGCATAGATAAACCGGGCGCCCTGATCCAGCGCCCAGGAGGCGAGTTCCTTCGAGGCGAGGTAGTTGTTATTGACGAGGTACGCCGCGTTTTTCTCGGTGGTCGAGGAGCACGCGCCGAGGTGAAACACCGTCGAAAACTTCCCGTAAGCCGTCGATTTTTGCCGGAGACTGTCGCGGAAGGTGTCGGCTTCGACGTAGCTGTTGAATTTCAACGGCACCAGATTCTTCCACTTTTCGTCGGAGCCGAGAAAATCGGTGATGACGATGTCCGTGTGTCCCCTCTGGTTGAGGGCATGGACAAGCGCGCTGCCGATGAAACCCGCGCCGCCCGTGACCAAAATGCGACCGTTGAGTGTGCTCATGGGCGAAGTAAATCCACTCAGGCGTCTTTGGAAAGCTCCACGGAGCGGGCGGTCGCCGCGACCACCGTTTCCCGGATGAGGCCGCGGAAATCTTTCGCGTTCATTTGTTGCAGACCGGCGTAGGTCGTTCCGTTGGGCGAGGTGACCTGGTTGCGCAGTTCCTCGGCTTCCACCGTGCTCTGCGCGAGCAACCTGGCCGAACCCAGGAGGGTTTCGACGGCGAGCATCTTCGCGGTTTCACGATCGAGGCCGACCGCAATCCCCGCCTCGCGCAAGGCGGCGGCAAATTCGAAGACGTAGGCGGGGCCGCTGCCGCTCAAACCCGTCACGGCGTCCAGCTGGTCTTCGCGCAGTGCGACGGTTTTTCCGAGGGAGCCGAGGATTTGGCCAACGAGTTTTTCGTCGGCCGCCGTGAGAGGTGCTTTCGCGCACCAGCCCGTGACGCCCGCTCCAATCTGGCCCGGCGTATTCGGCATCGCCCGAACGACATTGCGGGCCTTCGGGAAGGTTTGCACGAGGCGGTCAAGGCGTTTGCCGGCGAGAATCGAGAGGACGAGTTTCCCCGCGGTGAACTCGATCAGGCGCGGATCGAGGGAGGCGAGTTGTTGCGGTTTGCAGGCAAGGACAACGGCGTCCGCGCCAGAGAGCAGGGCGGCAAGGTCGTCCTGCGCCGCGATGCCCGTGCGAGCCGCGAGCTGTCGGGCGGTGTCATCGGGTCCGCTCGTGCAAGCGAGGTCGGCCGGACGCGCGCCCTTGGCGAGCAGTCCATCGACCATTGCGGAGGCCATGCGGCCGGCACCGAGGAAGGAAATTTTGGCCATGGCGCAATCAACGCGACTCGGCCGGCCCGCGTCACTCCGAATTTACCCGGCGCACCTTTTTCTCGATGGGGTGCATCAGGATCGCGCTGGCGCCGCCGGCCGGTCCGTCGGACATCGTGACTTCGCCGCCGAGATTGCGGAACGCGTGACGCGCCACGGTCAGACCCATGCCGACGCCCACGGTGTTTTTGGAACTCACGAAGGGTTCGAACATCTTGTCGCGAATATCCTCGGCGATGCCGCGGCCGGTGTCGTCCACGCGGATCTCCACAAATTTCCCTTCGCCGGGCAGATCCACCAGGCGGGTGCTGATCGAGATCGGGCGGGGCTCGTCCTTTTTCGAATCGTAGGCTTCCCAGGCATTGATCAGGACGCGCGAAAGCACCTCCTCAAAAATTTCGAAATTCGTTTCGATCAACAGGTCGCCGAGCGGGTTGTTGATCGCGATGGGCGCGTTGAGCTTGTAATCGAGATTGAAGCGGCCGATGCCGCCCTCGATCTGCCGTTGCAGGCTCGCCTTCACGAGCGGCGGGCGCGATTTCACGACGAGCGAACTGAGTTGCTTGATGATCACCACGATCCGCTGCACCGCTTCCTCGACGTGGTGGGCGTTCTTCCGGACCTGGTCCGGCTTGTCGTAGTAAGCTTTGACGAGGTCGAGGTAACCGATGACGACGCCGAGGAGGTTGTTGAGGTTGTGGGCGATGCCTTGGGTGACCGCTCCGATCGTCGCGGCCTTGCGGGCCTCCTCGAGGCGGCGCTGGAGATCGATCATCTGGCGGTTGACGCTGACGAAGCGGAGCTGCGTCTGCACGCGGGCCATCGTCTCGTCGAGATCGATGGGCTTGGTGATGTAGTCGACGGCACCGACGGCGAGACCCTCGAGTTTGCTCTCCTTGTTGGTGCGGGCCGTGATGAAAATGATCGGGATCGACCGCGTATCCTCCTGCGACTGCAGGCGCTGGCACACCTCGATGCCATCCATGTCGGGCATCATGACGTCGAGCAGGATGAGGTCCGGCTTTTCCTTGGCCGTGGCGGCGAGCGCTTCCACGCCATTGGTGGCCGTAAAGACACGGATGCCTTCACGCTCCAACTTGCGCTTCAGTAACTGGACGTTGATGGGTTGGT
>DATAKE010000055.1:0-26268 GCA_036261745.1 Opitutaceae bacterium
GTGGGGATAGAGCGCGTAGTTTTGGAAAACCATCGCGATGTCCCGGTCCTTCGGCAGGACGTGGTTCACGACCTTGCCATCGATCGAAATCGTGCCGCCGGAAATCTCCTCCAAGCCGGCGATCATCCGCAACGTCGTCGACTTCCCGCAGCCCGAGGGACCAACGAGGACCATGAACTCGCGGTCCTCCACCGTCAGGCTGATCTCGTTCACCGCCCGCACGCCGGGGCCGGACTTCTCAGGATAAATCTTAACCAGACGATCAATGACGACTTGGGCCATGGGGTGCGGGGAAGGGGCTGGGTGAACCGACTGGCGATGAACCTTCCAAAGTTATAACGAGTCAAGGCGCTGCGTGAAAAATAGCGTTGCCGCGAACGCCCGCGATGTCCCTGCTTTGCCTGCTCCAGCCCAACCCCTTCGAATAGCATGGCTACGCGCTCCCGCAAAATCTCGGCACCGTTGACGTTTGATCTCCCCCTCTCGCTCATCGCAAAGATCGAAACGTGCCGCAAGGGACATGGTTTCAATACGGCGAGCGAAGTCGTCCGCCTGGCAATCAGCGGTTACGATTTTGAATCGTGCGAACCCGTCCGCGATCCGCACCGCCAGATTTCCGTTCGCATCACCTCCGATCAGCGCGCGATGCTCAAGCGGTACGCGCGTCAGAAGGATGCGAGCGTCGGCGAGCTCCTCCGGCTCGCCCTGGAAAGTTTGCCCACGAAGCCCGCGGGCAAACGGAAAAAATAACCGGGCCGCCGGCCGGTTGTTTCACGGCGGTGCGCCGGTGATTTTGTTCGCGGAGAGCCTGCGTGTTTTCGCGATTGCCCTGCGGGGGATTGCGGCCTTTGGTCACGCCGTTTGTCCATGAGCAACCCTCCCGCGCCACTCTCCACTTGGGCCCGTAACGTTTCGCCTTCGCCGACCCTCGCGGTCGACGCCAAGGCCAAGGCCCTGCAAGCCGCCGGTGAAGACGTCTGTGGTTTCGCCGCTGGCGAACCCGACTTCGACACCCCTGAACACATCAAGGAGGCATGCATCGCGGCACTGAAGGCCGGCAAAACCAAGTACGCTCCCACGCCAGGCATCGAGCCGCTCCGCCAGGCGATCGTCGATCGCTACGCCGCGGAATACGGACTCAACGCCACGCCCTCCCAGGTGATCGTTTCGCCGGGCGGAAAATTTAACTGCTACCTCGGCGTGCTCGCGACGTGCTCCCCGGGCGACGAAGTCATCGTGCCCGCGCCGTACTGGGTCAGCTATCCGGAGATGGTGAAGCTCGCGGGTGCCGTGCCGCGCTTCGTGCTCGCCGACGACACCACGGGTTTTCGTCTCACGCCGGCGATGGTCGAGGCGGCCATCACGCCGAAAACGAAACTCCTCATCCTCAATTCGCCGTCGAATCCGACCGGCGCCGTCTACACGCGCAGGGAACTCGAGGCCATCGTGGCCGTCGCGCTGAAGCACAACCTCTACATCTTGTCGGACGAGATGTACGAGCACCTCGTGTACGACGGCGTGAAGCCGACCTGTGTCGCTTCGCTCAGCAAAGAGGCCGAGGTGCGGACCATCACCGTCGCCGGTTTTTCGAAAACCTATGCGATGACGGGCTGGCGGATCGGCACCACGCTCGCGCCGGCGCCGATCGCGAAAGCGATCTCGGAGTTGCAGAGCCAGATGTCTTCCAACGTCACGACCTTCGCCCAGTACGGCGCGCTGGCGGCGTTGAAGGAAAAGGAAAAAACCGCGGCCGCGCTGAAAACCATGCTGGTCGCCTTTGACCGGCGCCGGAAAAATCTTCACGCGGAGCTCAACAAGATTCCCGGCATCAAGTGTCTGCTCGCCGAGGGCGCGTTTTATCTTTTCCCGAATATTTCCAGCTTCGGCCTGAAGGACCTTGATTTCTGCAACCGGCTGCTCGAGACCGAAAAAGTGGCGGCGGTCCCTGGCAGCGCGTTCGGTGCCGAGGGATACCTCCGCCTGAGTTATGCGACGAGCGACGAGATCATCCAGAAGGGTGTCACGCGCCTCGCACGATTCTGCGCGACGCTGAAGCGCTGAGGCGGTTCACGTTTCCCCGCCCGACCGGGGTGTGCGATGCCGTGGGAAAGCCCGGCATCGCGCTTGCAGGGTGCGGGGAGGAGCCGCCTAGTCGTTTCGCGCATGGATCCGGCGGAACGCTCAAACCACGACAGCTTCGCCCGTCAAGCTGGCGCCCGCCTGCGTGCTCACTGGCTCGCGAAGGCGCTGGGGATCAGTCTCGGGATGACGGCGTTTTTCGCCGCGTATTTCCTCCTGCTCCGCCATCCGCTGTTTCCGGTCACGATCATGCCGGTCACCGCCATCGATCGCTTCGTGGAATTTCGGCCCGGGGCGTTGGCGATCTATCTTTCGCTCTGGATTTATGTGCCGCTCGGCGTCGGGCTTTTGCGCGACCGTCGCGAATTGTATTCCCACGCGCTCGCGTCCGCGGCGGTGAGCGCAATTGGCCTCGGGATTTTTCTCCTCTGGCCGACCGCGGTCCCGCCGCCGGGTGAAACGTGGGCGAGCGGTTCGGCGTTTTCGTTTCTCAAGGCGGTGGATGCCACGGGCAACGCGTGTCCGTCGCTGCACGTGGCGTTCGCCGTGCTGACGGCGATCCGGCTCCAACGGTTGTTGAGCGAGATGGGGGCCACTCTTTTCGTGAAGGCCGCCAACTGGCTGTGGTGTGTGGGGATCGTCTATTCGACGCTCGCCACGCGGCAGCACGTCGCGTTCGACGCGCTGGCCGGCGCCGTGCTCGGTGGCGTGGTCGAACTTCCGCGCGTGTTCCGGGCGCGATCCCGCCGCGTTTAACCGCGGCTCTTGGGTGCGGCGATGCCGGCCAGCCGGCCGAGTTCGCGGTGGATGCGCGTGACGCGTTCGACCTGACCCTTGGCCGGGAACCGCTCGTAGAAACCTTCGTTGCGGAATTCCCGCACCTGCTCGGTCCACGGGGCGAGTCTCGTCCGCCAGCGCGCGACGCGACCCTCGGCGGGTTCGGCATCCGTGTTCGCGAGATCGGCGCAGACGCGGAGCATGGCTTTGAGCGTGACCGGTTTTGTGACCATGTAGCCCGAGTCGCCCCACGCGCCGCCCCAGACGTCGGCCGACGCTTTCAGGAAGTCGCGGACCATCTCGTAATATTTCGCCGCGGCGCGGCGGTCGGTGCCCTGCGCCTCGATTTTTTTCCAGGCCTTCTTCACCCAGCGGTGGAGTTCATTGAAGATTTCCGCCTGCAGGATCCATTTCTCCTGCTTGCTGCGACCGCCGAGCCGGTTGATCCGGTAACGGAGCGGGCTGTCACCTTCGTTGTAGAGCATCTCGGCGATATAGGCCGCGAACCGGCGGTCCGGCTCCGCCCACGAGACGCGTTCGTAGAGGTCGACGAGGTGGCTCTTGTTGATGCGCGTCGGCGTCGAGTTGATGATCACGAACATCTCGGTGGCGAAATCCTCGGTGCGTCCGTCGAAGATCACGCAGGGCACGCTGATGTTCTTCGCTTCGTCGGGATGCGTGCGCTCGAAAAACTGCAGGGCGGCGAGCCGGTGCTGCCCGTCGATGATCAGGAATTTATCGTCGGGCTCCTGCAGGTGTCCGACGCCGCTGCTGCCATCGTCCATGTTGCGAAAGTTCAGTTTTTGCGGCGTGAACAGCAGCACGACTCCGGGAATGGGCGGCTGCGAGATCGCGGTTTCGTAGAAATTGCGGATGGCGGCCACCTTCGCTTTTCCGACCTGCCGCTGGAACGCCTTGTCGCTGCGCTCGATCTTCGAGATGAACTGGCCGACGTCGTCGTCCGCGGGCACCACCTCGGGCTGGATGCCGGCGCCATCCTCGTCGTAGTAGCGGCTGATGAAGCGAACCTTGGTGAGCAACTGCTCCGAGGGATACGAAGCGAAGTAAAACACGGCATCCTTCTGTCGAATCTGCGTGGCGATCATAAGCAGGCGATAGTTGACGGTTTCGCGGGCGCAGCCGCGGCTGCGCGGACCCTGCGGCAGAAAACGGTGCCACACAAGTTCCGAAGCGGGATTGCGCGAAGTGAATCACTGAAGCGATGCGGCGGCGGTCTGTGAGCGTCGTGGAGTACGGAGCCCCGATGGCCCGGCTGCTACGGCGAAGGCAGGCCAGTGGTACTGCCCGCCAAGTCCGGTGGTCATAAACCACCGCAACAGTTGACCCCATCGGTTCGTTCGCGGAGATAGTCGCCATGCCGGATCTCAATCATGCGTTTGTGCGCGCGCTCGCCGGCGGCGTGTTGATCGGGCTCGCGAGTCTGCTCGTGCTGCTGGCGACAGGGAAGATTGCGGGGATATCCGGAATGCTCAGCCGGATGCTGCGACCGCGGTCCGGGGACACAGCGTGGCGGCTGGTTTTTCTGGTGGGATTGGTGGCGGGTGCGGCGCTGGCGTTTTCCTGGATCGAATCCGCGGCGGTTTACCGCCCGGTCCGTTCGCTGGCGGCGATTGGAGTCGCGGGGTTGCTCGTGGGATTTGGAACGCGGGTGGGCGGGGGCTGCACCAGCGGTCACGGGGTCTCGGGCATCGGCCAGGGCTCGAAGTCTTCTTTCGTGGCGACGCTGGTTTTCGTCCTCGCGGGCATGGCGACGGTCTTCGTGTTGCATCACACCCGCTGGGGGGTGGCGCCATGAATCCGCGCTTCCTTCTGCTTTTCGCCGCCGGTGCGATCTTTGGTTTCGGCCTGGCGTTGTCGGGGATGACGGACCCCGGCCGGGTGGTTGGTTTTCTCGACGTCGCCGGGGCGTGGGATCCGGCGCTGCTTTTTGTGATGGGGGGAGCCGTTTCGACCATTGGCTTGGGCGTCGTGATCTGGCGCAAGCTCCGTGGCAATGCAGGCTGGTTTGGGACGAAGCTGCCGGCGCGCGAGGAGGATCCCATCGACCGCCGGCTGGTGCTCGGTTCGCTGGTGTTCGGAATCGGGTGGGGAATCAGCGGCTTTTGTCCGGGACCCGCGATCGCGAACCTGGCGAGCTGGCGCACCGAGGCCCTGATCTTCGTGCCGGCAATGGCCGTGGGAATGCTGCTCGCACGGGTCGGCTTCAAAGCCGACTGCGATTAACGGGATCCTTCGAGAGGGTTGTCATTCTGAGCGCAGCGAAGGATCCAGCAGGATTTACGGCGCCCTCACGTGGTGCGAATCTCCACGTGGATTCTTCGCTGCGCTCAGAATGACAGGGAAAAATATTCGCGCCGCTCAGCGCAGCTTCGCGAACGTGTTCTGCAGCAGCTGGAGGTCGGCCGCGTTTTTCGTCTTCTCGCGGGTCTTGGCGATCAGGTCGGCCTCAAGTTTGTTTTTCGTCGCGCGGGCCTTGTTCTCGTAGAAAACCCCGAACGCGCCGGGCCAGGCTTGTTGCGCGAGTTTGAAGGCGGCGACTTCGTCCGTGACGTCGTGGCGGTTCGCGTCCTCGGGCGTGCCGTCGTTTTTCTTTTCGTCGATCAGCATCCATGAGCCGCCTTTGCGGGGGATGGCGGCGTCAAAGGCGCCTTCAAAGAACTCGACGCATTCGGAAAGGATTTCGACCACCGAGAAGCCGTCGTGCTTGGCGGCCCGCATCATCATCTCGACCATGTGATTCACCTGCGTGGCGTGACTGCGGGCGACGAATGTGGCGCCGCTGTTGAGCAGCGTGCGCATCGGATTGATCGGCTGGTCGATCGCGCCCCAGGGATCGGTCTTCGACTTGAAGCCGATCGGCGAGGTCGGAGAGGTCTGCTTTTTCGTCAGCCCATAGACGGAGTTGTCCATGATGACGTAGGTCATCTTCACGTTTTTCCGCGCGGTGTGGACGAGGTGGTTGCCGCCGATCGAAAAACCGTCGCCGTCGCCGCCGAACGCGAAGACATGGAGGTTGTCGTTGCCGAGGCTGATGCCGGCGGCGAAGGGCAGGGCGCGACCGTGCAGGAAGTGACCGCCGTGGGTGTTGACGAAATAAGGGAAGCGCGACGAACAGCCGATGCCGGCGAAGGTGACGATGTCCTCGTGTTTGTAGTTCAGCTTCTCGAGCACGCGGTAGAACGACGCGAGCACCGCGAAGTCGCCGCAGCCCGGGCACCACGTGGGATGATCGGCGGTGAGGGCTTTTTTGGTGAGAGGAGCTCCGGCCGGGGGTGGCGGAGTGGCGAGGGCGGTGGCGGAAGACATGGAAGGGGTTTCGATTTTGGGTTCTCGATTTTCGATTTCGGAATCGCGGGCCGCGGCCGGCTCAGCGCTTGGCGGCGAGGGCGCTCCGGCTGGAGGCGCCGAGGGTGTCGGTGAGGGCCTGGCTTTCGAGGTGGCGGGCGACACCGGCGACAATCTCGCTGACCTTGAAGGTGAGACCGTCGGTTTTCGTCACGCTCACGATCGCCGGATTCGCATAACGCGCGCGCAGCATCATTGCGAACTGGCCGTAGCCGTAGATTCCCTCGTCGTTGATTTCGACGACCACGATCTTGTGGTAACGGGAGAACGTTTCCTCGAGGCCGTTGGGCAGCGGGTGGATATGGCGGAGGTGGAGGTGGCCGGCCTTCACACCGGCATTGCGAATGCGGCCGAGCGCTTCGCGACCGGGGCCCCAGGTCGAGCCCCACGTGACCAGCAGGGCCTCTCCCGCGGAGTCACCGTGAAATTCGGGCGCGGGAAGCGAAGCGCCGAGGGCTTTGATTTTCTCGCGGCGCTTGGCGGTCATCTTGGTGTGCAGCGCGGGGCTGCCGGTGGGATGACCCATTTCGTCGTGCTCGAGGCCGGTCACGGTCGGATATTTTCCGGACTCGATGCGCGTGCCGGGATGGGCGTGACGCGTCACCCGGTCGAGCGGGTAAGGTTTGAAATCGGCGCTGCGCGGCGAGAGGTCGGGCTTCGGGTCGACCATCAATTTCGGGAGGTCGGGTTCGTCGAAGGCTTCGATCCGGCTCGCAAGCGCCATGTCCGTGAGAATCAGGACGGGCGTGGAATATTCGCGGGCGATGCGGGTGGCCTCGATCGCGATGTAGAAACAGTCCTCGACGTTTTTTGGCGCGAGCACGACACGCGGGGTGTCGCCGTGGCTGCCGTAGATCGCCTGCATGAGATCGCTTTGCTCGACGTTGGTCGGCATGCCGGTCGAAGGGCCGCCGCGCTGCACGTTGACGACGATGAGCGGCATCTCGGCCATCGTGGCCCAGCCGAGCGCCTCCATTTTCAGCGACAGGCCGGGGCCGGCGCTGCCGGTGACGGCGAGGTGGCCGGTGTATGAAAAACCGAGCGCGGTGGAGATGGAGGCGATCTCGTCCTCGCATTGCACGAAGAGGCCGCCGTATTTCGGAAACTCGCCGCGAAGCGTTTCCATGATCGAAGACCACGGGGTGATCGGATAACCGGCGCCGTGACGGACGCCGCCGGCGATCAGGCCGTAGGCGAGCGCCATGTTGCCGTCCATCGTGACCTGCGGGCGGCCGCTGACCGCGGTCGCGCGGTCCACGGCTTCGAAGCGGTAGAAGAGATCGCGGAGATTGTTTTGGGGCCAGGCGTATCCGGCGTCGAACGCGAGCATGGCGTTGCGGACGACGTCCTCGTTCTTCCCGCCGAAACGCTCCTTGATCAGCGCGCCGAGCTTTAGCACGTCGAGATCGAAGATCCGTCCGATCAGGCCGAGGATGAAAATGTTTTTGCCCTTGTCCTTCGACGTGCCGCCGACGGCTTCGACCGTGGCGGAGGTGATCGGAACGGCGACGTTGGTGAAGCGATTGTCGTCGGCGACGGGCGTCACGTGATCGCTGTCGTAGACGAGCACGCCGCCCGGCCGCAGCGAACCGATGTGGGCGTCGTAGCTGTGTTGATAAAACGCGACGAGCATGTCGGCGCGGTCGCCGGCGGAGAGAATGTCGCCCGTCCCCATGCGCACTTGGAAGATCGATGGACCGCCCGAGATCGTGGACGGGATCGTCATGTAGGTCATGATGTCCTGATCGCTTCGACCCGCGAGGCGGGCGAGGAAACCGCCGACGGACTGGATGCCGTCCTGCGAATTTCCGGCGAGGCGGATCACGACATCTTGAATGGAACGGGGCGCGCCAGTGGAACTCGAGGCGCCACCCGGGGTTTCGGGGGGATTGGGGCTGACCATGAGAGGCGGGGAACGTGGGTGAGGGGCGGGAGAGAGTCAACGCCGGGGAGGCCTCGGTGTGGTGCAGGTTGTCATTGCGAGAAGTGTATCCCTGCCGGGGCATCCCAAGTTTCGGCCTGGTTTCGATGTAACGATTTCGGGCATGCGCGGTTTGCATTCACCTGAGCCGTGGCAAAGTTGCGCGCGCTATGCACCCCATCCCCCAATCGATTCGTTTGTCCGCGGTGATCACCGCCTTGTTTTTTTTCGCTTCGGTTCCGTCCGTACGTGCCGCCGAAACCAATCCGCCCGCTCCGGCCGACGACCGGGCGGGGCGGAACTTTATCCCCACGCGGGTCTTCTCCGTCGAGGATGACGCGAAGGTGCTCAAGGCGTTTGAAGGGTTGCGGGTTGCGGACGTGACCGACGGCATGGATTTCGTCGGGCTGAAGAACATCGGGTTGATGGATCCGGAGATTCATCCGAGTTGGAAGGACACCAAGACCTACAAGCACCGGTTCATCGGAATTGCGGTGACGGTGCGTTACGTGCCGACCCAGCGCGGTGCCCCGCCCGCGGGTCTGAGCTACGACGAATTCCGCGCGCGGGAAGGGAAGTGGTACAACGAACTTTCCTTTGAACCCTTCGGCCCGTTGATCCGTGCGGGCACCGCGATCGTGATCGATGAAGCTCCGAACGCAGATGTCGGATCGATCGGCTCGAACAACATCATGAGTTGGAAACTGCGCGGCGCGGTCGGCGTGGTTACCGGTGCGACGGCGCGTGACACCGATGAAGTCGCGACGGAGGAAATGCCTTTGTACCTGCGCAAAACCGGCCGCGGAATCCGTCCGTGGCGCAATGAAGTGGAGTCGGTCAACCGTCCGGTCGTGGTCGGCGGCGTGCTCGTGAAACCGGGCGACGTGATCGTCGCCGACGGCGATGGCGTGCTGGTCGTTCCGCGCGATGTCGCGCTGCAGGTCGCGGAGTTCGCGCACAAAATTATCGAGGCGGACAAGGCCGGCCGCCGGGAACTCTACAAAAAACTCGGATTGCCGGATGACTCCTCGGTGAAATGAAAAATGGAAACTCACTCAAACTCAGGGCGGCATTGAGTGCGGGATTGGTTTTCGCCGTCCTTTTTTCAGAACGGGTTTCCGCTCAACCGCCGCCCACGCCAGCTCCGACGCTGGCCGCAACGGTGAGCGAACTGGAGGACGCGTTTTTGAAAAAGATCGAGGAGGTGCGGGACGTGGAGCCGGTGTTTGACGCTTACGAGGCGAATTTGAAATCCCTCATCGAGCGCCACCCCGCGGAGCCGGCGCCGTTCATCGGGCTGATGGAGCTGTTCGAAAAGTGCGACATTGCCCGGACGCGCCGCTTGCTGGACGAAACATTGGGTCGTGATCGTCTGCCGGAGAAGATTCGCCCGGCTTTCGAGGACCTCCGGAAGAAAGCCAACCTCGTCGGGACGCCCATGGCGCTCACGTTTACGACCCTCGATGGCGGCAGTGTTCGTTTCGAAGAACTGCGCGGCAAGGTGGTGGTGATCGATTTCTGGGCGACGTGGTGCGGTCCCTGTGTCCGCGATCTGCCGAAGCTCGAAAAGTTATATGGCGAACACCGGGCCGGAGGACTCGAAGTGGTCGGCATCAGTTTCGATCGCGAACGGTCGAAGCTGGATTCGTTTCTCAAGGCGCGGGCGATTCCGTGGCGGCAGGTTTTCCCCGGCCCTGACGAGCAGAAGACGATTGCGCAGGCCTTGGGCGTGACCGGCGGTTATCTCCCGACGGTTTTTATCGTCGGGCGAGACGGGCGGCTTCGCCACACGCTCGATTCACGCTTCCGTCTCGAGGAAAAAGTCGCTGCGTTGTTGCAGGAATAGATTCGGGCGCGTCCGGCGCCTTCACCGCTTGATCTCCGCGGATTTTTCTGCGGATTCAGCCCCGCAACGGAATTTGCAACCTCAACCCAAGTCCCCTCATGAAAACGGAAGAGATCGCCAAACGCCTCGTCGCCCTGTGTCGGGAAGCGAAATGGGAAACCGCGCAGAGGGAATTGTTCGCGGATGACGCCATTAGCATCGAGCCCTACGTCACACCGGCGTTTCCCAAGGAAACCAAGGGGCTGCCCGCCATCCTCGAAAAAGGGAAAAAGTTCGAGGCGATGGTGGAGACGATGCACTCGCTGAAGGTTTCCGATCCGATCGTGGCCACCCATTCGATCGCCTGCATCATGAGCATGGACGTGACGATGAAGGGGCAGGGGCGGATGAACATGTCGGAGCTCTGCGTCTACGACGTGAAGGACGGCAAAATCGTGTCGGAAGAATTTCACGTGTGATTACCCATACCCCAAAACTGGTTTCCTTGTTCGCGGCGGCGGTTTCGATTTTCTGCGCGCCCTTCGCCTTTGCGGCGGCGGCTGCTCAGGCCGATGCCCCCGCGTCTGCCAAGCTGGCGCAACGCGCCGACCAGGAGCTGCGGGAGAACATTCTCCCGTTCTGGCTGAAGCACGCCCCCGATCGCCAGCGCGGCGGATTTGTGGGACAGATCGACCAGGACATGACCGTCCATCGGGACGCACCGCGCGGCGTGCTGCTCACGAGTCGCATCGTGTGGACGTTTTCCGCGGCCTACCGGCGTTTCGGCAACGCCGAGTATCGCGACATGGCGGATCGCGGCTACCGCGACCTGATCGACCGCGCGTGGGACGCACAGCATGGCGGCGTGTTCTGGACCGTGCTGCCGAACGGCAAGCCGGCCGACGCGGGGAAACACATTTACGGGCAGGCCTTCGCGATTTACGCGCTCAGCGAATACGCGCGCGCCTTCAATCACGCCGAGGCGAAGGAGCGGGCCATCGCTCTTTATCGCCTCGTGGAGGAAAAGGCCGGCGACCGGACGCATGGCGGCTACTTCGAGGGATTCACCCGGGACTGGCGTCGCACCGACAAGACCCTGCAACTCCTCGGCACCCGCGCCCCGAAATCGCAGAACACGCATCTCCACATCATGGAGGCCTACACGAATCTCCTTCGCATCTGGCCGGACCCGGAGTTGCGCCAGCGGCAGCGGGTGTTGATCGAGCTCATGCTGAACCGCGTGATGGATCCGAAGACGCATCATCTCGGCTTGTTTTTTGCCGCGGACTGGTCGCCGCTCTCGCGTGAAGTTTCCTATGGGCACGACATCGAGTTCGCCTGGCTGGTGCTCGAAGCCGCCGAGGTGCTCGGCGACGAAATCTTGATCAAGCACGCGAAAGCCGCGGCCGTGGCGATCGCGGACGTGACCCTGCGCAAAGGCGTCGATGGCGATGGCGGCGTCTTTAATGAAGGCACGCTGACCGCAGTGACAAAGCCGGCCAAGGACTGGTGGCCGCAAGCCGAGGCGGCGGTCGGGTTTCTCAACGCGTTTCAGCTCACGGGCGAAAAGCGGTTTTTCGACGCGGCGGTTCACACCTGGGATTTTATTGAGGCCAAAGTCATCGATCGCGCGCACGGCGACTGGCATGGAGCGCTCGCGCGCGACGGCACGCCGCTGTCCCATGCGAAACTCAGCCTCTGGAAATGCCCGTATCACAACGGCCGCGCCTGCCTCGAGTTGAGCGATCGTCTGCGGTCGTTGGTCCGCGCGCCGTGAGACCGATTCATTTCGAGTGAATAAATGGGCGGCACCTTGCGTCCAAGGGGTAGTCGAACAATTTAACCCCGAGGAAAAGCAATGCATCCCCGCCTCTTCCCACTCGCTGCGCTCGCCTTGATTTTTGGCGCGCAAGCCTCCGGCCAGATCTTCCGCCCTTTGACCGCGGCGGCTCCGGCCCCCGTGCAGGAAAATCCGCCCGCGGCGTCCGAGAACACCGCCCCCGCCGCCGAGCTGCGGCTCACGGCCGAGCAACTCGATCAACTGCTGGGACCAATCGCGCTTTATCCGGACGCATTGATCGCGCTGATTCTGCCCGCGGCCACGGCGCCGTCCGATATCGTCCTCGCCGGACGCTATCTCTCCGACAACCCCAGCGGTCTGGACGAGGTCGAGAACCAGTCGTGGGACGACAGCGTCAAGGCGCTCGCCCATTATCCCGAGGTGGTGAAGTGGATGGACCAGAATCTCGCGTGGACAAAACAGGTCGGCGAAGCCTTCGTGCAGCAACCGGCTGAGGTGATGAAATCGATGCAGCGGTTGCGTGCCGCCGCCCGTGCCGCCGGCACCCTCGTCGACACCCCGCAGCAACAGGTCATCGCCGAAGCCGAGACGATCTACATCGTGCCCGCGCAACGCGACGTGATCTACGTTCCGTCGTACGACCCGGACATCGTTTATCTCCCGCGCCGCAATTATTACTCCGGATCGTTTTTCAGTTTCAGCATCGGTTATCCGGTCGGCTACTGGCTGGGTTATCACGTCGATTGGCGCGATTGCCGGCTTTGGACGATCGATCGGCGGTCGCGTCAACATTACTGGCATGCGCAACCCGACTGGCGCCGGCCGACTTTCTATGGCGGCCTGAGCTGGCGCCAGGATTCAACGCACCGGCATTGGAGCCCCAACCCGGTTTATTCGCGTCCCGTGCATCGCCAGCAATCGCACTATACGGCGGAGATTGCCCGCCCTTCGCGCAACGTGCGCGACCACCGGTCGTTTCCCTCGCAGGAAAACCGGGGCGGCCGCGTCGATCGCGCGTCGGAAAATCGCACCGCGTCGCCCTCACCGCGGACGCACCAGACTCATCAAACGCACCAGCGCTCGGCTGCATCCTGGACAAACAGTTTTGAACCCAAAGTGGTGGCTCCGCAGGTCCAGGCTCCCAAGGTTTCCATTCCGACAGCTCCGATCGGCTCGCCGCGTGAAAATCGCGGCTCCCGCACCAACGATCAGCGCGCGCACGAAAACCGCGCGCGGCCTGAGGGATCCCGCGGTTTCAATCGGGGATCCGTTGTCGCCGCTCCCGCTCCTTCGCCTTCAGCTTCGCCGGCGCCGGCACAAGCGTCACCGCCCGCGCCCGCGAGAAACCATTCGGCTTCGCGGGGCGATCGCCAGCCGCAAGCAGTCCCCGTTGCTGCTGCCCCGCGCAGCGAATCCTCCTCCGAATCCCGGGAATCCTCCCGCTCGTCCTCGAGTAATGGCAATCGCGGCCATCGTTCGCATTCTGCCAGCGGCCGGAATTAGTTGGAACGGCTGCGTGCTAACGCGGCGGCGTTTCGGGTGAATCGGACGCGACCAGGAAGATCAGCGCGATCAGGACGGTGAGGGTGAGAATCATCGGGCGCCGAGGATAGCGGCCCGTCCTGACAGCCCTATGTCAGGAGATGCGAACTGCGCATCCTTCGACACGCCGGTGCGTCCTGCCCGGTGCGTCATTTCACCCCGGACTCCCCTAGACCATGAAGAAAACCACGCGTCTCCTCGTTCTTAGTTTGCTCGCTGCCGGCGCTCTTGCGCCCAGCACCCGCGCCGGCCTCGGCGCGACGATGAAGGAAGGTTCACCTGAATTTAAATCGATGAGCCAGCTGGCCTTTGGCCCTGAAGGCATCCTCTTCATCGCCGACACCAAGGCCGCCGCGATTTTTGCCGTCGTCACGGACGACACCGCTCCCGCCGCTGCCGACGCCACCATCCGGGCCGAAGCGATCAACCAGAAGATCGCGGCGCTCGCGGGCACCACGGCGGATCAGATCGTGATCGAAGACCTCGCGGTGAATCCCATCTCGCGCCAGGCGTATCTCGCCGTTGCGCGCGGCAAGGGCCCGGACGCAGTCCCGATGCTCGTGCGCGTGAGTGCCGGCGGCCAGCCGGAGCTCGTTTCACTCGTGAACGTGAAGTTCGCCCGCGCGGAACTGCCGAATCCGGCCGCCGATCAGATGGTCGGGCAGGGCAACCGCCAGTCGAACCGCCGCCTCGAGGCGATCACCGACATCGCTTATTCCGACGGACGTTTGCTGGTCGCGGGCCTTTCGAATGAGGAGTTCTCGTCGACGCTGCGGGCGATTCCGTTTCCTTTCAGCACGGTCGATCGCGGCACCGCGGTTGAAATCTATCATGGGGCGCACGGCGCATTCGAGACCCGTGCCCCGGTGCGGACGTTTGTCCCGTACAAGGTCGGCAACGAATCGCACCTCCTCGCTGCCTACACCTGCACGCCGCTGGTCCAGTTTTCGCTGAACGAGCTGAAGCCCGGTGCGAAAGTCATGGGCAAGACCATCGCGGAATTCGGCAACGGCAACCGTCCCCTCGACATGATCGTCTACCGCAAGGACGGAAAAGATTTTCTGCTCCTCGCGAACAGCCGCCGCGGCGTGATGAAAGTCGCCACCGACCAAATCAACGGTGCGACTGCGATCACCGAAAAAGTTTCCGACACGAAGGGCATTGCCTTCGAGAAGATCGATTGGGCCGGTGTGAACCAGCTCGACCGCCTCGGCGAACGCCACGCGGTGGTCGTTCGCAGCGGCACGGGCAATGCCCAGAATCTCGAAACCCTCGCGCTGCCTTAAGCGGATGCTGAGTGGGACTTCATCCCGTCCCGTGGCTCGGGCGATTTTCAAGGGCGGGCTTTGGCCCGCCCTTCTTTTCGTCCTGACGGCTTGCGTCGGCGTCAGGGGCGCGCCCCCGGCCGGCGGCGAGGTGACGATTCACTGGCGGACCGAAAACAGTTCGCCGGCGGTGGAAGTCGCCGGAGTTTCACCGGTCGTGCTCGAGGAGTTTGCCACGGGGATAACGGGAGCGGAGGCCGCGCGGGTGTTTGCGGTGTTTGCCGAGCAGCCGGGTGAAGCGCCCGTCGACCGGTCGGCGATGCCGGCGATGTCCGGGACGTGGAGCGTCGCGGCCGGCCGCTTGCGCTTCGAGCCGAGCTTTCCCCTGGCGCGAGGGGTGCGTTATCGCGCCGAGGTTCGCACGGGCGAAGGCCCGCCCGTGATTTCCTTTTTCGAGCTGCCCCGCGAGTCGATGGTTCCCACGACGGGTGTGGTGCAGGTTTTCCCGGGCGCGGACGAGCTGCCGGAGAACCAGCTCAAATTTTACGTGCAATTTTCCGCACCGATGAGCCGCGGCAACGTCTACGAACACATCCGCGTGCGCGACGCCGCGGGCGGGTTGATCGAATTGCCGTTCCTGGAACTCGGCGAAGAACTTTGGGATCCGTCGATGACGCGCCTCACGCTCCTCATCGATCCGGGCCGGATCAAACGCGGCGTGAAGCCGCTCGAGGAAACCGGGCCGGTGTTCGAGGCGGGAAAAAATTACTCGCTGACGATCGACGCGGAGCTCCGCGACGCCGGTGACCGTCCGCTGCGCGCAGCCTTTGCGAAAAAATTTCGCGCCCGCGCGGCCGACCGAACCCCGCCGGATCCGTCCCGCTGGAAAATCCGTCCTCCCGCCGCCGGGACGCGCGACGCCGTGGTGGTGGAATTCGATGAGCCGATGGACGAAGCGCTCGCGTTGCGATTGATCCGCATAGCCGACGACGCATCGGGCAAAGAGACCAGTGCCATGCTTGAAGGCCAGCCCGCCCTCGGAGACCAGGAGCGGAGCTGGCGTTTCGTGCCAGCGAAACCATGGCGCCCCGGGACGCACCAGCTCACCGTGCGCACGAGCATAGAGGATCTCGCGGGGAACAATATCGGCAAAACTTTCGACGTGGATGTGTTCGAAACCGTGCAGCGTCGTCCGGCGAGCGAGGCCGTCAGCCTGACCTTCGAAGTGCGCTGACCGCCTCGGTCGTGCCACCAGCTCCGCGGCTTTAGCGCGGTATGTGGTTATGCGTGAGCCAGAATAG
The DNA here is from genome assembly GCA_036261745.1 of Opitutaceae bacterium. Lineage (GTDB taxonomy): Bacteria > Verrucomicrobiota > Verrucomicrobiia > Opitutales > Opitutaceae > DATAKE01. The sequence continues at coordinate 15,878 of DATAKE010000055.1, forward strand.
TTTTATCGCCTCGACGATCGATCTCAATTCTTCGAGCCGGAGCGGTTTCACCAGATAGGCGTTGGCGCCGAGCGCGTAGGCTTTGTCGATGTCTTCTTCGGCGGCCGATGCCGTCAGCATGATCACGTTGATTTTGGGCAGATCCGGATTCGCACGCATTTGTTTCAAGACTTCGAAGCCGGTGGCGCGGGGCAGTCTCAAATCCAGGACCACCAAGCCTGGCAGGGGAAATTTTTCGCGATCGGCGAATTCGTTTGCGCCTTCGAGATAGTCGAGCGCTTTCCGTCCGTCTTCCGCGACGTGAATGGGATTGGTGATGCCTGCTTCCTCTGCTGCGTTCTGGAAAAATAAAACGCTGCCGGAGTCATCTTCGACGAGCAAAATGGTCAATGGCGCGGGCATGGTTTACCGGCATAGACACTCGACGCGGTCGGCCGGCTCTGAGAATCGCCGGATCTTTCAGGACGCCGCGGAAGGTTTGGCTCCGGCGGGTGCTTTTTTGAGCTCGAACCAGAACTTGCTTCCATCCCCCGCGGCGGACTGGAAATCGACGCGACCTCCCATGCGTTCCAGCGCTTTGCGCACGATCGTCAAACCCATGCCTGTGCCGGCGAAGTGTTCGGGGGAATTGATGCGTTCGAACATGCGAAAAACCCGCTCCCGGTCCTTCTCGGCGATGCCGACTCCGTTGTCTTCAATCCAGACGCGCACCACGGGTCCCTCAGACGCCCAGCCTCCGGTAACCTCTCCGTTCTCCGGCGACCACCCGGCCTGGGTGGTCGAGGGAGCCCGCTCTTCCGCCCAGATTCGCACGTGAGGCGTGAGGCCGGGAGCGACGAATTTCACCGCGTTGCTCAGGAGATTGGAGAGGCATTGGGTCAGGAATCCGGGATGCCCAAGCACCACGGGCAGCGTCCCCTCGATCACAAGCTCGACGCGAGGCGGCTGCCAGTCGGGGTAGATCGAGAGGATGTCCCGGACCAGCCGGTCGAGATCGATTGGCGCCAAGGTGGCATGGCCCCGCAGAACCTGGGTGTAGTTGAGCACGTCTCGAATGAGCGAATCCATCCGCGCCGCCGCACTCGCGATGCGTTCGAGGTAGCTCTGTGCCTCGGCGTCCAGCCGCCCGGAATATTTTTCGACCAGCAAACGCGCAAATCCCTGCATGCCGCGCAGCGGCGCGCGCAGGTCATGCGCGACGCTGTAGGAAAATTCTTCCAGCTCGCCGACGGTTTCGCGGAGCCTCGCCGTCCGTTCGATCACGAGGCGCTCCAGTTCTCCGGCTTGATTCCCGAGCCGTTGATTCGCTGCCTGCAACGCATCTTCGACGAGTTTTCGTTCGACGATTTCCTTCCCCAGTTGGACGTTGAGGTGGGTGGCTGCGGCAGCGAGTTCGTGTTGGCGCAGACCCGAGATGAGCAGAGCCTCGTTGATCGCCGCGGCATTCTGCAGGACATTACCGGTCTTCGTTAACTGGATGATTACCCCCACCGGCTGGTCGTTCGCATCCAATGCCGGCCACATCGCATAGAGCCAATGGGTCGGATTCGTTTCGGCCTCCACTTCGTGCGCCAGCGTGGCGGCTTCGCCTGTCGCATAGACCTGGTTGAGGACGGGCAGGCACTTATCCCCGCCGGGGACGATCGTGGCGAAAGGAGTTCCAACCAGTTTCGCCCGGGATTTCCCCACGAGTCGGCAGAAGGCTGAGTTCACATGCGACACCGTGTGCGCGGCCCCTTGAACCTCGACGATCGGAAGCGGCGCCCGCTCGATGATCAATGCGGATTGACTCTGCAATCCGGGGGGAGGCCGGGTGGGGTATGCGTTTGGATCGGTGCCCATCGTACGACTTGTTTTGAAAGGCTGGCTCCGGCGACGCTGCTAAACCTAGGGCAGCGCGACCGATGCCAGAACGCGGCGCAGTTCGGCGATCGCAATTGGTTTTACGAGATGAGTCAGGAAACCGCTGTGGAGGGAGCGGGCGAGATCCTCCTCCATGCCATAGCCGCTCAAGGCGATTCCCCTTAAACCGTAGGTATCGCGGAGTTTTTCCATCAGAACCCCTCCGGTGCCGTCGGGCAGGCCAAGATCGGAGATGACGAGGTCGAAGGTGTTGGCTGCGGCGGCCGCGAGGCCTTCCGCGATCGTGGTGGCGGTCACGACGGAATGCCCGTCGCGCCGCAGCAGTCTTGCCAGCGTCTGCAGGGTGGCTTCGTGATCTTCCACGAGGAGGAGTCGCAGCGGCACCGCCGTTCGACGGTTTACCGCCGTGTCGCGCGGGCCGCCGGAGAACGGTGAACCCGTCTCCGTGACACGGGAAGCCGGATCGATGGCGCCGGGCAGCTCGACCACAAACGTCGCGCCGTGATTCGGGCCCAAACTCTGCGCGGTGATCCGGCCGCCGTGCAAAAGCACCACCGCGCGCGCGATCGCGAGCCCCAGCCCGATGCCGCCGAAGCGATGATCGCCCTCGAGGCCGCCTTGATCGAAGGGGAGGAAAATTTGCTCGAGCCCCGCCGGATCGATCCCGATCCCCGAATCGGTCACTTCGATTCGGAGCCAATTGTCGCCGTTGGGCTGGTGTTCGTCGCTTGTGCGCACGGAAATTTTCCCGCCCTGCGGCGTAAATTTCACGGCGTTGCGCAGCAAGTTCCAGATGACCTGCTGAAAGCGGGCGGGATCGGCGGCGGTGAGTCCGCTCTGGTGCGCCGTAAACACCCGTTCGATCTCAATGTTTTTCGCCCGGGCGTCGTCCTGCACGATATCGACGGCGAGGCTGACGAGCGAGTGGGCGTCGCAAGGTTGGGAGCGCAGGTGAAGTTTGCCGTGCGAGATTTTCGTGAGATCGAGGAGGTCGTCGATCAGCCGTGCCTCGAGGGCGACGTTACGCTCGATCATGCTGAGCTGGTCGCGCACCTCGGGCGGGAGCCGCATGTCCTCGCGCAAGGCCGCCGCGGCGAGCAGGACCGGAGTCAGCGGCGTCCGCAATTCGTGCGAGAGCGCCGCCAGAAAATCGTCCTTCGATTTATTGGCGCGCTCGGCGATCCCGGTGGCATTGCGGAGGTCCTCGTTGGCTTTGCCCAGAGCGAGTTCGGCGCTGAGGTGCTTTGCAATCTCGCCTTCAGCCCGGGCCTGCGACTGCTCGGCTTTTTCGCGCAGCTCGTGCTGGCGCAGGCCCGCAATGAGCAGAGCTTCGTTCATCTCCGCGATGTTCCGGTGCGTGTGCGCGGCCTTGGTGAGTTGAATGACCACGCGCACGGGGCGTTCGTCCTCATCCAGCGCCGGCCACATCGCGTACAACCAGAACGCGGGATCTTCGGCGGAGTGATCCGCTTCCACATGGGTTTCGAATTCACCGGTTCGGTAAACGCGATCCAGCAGGGCGACGCATTCCGCGCTGTTGCGCACCAATTCGGAAAAGGGCTTTCCGAGAAGCTCCGCCCGCTTCCGCTGCACCAAATGGCAGAAGGCCGCATTGACGGAGCACACGAGATGCGCCGCTCCCTCGACTTCGACCATCGGTATTGGTGCCCGGTCAATGACCGGCGCGGAGCGCTTCTGCCGCTCCGCAGGCGGGTGGCCGGCGCTCCCGTTGGAATTCGCCTTCATCGCGACCTCACTTTAATGCCTTGGGCTCGGGAGCATTTTCTTTTCGATCTCCGACACGGCGCGGGAGTCCCGTGGTCAGGCCGGTGTAGTCGGTCCGGTGCGGGTGGATGATGACCACCCCTCTTTCGTCGATCAGATATTCCCGGATATCCTTGCTGTGATTGCCGCCGCGCATTTTCACCACGACGAGAATTTTGCGCAGCTGCCCATCGATTTCGACGTAGCGCAGCCGGATGATGTCGTCGGTCAGAAACGAGATCGCGTAGTGGCTGAACTGAAACGCCGTGAACGAATCCTCGATCTCGACCGTGCTGACAATCGTCACGCCCGCGTTGGTCAGTGCGCCGATCATGCGGTAAAGCGACTCGCGGAAATCCGTGCGGAACCCGGGGGCGAGTGCCATTTCGAACCCCACGAGGGAATCGATGACGAGCCTCTTGGCGCTCGTGCGATCCACCGCATCGAGGATTTCCTGCATCGTTTCGTCCACCGAAAGGTCGAGCGGCCGAAGGTAGAGGATTTCCAGTTTTCCGGTGGCTTGTGCCTTCGTGAAATTCATGCCCATCGACCCGGCGCGGGTCGCGTAGCCCGACGGCCGTTCCTCGAAAATCGCGATGATGCCGGGTTCGCCTTTGCGCAGACCCGCATCGATGAACTGGGTCGCCAGCGCGGATTTTCCGGTGCCGGACGGACCGGCGATCAACACGCTGTCGCCTTCCGGGATGCCACCGTTGAGCAGTTTGTCCAAGGCGGGAATGCCCATGGAAAGACGCCGGCCGCCGTGTCTCCTCCGTATTTCCGTCAGCAAGCCGAGAGTCCGCGAAAACGCCTGCACTCCATAATTTCCAATTCGAATCGTGTGCAGTCCGGGCACCGACGCCTGGCCGCGGAGTTTGATGATCTGGAGCTTTCGCACCACGGAGTTTCGCTCCGCCGCTTGCGACAGCCAGAAAAGGCCGTCGGCGACGGTGAACACCGGATTGTCGTGCATCTCCGCCTCGGAATATTCCCCGATCAAAAAAGTCGTCGCCTGGAAGCTGGTGAGGAGCATGGCGAGGCTTTGGATGAAGGATTGCAGCTCCATTTCGCTGGCCCCGCCGGCCGGAAATTTTCGCAGGACGGTGCGAAACGAATCCACGACCACGACACTCGGGTTGACCGTCTCCACCTGTCGGGTGATTTCGGCCAGGACGGCGTTGAGATCCTGCTCCACCACGGTCTCGCTGAGATTAATGAACCGGATCGACTCGTTTAACTTTGTTTCGTCGAAAAAAGTATACTGCTGCTGGTAGCGGAGCATTTTGATCGCGGGCTCGCCGAGGACGGTGAAGTAGAGCGCGGGACGTTGCCGCGTCGCGTTCGCGAAAACGAATTGATGCGCGAGGGTCGTTTTCCCGCACCCGGGCGTACCCGCAATGATGTTGAACGAAAATTCCGGCAGGCCGCCTCCGAGAATTTCGTCGAGGCCGCGCACGCCGGTCGGCAATTGGCGGATGGTGACTTTGCCGGAGGTGGAGATGGATTTTGCCGCGCGGGCGCGCGGGGTGGCTGTGGATTTGTTTTTCATAACTGTTTCCCTCCAAATTTCGGATCCTTTAACGCCGCACGCGGCCAGACGTCATGCACGACACGCAGCGTTAACGCTTCGCCGATAAAAGTAATGAGCAGCGCCAGGAGCTGCTCGACGAGCGCCGCGGACGCCTGGGCACCCGGCTTGGAATCGAGCTGGGCCTCAAACTCCGTCGAATACTCGGGAGTTCCGTCCGGTTTGACCTTCAGCCCGCCCAGCAGCGGGGCCTCGACTTTCGCCAGCGCGAGGGCCCGCAACAGGAGGGACCGGAAGCCGGCGACGCCCGCAAAGTTCGAAAGCGGTCGGCGCAATTTCTCGCAGACGCGCAAAGCCGCGCGGCTTTCCGTCGCGTCGGGGGGACTGCTGGCGCGCAGTTCTTCCGCGATGAGGCGTTGAGCGAGACTTCGCATGATTTGGACGGTTCGAAACCCTCCCCGCTAAAAACCAAACGCCCGCGAATCTTTCCCCTGTGCGGCGCCCCTAAGGCGCGTCAGGCCGTAACATTCTCCCTCGCTCTGGTCGCTCCACGGCTGTCCCTGGTTCGGAATTTTGTGTCGGGTTTTATTCATAGCGGGCCCGTCCCCCGGGGGAGCCGTTGGGAAAGCCTTAGCCGTTGGACAGCGGTTTAGACGAGGTGGCTTTGCTTATCTCAGTCGTGGCGGCGGTCCCCCTTGGGACCGCGAAGCGCCTGGCTCAATCTGGTCGCCGATAAGAGGCACATGAGCGCATCCGGCGAGGGCGCTCTTTCTCTCAATCCTCGGTGACTAGCAGCAGTTATTTATTTGCCGAATTCGAGGTGGAGGGTAGGCAGAACTCGCCCATGAAAAAAATCCTCACCCTCCTGTCCTGTTCCGCACTGGCCATCCTCGCGTTTGCCGAAAACGCGGCTCCCAAGCCGGCTCCGGCTGACGCGGCCAAGAAAGACAGCGCCGCAGCCCCGATGATTCCCGCCTCGAAGGCCCAGGTGACGGCGCCGCTGGCGTTGAAGGACGATGCGATTTCCCAGCCCGCGCAAACGGAGCTCGCCGACGGGGGCAAGGCGGTCTTCACGATCTCGGTTCCCAAGGATGGCAACTACGTGATCCACGCCGTGGTCAATGCGCCGAGCGAAGATGCGAACTCGTTTTTCCTGAACATCGACGCAAAGCCCGAGGATCCGCTGATGATCTGGGACATCGATGTCACCACCGGTTTCGAGGAGCGCGTCGTGAGCTGGCGCGGCAATGGCGACGCGAGCAGCGATGAATTTTCCCCGAAGGTTTTCAAACTCACCGCGGGCGAGCACAAGGTGAACATCGTCGGTCGCGAACCGGCCTTCTTGAAGAGCATCTCGGTGCGCCCGGCCAAAAGCTGAGCCGCCGGTGGCGCTGCCGAAGCACTGCGGCCGTAGCCTTTCCCGGTAGCAGCCGAGGTAACGAGGCTGGTGCGGCACAAAGAGAGCATATTTACCCAGCCTCGTTACCTCGGCTGCTACGCGCCGGATCGTCCTCTTCATGCCGCCCGAGATCACGCTGGTTCACGGCACGTTCCAGCCCAAGGCGAAGTGGACGATGCAGGAGAGCTCGGAGCTCTGCGCATATCTGCGCGGGCAGTTCGGCGAGGGCGTCACGTTTCACCGGTTTGAGTGGAGCGGGAAAAATTCCCACGCCGAGCGGTTGAAGGCGGCGGGCGAACTCGGCGCGATTTTGCGCACGCGTTTGGATCAGCCCGGCGCGGCGCCGCAGTTTGTGATCGGGCACAGCCATGGCGGGACCGTCCTCGCCTACGCGGTGCACCGCGATCCGGACCTGCAGAAGCGGCTCGCGGGGATCGTGCTGCTCGGCACGCCGTTCATTCACGTGCGGCGCCGGCCGCTCGGACCGGCGCTGCTGCTGCCGGTTCTGGTCGCCGCGTTCTTCGTGCTGTTGCGAGGATTCCGCTGGTGCAATGATTCACTCGGCAGCTTCACGGCTGAGTGGCACTGGCTTCTCGGCTGGGCATTCCGCGCCGTCGTTGGGCTGGGTTTGATGGCGGTGTTCCTCCTGATGATCGGCATTGTGCTGGGCGTGCTCGTGCCGGGAAAAAAAGGACTGCCGGACTGGCTGGAGAAGCGCATTGCCGCCGTGGTGAGGAGTTTTCGGTGCGATCATTTGCCCGTCACACGCACCCTGATCGTCCGCTCAAACGGCGATGAAGCTTCCAGCGGACTCGCGGTGTTGCAGGTGCTGTCGCGGCTGCTGGGCGATTTATCCTCGTGGCTGGCCCGGTTGCTTTATCTGCCGGTGAGACTTTTCCGGACTGCGCCCGCTGCGACGCCGGCGAAGCCCGCCAAGCCCGCGAAGGCCAAACCAGCCGGTTTCTGGGACGAAATCCTCATCGTGCTCGGGCTCGTCGTACTCATGTTTCTGATCAATGGCCGGAATTTGCTGCGCAAAATATCGTTCCTCGGTGCGCCGATGGATTGGCTGGACCGCCTGGGAGGATGGCTGAATGCGATGATGGACGGAATCTACGACGTGATGAACCTCCTGGTCTTTGTGCTGCTGGCGCAGCTGTTGTTGATCACACCCTTCGTGATTTTGCTCGTCCGCGGCTTCGGCCTCCCGCCGTCGTTGTTTGCATTTTTCGTGGATATTGTCGTCGAAGTCACACCACCGGGCCGGTGGGAGGTTCACCAGATGGACCGGCCGGAGATGGCGGCGCGATGGACCGAGGTGAATCCCTTGGAGCTCTCGCACTCGAGCAGTTACGGCGATCCGCGCGTGCATGCGCTGATCCACCGCTGGATCGCCGAGCGCGCTGGAAATCTTTCCTCCTGATGAAAACCTGCCCCCTCCTTTCCGCGGCGTTTCTGCTCCTTTCCGTGGTGCACTGCCATGGCCAAATCGCGCCGGCCACGGCGGAGAAACCCCGGGTGCTTGTGCTCACCGACATCGCCAACGAGCCGGACGACGAGGAATCGCTCGTGCGATTTCTGGTTTATTCCAACGAGTTCGAGATTGAAGGGCTCATTGCCACCACCTCCACCTGGTTGAAGAAAGGCACGCGCGAAGATCTGATTCGCCGGCAGCTGGCCGCCTACGCGCAGGTGCGGCCAAATCTGCTCAAGCATGCGTCAGGCTATCCGACGGCGGAGGATCTCGCCGCGGTCACGAAATCCGGGCAACCGGACTATGGAATGGCGAACGTGGGCCCGGAAAAAAAGACGGCCGGCTCGCAGCGCATCATCGAGGTGATCGACCGGCCGGACCCGAGGCCCGTCTGGGTAACCGTCTGGGGCGGCGCCAACACGCTCGCGCAGGCGCTCTCGGACCTGCGCGCGACCCGCTCCGAGGCGGACGTAAAGGCGGCGGTGGCGAAGCTGCGCGTTTATGCGATCTCGGATCAGGACGACGCGGGTGCCTGGCTGCGCAAGGAATTTCCCGGTCTTTTCTATATTGTTTCCCCGAGCCGGCCGGACGGAAAAGAATACTGGCGGGCGACGTGGACGGGCATCTCCGGCGACCGGTGGTACAAGAACGGGCCGATGCACAAGTTCGCGCTCGTCGAAAATTCGTGGCTCGAGGAGAACGTGAGCAAAAACCACGGTCCCCTCGGCGCGCTCTATCCCCGGTGGAAATACATCATGGAAGGAGACACGCCGTGTTTTCTTGGGCTGGTGCCGAATGGGCTTCGCTGGGAGGTGAGCCCGGCCTTCGGCGGCTGGGGCGGCCGGTATGTTTCCTATCAGGCAACCGGCGAGACGCGGAAGATCTGGACGAACAACGCCGACAGCCGCGATACGGTCACCGCGGACAATGGCAAAGTCGAAACCTCAGATCCCGCCACGATCTGGCGCTGGCGGGAACATTTTCAGCACGATTTCGCCGCGCGGATGGATTGGTGCGTCGCAGACGCGTTTGAAAAAGCGAATCACAATCCGCAGCCGGCATTGAACGGGGATCGCTCCAAAAATATTGTCACGCTGCAGGCGAAGGCGGGGAGCGAAATCACCCTCTCCGCCGAGGGCACCGGTGATCCGGACGGGAACAACGTAAACGTGAAGTGGTGGATCTATTCCGAAGCCGGCACCACCCGGGAGGCGACCCTGACGAGCGCCGAGGGACTTGCCACCACGCTCAAACTCCCGGCCACCGCCAAGGCGGGAACGGTGCACGTGATCCTTCAGGCGGAGGATGACGGCGTGCCGCGTCTCTTCGCCTACCGCCGCATCGTCGTCGAAGTTTCACGCTGAACGTCGTGACAGGGCCTCTTGCCACGCGGCCCAGACCGCTCCTGCCGGTTCACAAACCAGACCGGGCGATGGTGCGCCGGGCGACGCTCAGGCCTTTTTCACGAAGCAGGCCTTGAGCGCCAAAGCGGTGCCGTCGATCTTGCAGTCGATTTCATGGTCGCCGTCGACGAGGCGGATGTTCTTCGCCTTCGTGCCGCCCTTCAGCACGCCGGATCCGCCGCGGAGTTTGAGGTCCTTGATGAGGACAACGGTGTCGCCGTCGGCGAGCACGTTGCCATGCGCGTCCTTCACGACGCGCGCCGCTTCCGGTGCCGTCTCCTTGGGCCATTCATGGCCACAGGTCGCGCACTCCCAATGATCGGGATAGCTGAGCACGTCTTCGAGGGTGCAGGCGGGGCAGGGAGGAGTAGGCATGGGAGGCTGGTCGCGGGTTGGTGAAACTTTCGCTTGCCACCGTGGCGGGCAAGCGGGGAATTGCGCCGGTCCGCGGGGGTGGCGGGGAAGTTTGTCGGATATCGCTGAATGCGAAGCGCAGGCGGCGAAACCGCGACGATGTGTTTGAGCAGGTGCGGAACGCGCCACAAGGTCCGCGCCATTCAACCCCTCTCCCCAAACATGCCGCCAAGCCCCGCCATTTTTTGCCCTGAACCTCTCGTGCCCGTTTCCCGGATTCGCGGAATCCGGCAGTCGTTGCTGGGAGGCCTCGGCGCCGCACTGGGGGTGCTTGTTTTCGTCGCCGTGGCGGGTTGCGACGCCGGCGCGGCCGCGGGAAATTCCGCGCAGAAGCCGCAGGCGCGCTACGCCACCGGCAAGATTACGTTCGAGGACGGTTCGCCGATCACCGGCGAGGTGGAGGACTACCTCTTCAGCATCGATGGTGTGAGCGAGGCGGGCGAGAAAGTGAGTTACGTGCCCGTCGTGAAAAATGGCGCGTACAAGCAGAAGCTCGTCGCCGGACAGTTCCGTTTCAGCCGCGCCAAGATCAAGGTGAAGTTTGGT